>CAYVIN010000080.1:0-18262 GCA_964451375.1 uncultured Sulfuricella sp.
TCTGCCTGACTTCGCGAAAGATTTCATCTCTTCAACTGCGGTTTCTAGGTTTATCTGAATGCGCCGCTTGCCAGCCAAACCATTGACGTGGTGCGCAACGAAAACCTGTCCAATCTGGTCGGCGGCAAGTTGTATCTGGGATACGGGCTGACGGAAAACGACATGTTGGCAAACGGGAAATACCGTGTCATCTACGTCGTCGGGGACACCACCGCGCCCACAGTAACCAACACCATCCATCTCAACGGCGCGACCAACGTCGCCATCAACACCAAGATCGGCGCAACGTTCAGCGAGGAGATGGATCCGCTAACGATCAATACCGCCACCTTCATTCTCAAAAAAGGGACGACGGTTGTACCTGGTACAGTGGCTTATACCGGCGTAAGCGCGGTTTTTTCGCCGACCGTTAATCTGGACTCCAATACCACTTACACCGTCACCGTGACGACCGGCGCGAGGGATTTGTCCGGTAATCCGCTGGCAAAGGATTTCGTGATCAGTTGGAAAACGGCGGCAGCCCCTGACACAACGGCACCCAAAGTCATTAGCACCATCAATGCCAATGGCGCTACCGGTGTGGCGGCAAATACCAAAATTGGCGCCACCTTCAATGAAGGCATGGATCCCTTAACCATCAACAACACTACCTTTACCTTTAAACAAGGCGGGGATACGGCTGTCCCAGGTGAAGTGAGTTATTCAGGGGTGACGGCGCTATTTACGCCCAAGGGTAATCTCTCGGTCGGTTCCACTTATGTCGGCACGATTACCACCGGCGCAAAAGACTTGGCCGGCAACCCGCTGGCCAGCAATTACGTGTGGAGTTGGACGGTTGTTCCCGGCATCGACTTTTTCCCGCCGCTGGATACCAGCCCGCCTTCGGTTGGCATAACCGCCCAGGTTAACGGGGCAACCAATGTGCCGATTGATACTACGGTTGGCGCAACGTTCAGCGAAGGTATGGATCCGCTACGGATGACCAATGTGAATTTCACCTTGAAGGAAACCGTATCGGGAACGGCGGTAGCCGGAACCGTGAGTTACTCCGGGGTGAACGCAGTGTTTACGCCGCTTGCCAATCTTGCCCCGAATCTCAGCCATACCGCCACAATCAAGGGTGGCGCGAGCGGAGTCAGGGACTTGGCCGGTAACGTCATGACAACCGATTTTGTGTGGGCGTGGACGACCGGTGCAACCCCGGTGGCTGTTGTCCCGCTGGCCACCGCCGCCAACTTCGCCATTCTCACCAAGGCCGCCATTACTGACGTTCCGGCTTCCGCGATTACCGGGGATGTTGGTGCGAGCCCCATCACGGCGGCTTCCATCCACGTCATCTGTACCGAAATGTCGTCGGGATCGAAAATTTATGGTGTTGATGCGGCCTTTACCACCGATCCGGTTTGTTATAACGGTCTCGCGGCTGACAAAACCTATGTGGATACGGCAGTGGGTGACATGGGCACGGCGTACACCAACGCCGCCGGACGTGCGGCGGGAACGGGCGCATTCCTGAATGTCGGGGCTGGTAATATCGGCGGGCAAACCCTTGTCCCCGGCGTCTATACCTTCAACGGAGCGGGCGTGACTATACCAACCGATGTCACTCTCTCCGGCGGCCCGAATGATGTCTGGATTTTCCAGATAGCGGGAACGTTGGACATCGCCGCCAACAAAAAGGTACTCCTGAGCGGCGGGGCGCAAGCCAAAAATATCTTCTGGCAGGTTGCCGGTACCGTGACACTGCTGGCCGGAGCACATTTTGAAGGGACGATATTGGCGCAAACCAATATCCAGCTGGTCACCGGCGCGACGATAAACGGCAGGCTGCTGGCCCAGACCGATGTCGCTCTCGATCACAACACGGTGGTCAAGCCCGCTCCATAAGGCTCGACTGGATAGTCCGAAAATCAATTCGGCGTTTCCAAAACGCCGACTCAGCCCCCACTCGTTGGGGGCTTTTTTTCGCCTGCCGTTCGCCGCCAATGTGCGCTGGCGGACAGACGCCGTGATGCGCCAGAGATACTTTGAAAAGGTTGAGACAAAACACTTTGCCCTGTCTTCACCGCAATGCCGCCGGCTGATTTTGGGGCGGCATTGCGGTGGCGCGGAGCCATCGCAATTAGGAGATCGACATGAAAAATTATTGGAGTAATTTGACTAGGCAGTCCTGGCTGATGGCCTTGCCGTTGTTGTTCGGGATGGTTTATGGCGCTACGGCAGTGGCGGCTCAGACGCCCGGTTATGCGGCTTTTACCAGCGGCGCCACCAACAACCTGACCTTGACCGCTAATCTGAATGTCGCGGATGGCGATGCGGGAAACAACGGCAATGTCTACCTTGGCTACAACTTCCTCAACGATTGGTACTTCCATAACGGCAACGGCTGGGCGCGTTTTAATGGTGGGGTTTATCCGGTTTACGCGGCAGCGCCGCTGGCCAACCGGACTATCGAAGTTGTCCGGGACGCCGACCTTTCCAGCTTGATTGGCGGGCGGCTGTATGTCGGATATGGCCTGAACGAAAAGGACATGCTGAGCAACGGCAAATACAACGCGGTATATACCGTGATGGCGGACACTACCGCCCCCACGGTCAGTGACACCGTGATCGCCAACGAGGCGACCGATGTCGCACTCAACACCGCAATCGGGGCCACCTTCAGCGAGACGATGAACCCTGCCACCATCAACACGGCCACGGTGACCCTCCAGCAAGGCAATACACCGATAACCGGGGTGGTGCATTACTCCGGCGGGCGGGTGGTATTTGCACCATCCAGCGCACTGTCTCCCGGCGTCCGTTATACCGCCGCGATCAAAGGCGGCGTTAACGGCGTCAAGGATCTGGCCGGTAATGCGCTGCTCAGCGACCATGTGTGGAGCTGGACAACCAGCACCCCTCCGGTAATTGCTGATACGAGCGCACCCACCGTGGGGCGTACCGCCATCACCAACGGGGCAACCGGCGTGGCTGTCGATACCCCGATAGGCGCGGTATTCAGCGAAGCGATGAACCCCGCGAGCCTGACCTCCGCAACGGTCATCCTCCAGCAGGGAACCACCCTGATCCCCGGAACGTTAAGCTACTCCAATGGCCGCGTGGTATTTACGCCGACCCATTCGTTGCTTGCCGCTACCCGCTACACCGCCACCGTCAAGGGTGGAAGCAATGGTGCGCAGGATCTGGCCGGTAATTCCCTGGCCGCCGACCACGTGTGGACCTGGACAACCGCCGCAGCGCCGGTAACGGTGGACACTATTGCCCCCCTGGTCAGCGGCACGGCGATTGCCAACGTATCGACCGGAGTGGCTATTGACGCCACCGTCGGCGCGGTGTTTGACAAGGCAATGAATCCGGCAACCCTTACCACTGCGACTGTTACGTTGATGCAGGGCGCAACGCCGGTAACCGGCACGGTCAGTTATTCAGGCGGAATCATGGTATTTACACCGTCCAAACCGCTGGTTGGCGGAGCGGGTTACCATGCCACCATCAAAGGCGGCAGCAACGGGGTCAAGGATTTGGCCGGCAATGCCCTGGCCAGCGACTACGTATGGAGCTGGACGACCGCCGGAAGCACTTCCCGCCTGCACCCCGTCCTGCTCGGGACAGCGGGCAATTTTGCGATTCTCGCGAAGACCGGTATCTCCACCGTTCCGACCTCCATCATCACCGGAGACATTGGCGTAAGTCCGGTTGCTGCGACTTACCTGACCGGTTTTTCGCTGAGCGCCGACGCGAGCAATGTCTTTTCGACCTCGCCGCAAGTCGTCGGCGGAAGCCGGATTTATGCCGCCAATTACGCCGTCCCGACCCCCTCCAATCTGACCGTCGCGGTTCTTGATATGCAGACCGCCTACACCGACGCCGCAGGACGTCCGACCCCGGACTTTCTAAACCTCGGCGCGGGAACCATCGGCGGCCTGACTTTGGCGCCCGGTCTCTACAAATGGGGAAGTTCGGTGATGATCACCACCGATGTCACGATCTCGGGAAGCGCCAATGATGTGTGGATTTTCCAGATGTCGGGCGACCTGATCATGAGCGCCGCCAAGCGCATCATCCTCAGCGGCGGGGCGCTGGCCAAGAACATCTTCTGGCAGGTTGCCGGGCAGGCGACCATCGGCACCACCTCACATTTCGAGGGCAACATCCTGTCGCAAACCGGAATCACCTTGCAGACCGGCGCGACGATGAACGGCAGGGCGCTCGCCCAATCGCTGGTGGCGCTGCAAAGCGCCACGGTGACCAAACCGGCGCCGTAAACCCGGCAAACAGTCGAATTACGCACGATCAAGCTTCCCGGTGTTCTGCGATTCGGAACGCCGGGAAGCGGTTTTGAAAGGAGTCACACTATGTTAAAGAAATCAGTTTTGCGTCTCGCGGTGGCAGCGGCGCTGTTGGTCGGCCCCGGCCTCGTTTTGGCGGCCACTTCCAGCACCAGCATCGCCGTATCCGCGTCGGTTACGCAGGGATGCTCAATCAGCACCACCTCGGCCCTTGCCTTCGTTGCATACGATCCCATCGGCGTCAATGCGACAGCAGCGTTGAATGCCACCGGACAGATCAGCGTCGCCTGTTCCAAGGGTGCGACCGGCCTGACCATCGGCATGGATAATGGCGCTCACGTTGCCGGCGCGCAACGCCAGATGCTCGGGAGTACCAGTGCTGCGCTATTGCTATACAACCTGTTTCAGCCCCCCACCAATGTGCCGAGCACGGCTTGTACCTTTCCCGGCACGACGGCCTGGACCAATATCGGGGCGGGCCTGCTGACGCTGACCACCGCGCCGAACAAGACCGCACGGGTTTACAACGTGTGCGGAACCATACCCGGTGGGCAGGATGTCTCTGCGGATTTGTATACCGACACCCTCAGCGCAACGATCAACTTTTAAAAAGAGGTGATACCTTGAACAATTCAAAATGGCGTCAAACCACATCCCTCCGCCAATTGCGGATGCGCGATTATGTCGTATTGGGCGCGCTTGCGCTGCTGATGCCGGCGATTGCCGGGGCGGCGAGTTGGGAAATCGACCCGGTTCGGGTGGAACTCTCGGCGGAACAGCCGACTGCGGCGATCAAGCTGAAAAACGACACCGATCAACCGACCTCGATTCAGATTCAGGCCGTCACCTGGTCGCAGCACGAAGGCAAGGATGTTTATACGCCGACCAGGGAGTTGCTGGTTTCGCCGCCTATCGTGACGATTCCCGCACGGAGCGAGCAGGTTGTCCGCGCGGCCTTGCGGCGGCAGGCTGATCCTGCCGGCGAGCTGGCCTATCGTATCAATCTTCAGGAGCTGCCCCCGCCGCCGGCCCATGGATTCATGGGGTTACAGGTTGCCTTGCGGATTGGTTTGCCGGTATTTGTCCAGTCGCAAAAGGGCGATGCCGCGCCGAAACTGGTGTGGATCATCAGCCGCACGAGTGATGACAAATTGAAAGTGGTATTGCAAAACCAGGGCGCGGCGCACGTTCAGGTTTCCGATTTTTCGGTGTCCGTTCCCGGCAATCCTCAACCGCTGGCCGGCGTATCCGGTTCGAGCTACGTCCTTGCGGGCCAGAGCCGCGAATGGCTGCTGACGACCGGAAACCAGGGAACCCTCTCCGCTGGACGGGTGCGGCTCCAGGCCTTCACCGATGCCGGCGACCTTGATACAGAACTTGAGCTTGGCAAGCCATGAATGGGTTGCGCTAACCCTGATCTGGGCAGGACTTTTTGCCTGCCCGGTCTCAGCCTCCGGGAATGGAACGGAATTTTCCGTCCAGCCCTCGATACCGGGGATTGCTCCTGAAACTCAATTTCAGGAGCGCTTGTTGCAGATTGATATCAACCGGCAGGAATTGAACGAAACGGTGTTAGTGCTGGAAGGCCAAGGCGGGGCGCTGTATCTGGCGCACCGCGACCTGCTGCGCTGGCGCATCCGCCCGCCGGATGGGCGCTTTGCCGTGGCGTATCGCGGCGAAAATTATTATCCGCTGAGCGCGATCACCGACGCGGTGCATGGCTATGATCCGCAGACGCTTACCCTGATGGTCGAGATACGTCCTGAAGCCTTTGCCGAAACGGTCTGGACGACCGAATCCGGCCAGATTCCATTGCCGGCCCGGCATACCCCCGGCGGTTTCCTCAACTACGAACTGTTTGCCGCGCATTCCCAGGATTCGACGCAGCGTTCAGGACAATTTGAAGTCGGCTATTTCAATCGTTTCGGCGTCGGCATAAGCAACCTGCTTGCCGAAAATCTCGGCAGCAATCCGCACATGACGCGCCTCGACACCACCTGGACGCGGGATTTCCCGGCACAGCGGCAAAGCCTGCGTCTGGGCGACGCGATCAATGTTGCCGGCGCCTGGGGCCGCTCGGTGCGCTTCGGCGGAATCCAGTACGCCACCAATTTCGGCACCCAGCCGGGCTTCGTCACATTCCCGCCGCAAAGCGCCGTAGGGCAGGCGGCCTTGCCGTCCACCGTCGAGGTGTTCGTCAACAATGCCCTGGCGTCACGCCAGAATGTGCCACCGGGGCCATTTTCGATCAGCAATCTTCCGGTCGTCACCGGCTCCGGCGAAGTGCAACTGGTGGTGCGGGATTTGTTGGGGCGCGAACAACTCATTACCCGTCCTTTTTACGCCAGCCAGGCGCTGCTGCGCGAAGGTCTGGCGAGTTTTTCCCACGAATTCGGTTTTATGCGCGAGAACTTCGGCATCAACAGCAACGATTACGCCGATTGGCTCGCGACAACGACCTACCGGCGCGGCATCAGCGAGCGCTTTACCGGAGAAGTCCACGGCGAAGCCATGCGTGGACAGGCAACGGTAGGGGCGGGGGGAGACTATTTGTTGCCCAGCATCGGCACGTTCAGCACCTATCTTGCCGCCAGCCACAATCGTGCTGCTCACGGCGGACTGGCGATTGCCGGCGTTGACCGGCAAGCGCGGCCCTGGAGCCTGGGGGCGCGCACCCAATGGACGACCCCCGGCTTTGCCCAGGTTGGTCTCGCACCGCCGCAGTTGCCGCCTCTCCAGTTAAGCAGCGTCAATCTCAGCTATGCGGCGCGCAGTGGCGGCTCGGTCGGCATCGCCTACGTGATGCAGCGCAGCCGCGACCAGGACGACACCCGTTTCGCCACCTTGAGTTACAGCACGTCGCTGGGGAAGCTCGGCTCGCTCAGCATCTCCGCAGTGCGCAATCTGGCAGGGGATGCCACTACCACGATATTCGCCCTGTTGAGTTTTCCGCTCGACAACGCGACCAGCGTGAGCGTCAGTTCGCAATTCCGGCGCGGCGAAAACGCCGGCAACGGCAACGATTTCACCACCACCGTGCAACGCAACACGCCTGCCGGCGAAGGTTATGGATATCGGCTGTTGGCGCGTGGCGACGGCAGCAAGGAAGGGTCTTACGCGCTGCAAAACAATATCGGCAGGGTGGTGGTGGAAGTTGCCCATAACCAGGGGGCCAGCGCCACGCGCCTGGATATCTCGGGCGGCGTGGCGCTGCTCGACGGCGACCTTTTTCTGAGCCGCCGTATCGACCAGAGTTTTGCCGTCGCGCGTATTCCCGATTATCCCGGTGTCCGTATCCTCGCCGACAATCAGCCGGCAGGACGCACCGACGCCGCCGGTAATGCCCTGATTCCGAGATTGCGCGCCTATGACATCAACGTCATTTCGATAGACCATCGCGATGTACCGCTGGATGCCGAAATCGGCTCGCTCAAGCTCGACGCGGTTCCCTATTACCGGAGCGGGATCGAATTGAAATTCCCGATCAAACATTCGCGCGGCGCAACTTTCACACTCCATCTTGAAGATGGCCGATCCGTGCCGGTCGGGGCGTCAGTGCAGGAAAACGGCAGGGATGAGGTGTATACCGTCGGATACGATGGGGAAGTCTACGTTGCGGGCCTCGGCCCAACCACCCGGCTGCGCGCCACCTGGGGCGGTCAAAGTTGTGAATTCACGGTGGCGTTCTCGGCAAGCGCCGATCCCCTGCCGGATTTGGGAACTTTCATTTGTATCGGAGTGAAACCATGACGAACCCGAAAAGAACCGTTGCCAGGTGTCACGCGATACTCGGTGCGTGTCTGGCGGCAACCATAGTGGTTGCGCCGCAAACCCTGTTCGCTGCGCCATCCTGCTCATTTACTTCGGTGACCTCGGTCAGCTTCGGCGTTTACAACGTCTTTGCCGCCTTTTCCAACAAAAGCGGCGTCGGCAGCCTCACCATCCGCTGCCAGGGCGGCGGCAGCCCGTCTTTTGTGGTCAGCCTGAGCACCGGGCAAAGCAACACCTACGCTTCGCGAGTGATGAAAAGCGGCGCAAATTCACTGAATTACAATCTTTACATCAACGCCGCGCGAACCGCAGTGTGGGGTGATGGCACGGGCGGCAGCAGTACCGCCACCGCCTCACCGAACGGTACGACCAATCTGGACATATTTGGCCGGATTCCCGCCGGGCAGGACGTGGGCGTTGGCGTGTATGGCGACAACCTCGTCGCGACCGTTTATTTTTGATTTGCCTAGCCGAGCTTAAGCTCGGTATTTGCCGAACGCACTAAAGTTGCAATTCACCAGTAAACGTTTTAAGGTGCCAGCGTGAAATCGGACTGGAGACTGACATGCGTTACCTCAATACTTTTCTGTGGAGCACGGTCACCGTTGCTGCACTGTGCTTTGGCAGCGCGAATGCTGCGGATACGCCGTTCACCTTCACAACACTGGCCGGCAATACAACCGCACCGGTAAAGAGTGCCGATGGCACAGGATCGGATGCGCAGTTCTGGGCGCCCCGTGGTATCGCCATTGATAGCGAAGGCACCCTGTATGTTGCCGATAGCAACAACAACACGATTCGAAAAATAACTACGGCCAAGGTCGTCACAACGTTTTCGGGGGTCGCGGGCACGAACGGCGGTCCAACAGATAAACCGGCAAAGTATCACGAGCCCTACAATCTTGCAGTTGATTCCTCAGGCACGATTTACGTTGCAGATACCAACAACGGCGCGATTCGCAAGATAACCAAATCGGGCGCCGTGTCCTTATTTGCCGGCGGAAACGGACGGGGGCACGCCGATGGTGCGGCAGCGACCTCGAAGTTTGACGAGCCGCGCGGGATCGCCGTGCATACGTCCACTGGCAACATCTATGTCGCCGATTACGAAAACAATGTTGTCCGCAAGATCACCTCTGACGGTATCGTCTCTACACTGGCCGGCACTGTCAACACACCCGGTACCACCGATGGCCAAGGCACGGCGGCCCGCTTCAGTTTGATCAATGGCATCGCTGTCGATAACGATGAGAATATTTACGTCGCCGATGCTGGCGCAAAAGCGATTCGAAAGATCACAAAGACCGGTCTTGTCAGCACATTCGCCGGTGGCGAGAAAAGCACGACATTCAGCGAACCTCGCGGCGTGGCAGTCGACGCGACCGGCAACGTCTACGTGGCGGACTACGGTGGTCATGCCATATACAAGCTGACCCCGACGGGCGTCGCTACCAAACTGGCAGGCACAAAAGCAAAGTCAGGAAGTACAGACGGTACCGCCGAAGCTCTCTTTAACGGCCCCTCCGGCATTACCCTCGATAGTGCAAACAACCTTTATGTCGCGGACACTACAAACAACACGATACGAAAAATAAACTCAGCCGGATTGGTGGAAACGTTCGCCGGCCTTGCCGGTCGTAGCAGCAGCGCAGATGGGAAGGGCACAAGCGCCCAATTTGAAGAACCCTATGCGGTGGCCACGGATGGCGCCTTTGTGTACGTCAGTGATCCCAGTGCACACATCATCCGCAAGATAAGCGCCGACGGCACAGTAACGACACTCGCAGGCAAGGCGGGCAGTTACGGAAGCACCGATGGTCAAGGGACTGCTGCACTTTTCTATGGGCCGCGTGGCATCGCGGCGTCAGGCGACGGCACAGTTTATGTGGCTGACTCATTAAATGCGGTCATCAGGAAAATTTCACCTTCAGGTGCGGTGACTACGTTAGCCGGTACCGCCGGTGTTACCGGCACCAGTGATGGTACTGGCTCTGCTGCCAAGTTTGATTTGCCTTATGGCATTGCGGTAGATGCCAGTGGCAACGTTTTCGTGGGTGATTTCATAGGGTGCACGGTACGCAAGATCACCGCCGCCGGCGTCGTCACCACGCTGGCTGGAACCGCCCGCAGCAACGGTTTTACTAACGGCACAGGCACCGCCGCACGATTCAATATCGTGGGTGAAGTCGCCGTCGATTCGGCGGGCAATGTCTACGCGATCGACCGCAATAACCATGCGATTCGAAAGATCACGCCTGCAGGAGTGGTGACGACGCTTGCCGGTTCCGGCTCGCCGGGAAATACCGATGGCAATGGCAGCTCCGCAAAATTCCAATTCCCTTCTGGTCTTGCAGTAGATAGCACCGGCAACGTGTATGTCGCGGATACCGACAATCAACAGATTCGCAAGGTCACCCCTAACGGAGATGTCACCACCATTGCCGGGGGAAAATTCGGCTATGCGGATGATGTGGGTACATTGGCAAAGTTCAAAAACCCCAAAGACGTTGCCATGGATCCCAGCGGCAACTTGTATGTCGCGGACATGGGCAACTATGTCATCCGAAAAGGCAGCGTGGCGACGACAGCTGTCTCGAGTAGCGACTGCCTCTTCAACTGGGCCGAGCAACATTACTCCAGCTTGCTCTCACCTGCCGGCGCCTCAGCAACCCTGAGCGACTACTATTACCGCTATTACAGCGGAACCAAATCTTATCTGGCCACCAAGAGCAGCGACAACCATCTGTACTTTATGGGGCCCGCCACAGGTAATACAGTAACCGATCTCGGCGCTGTATCAACTTGGCTGACTCAAGCAGGTTGCCAGTAACGACTATCCAATAGATCCAAATCCCAAGCCCACCGCTAGCCCGGTGGGTCTTCCCAAAGAGCCATCCCTCGGGGTGGTTTGTAAATCAATATTCGTTTTGCCTTTGCCATAGAAATTCGGCAGCTTTCGGAGTTGACCTGACCCCGGGTATGCCATCGTCAATAGTCAGGATTCAATCTAAAGCAGGCATAGCCACCACAGGCCAAGTTCCAACCAATTGGAGTTGCATTGAGGTTGCACCGGTTGCCTGTTCAATCACACCGTTCAATCTTGGATAACTGGTGCGGACGGTATCGAATCTGTTACAGCGGTTGGTTTTGGTGAGGAATGACAGCACCAACCCGGATAAATATCAGGAAGTGAGGTGCAACGTCTGTTCGTTCCCGTACACAGAAATTCTTAGGATTTCGTCGAATCAATGGATTAACGGGGGGAACTACTGCGGAGGCCATTTGTGGCAACGACGGCGGCATTTACGAAGAAATCTTATCGGAGTCGCTCGATCCCTATTTCATTGCCAAGAAAAGGAATGGGGGCCGGTCTCCAAATGATCAAAAATGATCATGGAGTTTATGAAGTATCCGGATTGGCTTCAGCTGAGCGGCCTTACCGAGAGCAGCAACGGCCAGGGGTAATTTCCTGGTCGGGCGTCGGGGGAAAGACTGAAACGAAAGCTCAATTCGTGAATCCGATTGGGTGGCAGCGGCCCGCGCTGCACGATGGCGCCGCCGTCGGCGCCGAGTTGGACGACGCTGCCCAGACCGTTCACCTGCACCGATTCAAAAAGGTTACCGACCGGATAAAATTCCAGGAGATAGCCGGAACGACTGTTGGTGACAACCGAAAAACGCGATGCTGCGGAGATTTCGACATAACCGCGCGCAACGTCGTTTGCGGAGATGCTGAGTTGGGTTGCCTGATAGTCAGTGCGTACCCGAGCATTGGCGATGACCGTGGCCGATACCAGCAGGGTGGCGCTTTTCTGTCCGGCATGTGCAGTGGCTGTTGCGAGGGGGGTGAGTCCGGCGACGACGACCAACGCGTAGGTGATGAGGTGGCGTTGCAGGCGTAATCCCGCTTCAACTTCGCTTATGACGGCATGTCCGGCGTGGATCAATTCCTCGCCAAGACGCCGTCCGCTGGTTGCCTGGCGGCTTAATGCCTCATCGACCTGGGCGCGTGTGGTGTGACCCGACGAAACCAGGATGTTGCCCAGCGAGAAGTCGCCCGGCGTCGCGCCGCTTTGGCGTCGCTGACGCGCCAGACCGGCGTCTTCTTTGCGCTGGGTAAAAGCAGTTGTGCTGATGTCCTCCTGAACAGAGCCGACTCCGCGTCGTTCGGGATACATATTTTCCACCTTTCCGTTTGGCGGGCGCGCGTCTTGATGCAACAGTCTGCCCAGCAAGTGCCGCTCTCCGGCGGCCCATGCCAATTTGTGGTCAAGACCTGCCAGGTACTCTTCGATGTTGAGACCGGCCAGCAGTTTCATCGGGGCAATCACGGCGAGCGCCGACAAAATGGATTCGAGTCTTTTTACGCCAGTATTCATGGGAGTCCTGCTTTCTGAAATGGGGGCTAAGGCGAAGAAACCAATACCGGTAGCGCTTCATACCCGAAATAGTAGGGAATCACGCGGATGTCGTGGAGGACGCCGCCGGTGCTCGGTGGCGCGCCCAGACGGTCAATGTCCTGAGGAGTTAACGGCTGAATTTTGGCAATGTCGCGTGACCGGCTGAATACGCCGTTTCGCCATTGGTAGACTTCATCGACTTTCTGCTGGTAGGTATAGGCATGATCGTTGTCGTTGAAGTAATCGGCGAACTTGTTGCGTCCCAGATAAATCGGGTTGGAGCCTTCATAGCCGGTTTTTTCGCGGCTCACCGGATCGGTATTGATGAAATAAACCCAGTCGCCGGGGATATGATTTTTGGCGGGGACGCTGTGGATGATTTTCAGGAGTTTTCCGGGACGGTTGCGCTCCTGGGGGTCAAAGTTTTTTTCGAAGTCCCACATCTTTCCCGGTTCGATGTCCACCAGCGGCTGTTTATCCAGGGAAAGGCGTTTTTCCAGCAATTTCAGTTGCGCCGGGTCTTTCTTGATGCGCCGGTAATAGTCCAGAACGCCCTGGATGATCACCAGCTTGGTGGCTGTATAACAACCAATGGCGTAGCGCTGCTGGTTGAAGAATACGTCGTTGAGCGCCACATGTAACGGGACTCCCGCCCTGGGCGTACCGCGTACCCAATATTTCCCGTTCCACTTTGCGGTGTTCCCGTCAGGCCAGACCCAGTTCAGGTTTTCCGCCCAGGCCACGATGTTTTGGCGGATACCGACATGATCCTTCAGGGCGTTGATGTCGCAAGCGCTGCCCGCGAATTCAGTCAGGCGTCCGTGCTGGAGCAGGGTCAGCAAAATCTCCTTCCTGGAAACGGTGCGAATCTTTTTCTCGATGCCTTTTTTGGCAGGCAGGCTGACGATGTCGTCTTCCAGGCCGCCCAAACCAAGATTGAGGGTGTCGGCGTTTTCCGTAGGCGTGTTCAGGGTATAAATCAAGCGTCCCCGAGCTCGATCCGCTTTTTTCATCACCCAATCATCGGGGATGCCCAGCGACGACAAATAGCCCACCATCTGTGACTCGATGTCTGCCAATTGACTGTTCTTGCAGGAAAAGCGGATGCCTTCGTCAGGTAAAGCAGCGGTTTTTTCGACGGTTGTTTGGGAAGTGTGACGTTGGCTGGATTCGCCAGGCACGAGAGGCGCGTAGCTGAAAAATAACAACGCGATGAGTGGTGAAAGGGCTTTTCTTAAGATGATGGGAATGTGGTACTCCATGGGTGTCTAGTGTCGAAATGGAATGCGGGCGGCGTAGCGGGGCAGTGTCACGCTAATCGTGGTGCGGTTCTCCGGGTCGGCAACCTCCAGCGAGATAGCGCCGTTTTGCGCCTCAGTCAGCAGTTTTGCCGAATAGGTGCCGAGGCCGGTTCCGCCCTGTTTGCCGTGGGTAACGTATTTGTCGAAAAAATTGGCGCGAATTGCCGCCGGGACCGCGCCCTGATTCTGGATGATGATGCGCAATGGTGTTTCATCGATCAGCGTGACATCCACTTCGCTTTTTTCCGGGGCCGCCTCGCAGGCGTTTTTGATCAGGTTCTGGAACAGGGAATAACAGAACATCGCGTCGCCTAGTACTTGGGGAATTTCTTTGTCGGCGGCGACATCGGCGTCCACGCTGATGGCGAGATGTTTTTCGGCAAAAGTCGTGCGGGAAATCTCGACGACGCGGCGCAGGATATCGCCGATCATGACCGGTTGGGCGTCGAGCTGGAAGACGCCGCTTTCGATCTTGAACAGTTCCGACGACAGATTGATCATGTTGAGCACCTGTAACGCGGTTTCCTCGATGGTGCGCAATTGTTCGGCCTGTTTACGGTTGGTCGAGTCACCGTCGGCCATCGCCTGTACCAGTCCGATCAGCCCGGCGAGCGGCCCTTTCATGTCATGCCGCATGATGTGATCGACATCTTCGCGTAGCCGCGCCAACTCCAACATGCCGTCGTAGTCGGCCTGCAATTGTTTGTTCAATCCGACGTAGCGCATGAAATTGCGTACTCGCGGTTTGAGTACGTCGGGGTCGATGGGTTTGGTGACGAAATCCACGGCTCCCAGTCCCAAGCCCTTGATACGCGCATCTTCGCCGGTCATGGCCGTAACGAAAATCACCGGGATGCCTTCTGAAGTGGGATGCTCGCGCATCCGTTTGGCCACTTCGAAGCCGTCCATCGCGGGCATCATGATGTCGAGCAAAACCAGGTCGGGCGGGGTGTTTGATTGACAAATCGCCAGGGCTTTTTCGCCGCTCTGGGCGATACGCACCCGATATTCATCCTTGAACAGTTGCGAGAGTAATTGCAAATTATCCGGCGCATCATCAACGACGAGGATGGTCGGTCGTTCCGGTTCTGCTGCGGCGTCGGCGGGTTCCGGCGGAAGGGTGGCGGCAGGCGCGGCTTTCCTCGCTACGCTTGTCGCGTGAAGTGGCGTGACGGCGCGCGGTCGCGCCGTCAGGGCTTTCTCGACGCGGGTGGCAAGACGGTCTGCGGTATAGGGCTTGACCAACAGATCGCTGACGCCGCTCGCGACCGCTTCTTCGACATGGTGGCGTTCGGCTTCGGCAGTGATCATCACGAACGGCAGATTCGCCAGCTTTTCGTCGGCGCGCATCGCCTTGAGGAGTTCGAGTCCGGTCATTACCGGCATGTTCCAATCGGAAAGCACGATGTCGATCCGCTGGGTTTTCAACATGCGCAGCGCTTCGGCCCCGTCATTGGCCGTCACGATGGTGCGCGCCCCCATGGAACGCAACTGACTGGAAGTGACTTTGCGCATCGGCTCGAAGTCGTCAACTACCAGAAATATGGTCTGTTTGGTGATCATTTCCGTCTCTATTAAATCGCCCCGACCTGCGCCAGATAGTCTTTCTTTTTCTCCATGTCGATATCCGAATCGACAAAGCGCTGGGCGATGGCGCGGAATTCTTCCTGAATCTCGACAAAGGCATCGAACATGTCGGCATCGAAATGGCTGCCGCGTCCTTCAAACATGATTTCCACCGCCTTTTCGTGCGACATGCCATCCTTGTAGACACGCCTGCTGATGAGGGCGTCATAGACATCCGCCACCGCCATCAAGCGCGCCGGAATCGGGATGGCGTCGCCGGCCAGTCCCTGCGGGTAGCCGCTGCCATCCCATTTTTCCTGGTGGGAGAGGGCGATGGTTTTGGCGAAGGAGAGAAAATCGACGTTGGTGCCGAGCGCCTTTTCGGCAGGTTCGATGGCGTTGAGCCCGAGCGTGGTATGGGTTTTCATGATCTCGAACTCATGCGGTTCAAAACGCCCCGGCTTCAACAGGATGCGGTCAGGGATGCCCACTTTGCCAATGTCGTGAAGCGGCGCTGACTTGAATAACATGTCGATATTGGCGTCAGTCATGAAATGGGCGAAACGCGGATGGGCGCGCAATTTTTCGGCCAGTACCTTGACGTAGAACTGGGTGCGGCGGATGTGGTTGCCGGTGTCGGAGTCGCGGGTTTCGGCCAGCGAAGCCATGGCGAGGATGGTCACATCCTGGATCGCCACCACTTCACGAGTGCGTCGGGCGACTTCGAGTTCTAGAAATTCGTTTTGGTCGCGCAGGAAGTCCGCCATCATCGTCAGCGCCAGATGATTTTTGACGCGGGCCATCACGATGGGGGGACTGATGGGTTTGGTGATGTAATCCACCGCACCGAGTTCCAGTCCTTTCTGCTCGTCCGCGACCTCGGATTTGGCAGTGAGGAAAATGACCGGGATATTCTGCGTCTGGGGATCGCGCTTGAGCCGCCGACACACCTCGAAGCCATCCATGCCCGGCATCATGATGTCGAGCAGAATCAGATCGGGGGGAGAGTCCGACATCGCGACCTGCAAGGCTTTCTCGCCGCCGTTGGCGACTTTGACGTGATAATCCTCCTTGAGCAGGTTGCTCATCATGGAGAGGTTGTCCGGCGTGTCGTCAACCACCAGGATCGTGGCTTTTTCGGTGATATTGAGTCCGTTCATGGGAGGGCTTTCAGGATGGTCGTTGGATGGCTGAACTTAACGCGGCGAGGGCCGTGTCAAAATCGAACGAATGGATGGCAACGTCGATTTTGTGATAATTCATCGGGAAGGCTGCCGACAGCAGTCCTGAATGGGCCTCCCATATGTCCACTGCTTCGGCATCGGCATAGGCCAGCAGGGACATCAATTTGTCACAGACTGCGCTGAGCTTTTCCTGATCGAGAGGGGCTGTCTTGCTGTTTTGTTTTACGGGTAAATCCCGTGCTATCCCGCCTATCGGGGGCGCGAGATCGGGATTGACCTCGCCGTTATCCTCGGAACGCGCCTTGAACACATCGTTGCGCTCGCTGGGTTCGATGGGAACGACCGGAACAGCCCTGACCAGATCCTTTCCTGCGGAAACGAACTTGAATGCGCCGGGCGCCACGTTGTTTTTCAATACCAGGCAAATGTAGTCCGCGCCTTCGTGCCAAGTGCCGAAGGGCATCCACTCGACAGGAACCGGCTCTCCGGAAAATACTTCCTTGCGTTGGGCCTTGGTAAGCTTTGTCGTATGGGTGCTCATTTCACAACCCCTGTGTCGTGGCCCGTAGCCCAATTAGCGCTTTACCGAAGTCGAAGGAGCGGATGCTGTTGTCGATTTCGTGAAACTGTTTGGGAAACGCCGCATCGAATAATTCCGCATTGGCGTCCAGCACATCGATAGCGCCGGCGTCGTTTTCGATCAGCAGGAATTCCAGTTGGGCGCAGGCCGCCCGGAGTTTTTCCGGGTCGAATCGGGGGGCGGTTTGATCCAACTCGTCGGGCAGTTTCCTGTTCAGTTGTCCGATGAGGTTTTCGAGGTCAACCGTCTGGCCGTCAGCCCTTGCCTTGATCGCTATCTCAATTTTTTCCGCCAGTTCCAGCAGCCCGCTGACGCCGACATGGCCGGAAACCCGTTTTAACGTGTAGGCCAACTGTTCGGCGGTGTTCCAGTCGTTCTGCGCGCGCAGCAGGTCGCTGGCGGCTTTCAGCGTCAGGTGGGCTTTCACCCGCGCCATGACGATGGGCAGACTGATTGGCTTGCTGATGTAATCAATCGCGCCGAGCACCAGCCCTCTTTCTTCATCCTCATCGGCGGTTTTGGCGGTGAGGAAAATCACCGGAATATCTCGCGTTTTGGGATCGAGCTTGAGTTGCCGGCAGACTTCGTAACCATCCATGACCGGCATCATGATGTCGAGCAGGATCAGATCGGGGGGGGAGTCCGAGCGCGCGATTTTCAGCGCCTTCTCGCCACAGGTGGCAATTTTCACCTGGTAGTCTTCCTTGAAGAGGCCGCTCATCAAGGCGAGGTTGTAGGGTTTGTCGTCAACCACCAGGATCGTGGCTTTTTCGGCAATGACGGGTACGTTCATCGGGCGGTTCCTTTCTTGCGGGCAAGTTGACCTGGCGTTATCGCGTAGCAGAATCCCGGCGGTTCAGACTTTCAAAGTAACTTCCAGTGGTCAGTCAACGTATAAAGCGCCAATGTGGATGGGTGAAGCGCAGCGCACCCATCGACCAGAATAATGATGTGTTTCAATTTGATGGGTGCGCTATCGCTCTTGTGCCCTTTGGGTATCACCCATCCTACATTTTCGCTTCGTTGCCAACCCTTCGTTTCAGTTTGACTGACTAAGTACTCAGGGCCACGCCAAACGGCGGTTTACAAGCCCCTCGCCCGCAGGCGGGCTACCGTATGCACACAAGTTGGCGCAGCAAACTCCTCCCCCTTCAAGGGGGAGGTTGGG
>CAYVIN010000081.1:0-18168 GCA_964451375.1 uncultured Sulfuricella sp.
CAGATGCCGATAGCGACGCAGATGCTGACAGTGACGCAGATGCCGATAGCGATGCGGATGCCGATAGTGACCACGATTTGGATGGTCACGATAAATCCGGTGCCAATCCCGGAAATGATAAGCCAGTAGGAGGTTCGCCGTGGGATGGTCACACCGGTGCATCGGGCAACGATAAGCCCTCCCATGATCAGGGGCCGATTGTTGGTAAAGACGACGGCAAAACCAGCCCAATGGGTAATCAGACTGGGAAGGGTGGTGCATCGGGTATCGACAGCGCCGTGATCGGTAATGAGAAGACTGGCGATCACAAGCCTGTTGATTCGACGCCGAAGGTTGATGACCACAAGACTGGGGATACACATTCGAAGGCTGATGATCATAAAGCTGCGGATACGTCGCCGAAGGGTGATGACCACAAGACTGTGGATACCCATTCGAAGGCTGACGATCATAAAGCTGCGGATACGACGCCGAAGGGTGATGACCACAAGACTGGGGATACACATTCGAAGGCTGATGATCACAAAGCTGCGGATACGACGCCGAAGGGTGATGACCACAAGACTGAGGATACCCATTCGAAGGGTGATGATCATAAAACTGCGGATGTATCGCCGAAAGATGATCACCACTCGAATGCGAAGGGTGTTGCGGATACCAGCGAAAAATCAACGTTTGGCGGTTCTGCCGATGATGATGGATCTGCTGTTTCGCAAGGTACTGTCAAGGATGACCAGCTTCACGGTAATGCCGGTGACAACGTCATTCACGGTGGTGCAGGAGATGATGTCTTCCACGGTTCTGCTGGGCATGACATGCTGTACGGTGATGCCGGAAACGATCTGTTTGTGTTTGGTGAAGTATCCGGCTATACACAGGTGGATGGTGGCAAGGGTGGTAACTGGACGGATGTTATTGAAATTGATATTGGGCATGGGCCTTCTGCGGTGATGTCCGGCAGTTGGACGCTGGAAATCGACGGTCAGAAGATTGTTGATGGACATGATCATGGTCAGATTGATGTGTCCGGCAAACACGGCACGATTACTACTGAACATGGTACGGTCGAGTTCGACAATATCGATAAGATCCAGTGGTGATTTAATTAGGTAGCGCTTGTTTGATGGGGCGGGGTTCCGGAATGGGATCCCGCCTTTTTTTGTGGCGGGTGGGCCAATCCGGCGGTTCCGCTAGCGGGCCGGAAATAGGCCGGCAGGTATGTTTTATTTATAAATATGATATGAATGCGAACCTTGAGAAATTCCTCAGTCCAGAGGGACGTTTGCCGAGCTTTCAGCCTACAACGGCGGATAGTAATTTCCTCACGGAGTTGACGGGGCGGTTGCGGCGCAATGGTGGAATAACTGACTTCAATGCGGGTTTGATCGATAAGCTATTTTCCTTAACGACATTTCCTCAACGAGCCAAGCGAATTATTCTGGTGCTCTATGCGCCGGGTAAAAAACGCATTCTGGTCAGCCGGGAACAAAAATCCGGGATATTGAAGTTTTCAACGGTTTTCGAGCGACTGTTGGCTCATCCTCGGATAACGGATATGGCGGGGGAGAATTTTCAACTGCAAATGGATTTTGTTGTTGAATCGCCTCAATCAGTCGATTTCTATTCGGTAGGCATGGCTCACCGTGGTGACCGGCATTTTGAAATTGGCTTGGAAGGGCTGATTTTTCGGGGGCCGGACGGGAAAGTGAATATTGTTCCTCCCGGTGATGGTTATGTGCGGTCGGTGATGTCGATGGGGCAACTACGCTCGTATCTCAACGATGCCCATGGAGAGAGTTATCTGCGGCAATCGGAATTTTGGCGCTTTCAGTCGGCAAGTTATCTCTCTAGCGGTAGCACCTGGGTGCGGTTATTCAGGGGGTATCCTCTGGTAGGTTCTTTGACCAGAGAAAAAATCGAACATGCTGTTGATCTTGCGATAGGTCACATTCAGCATACCCAAGATGAAGAGGGAAAGTTTCTTTATTACTATGATTCTGCGCTGGATTCGCGACGCGATCACGAACACCCGAAACGCGATCCGGAAAAGAACCCCTTTTACAATATTCTCCGTCATGGAGGGGGCGGGCTGACTTGCGTCTATTATGAAAAATATACGCATCGTGGCAATACCTTTGAGAATGTTCGCCGCGCCATTGATTATTTTGTGACTCAAACCCGGTTTCAGGATTATGGCGGGCGTGAAGGTGCGTTTATCTATAGCGAGAAAAAGGCCAAATTGGGAGGCTCCGGGATTGCCCTGTATCTGATTTCCGATTATCAGCTTTTGTCCGGCGATACCCGTTATCAGGAATGGGCAGATAAAATTGCCTGGCATTTGGTAAACCAGATTACTTCAAGCGGAGAATTCATTTATTACAATATCTACCTCGACCAGCCGGTCGGTGAGGAAGATAACCAGAAATATTTTTCATTTTATTATCCCGGCGAGGCGGTATGCGCCTTGGCAAAATATCTGCATATTGCGGATGAAGCGATTCGCCAGACCATTTTTTCAAAGTTGCGCAAGGCGCTGGAGTTCTTGATTGAAGTGCGTCCTTCTACCCGTGCCGATCAATATACCGCCGTGCCGTCGGATTCCTGGCTGATGATGGGGATTATGGAGTTGTGGGATTTTCCGGAGATGCACAATTCGCTTTATTCGGATTTCGTGTTTTCGGATGCCGCAAAGATGATCGACCATATGTATAAAGTGGATGATGCGCCCTATCCCGATTATGCGGGCGCGTTTTACTATTCTTTTGGAGATTATCCCTATGCCGATGGCGCGCGCTGTGAGGGTTTGTTAGGCGCCTACGAGCTTGCCGTCAAAATGGGGGATGATGAAAAGGCCGGGGAAATCTGGCCCGCGCTTCGTCTGGCAGCTTGGGCGGTGATGCATTTGGTCAATACTGAGGATGCCATTTATTTTGCGCGGAATCCCGCCATTGCGCTGGGGGGAATTCGTTTTAAATACACCCGCCAATGGTTTCGCATCGATACTATTCAACACGTTGCGTCGTTCTACGCCAAAATGCTGCCACACTGGGTTCGGGTCGAATCCGCGAGTGTGAAAACAGGTTGATCAGGGAGGATGGGATGGGCAATTGGTTTAGGTTGGTATTGCTGGTCATCTGTTTCAGCTATGTTTTGGCGGCTCGGGCGGAAGACGCATTGCCATTCGATGTCAATCTTGTGGTTCTTTCCAAACGCCCGGAAGCGCTTCAGAGAGCTACTCCCGAGCAACTCAAACGCGAAGTGGAAATTCTCAATACCTATTTTGTTGCGGCGAATGGCGAACGGCCTGCGAAATTTCGCCTCAAGGGCTATTCCTATGCCCACGAACTGGGTGATTCATCCTGTCAAAATCTGCTGGCCATGGGGGATCGATCGGATGAATACGATCATGTTCGCTTCAAGGAATATTATGATGGATGCAGGGATAGCCGCGTAGTTGACCCTCGCGCCATCAATTTCTACGTCTATGATAGCTATCGTGCGGATAAAGGTTTTGCAGACAACACTTCGCACGGACATTATCACGGGGGGCGGCCTTTTATCGTGATTGATTGGGAACGGCTGGATCATCGTATTCAGAGTCCGGAAGAGCACGAAATGGGTCATGCTTTCGGGCTTGGGCATGTCTGTGAGGTGGGGGCCACACTCAAGACTTCGACCAATATCATGGCAAGTCACGATTGCGGCAAAGGATCGGGGGGGCGTCGCGATAAAGGTTTCGATGAACGTCAGATGGGAATTATCAAAGAGAAGGCTCGCAAGGTATGGATACGTTTCAACAATCCATAACCGATCTCCGACAAGTTCAAAATTCGCAGCCGGAATTTCCCAGCGATAACCAGGAAGATATTTTTCAGGCCTCGCGGAATAGCTTGGCTCTGGCTAGGCAATGCTTTTCTTCCGGTGATATCGCTGCTGCACTGGAAGCGGCGGGAAAATCCGCGATTGTCCGGCGCAACTGGCGCGAACCCTATTGCTTGATTGCCGAAATTTGTTTTGCGCAGGGTGATGGACGAGCTGGGGAGACTTATCTTCAGATTGCCGGCAATATCGTTCGGCCTGATCAGGCGGTGCTGAACGAAGCCTGCTATGACACTGACGGATTTGCGCAGTATTGCGAAAATATTCGCCGAACTACCGGGAATGTTGGAAATGGCATTCCTGTCTCAGATGACGTAATCAAACTTGCCGCCGGCGGTGATGTGCTGCTGGGGCGTCAAATGCCCGGTTGGGTGGAGCTTAACGGGACAAGCTGGCCGTTTCAGGGGATTGCGGCACGACTCGCAGCAGCCGATCTGGCGCTTGTTAATCTCGAAACATCGGTGAGCACCCTGGGTGATTTCCTCGACAAGGGGGGACGCCAACCCTATTACTACCATAACCACCCGGAAATGCTCGACGTATTGGTTGATGCCGGGATACAAGTGGTATGTATGGCGAATAATCACGCGCTCGACTATGGGCGTGAGGCGCTTGTCCAGCAATGCGACATTCTTGATGCTTGCGGTTTCGTCGGTTTTGGCGCGGGGCGTAATGAAATTGAAGCCGCGACCCCACGGTATATCCAGGCTGGCGATTTGATCATTGCCTTTATCGGCATTGAAACTGAGACCCGCTGTATGTGCGCCGCCGGCGATGTTCCGGGCATACATCATGCCGAAGCGAACGAGACGCTCCGCTCGGTTGCGGGTTCCTTGGCGTTGGCGCGCGCGTTTGCGGATATCGTCATTGTGTCGCCGCACTGGGGGGGGAACTGGCAGGAGAATCCGACCCCGGAATTTCAGACGTTGGCCAGAAGTTTGATTGACCTCGGCGCTGATGCGGTGCTGGGGCATTCAGCGCATGTCCTGCAGGGCGTGGAGTTGTATCGCGGCTGTCCTATTGTTTACGACATGGGCACGTTGTTGTTTGACCGGGTTGCGCAGGGACGGATGCGTTATTCAGCGTTGTTCGAGTTGGAACTGAGCGCCGGGGGAGTGCGGCGACTCGGAATTGTTCCAGTAAAACTGACGAATGGGCAGGCAAATTTGGCCGAAGCTCAGGATGCCAACTACATTTGCGAATTGATCGTTGATCTTAGCAAAGCGCTTAATCCAGGCATCGAATTTTGCCGGGAAAACGAAAGTTTGTTTCTTGAGTGTCACCCGGAAAAACGCCCCCGCCGTAGTTTGACTGCGTCTTTGCCGCAACCACTGAGCAAGACTTCTACCCTGGAACGTGTACCGGAACAATACCGTCAACTAAAAAGCAATTTGATTTATGCGGAAATGCCGGCTTCCTGCGCCTGGCCGGTGCCGGTGCTGGTAAATCGAAATCTTGAGGTGCTGGGCGCACGTTTCGCGTCGCCAATTCGGACTGGGCGCGGTTTTGTTTGTGAGGTCTATTTTCGCGCGGCATCCCCCGTCAGGCCAGGCCGGATCGAAGCGCGGATTGTCGGATTAAACAATGTAGGTCAGATTGCCTTCGAATACCTCCATCCCGTTTCGGAAGGCGTCCATCCCCCGGCTCGATGGAACAGGCACGACATCATCTGCGACCGGGTGTTTGTCCGTCCCGGAACGAATCTGGCGGATGGCGTCTATGACGTGTATTGGCATTTGCGGGATTTGGAGAGCGGCGTCGATATGCCGGTGGAATCGGCGCAGGAACGGGTTGTCGCAGGGAAAGTGTTTGTCGGCAAATTGACGGTAAGCCAGGACGCGCCACCTGGAGTGGCAGGGATAAGCGATCCGTTGAGAATTCCACATGTGCCGCCGGCTGCGCCGCGAATTTCCTGGGTGGATTCTCCTTCACGTTACTGGGTTGATCACGCGCAGCCGTGGGTTGCCCATGCCTTGGGTGAACAGGGAATATCGTTTCGGGCTGACACTGTCAAGCTGGTTCGCAACAATCCCTGGGGGCTGGTGCTGAGCATCGAGACGGATCGGGGCCGGATATTCTTCAAGGCTCTCGGGCCGGCCAGCCGCCATGAGTTCCACCTCCTCGAAGGGCTGGCGGTACGATGGCCAGACCGGGTGCCTCAACCGTTGGCGACGCAAACCGAACTGGCCTGGATGCTGATGCCGGATTGCGGAGTGTCTTTTCTTCAGATTGCCGACAGAAATGAGCGCCAGAAACTGTGGCGAGTACTGTTACAGCATCTTGCCGAAATACAGATCGACTCGTGCCGCGAGGTGGCGCACTGGCTTGATCTGGGCTTGCCTGACCGCCGTCTGGAATTGCTGCCAAGCTGGTTTGCGCAACTGCTCGACAATGAACAGGCGATTGCGCTTGATCAGCCAAATGGCTTGCAGAGTGTGGAGCGGGATGCAGCACGAGAATTGCTGCCCCATTTCAAACGGTGTTGCCTTGCATTGGCAGCGCAGCCTTTGTCGGCGGGTTTATGTCAGGGCGACCTTCATATGGGGAACATCCTCACCCGGAATTCCCAAGTTGTTTTGGCGGACTGGGGGGCTGCCAGCGTAACCCATCCATTTTCTGACCTTCTGCTGATTTACGATTCCGGTTTGCAGGACAACAAACCGCTTGGCTGGTTTGACTGGCTTGACCAAGCCTATCTCCAGCCGTGGAGCGCTGCCACGGGAAAATCTGTGGAGGCTTTAAGAACGGAGCTGCATGGCGTGTTGTGGGTCGCCCATATCATTCGTGTGTTGGGTTGGGCCAAATACGACGACAAACAAGGGATGGTGGCGAAATGGATACGCTTGTGGCTGCAAAGAAAAACGCTTTTGACGAACAAACTGATGGTTGACTCAAGCGCCGTAATTGATTCGCCGATTCGCCCGCCGCGCTTTGCCACAGTCGAAAATCCGCTGCTGCTGGATGTCGAGACGATGGTGCGGCTTACTGGCGGAGAGTGGCGCGACCTGCCCGAAAATACGTTGCTGACGGGAATTTCCCACAGCAGGAAATATATTGCCAACGGCACACAGGGAAATTTGTACTTTCCAATCAATGAGGATACATCTGATTTTTCGTTTACCGCCAGTCATGTCAACAATGTGGTCAATGCACTGCGGATGGGGGCTGTGGCGGCAGTAGCGCCTCGTGACGGGGCGGCATTGCCGCCGGGGACTCCGCATTTACGTGTTGATGGGTTAATGACTGCCCTGGAAGCGTTGGGCGTTCATGTACGCGACAACCTCTACACTGGCAAACGGGTTCTGGTTACCGGCACCGAGGGTAAAACCGGCTTCAAATGTATGTTGCACCATGTCCTCGCTCCGCAGATTTCGACCCATGCAGTGCTTAACAGCACGAATATGGATTATTCGCTGTATGCGAGCTTCGCTTCGATTCGCCGCCAGGATCAAGTCGCCATTTTCGAAGCGGCGGGCACCCTCCCCGGACGGTGCCGACGGCGCAGTCTATTGGTCAAGCCCCACTTGTTTGTGATTACCGAAGTGGGTAACGAACACATCAATTATCACGGCAGCCAGCAAGGCGTAATCGACAGCAAGGCGGACATCGTTAGCGGCGCGGTTGATGGCGCTTATGGCATTCTGAATGCCGACAGCCTGAACTATCCAGCGGTGCGCAAGGCGGTGTTGGCGCGCCGTCGCCTGCCTTTGCTGTTGTTTGGCTCCAGCGCCGAATGTAATGGCCGTCTCCTCGGGTGTCGCTTCGAAAACAATGGGTGGAGCGTATCCGCCGAGATTGAAGGGGAAAAAGTTGAGTATCGCCTACCGCTGTTGGGTGAACACGCGCCACTGGCTTCGGTTTCGGTATTGCTCGCCGCGTATTACCTGGGGGCGGACGTAGCGCGCGCAGCGGCGCAACTTGCCGATTTTGTGCCCTATGAATCACAAGGCGTATTACGGCGCATACCCCACCGGGGCGGCGAATTCCTGCTTTTCGACAATGCCTCGCGTGCTTCGGTGCTGAGCTACCAGTCCGCCTTGCGCACGGCGGCCCGCCTTACTCCGCCGAACCCCGTCGGCAGGAAAGTGGCAATGATCGGGCAAATGATTTTCCTGGGTGATGAAGCGCCAGGAGAACACGCACGTCTTGCCGAGTGGGTAGATGAGTCTGGATTCGACCGCATTATTTTCGTCGGCGAACATATGGAAACCACTTATTCCCGGCTCAGGAACCCGTCGGTTGTAGTAAAACGTTTTCCTTCCTATGATCGCCGCCATTCCGGCAAGGCGGAATTTCAGCGTTTGATTGATGCCTTGATGGAAGAGGCGCGGCCTGGTGATCTGGTGTTCGTCAAAGGTGAACTCGACGAAATGGGGGACTATTTGCGTTCGTTGGAAATCAAGCCCCCCCAGAATAAACCCCAACCAACCACAGCGCGTCCTGTGCCCAGCCGCAATGATTCAAGCGCGCTGTCCGGTCTTGTAAATATCAACCTGAATGATCTGCCGCGTTATAAGACGGCGATCAACGTGACTCGCCAAACTTGCTGGCAGAGTTATTTCCCGTTCCTGTTTTTTCACGGACAGAAAAGCAATAGCGAGTTTCTGATTGAGGAGGACTGCGGGTCGTTGTGCGTCTATCGTTTGAGAAGACAGCGCGAATCGCTTGATTTATGCCTTTTCATACTGCCGATGCCGTTTCAGGCGGATGTGCTGGAGCGTTGCCTGGAACGAGTGCGAACTTTCAACGGCGTGGCGCAGGCCAGTATTTTCCGGGTGGATGGCGAAGATATCCCTCTGTTTCAGAATCGCGCCAATACCCGCATTGTTGCCTGCCCGGATGAATACATTTATGCACCGGTGCGCTATCGGGATTTGTCCGGGCGCAAGAATCGGGATTTCCGGCGGGGCATCCAGGCGGTAGAGCGGTTGAGTGATGTCGAAGTGCTCAGCTATGACGTGACATATCAACAAAGCTGCGTCGCGCTGCTTGACCGGTGGGCGGAGATACAACAAACAAAGTACCAGAGCATCCTGTTTCAGGGGTATACCCGCAATTGTCTGGAACAATACCCATTGTTTCCGCGCAACGATTTGTTTGGAAAGGTGATTCGTATCGGCGGTGAAGTCGTTTCATTTGGCTTTGCCGGTGAAATCCGCGCCGGGATGGGTGATTTGTTTATTACTTATAGCGACCACGGTGTTGACGGCCTCAATAAATACCTGATTTATTCACTTTTGCGCGAGATGGAAGGTTATGAGTTCGTCAATTCCGGTACCGCAGATACGCCAGGACTGGCGGCGGCGAAACAGGCCATTGGCCCGATTGCGATGCACCCGATGTTTCAGGTTTATGCCGGGCCTAAAGGCTGAACGGAAATTCAACAATTGGCCCCACTTCTCGAAAATTCGCCACGCCAATCTTTTCATCTCATCTGACGATTTTTACCAAATAAACATGAGGCGTCCATGACTCGTATTACGGAACAGGGTTATCCCTGGACTGCCGCAGAACTTGCCGACTGTACCGGCGGTAAATGGACGCAGTTGCCGACTCAACCTCATGCCGAACGGTTGGCTTATCTTTTGCGGCTGGTTGTTCCCGATGCGCTACTGGTCGCGCACGATGATCGCTGGGATTTCGGCATATCACCGAGCCTGATGGGGAAACTGCTCCCGAGTGTTTTCGGCGTCATCGCGCAGCGCGGAGTGAGCGGTATTCCTTCTTCTACGCCGATATTGTTCGTTGACGATATTTACGATGCTGTGTACCGGCTTGCCGTTGCGCGCCGGGCAGGTTTTCGGGGGCGTTCTGTTGTGGTAACGGGAAGCGCCGGAAAAAGCAGCGTTTGCAGAATGTTGCGCGACGTACTCAGCGGCTTTGGCAACTCCGTATGGGGAAACACCGAAATAGACAGCAATCTGCCCGAACCGGTGGCGGCAGTGGTGGGGTCTATGCCAACGCGATCCGATGCGCTGGTTATCGAGATCGCCATCGGCAGGGTGGAGCGCAGTTCCCGTTTGGTGCGACCCGATGTGGCCATCGTTACCGCTATTTCCGAAGCGCACATGGCGCATTTTGGCTCGCTCAAACAAATCGCTCTGAAAAAGGCCGAGATATTCCGGGGATTGTCGCCCGATGGCGTGGCGGTCATCAATGGCGATGCGGATTGGGCTGAACTCCTTGTTGAACAGGCGAAAAAATATGTCCGCCGGGTTTTGACCTATGGAACCAGACCTGACGCAAACGTACGGCTGGTGGATGCGGGCTTTGATGACAGCGGCAATTATCATGTCACGGCCAGTCTGGGCGACCGGCAGTTTTCATTTGAACTGGGTATCCCCGGAAAACACATGGCGATGAACGCCATGGCGGTTTTGGCCGCGAGCGAGGCGCTTGATTTGAACGTTGAAGAGGCTGCCGGATACCTTGTAAACAGCCGGGCCATTGCCGGGCGAGGCGCGTTAAACCGGATTGTGCTGACGGATGGCCGGCGTTTACGGGTTATTGATGAAAGTTATAACGCCAACCCCCTGTCAGTTCGGGCGAGCCTGGAGAATCTCGCGGCAATGCCGGTTCAGGGGGGCGGGCGGCGCATCGCGGTGCTTGGCGATATGCTCGAACTTGGCCCGCAGAGTATTGAATTCCATGAGCAGTTGTTACCCTCGATAGAGGAAGCGCGTATCGATCAGGTTTATTTGATCGGCGGCCATATGTACCGGCTTTGGCAGCGTTTGCCCGAGAATAAAAAAGGCGGGTATGCCGGTTCCCGCGAAGCCTTGGTCAATATGCTGGTGCGCGATGTTCGCGATCAGGATTTAGTTTGTGTCAAGGCGTCAAATGGGATGCAACTGGGACGCGCCATCGAATCGCTGGCGGCCAAACCCGATACCCGGCGGTTGCCCCCGCAACCGCTGGTATTAAAGGAACCCGCAGCCAGCTTTGTTTTCGATGTGACGAGCGGGGCGGTGCTTTTTGAACGTGATGCAGACCAGCATCATGCACCGGCCTCCCTGGTTAAGTTGATGACGTTATTCCTGGTTTTCGACGCGTTATCTGCCGGAAAAATCACCTTGGAGCAGCGATTTGCGATCAATCCAAAGGCGCGCAGCATCCGTGGTTCATCCGTTGACCTGAATGGCATAACGGAATTACTGGTACATGATGCGCTGGCTTTGATTGCAGTGGTGTCGGCCAATAACGTAACACTGGCGCTGGCCTTGCATCTGGCTGAATCGGTTGATCAATTTGTTGCGGCGATGAATCGCAAGGGGCGGGAACTGGGGCTGAACAATACCTTTTATGTCAATCCGACCGGACTTGATGCGACCGGCCAGCATACCTGCGCGAGGGATGTTGGATACTTGCTGGCGGGTTTGTACAAACATCACCCATCCCACCTCCACTGGCTGGCCTTGCGTTCCTGCGTGTTTCGCGGGGAGGTGTTGTATGCGACGAACCTGCTATTGGATCAGACCGTTGATATCCAGGCCGGCAAGACGGGAACTTCGCCGAAGGCGGGATGCAATATGGCTATCCTCGCCGTTGCACCGGATGGTCGAAAAATTGCTGCTGTGGTGTTGGGGGGCCGTGATGAACACCACCGGATGTTCCAGATGGCTTCTTTGCTGGAAGAGGCTGCATTGACCGATCCCGCAGGGCGGGGGCAAACCGGGAAATCGATTAACCTGGGGTCAGACAGCGTGGATATGTCGATTTCCGGGGATGTGTATTTCGGCGAATGGCATATGGTTAATCGGCGCAAGCGCGGACAGGAAGACATTCTGGCGAGGGGATACGGCGATACCTTCTCGGCATTCCGCTCCTTTCTTCGGGAAAGGCAACTGAATATTGCCAATTATGAAGCAGCTCTTACCAATCATGATGTTTCTCCATTTCAAGGGGCCAAGGAATATCTATTTCGCGGCGATCCCGAGAAATCCATTGCCTGCCTGCGCGAGGAGCGTATCGACGTAGTGACCCTCGCCAATAACCATCTGTTCGATTATGGATTTACCGGTTTGCAGGACACTCTGACGCATTTTGCAACAGCCGGAATTCCGGCAATCGGGGCGGGATACAATGCGCGCGAGGCGCTCACCCCATTGGAATTGATGGTCGAGAACACGGGCACACAGCGCCGGATAGCGCTGTTTTCCGGCTATCAGTTTACCGAGCAGCGCGAGAAGCGGAACCGCTGTTATGCTTTGCCCGGACGCTGGGGTGTTGCCTGCCTTTCCAGTATGTCCGACGCTATTAAGCGTTACCGGGAGAAGTGGCCGGATAGTTATATTGTTGCCATTCCCCATTGGGGAACCGACTATCGCTGGGTATTGCCGTCTCAGCGAAGGAATGCGGAATGGCTATTGGCGGGGGGCGCGGATATTATCATTGGCCACGGCGCACATATGTTGCAGGAAATTGAACGAATCAGCCGACGTTGGGTGATCTTCAGCCTGGGCAATTTTATCCTCAATGGGCAAGGTGAATACGCTAAAAGAAATGTGCCGCCTTACAGCCTGATTAGCCGGATTTCACTGCAACCCAGCGGAACCGGATGGGCGGGAGAACTGAAACTGTATCCGTTCGTCTCGGATAATCTGGCGACGAACTGGCATCCCCGCTTTGTTTTCGAGGAAGAATTCCTGGATATTGTTACACTATTGCAAGTAAGGGGCGCCAGAGGAGAAGCCGAAACTGAACTTGAATTCTCTGTTGACCAATATGGCTGGCATTTCAGATTCGATATTTCAAAATAACCATAAACCTATCCGGCAAGCAATCGACATGGGCGTCATCAAGAAAATACTGTATCGCGGCAATATTCTGGGAAAACCCCGGCATCGCAACCTGTTTCTCGATATGGAAGAAAACATCCATATTCATTACCGCGACCTGCGCATCGAATTGAGCCGTGGCGAATTCGAGGACATCGTGGCCGCGTTCGGCAAACAGTCGCAGGAACTGACGGCGATTATTCAGGAAAACCACTATCAGGATGGCAAGCTGCCAAATTCCAACCAGGACGATGTGCGTATCTGGACTGAATCACGCTTGAAACACGAGGTGAAATATCATCCGCAGCGATTTTCACTGGAGGAGTGTGGTGACGGCTATCATTTCCACTACCGCAACTTCAAGCTGTTGATCGATCAGGCGGAATTTCGCCAACTCGTGCAGTTGTTCAAAACTCTGGATATCGATGCGCCTTACGCTGCCGACTACGACGAAGTTCTCGAATTGCTGGAAGCCAATGATGTCGATTTCACTCTGGACGCCGGAAATGTTCCTGGCGAAATTCTGGCGATATGTGTGGCCAAACATCATTTGCCGAAGGTTCGGGATATTTTTAATTACATCGGTTTTTCCTCGGAAACCGAGGGAGTGCGCCGTTGTTATCTTGGCGCGCAACTTAAAGTGCTGGTGAAACCGGACGCCCAGCGTAGCGCCCTTGATTATCGGCGTCTGCGCGGTTATAGCGGTACGGAACGGTTGGTTGATTATCTGGCGCGACTGGGGGCAAGTATCGACCCCAACGAACTAAATCGTCTCAAGTGCCAGGTGCTTGATCTTTATGCGGCGCTGGCTGCTGGTCAGACGTTGACCGTTGATATCGATCCGGAAACCTGGCTTTATGCGCAGGCCAACAATCAAGTGATTTTCCCCTATACCGGGGTGCGGCACAGCAAAGCCGATGCTGAACCGCTCTACAAGGTTTGGAGCACGTTGTTAGCGCGTTTCCAGCAGGGGTTTGTCAAACCGACCAAGGAGCCGTTTGCCAAAGTGCAACAGCAGGATTTGCAGGTCAAGGTTGATAAGGCTATCCGGCGTGATGTCGCGGCATTCCGGGCAGTGGACAAGATTTACCTGATGGGTTCGGCGATGCGCGGCGACATGGGGCGCTATCTAGCGCCTTTTGTGCATGGAAAATTGGCCAAATTGGGTTCCGATATAGACATTCTGGTAGAAATCGATCCCTTGCACGAGGCGGATATCCCCGGTTACTGGCGCTTGATAACTCAGGAAGCTTCCAACCATTGTGCGGTATATCACGTCGGGCGGATTCCCATGGCGGATGGCCCCGGCGAATGGCCCAAGCTGCATCCCAACATCGAATTCATCGAGCATTTGGTGGATGCCTACGTGTTTTTCCCGTCGCACGGGTATGTGGATGAAAAGGAAGCTTTCCTGCGCAAATTCTCCGCTAAGCTGGTTTACGACCGCACCAGGGACGGCGTGGTATATCGTTCCGCCGAGGAGGAGCGTATCGCAGCGCGTTTGGCGACGCTGCATGGATTTGTCGCGCCGGCAGTGGAAAAGATGCGCGTTTCCACGGAAAACGCAATTTATAAGGTGTTTGCCGGGGAACGCGACTACATCCTCAAATTGTTCAAAGTGTCGGGAAACTATCACCGTAGCCGCATCGCCGAGCATACTGATTACGAGGAAAAACTGATCTCCCGGCTTAAGGAACGGGGTATTCCGACCGCTGGTGTTATTGCCGCACCGCGTGGCGAGGATGCTGCTATCGAAGGTTTTCCGGCATTGCTGTTTGAGAAGATTCCCGGCGTGGTTCAGCAAAGGCCCGAGTATCAGTTGGAGAAAATCGCTTCGGCTCTCGCGGAAATTCATCGTGTCCAGTTGGAAACACCGCTGGAATTACCCCAGAACTTCACGTTTGACGACATCTGCATGATCTGGCTGCCGGCATTTCATGAGTTCATCAAAAATCCCGGTCTGGAAGGGGAGGTCGTCAGGGCGTTCAGCGCCTTCGCGCAATTGATTGGGCGCTATGATCCGGGCGAATACCGGGGGGCGCTGTATGCACGTAGTCCCTTTGTACATTGCCACGGTGACGTGACGCCCAAAAACGTGATTGTGAGTGACGAGGGGGAAGCGTGTTTCTTTGATTTCAATAATGCTTATTTTGGCCCGCGTATGGCCGATCTGCTGGATGGCGCCTTTGAATTTTCACTGGCGGAGAAATATATCCATCTGGCCGATTTCGCCCGGTTCGACGCCTTTATCGATGTTTATGCGGCTCATGCTCCTTTAAATGCCGAGGAACGCGAAGACTTGCCGCGCTGGATCGAGTTGATGGGCATCATCAAGTTCGCCAAGGAAATCCGCGTGATGCTGGAGCGTCCCCAGGAAGCCCTGCGGCGCAAACGGGCGTTGGCGATTTCGGAATTCGTTCTGAGGCGTGACCGCTAAAGGCAATTGCAGCTATATGGGGGCTGTGATACGTGAGAATTACCACGGACATTCCATCCGTCGAACGCAATAAGTTCGACGGCATGGAATGACAGGTCGGGGTCAGATATGCAAACCCTGCCGCACCAGTTGTTCGCGGGAAATCAGGAACACATGTTCGTTGCCGGCCCGTGTTTCCAGCCAAGTGAAATCGAGATGCGGAAAAGCGCCACTGATGGTTTCCAGGTTGTGCCCACCTTCTACCACCAATATTCCTCTTTCATTTAAATGGTTGGCCGCCTGAGCCAGGATGATGCGGATATGATCCAGCCCATCCTCGCCGCTGGCGAGCGCCTGTACCGGTTCATGACGGTATTCGTAGGGGAGGGCGTCCATGGAAGGAGCATTCACGTAAGGTGGATTGCTGACGATCAGATCGTAACGACTTTCACCGAGTTCGGAGAACATGTTTGAGCGAACCAGCCGAACCTGTTCTTCCATCCCGTAGTCAGAAATGTTGCGTTGCGCGACTTCCAGCGCTTCGGGCGAAATATCCACGGCGTCAACAAATGCGTTGGGAAAATGAATTCCCATCAGGATCGCCAGACATCCCGATCCGGTGCATAAATCCAGTGCGCTTTCAATGGCTTCCGGCGCTTCTATCCAGGGGGTAAGCTGCTCTTCAAGCAGTTCGGCGATAAAGGAGCGCGGTACGATGACCCGCTCATCCACGTAGAACCGGAAGTCTCCCAGCCAGGCTTCGTGGGTCAGGTAAGCCGATGGAATGCGTTCCTTGACGCGCCGTTCCAGAGTTTTTAAAACCGTATCCACTTCATGCTGCATCAGGGTGGCGTCGAGAAATGGCTCCAGACGATCCGGCGGCAGATGCAGGGTGCGCAGGATCAGATAAGCGGCTTCGTCGTAGGCATTGGTTGTGCCGTGGCCGTAAAACAGTTGGGCTTCCTCGAACCGGCTGACGGCGAACCGCAGCAAGTCGCGAACGGTGGCAAGACGGGAGCGTGCTTCGTTGTAGATCATTTTTTCACCAAAAGATTGACCAGGGTAAGCCGGTAAATCTCCTTCAAGGGTTCAATATCGGTAACTGCGATGTTTTCATCGATTTTGTGGATGGAGGCATTGAGTGGGCCGAACTCCACTACCTGCGGGCAAATGTCGGCAATGAAGCGTCCGTCTGAAGTACCGCCGGAAGTGGATAATTCGGTTTCCACACCGGTGGTCGTTCTGATCGCAGCTGCAATCGCATCGACCAGCGGCCCTTGTTGCGTCAGATAAGGCTTGGCGGAAAGCGACCAGTCCAGGTCATAGTCCAGGCCATGCCGGTCAAGAATGGCGTGGACTTTCTTCTGCAAGTCTTCCGCCGTGCTGGCCGTGGAGAAACGGAAATTGAACTGAATGTCGAGATGACCGGGGACGACGTTGGTGACGCCTGTCCCGCCATGGATGTTGGAAATCTGCCAAGTGGTCGGGGGAAAGTGCTGATTGCCTTCGTCCCATACGGTTCCGGCAAGTTCGGCGATGGCCGGCGCGGCCAGGTGAATGGGGTTCTTGCCCAGATGTGGGTAGGCAATGTGGCACTGAATGCCTTTGACGGTGAGATTCCCCGACAGCGAACCCCGCCGCCCGTTTTTTACGGTATCCCCGAACTTGTCTGCACAGGTGGGTTCGCCCACGATACAGAAGTCCAGAGTTTCGTCACGCGCTTGTAGCGTTTGTACTACTCGAATGGTGCCATCAATGGCGCTGCCTTCTTCGTCAGAGGTAATCAGTAGCGCTATCGACCCGGTAAACTCGGGATGTTCGGTAATGAATTCCTCAATGGCGACAACAAAAGCGGCCAGCGACGTTTTCATGTCTGCCGCACCACGCCCATACAGATGTCCACCGCGAATTTCTGGAGTAAATGGGGCGCTTCCCCATTTCTCCACAGGGCCGCTGGGTACTACATCAGTGTGCCCGGCAAAACAGATCAGCGGGGCCACGGTTCCGCGTCGCGCCCAGAGATTGGATACCCCGTTGAATAACATTTTTTCGATCTGGAATCCGAGTTTTTCCAGCCTTTTAATCAGTATTTCCTGACAGCCAGCGTCATCAGGCGTGAGCGAGCGAAGGGCAATGAGGGTTTGGGCAAGTTCCAGGGTATAGTTCATCGGTTATTGTCCAAACAGGGTTTGGTAGATGCTTTCTGAAAATCCAATATGAACGACTTTACCGTTCCGCTCGGCTATCGGGCGTTTAATGACGCTCGGTTTTTCGAGCATCAGACTGATTGCGGCAGCTTCGGAAGTAATACTTGCCTTGATGTCATCAGGGAGTTGCCGCCAGGTTGTACCCTGACGATTGATCAGCTTTTCCCAGCCGACCTCGGATAGCCAGCCTCTCAGAAGGATTTCGTCGATTCCCATCTTCTTGAAATCGTGGAATTCGACTGGAATGTTTTTGTCTGCAAGCCATGCTCGCGCGTTTTTGACGGTGTTACAATTTGCGATGCCGTAAAGTTTCATGTACAAATCCCTGTCGCCAAACCCGCTGGATTGTAGCCGGTTTTGGTATCGGATTGAACCTCGCGTTAATTTTTTGGAGATGAGAAATATGTCGTTTGTCGATTGGTCGTCAGCGTATTCGGTAAATCATGCAATGCTTGACGAGCAACACCAGAAGCTATTTTCCATTATCAATAGCCTGCATGAAGCGATGTTTGCCAAGAAGGGGCGCGAATATGTCGGGCAAACTATTAGAGAGCTGGTTGAATATACACATAAACATTTTGCCGACGAAGAGCGCCAAATGGAATTGCATGGCTATACAGGCTTGGCAGAGCACAAGAAAGTCCACGCCGAATTGCTGAACAAGGTTCGGGACATCGAAAGGCAGTATAACCATTCGAGCGAATCGGTAGCCGGGGAGATGATCGGCTTTCTGGTGAGCGATTGGTTGGTCAAGCACATTTTGGGGATGGACAAACAATACGCCCCGCTTCTCAAGAACAAGGGGTAATTCCCAAAGAAAACCCGACCTGATTTATGGCTCTTCTGGGAAAAGATACGGAAGTTGAGGGATAGCATCGGCCCTGAACAC
>CAYVIN010000082.1:0-3147 GCA_964451375.1 uncultured Sulfuricella sp.
CTCCACACCTCAAAGTTGAATTTTTGAGGCGACAACTAGCTTGACACCGGGGGCCACATGCTCGACACCATCGAAACGGAAAACATCACCGGCTTCCTCTCCACCCCCGGAATGCTCGCCCGGCTCGCCGACACCCACCGCGAAGCCCTGCGCAGCAGGGGCCGCAACCTGCGATATGTGCTCGCCAACGTCACTCCGATCCGCGCCGACCTGGTGCGCGAATTACGCGCGCTGCTCCCCAACACCCGCCTCCACACCTATTACGGGCTCACCGAAGCAAGCCGCAGCGTCCACCACTGTTTCAACGACAACCCCGCCAAAATCCACTGCGCGGGCCGCGCCAGCCCCGGCCTGCAAATCCGCATCGACACCCCCAATACCAAAGGCATCGGCGAAGTCCTGATCAAGGGGCCGAACGTCATGTCCGGCTACTGGAACCACGGCAACCAGGGTTTCACCCCCGACGGCTGGTTCAAAAGCGGCGACCTCGGCAGCCTCGACAACGACGGCTACCTCACTATCCACGGACGCAGCAAGGAAAACATCCGGGTGGACGGCCTCGACTGCCTGCCCCGCGAAGTCGAAGAAGCCCTCCTCGCCCACCCCGAAGTAAGCGACTGCGCGGTGGTCGGCCTGCCCGACCCAACCACCCACCAGCGCATCGCCGCCGCCATCGTCGCCGCCCCCGACGCAAACCGCAGCGACCTCCCGCAACGCCTGCGCCAACACTGCGCAGAGCGCCTGGAGTTTTACAAAATCCCGAGCGTCTACACCTTCGTCGAAGAAGTCCCACGCACCGAACTGGGAAAAATCCGCCGCGACGAGGTGGTGAGGGTGTGGGGGTAGATTAACGATGTCTGAAGTTTCTATTGCCGACGCCAAAAACCATTTGCCGCGTATCGTTCAGGAGGCGGAGGGGGGCGAGGTGGTGCACATCACCCGGCGCGGCAAGCCGGTGGCCGTGCTGCTTTCGGATCGCGAATATACCCGCCTGACCGAGGCGCGCCGGGGTTTTGTGGATTTCGCGGCGGAGTGGCGCAAAAACATGCTGGCGCGCGGCATCGAGTTTCCCCGCGACAGCGATTTTGCGGAATTGCGCGATAACACAGCGGGACGGGAAGCCGCGCTGGAATGAGCGCCATTTATTTACTCGATACCAATATCCTGTCCGAATTGGCGAAACGGGAGCCTCATGCGGGCGTGGAAAAACGTCTGAAGGCGCACCAGTTTCACTGCGAGGTAGGCGTTCCGACCATTGAGGAACTGACTTTCAACATTCATCGCCTGCCCTCCTGTCCCAAGCGCGACATGCTGGAATTGTGGCTGGATGGGGTTTTGAACAGTTTTGTAGTGCTCCCCTACGATTCCTATTGCGCCGTGTGGCTGGGACGCGAGCGCGCCCGCCTGACTGGCGTGGGCAAATCCGCGCCACGGGCCGACGGGGAAATCGCCGCGATTGCCGTAGTCAACGAACTGAATCTGGTGACTCGCAACACGGCGGATTTCGAGAATTTCCTCGGCCTGCACCTGGAAAACTGGTTTTAACCTGGACATTTCTCGTCAACAAAGGAGATTCACCATGAGTGTTGTTCCCAAACAAGTCCTCATCATCCGCCACGGCGAAAAACCCGGCGATCCGGCGACCGATAACGATAGCGACGGAATCAATTTATCCACGCGCGGCTACGAACGAGCCGGGGCGTTGGCCCCGTATATTCCCGCGACTTTCGGCGCGCCGGATTTTCTGTTCGCCACCCAGGCGAGCAAACACAGCAACCGCCCGGTGGAAACCATTACCCCGCTGGCGCAGGCGCTCAAGTTGGAAATCAACGATAAACACGGCGACGACGACTATCAGAAGGTCGCCGACGACATTCTGGGAAACGCCAAATACCAGGGCAAACTGGTGCTGATTTGCTGGCATCACGGCAAAATTCCCGAATTGACGGCGGCGCTGGGCGGAACCCCGCCGCTGGCGAAATGGCCGGGCGCGGTATTCGACCGGGTGTGGCAAATCGACTATCCGGGGAATGGCGCAGCGCAGAATCTTCCGGTCAACAACATCGCCCAGTTGTTGCTGTATGGCGATACGCAAAACGATGCCTGAGCGCGACAGGATCAGGATTTTCTTCCCCCGCCCAACCACGGGCAGGGGGCGCTGCTAAACCGCCGCCGGGCATGACCCTGCATCGTTACCACCTGATTTCCCCGACCATCCCGCCCCCCACAACCGGGATATCGCCCCGGAATAAAGCCCCTCCCCGTCGCCTGTCATAGTAAAATCATCGTCGTATCTTCACCCTCCAACCGCACTTTGCACACCTTCAGCACCCTGAACCTTGAAATTGATCGGAACAAGCAGTGATAAACAATGACGTATTACGCAGCATTCGCTATGCGCTCGATTTAAGCGACGCCAAAGTCGTGGAAATCATCAAACTCGCCGGACACGAAATTTCCCTTGAGGAAGTCGGCGCGTTCCTGAAGAAAGAGGATGAAGCCGGTTTCCTCGACTGCCGGGCCGACGTGATGGTGTTTTTTCTGGATGGGTTGATCATCCATCGGCGTGGTAAAAAAGAACCCAAGCCCGACGAGCCGCCCAAAAAGCCGGAGCGCCGCCTCACCAATAATGCGATTTTGAAGAAACTGCGGGTGGCGTTCGAGTTGAAGGAAGACGACATGCACCAAGTGCTGGCGCAAGCCGGATTCCCGATTTCACGGCCAGAATTGAGCGCTTTTTTCCGCGCCAAGGGCCACGGCAACTACCGGAACTGCGGCGACCAGGTGCTCAGGAATTTCCTGAAGGGGCTGGTCATGCGGCTGCGCGGTTGAGATGAAAACACCCAAAAGGCTCCTGCCGCTGGTTGAAGACGGTCTGGTCGATGAAGTGATACGCCAGTTGATGAGCGGTAAGGAAGCCATGGTTTTTGTGGTGCGTTGCGGAACCGAAGTTCGCTGCGCCAAGATTTACAAGGAAGCCGACAAACGCAGTTTTCGCCAGAGCGTCGATTACACCGAGGGACGCAAGGTGAAAAACAGCCGCCAGGCGCGCGCCATGGAAAAAGGCAGCCGTTATGGCCGCAAGGTGCAGGAGGAAGCCTGGCAAAACGCCGAAGTGGACGCCCTGTACCGCCTCGCCGCCGCCGG
>CAYVIN010000082.1:3157-18002 GCA_964451375.1 uncultured Sulfuricella sp.
TGCGCGTCCCTCGACCGTATAATTTTCATGAAGGCGTTCTGCTCATGGAACTGGTCACCGCCGACGACGGCAACGCCGCGCCGCGCCTCAACGATCTCAATCTGACCCCGGAACAGGCGCTGGAATATCACCGTTTTCTGATTTCGCAGGTGGTGCTGATGTTATGCGCCGGGGTGGTGCATGGCGACCTGTCCGAGTACAACGTGCTGGTCGGCAGCGACGGGCCGGTGATCATCGACCTGCCGCAGGCGGTCAACGCGGCGGGCAACAACCACGCGCGCAGCATGTTGGAGCGCGACGTGGACAATCTGGCGAATTATTTCGGCCAATTCGCGCCGGCCCTGCGCAGCAGCGAATACGGCAAGGAAATCTGGGCCATCTACGAACGCGGCGAATTAAAGCCGGATGTCGAACTTACCGGTCATTTCCAGCACGACGACAAACCCGCCGACCTGGTCAGCGTGATGCGGGAAATCGAGGATGCCGGCACAGAGGAAGCGGCAGCCCGCTTGCGCCGCCAGGAAGCCCAACAGCGCCCTTGAATCAATGCAGCGTCCGGTTGCTCCCGCAACACTGCTTGAATTTCCTGCCGCTGCCGCACGGGCACAAGTCGTTACGCCCCACCTTGGGCTGTTCGTGGCGCAGCGGCGCGGGTTTGCGCCGGGATAACCAGAAGTTGTAAATCGCCGTCACACTTTCGGGAAGAATGTCGGCGCATTCCTGGCGGAGTTTCAGTTCTTCCGCATCCGGCTCGTTTTCCTTACCCTGACGCTGCGCCTCCTCCTGGAACGCGCCCGACAGATACAAAATCGGGAAAGTCAGCTTTTTCAACGCCTCGTTACCCGGTTGCAGCCATTCCTGAGTGGAGAGCGCCCATCCCAGGATATATCCTTCGCACCAGGTCTGGTAATCGAGGCGTTGTTCGCTGGAGGCGAGCGGTTTGAGCAGCGGTTTGAACGCCCCGTTGTTCAGGAGCGAAACGGCGACATCGTTGTAGAACGCCATCAGCAGCGCCATAAACTCCCGGGCCTGATCCAGAGATTCATATTCGGGTTCGCCACCCAACGCATCGGGCAGCCACACACTGGGGGGAATTACCTCGGGGCCGCTGATAGCGGCGCACAAATAGCCGTGCAGCCTGTCCAGAGACATCGCTTTGCCTTTGAACAACGGGGTGGAAAGCCAGGTTTCCAATTGCTTCAGTTCTTTTTCGGTCATTGTTGATTACTTGTAATGGGGTAAAGTCGCCCGCGACTTTACCCTGTTTCCGAGCATTCCTGAATAGCTACCTGACTCGGCGCATTTTCCGCATAGGAAGAGATACGGAAATTTTCACAACTTCAGAAAATCCGTCCCTCCTGGCCCCACCACCTGAACCGGCGTGGTTGGGCTGACCGTTGAGCCATTGCCGATTTGACCATATTTGTTATCCCCCCATGCCCACACCGTACCGTCGGATTTCAACGCCACGGACTGGGAGATTCCCGCGCCGATGGCAGCGACGCCGACAAGCCCGGTAACTTGTAACGGTTGGGAACTGCAACTGCCGCTGGTAGGCGTTGAGAAATCCACCCAGGTAGCGTAATAACAACGTTCCGGGGCCGCCACCCCCAGTTCATTGGCGATATTTGAGCCCCACGCCCACAAACTGCCGTCCGCCTTGAGGGCAAGCACATGGCCGTATCCGGCGGCAATGGCGGTCACGTTGCTCAGTCCTGAAACCTGTACCGGCGTATAGGAATCCTTTACCGTGCCGTTGCCGAGTTGCCCGAACTGGTTGGCCCCCCAAGTCCACACCGTCCCGTCGGTTTTCAGTGCAACACTATGATCCCAGGCGCTCGCCAATTGACTGACGCCGCTCAAATTGGGAATGACCACAGGGGTCGTCGCCGAAGTCTGCGTCCCGTTGCCCAGCTGACCGTAATTATTCCAGCCCCAGGCGCGCACCGTGCCATCAGCCATCAACGCAAACCCGCTGGAATGTCCCGCCGCAATCGAAACAACACCACTCAGATCGGAAACCCGGGTAGGTGTTGGAGAACCGCCTCCCCAAGTCCAAACGGTTCCGTCGGACTTCAGGGCAAGCGCATTTTCGTTCCCGGAAGCAATCGCGATAACTTCGGTCAAGCCGAACACTTGTAGAGGCGCGCTTGATTCAGCAATCGTGGTATCACCGAGTTGTCCGTTGAAACCAGAACCCCAAACCCATACCGTGCCGTCCTTGCGTAAAGCGAGGCTGTGGTATCGCCCCGCAGCAACGGCGGTGACGCCATTCAGCCCGGCAACCTGTGCAGGGACACTGGATGCGCCACTCACGCCCAACTGCGAAGAATCGTTGCGCCCCCACGCCCAGACGCTGCCATCCGACTTCAAGGCGACGCTGTGGTAGCCGTGCCCACCTTTGTGCAACATCGGGGCAACCTTCAACCCTGCCCAGCCTACCCCATAAAGGCGTTTGAAACGGCTGTTGCTGAGCATGTCGGCGCTGCCCAGGCCATACCCGACATAGATATCCAGTCCTGGATAAACGCTCATATCCATCCCCTTCAGCACGGGAATGGGCAAACTCGCCGCCAGCTTGCCGGAGAAGTAGGGTGTCATTGGCGTTTGCCAACCCTTGCCATTGTTGAAAAACCATTGTTTGTTGAAACTGGCCGCAACATAGATTTCGCCATTCACTCCGACATGCGGACTAGTGACCGTCAGTCCTGCGTCCAGGCTGAGCTTACTGTCCCCACCACTGGAGGTTGACGTCACATCAAAGGTCTTACCCCCGCTGGGAATGACATCCAGCGCCTCGACGCTGGTCAAGCCATTCATCGAACCGCTATCCCCCCCTACCGAGTAGAGGCGGCCATACAACAGAACGGCGGAAAAATAGCGACGAGCCGTCTTCAGCGCCGAATTCCGGCTCCAGGCGTTGGCATTGGGATCGTAAGTTTCCACCGAGGACAGCACCAACGAACTCCCCTGCCCAGCAATCGCCCACACTGTCCCGTCATCACTACTTGCCGCCGCCAAACCGGCCCTTGCAGCAGATAACGAGGTTTTACTGCTCCAGCTATTGCTGGCCGGATCGTAAACTTCCACAGTGGCAAGCGGTTTGTCGGTTTGGATTCCGCCGATCGCGTAGACCAGCCCGCCACTCACCGCCGCCGCCAGATATACGCGGCGGGTCGGCATCGCAGCGGCAGTCGCCCAGCTATCCGTGGCAGGATCATAAATATCGACTCGTGACACTGCCGCGCTGCCGTCGCTGCCGCCCATCACGACGATCTTTCCGTTTATCGCCACTACCGCCGCGCCCCCTCGTCCTTGGGGCATAGGTGTTTTGCTGCTCCAGGCGGTAGTGGATGGGTCGTAAACCTCAACCGCCGCCGAGGTCTGGCCTGCGCCGGTAGAGCCGCCGATAACGTAAATTTTTCCGTTTACGGCTGCCGCTCCCGCCAGATAGCGGGGTGTTGGCAGCGCAGCGATACTCACCCAGTTATTGGTGGCTGGATCGTATTGCTCGACGCTACCGATAGCGGCCTGGTTTTGGTAGCCGCCAAACACGTACAACTTGCCGTCCGCCACTGCCAGGGCGGAAAAAAGGCGCGGCGTATTGGTTTTCGCCACGCTGCTCAGCCAATATCCGGCAACCGCCGGGGAAGGCAAAAGGAACGCAACACAAAAAACAAATAGCAGAAGAATGGCGGATGCTTTTTTCATGATATTTCTCCCCTGACAAACAGCCGCCCTACGCAGGGTATTAACCCGGATATTTCATAAATTGCGCGCGCCCTCGCTGGTCTTTTGTTTCATATGCAAATTTCGCTCAGTCGGGCGTATGAATAACTACGCCGCTCCTTCGCAAAATTCGCCTATGAAACAAAATCCTGCGCGATCATCACGCGAATTTATGAAATATCCGGGTTAAGGACGACCTTCTCCTCTTCAACGTAGCCCCCCCACAGGAATAGTCAACGCCAATTCGCACAGGGCAATCGCACTATGGGGTTCCCCCCTTTGAAGCGGGTTTGGCAGGGATGGGCAGCTTTTTGCCCACCTCGCAAAAAGGGAGGTTAGGGGGGATTTCGCCAGAGGTGGCATTGCGCCACCGCTGAAATCCCCCTCAACCCCCCTTTTCCAAAGGGGGAGGCGGGTTGGTCGAAGCATGAAATCCGCCTTGCTTCCACATAGTGCGATTGCCCTGCCAATTCGCAGCAATCATCTGGCGGAAACCACAGTCATCACATAAAATTCGCAGCTCATCCGTAAAGTCCGTCCCGATGGCGCATCGCCTAAAATACGCGCGGGATAGGGTTCAACCAATTCAGGATTGGGAAAAATTTCAATGAAAATCGCAGACCTTTTGGATAACCTCGAATTATTCCAGGGACTATTCAGCTATCACGAGCTTGAAACACTGGGGCGTTTCATGGCTTTCCAAACGGTCACCCGACGCGAGGTGATTTTTCACGAGGGAGACCCCGGTGATTACATGATGATCCTGGTGGAAGGACGGATGGAGGTCTCCAAATCCGGCGACGGCGGATTACATCTGCTTTCCTACGAAGGACGCGGGCGGGTGTTGGGCGAGATGGCGCTGCTTGATCACGAACCACGTTCCGCCACCTGCGTGGCGGCTACCGATTGCGATTTGCTGACGCTGAATGAGGAAGGCATGGCAAGGCTGGTGCAGGACTATCCGGGCATCGCCTATAAGGTGGTTTACCTGCTGGCGAAGCTGCTATCGCGCCGCTTGCGCAGAACTTCGGGGTTACTTGCCGATTTTCTCAATTAAATTTCCCGGCCCGGACTACTCCCGTATCTCGGCGAAACGCACTTCGTAAAACTTATCGACGATTTTGACCAGCACACCGGTTGTCCAGCCGAACGCGAATACGCCGGAAATGGCAATCAGGGAAATGAGTTGACGCCACTGAAAAGGCAGCACCACGTCCCCCAGCCCCAGCGTGGTATAGGTTTCCCCGGCGAAATAGAAAGCCGTGCGGATATCCGGCAATGCGCCGTAGCCGTACAGCAGCAACCCCCACACGAAGATTTCAAACAGATGGGTGGCGAGCATCAGCGCCACCAGCTTGCCGAAAAACACTTGCCGCCGCCATTCGCTGGCGTGGCGGGCGTAGAGCATTCCCTTTGCAGCAAAGCGGCTCATCACCAGACTCATGCCGACGCCATGAATCATCATGATGCCCACCAGCATCACCGAACCCAGTAGAATTTCGTTGATTATACTCATCTTTCCTCTCCAGCGGCGGGCGGCGGAAAGTCGCGCCCATCGGCATGATACCGAAATCCCGGCGCGTAGTGAGAACCTTCATCCGACCCGGAAGCGTCCTACCGCGCCCTGTAATTCGGCGGAAAGTGATTTGAGGCGATGGATAGCCAGGGAAAGGCTGCCGATGGAGTGCAGGTTGCTATCCGACATCTGGGCGATTTTTTCGATATGCGAGGAAATCTCCTGACTGGCGATAGCCTGCTGTTCGGTCGCCACCGCGATTTCCCCGACGCCGTGAGCGGTTTCCTTTGCGCCGTCGTTGATTTTGCCGAGTGCGCTGACGGTCTGATTGGCGAGCGCGACAGCGTCCACCACCCGCTGGCTGCCCGCCGACATGATCGCGACGACTTTGCGGATTTCGTTCTGAATCGCCACGATCATTGCGCCGATTTCCGAAGTGGCGTCCTGGGTGCGTTCCGCCAGTTTGCGCACTTCGTCGGCCACCACTGAAAAACCGCGCCCCTGTTCACCGGCCCGGGCCGCCTCGATGGCGGCGTTAAGCGCAAGCAGGTTGGTTTGTTCGGCGATGCTTTTGATGACCTCGACAATCCGGCTGATTTCGTCGGAACGAGTACCCAGCCCGGCCACCAATAGCGCCGATTCGGCGACGGTCTCGGAAGTGCTGGTCATTTCGCGCTGCGATTGTTCCACCACGGTTTTGCCGCTGTCGCACAGTTCGCTGGCGTGATGCGAAACCCGACTGGTTTCGCGCACCCGCTCCGTCACCAATTCCAGACTGGCGGCGATTTCCTCAATGGCGGCGGCGGTTGCGGCGGCCTCCTGGGTCTGGCGTTGCGAACTTTGCTCGACCTTTTCCACATCGCGCGCCAGACCGCCGGCTTCATCGGAAACCGTTTGCGCATGACGCAAGACGTTGCCGATAATCTCGCGCAGGCCGCCCAGGGTGTTTTCCAGATGCCGCGCCATGTCGCCCAGCTCGTTGTTGTGGCGAAACGCTACGGAAACTTCCAGCTCGCCCTGCGACACGCGGGCCAGCGCCCCTTCCAGGTCGCGCACTCCCTGGCCGATGTTGCGGGCAATCTGCCAGGAACTCAGCCCTCCCGCCAGCAGCCCGAAAAACAGGGTGGCAAACACCACCAGACGTTGCTCGGCAGCCTGCGCCTGACTGGCGGCGTAGGTCGCCTTCACCAGTTCCTCCTGAATTTCCACCAGCCGCGACACCGGCGCGAGGATACCCAACTCCAGCGGCGGCCAATCATCATCCAGAATGGAGCGGGTCATCACCTTGTCGGTGGAGGAATAAGCCGTGTCCAGCAATTGATAAAAGGGCGGCAAAGCCCCCATCTGCTTGTCGATGGCTGCCGCGAGTTGGGCTTCTTCCTCGCTCAGGGCCGCGCCCTTGCTGTCCTTGAATTGTTGCCAGAGGCGCGGCAGTTCACTTTTGACTTCGCCAAGATGTTTTTTCGCATCGGGGAAATTCACCTTGTCGAACATCAGCGCCGCCATGTTGAAACGCATGGTCTCGAATTGTTTCTGGATCGCCGCCAACAATCGCGACGGCACGACCGAGTGCTCGTAAACGTCGGAAAGGGATTGGGCGTGGCGTTGCTGGTTGTAGAGCGTGACGCCGCCCAGCAACAGCAACATCAGAGCGGACAAGGTCGCGACAGCGTACAGGCTGGCGCGGATACTGAAACGGCGTGGCGCGGACATCTCACTCCTCCCGGAATATTGTTTTTCAAGTCGGGTTATGCCCTCATTGTGCAAAAATTCCGCGCAAAGCGCACTAGTAATATTTCTGAAACAAATCTGAAACTTACGCAATAAAAAACGGCCCTTTTCGGGCCGTTTTCGAGGGCTGAAAACACCGGGTCAGAGGCCCATGTCGTTAAGTTAAGCGTGTCGGCCAGACTTTACCTGGGAGCGCCGGCGTCTCGCCGGCCTGCCGGCAGGATGCCGGCGCTCCCGCCCGCATCGGCCTGAAGCTTAACTTAAGTAACATGGACATCAGAGGCGCGTTTCGATCACCGTCTGACCGCTTTTGAGGATCGTCGAACCCACCACCACGAGGCCCGCCGTTTCGGCCAGAGCGCGTAATTGCGCCGCACTGCGCCCGGTGGTGCCGGCCTCGCTGACGATGGTCTGCATGAGATTGTCGAGCGCCTTGTAGAGCGGCGGCATCACACCATCCAGCACCGGTTCGATAATCAGCAGGCGCGCGTTTTCACTCATCACCGCGCGGGCGTTGGACAGGAGTTTCACGCAATGGGCGTCGTTCCAGTTGTGCAGAACGTTTTTCACGGTGTAAAGATCGGCTCCCGCCGGGACGCCGGCAAAAAAATCACCGCCCCGGAATTCCAGGCGTCCCACCAGATCCGGCGATTCGCCGGGCAATTCGGCGGCGGCGCGTTCACACACATCGGGGCGGTCGTAAACCAGGCCTGAGACCTCCGCCGGCAAATGGCGCAGCAGACCGCGCAGCAGCGCCCCGCGTCCCCCGCCGAGATCGACGATCTGCCGCACCCCGCTGAAATCACGAGCGGCGGCGAGCGCCGCGCCGGTCGGTCGGGTCAGGTCTTCCATGGCTTTGTCGTACACCGCGCCAACCTCCGGCTCAGCGCGCATATGGGCAATCAGGCTTTTGCCGAAGGCTTTTTCCAGGCCGGGCTGGCCGGTTTGAAGGGTGTGCATGATCTCGCCGAAGCCGCGTTCATAGGTCTGGGCGGCGAGGATGCAGAAATACCGCTTGGATTCGGGATGTCCATCGGTGAGGATCAACGCATCTTCAGTGTTGTGATAACACCCTGCCTCATCCTGGGTAAACAGGTTGGTCGCCACCAGCAGCCCCATCAGTTTTTCCATGATGTCGGGGCGGGTGGCGGTGGCCTCGGCCAGTTGCGCGGCGTTTCGGGATTGGCTTTCGAGCAGGCCGGCGATGTCCAGACGCGCCGCCGCCGCAACGGCATTGGCGATCCAGCCGCCACACGCCATGTAAGCGGGGTTCATGCGGCGCCGCCCAGCGCGCCGCGCAGTTGCGCCGCCAATACGGCGGCATGGGGTTCAAGCAACATGCTGAGGTGGCTGCCGGGTGTTTCGCAGCAACGCAGCGGAGCCGCCACATAAGTCTGCCAGCCGCGCCCCGGATCGGTTGCGACGGGTTGTCCCAGCGCCGCGTCGGCATCAGCAGCGGTAAATAACGAAAGCGGAATATTCATGAGTTTTCCTTTCGGTTGGTAGATGGCGGCGGCAATCACGTTGGCGCGGTAAACGCCGATGTAGCGGTGAAAAAACTCGTAACGGGTATCGCTGGGCAGCAACCCGGCTTGCAACAGCACATCAAACAGGCGCGGCCCGGCTGGGCCGCGCCCGTCGGCGCTCAGCGTCACGCCATACAACTTGCCGATGCGTAGCGCGACATGGTGCAACCAGTCTTCATCCGACCAGTCCGCGTAACGGGCGGCATCGTCGAAACGCGGCGCGGCGTTGTCGAGCACCGCCAGCAACCCCACCGGGTGGCCCACAGCGGCGAGTTGGCGGGCTATTTCGTAAGCCACCAGGCCGCCGAAGGAATGCCCAACCAGATGAACGCCCCCCGCGAATTCCGGCATCGCGAGCAGCACTTTGACATACGACGCCGCCAATTCCTCAATCGAATCGGGTGCGATTTCGCCGTCGCCGATGCCGATGGCTTGCAATCCCCACACCGGCAAATCGCCCGGCAGATGGTTGACCAGCGCATTAAAATACAGCACGTTGCCGCCCGCCCCGGGCAGCAGCAGCAGCGGCATTCCACATGAGCCACGCTGGAGTCGCAGCAGCGGCCCGCCGCCCGGCGCGGCCTCACCGCGCAGCACCTCGGCCAACGCCGCGATGCTGGGATGGGTCAGCAAAGCGGCGAGCGGCAGACGCACCCCGAATTCGTCGCTTATCCGTCCCATCAGCCGCACCGCCAGCAGCGAATGGCCGCCGCTGCGGAAAAAATCGTCGTGCAACCCGACCGGGTGGCCTAGCAAGTCGCTCCAGAGATGCGCCAAGCGGAGTTCCACGCTATCGCGCGGTCGGCTCAGCAGAGTGGCTTCAGGCATTACAGAGGCGCTCGCCAAGGCGCGCAGTGCGGCGTTATCCAGCTTGCCGTTGGGCGTCACCGGCAGCGCCGCGCAAAACACCCAGCGCGCCGGGATCATATAGACCGGCAGGGCATCGGCCAGCGCCGCGCGCAAACGGGTTTCCAGGTCAGCCGCCGCTGCGCCGTCGCGCACCGCCACCCAGGCGATCAGGTGTGAAGCGCCTGGCCCTTCGACATCCGCCAGCACCGCGCAATGGGCCACTTCCGGCAGCGCCGCGAGGCGGTTTTCGACCTGCCCCGGCTCGATGCGTTGCCCATGCAGCTTGATCTGGCGGTCGGCGCGCCCGAGGATTTCGATACGCCCGTCGCTGTGGCAACGCGCCAGGTCGCCGCTGCGGTAAACCCGCCCGATGTCCGCCAGGGTCACGAAACGTTCGGCGCTCTGCGCGGGGTCGCCGACATACCCTTGCGCCAGCCCCGGCCCACCGATCACCAGTTCCCCCGGCATACCCGGCGCGACCGGCGACAAATCGCCATCCAGCAGATAAATCGCCATCCCCGCCACCGCCCGCGACAGGGGCAACGTGGTGTAGCGCTGCAAATCCGCTGCGGTGGCGCAATGCGTCAACACCCCGACGGTGGTTTCGGTCGGGCCATAGTGGTTGTAAATCCGGCATTCGGCGTTTTCCAGCAGCGCCGCAAGCCACGCGCAGGAACTCGCCTCGCCGCCCAGGATCAACGCGCGGCGCGGCAACACCGGCGTCCGTCCGTGGAGCAACGCGGCCAGGTGCGACGGCACGATTTTCAGCGCATCGATGGAATGGCGGGTGAAATAATCGGCGAACGCCGCCGGATTACCGACCAGTTCCTCGCCGGCAAGGTGTAGCGTTCCACCGCCGATCAACACCGGGAACAACAGGGTATAACCGAGGTCGGCGTTCAGTGCTGAAATCACCATCCCGGAAGCGCCATCGGGCAAATCCAGATCGTCGCGAATACTCGCGCAATAATTGCCCAGCGCCGCATGGGAAACCGCCACGCCCTTGGGTTCCCCAGTCGAACCGGAGGTGAAAATCACGTAGGCCGGCGCATCCGCCGGGTTTTTCGGGGAAGCGACAAAGGATAGCGGCGCGGGAGAAGCCGCCGCCGGTTGCTCATCCGGGTGCAAAATACGCCCCTCCCATTCCGCCACCACCGCCCCGCGCCGCGCTACCAGCAGGCGCGCCCCGCAGCGTTTCAGCATCCGCCCGCGCAGCGCCGGCGGAAGGTCGGGATCGAGCGGAACATAAGCCGCGCCCGCCGCCAGCACCGCCAGCAAGGCGACCACGAAATCCACGCAGCGCGGCAGGTTGATCCCCACCAGCGCGCCCTCCGTCGCGCCGTTTTCGCGCAACCGCGCGGCCAGCGCCGCCACGCGTTCGCCCATCTGGCGGTAAGTGAGCACTTCGCCTGCACACGCCACGGCGTGGGCATCCGGCGTTTTAGCACACCACGCCAGGATGGATTGATGCACCCGCTCCGGCGAATTTTCCAGCGCTTTCCCGCGCAGCACCGGCAGACGCGCCGCCGCGTCTTGCAGACTGAGGCGCGAAAGGCGCTGCTCCGGGTCAGCCACCACCGCTTCGGCGAGACGCCGCAACAACGCGGCAAAACGTTCCGCTGTGGCGCGTTCGAAGAGGCCCAGGTTGTAACCCAGCGCCGCCGTCATCAGACGCCCGTCGTCAATCACCGTCAGGGTCAAATCGAACTTGCCGTCGGCTTGGGCGATGGACAACGTACCGAGTTCGGCGGCGGCGGGATTTTCGCGATGGCTGAGGAAATTGAAAGTCACGTCGAACAGCGGCGAACGACTCGGGTCGCGCGGCAGATTGAGCTTCTCGACCAGCAGCATGAAGGGATAATCACGATGCGCCAGGGTTTCGCGGGAGATAGCGCGCAACCGCGCCAGGCATTCCCGGAAAGTCGGGTTGCCGGACAGTCGCACCGGCGTCGCCACCGGATCGACGAAATACCCCACCACCCCGGCAAATTCGGCCAGACTGCGCCCTGCCGACGGCGCACCCACCACGAATTCATCCTGCCCGGACAAACGCTGGAGCAATACACACCACAGCGCCAGTAACACCACGTTGAGGGTCGCCTCCTCGCGTTGCGCCAACTCGCGCAACCCTAGCGCCAGGACTTCGGGAAACACCACCGACACATTCGCGCCACGATAACCGGCCAGCGCCGGACGGGGCCGGTCGGCAGGCAAGAGCAGCGGGGGTGGCGCAGGCAACAACCGGCTGCGCCAGAACGCCAGCAAACGCGCACCCTCGCCGCCAGCCAGCAAGTCGCGCTGCCAATGGACAAAATCCCGGTATTGGTGGGCCGGCGCGTCAGGCAATAATCCCCCCTCGCGCAACGCAGCGGCGATACGCTGCAATTCGCGGCGCATCACCTCCAACGACCAGGCGTCACAAACGATATGGTGCAGCGTCAACAACAACACCGCCCGCCCCTCGCCGCGCGCAAACCAATGGCACCGCAACGGCGCATCCACGGCAAGATCAAAAGGCCGGCCATGGGCAGCCTCCAGCGCCGTCGCCAGTTCGCTTTCAGCTAACCCGGTCGCGTCACTCTCGGCCCAAAAGATTTCCGCAGCGTCGCCAAAAGTCTGAAGCGGCTCGCCGTCACGTTCACCAAAACGCGCGCGGAGAATTTCATGGCGGCTCGACAAAATCCGGCAAGCCTCGCGCCACAGCCCCGCGTCAGCCCCAGCGGAGATCACCAACGGCAACGACTGGTTATAAGCGCTGCTGTGCGGCGCAAGCAGCCACAAAAACCACAAGGCGCGCTGCCCATGCGACAGCGGGACACAACGGAACAAGGCCGGATCACGCGCCAGCAGATCAAGAATCTCCGCCTTGTGAGCGCGCAAAAAGGCCATCTGCGCCTCCCCCGCCGCCGCGCGAGGCGCGCGAAAACGCAGCTTGTCGCCCTCGTACCAAAATTGCCAGCCGGCGAGGATCAGGGAGAGGATTTCCTGTTTGAGAGTCATGTCGGTCAGCACCAGTTACATTCAAATTACCAAAACCACCTGCCCTGCCAGAGCGCGAACTTCCTTCATGCAACCATGCTCTGAATCCGGGTCTTCAAATGAAATGGTTCGTTCGCGGGGAATGGGCTTACCCTGAACTGCAAGTTGCGCGACCTGCTTTCCGCGCTTGAAAAACACCTCTGGCCCAACGCTCGTAATCACTGTTTTCATCGCTGCCTTCTCCTGAATAACGCCCAATCCGTTTCAAAACGCGCTTCCGCATCCTCGAAGCCGACAAACTCGACGGGTACCACTGCTTTCATACTGTGAAATCACGATTGCGCCCTACGCTTGCCTGGCTCAAGCAACCCGTCCCTGCGGCAAGCGCACATCCACCACGATCTCCGAGTAAGGCGCAACAGCGCGCCCTTTTTCATCTTTTTCAATGGCTTGCCATTCGGACAGCTTTTCCACATCACCATGCACGTTCTTGTAATCGCGCTTCAAACGCCGGGCAAGTTCGGCAACAGTCATGGGGCCGCCTTCCCGCAACACAGCGAGCAAGTCCCAACGGCGCGGGGTGAATACCGCAAACAGTTGGCCGATATCGGAAAATCCAACGCTAAAATAGGGGGCCGGGACTTCGCCTCGCTCCAGCGCCTCCATCGTTTGCGCAGCCCGCGCCAAGCTCGATTCCAACGGCTCGCCCACTTTCACATTCAGGATACGTTCGCTCATTTCCCGGCTCCTTTCACATCGGCCATAAAGTCAGCCATCAACTGTTGCGGATTGACAAAACGGTAAAGCTCTTCCCGGTCGCCCAAGTGTTTATACCTTACCTCGTCACGGTTTGCCGATTTAGCTGCGTCTGGCGGGATGCGATGCAAGGCGCGAATTGCGCGGTGTGGCCTTACCACATAAGCAATTCGCAACGCAGCAGCGCTGCCCGCCAGGCGATGGATAAATCGGCAAACCGTGACGAGGCAAGGTATATGCTCGCCTTTGCCGCGCTCGTTGTCGTAACCCACCATCCGCTTGCCCTCCTCCACATAGACCAAGCGGTACTTGTACGGATGCTCGGAAGGCGGAACCGGTTCCGGCACTTGCCGGATCACGATTTCGACAAAGCCCGAACCGTTCACCTCTTTGGAATAAAAAAGTTCAGTGGCTTTCATAGGGTCTATAAAGCCATAGGCCTGGCATGGTGTCAAGCACCATAAATAACGCAAGGAGATGCACCGATGATGAGGAGATACGATCATACGGTGCAATAACGATTACGCCCTACGCTTGCTGCTTCACAACGTACCGGCTGAGGGCAACAGTACGGGAAGGTGCGCGAACGATGCGCTTCCTTCGTCAGCGCATCCACGGCCCTTTCCAAAAGCAATAACGCGATGCTGTAACAAAGGTTTCCCAACGAACAAAACCCCGCTTCCTTGTGAGAACCGGGGTTTTGAAGTTGCCGCGACTATGTGGTAGGGATTATGCGGATTGAAGTAACTTGCGCACGATAAATTACTCCGCCCCCATTTTTCGCGTCAATTTGTTACGGCAGCCTGCTGGAACACCCGGATGCGGGGTGCCATTTTGTCGGTCAGATTGCGCATCGCCATCCGCATGTCATATTCGCTTTGCAGGTTAAGCCAGAAACGCGGCTCCATCCCAAAGAACAGGCCAAGACGCAACGCGGTATCGGCGGTAATGGGCCGCAAGCCGTGAACAATCTCACTAATACGGCTAGGCGACACGTCGATATCGGCAGCCAACCGCCGCGCCGTGATCCCCATAGGCTTCATGAACTCCTCAAGGAGAATTTCTCCGGGCTGAATTTCGTCAAGCAATTGTGCCATTTTCGCTACTCCTCCGAATTATCGGTTTAGTGGTAATCGACAATTTCCACATGATGGGCGCCATCCTCCCGCCACACGAAGCACACGCGCCATTGATCGTTGATGCGGATGCTGTGTTGTCCCATGCGGTCATCTTTCAACGCCTCCAAACGGTTGCCTGGCGGCACTCTCAAACTGTTCAGCTCAGTGGCGGCTTGCAGTTGGAGCAGCTTGCGGCGCGCAACCCGTTCGATATTCTTGAACCGGGGCACATCCTGGCTATGAAATAGCGCTTCGGTGGCGGAACAGGCGAATGAATGAATCATAGAACAATCGTATTCCGCAATGCGGAATCTGTCAAATAGAACGCAGGTATGGGTCAAGCAAGGAGATTCGTCCTGCCGATCGCAAAAAACCCCGCCTCCTTGTGAGAAGCCGGGTTTTGATGTTGCGGCGTCCTTGGCGGGATGAGGGCTTGGTCGTGCCGGGCTAATCGGGCTACGTTTCCTTGTTGTTCCTTGCTTTCATACGGCGTAACAACGATTGCGTCCGAGCTCTCCCAATAAAATCGGCCACCTTGTGGGTGGCCGGTAAGCGAGACTGGCATCGGGAGTCATTCTTACGCGATGACTAAACAACCACCGGCTCAAGCCGGTGGGTTTGAATTACGGACTGAAAGTCCG
>CAYVIN010000083.1:0-17608 GCA_964451375.1 uncultured Sulfuricella sp.
CCGGCAGGCCGGCGAGACGCCGGCGCTCCCAGGCAAAGTCTGGCTGACACGCTAAGCATGGCGACATGGCGGGCAGAGTCGAAGTAGAAATGTTAGTGCTTGCTTACCGTGTCATGCCCGTATGACGGAGACTTGCCCTGAGAGCAAGGATAGACGCGGGTTTTCACGAGGCATGGAAAAAGCGACCTCGCTGCGGGGGGGGGGCGGTTCTCCCCCGGCGTGGATTAAGCCCGGGAGGGTGGGCACAGCCTTAGTGTGCCCACGCGGAAATTTCCCCTAACCCCACCGGGTGGGCACAAAAAACCGTGCCCACCCTTCGACTTTATCCGCGATAATTACGGCGTTGCGCCAAGCGACCGCAAGCCGTTCCCGCCGGGGCGAGTAGCGTCGCGGTACGCCATTCCGCGCCACGCTCGTCTCCAACATCCATCCATTCGGAGTGACTGTTTTGAGTTTCCCAACACGTTTTCTTGCGGCGACTGCGCTGATCCTCGCCACCACCCCATTGTTCGCCCAAACATGCGCCACACCGAAGCTGGTCAACGGTCTGAATCTGGAGTTGCCCTGCCTCCAGTATGCCGGCCAGAACTACGCTCTGACGTTGGAAAATGTTTCCGCCAATCCTCTGACGTGGCGGTTTTCCGGGGCATTGACGCCGGCGACCTGCACACCCGCCACCGACAGTTGCGCGACCATAGGGAACGATCTGAGCATCGGTATCCGCCAACTGGATTTAGCCGGCGCCCGTTACCGGGCCGAACTAACGCCAGCGCCGCAGTTGGGCAGTTTGATCTGGCAATACAAGAGCCATAGCACGGAGATCACCAATACGGTGCTGACCCCGACGGCGGTGGCGGCAATCAGGAGCTATATGCAGCAACTGGTCGCCGACAAAACGATACCGGGCGCGGTAGTCGGGATCGCAGAGGGTTCCAACCTGACCGTGATCGACGCATATGGGGTGGCCGATGCCGCTACTGGAAAGGCGATGACCATCGACGACATGTTGCACATCGGCTCGACCAACAAGGCGATCACGTCATTCGCGCTGGCGACGCTGGTCGATGACGGTGTGCTGAGCTGGGACACCAAGGTTCACGACATCTATCCGGAGTTCAATCTGAGCAATTCCGCTTACGCGTCCCGCATCACCCTCCGGCAACTGCTGGACATGACCAGCGGTTTGCCGCGCGAGGCCGATTTTTACTACAGCGAGCCTGCCCGCATGATGCTGGACGGGCTAGGCAATGCCACCCTGGTGGGCGCCCCGGGAGGAACGTATCTGTATAGCAACGTCGGCTATTCGGTCGCCGGTTACCTGGGCGCCCTGGCGCGGATCAAGAAGACGCGCCCCTTGACCGACGCCGATCTGGACTCGGTTTACAGCGGCTATGACGCTCTGTTGCAGGACAAGGTGCTCAAGCCGATAGGCATGACATCGAGCTACCTGTCGGTGACCGACGCCCGCGCGACGGGCAGGATGGCCAAATCGCACGTACTGAAAAACGGCATCTGGATGGTCTCCGCGTCGGGAGATCCGCTAATCGACAATTCTGCGCCTTCCGGTGGTTTGAAGGCCACCGTCACGGATATGCTGCGCTATATCGTCACCGACATGCAAGGCGGCGTCACGCCATCCGGAACGCGCATAGCGACCGCCGCCAATGTCACCGAGCGGCAGAAGCTGTCTGCGGGACAGGCCGCCGCCAACGAATATGGCCTCGGTCTGTACATTGGAACCGCAGCCAACGGCCTTGAGCTCATCAGCCACGACGGCACGTTCGACAACTTCAATTCGGTGATGGGTTGGTTCCCCAGCAAGAAGGTGGCGTTTGTATTGCTCACCAACGGCGAAAGCTCAAGCATTCTCGACCTGACCGGCAGTGGATTCATCAACCGGCTGGCGGAGATCATCAAGTAGCCTATCACCAACCTTGGTTCGGGCCGGTTCAGCGTGGCCCGGCAGGGTGGGCACGGCTTTTTGATCGTTCCCGCGCTCCAGCGTGGGAACGATCAAAAAGCAGTGAGCGTAAGCGGCAGCTAACTTTTTCGGATGATCGACGGGATGGTGGACGCTTCTCGCCGCTACCCCGCCGCCTGCGCCTGACGGCGCAGTTCCAGACTGAGGTTATCGGGTCTACGGTAGATTTCGTCGATTTGCCGGGCGCTGGCGGCGATGCCGGCCAGCGGGTCGGGCGCGGCGTCTTGGTGGACGGATATCCAGCCGCGAAAGTTGCCCGCTGCGAGGTGGCGGCGCATCGCGGCGTGGTCGATGCGGCCCGATTGCCCAAGCGGGACGCGGCCCGGTTCGCTGATGGTGAAATGATCGAGGTGGCCGTAGATCGCCGAAAAGGTGGCGTGATTGGCTTCGTTGTTGGCGAGCAGCGCGGCGCTGTTGAGTTGCAGGCCGAACGCGGTGTGATCGACGGCGACCGCCATGATCCGGCATTCCCGCGCCGTGGGGCAAAAGCTCTCCGGCGTCGCTTCGAGCGGGGCGAAACAAAGCTGGGTGCCGTGCTCTTCGATGCGCGGAATGAGGTCTTCGAGAAAGGCCAGACACTTATGCCATGCCTGATCCGGGGCGACGCCGTTGAGTTCTCTGCCTGCGCCGAGGATCAGGGTTTGCCCGCCCAGGTCGCGGCAGATTTCCGACAGATGCACCAGATAATCCGCGCTACGTTGCGCCGCGTCGCCGTCGCGCAACAGGCCCAGTTGCGGCTGGTCTTCGAGCAGGGCATGAAGCCCGACGACTTGCAGGCCGGCGGCCTCGACGCTACGCCGGTAGGCCTCCACTGCTGCGGGGGTGGCGTCGCGCTCGACATCGGCCCACACCTGTCCGGGGGCAACTTCCAGACCGGTGAAGCCCAGACTGCGCACCTGCGGCAACAGACCGCCGTGGTCGTAAGCGGGCAGGGCGGTATTGGACAGCGCAAATTTCGTCAGCATGGGAACCTCAGTCGCAAAAAAAGGGGGAATTGTCCCGGTATCGTGGTACGCTGAAAAGGCCGATTTCGGATTTTTCCGGTGCGCGGGGTGCGCCCACGGGGTTCTGCACGTTTTCGGGATACTGGAATTTACTGAACCCGATAGTAGTAATCATAAGTCCCGTTGTTCAGCATGTTTTCACACGCCGACATTTTGCCGGGGATGCCGTAGCCCGCGTAGATATCAGTTCCCTTGAGAGCGCTCAAATCGGTGGGTGTAGGTACAACCGGGATGTCCGCGCCGACGCTGGATTTCAGTTCCCCTTCGAAATACGCCGGTGCCGTCGTGCAAGCGGTAAATGGCTCCCAAACGCCCTTTCCGTTCAGGAATAGAATCTGCGCGGGTGAATATTGCATCGGGAGAACTGCGGCAACGAAGATGCTGCCTTGTTTACCCTCGTCATTCCCTGCGGCCCGCACCCCGACAAAAATGGTTTGCGCAGTGAGCGGGCCAGTCACTGATTTTGTTGGGTAATAACCGCCGCTAACCACCACAGCCCCGACCTTGAGGCGTGTTTTAGTCGCCCCGGAACCCAGCGCGGAGTCGATTTTTTCCAGCGTATCCAGCCCGCTGCCGCTGGTTTGTGCGCCGCCCAACGTCACGATGACATCACCAGAGGCGGTCGTCGCCAACTCCGCCCTGAGACCGGAAATCACCAGCCTGAGCGGGCCACTCTCGGTGTTCGACGCCTTCGCCAGGCTGAATACCACGTCCGGTGCATTACTCGCGGACGACGGGGTGATGTCGGCCACCAGCGTGTTGTCGCCAATATAAGTCGCCGTCACCTCGCCGCCATCACTGACCCGGAAAGCTCTCAGGCTCGCATAGGAAGCCGTGAATTTCGCGATGCTTGAATAAGGCGCGGCGAGCGCCACGATCCCGCCGGCGCGTAACGCCCCGGCGCGGGTCTCGGTGATTTCGATATCCGGCAGGGTGATGATTCCGCCGGCGCTGCCGACGGCCAGGGTACCGTTCGCCTTTACGCTGATGCTGTCGTCGGCAAACGCTTCACCCCAGCCCGCCGACAATCCCAGCAGCGCCGCAAAAACCACCCCGGTGAATGTTGCTCGAGTCCCGCTGCGGCTAATTCCCCAAATCGACATGATTTTGCTCCTTCGGAAAAAATGAACTTGTAACGACTCGGGCGCTTCTTCCCCTCGCCAATCGAGTGGGCGAGCGGAGTTGGCGCAGCGCAGCGGATTCCGCTTTAGCGTCATATACGGGCTACGCCTCTTGCCCACGCGCGGGAGCGCCGGCGTCTCGCCGGCCTGCCGGCAGGATGCCGGCGCTCCGGGTCACACAGAGGCTTAACCCGCCCACAGGCGAGAGGCTTGCAGGCGGCCCAAAGTCGTTACGGGAATTTTGATTATGCGCGGATTCGCGGAGATTGAAATCCTGTTACTTTTCACAGGATTGCGCTTGCCGGCGGAACGTGTTAGGGATTCCTGTCGCAGCGCCGGAATCCCTTGAGGTTAGTGCTTGATAACCCCGCAAGGCAGGTGGAATGGCGTTCTACATTTTTCGTAGGATGAGCCGCTGGAAAATCGAGTTTACGCTGCGGTGCGCGCCAGCGGCAGCTTGAGGGTAAACAGCGCGCCGCCGTCGGGGTGGTTGGCGGCGCAGAGTTCGCCGCCGTGGCGGGCGACGATGCCGTAGCTGATCGACAGCCCCAGCCCGGTGCCTTTGCCGACCGGCTTGGTGGTGAAGAAGGGGTCGAAGAGGCGGGCGAGATTTTCCGGGGGGATGCCGGGGCCGTTGTCGCGAAAGCGCACTTCCACCGTGGAGGGGCCGATCACGGCGTCGATGGCGAGTTCCGGCGCGGGCTGGCCGCGCAGGGCGTCGAAGGCGTTTTGCACGAGGTTGATGGCGACTTGCTGGATTTGCCCGGCGCTGCCGACGACGCTGAGATTTTCCGGGAGGGTGTTGAGAATCCGGGGTGATTCGCCGGTGGCGGCGGCGACCCAGCCCACCGCTTTGGTAATCGCGGCGCTCAGGTTGAAGGGGTGGTTTTCGCCGCTATCCCGGGCGGAAAAACCTTTCAGTCCTTCGACGATGGCGCGGGTGCGTTCCGCGCCCTCCAAGGTGCCTTCGATGAGCGGATCGAGGTCTTCGAGGATGCGCTCGATGCGCAGTTGTTTGCGTAATTCGGCGAGTTGCGCCGGGGCAACCCCGCCGTGCACCGCGCCGAGATAGGTTTTGAGGCGTTCGCTGTAGCGCTTCAAGGCGTGGGCGTTGCCCACCACGAAGCTGATCGGGTTGTTGAGTTCGTGCGCCACGCCCGCCACCAGCCGCCCCAGCGACACCATTTTTTCGGAATGCAGGAGTTGTTGCTGGGTGCGTTTGAGTTCTTCGTGGGTGTCGCGTAGCGCCTGGTAGGCGCGCCGCAATTCGCCCATGGGGCGGCCCACCAGGACGTGTCCGGCTTCCGCGCCGTGGTTGTCGTAACGCGCGGCGCAGTTGAGTTCGACGGGAATTGCGCCGTCGTCCACACATTTCAGGTGCGCTTCAAATTCCTGTATTTTGCGTTTCACCGCGCCCTGGCGGCGCTGCGGTTTACACGGCGGGAGGCCGTCGAAAAACAGTTCGCCGACCGCTTTGCCGCGCAGCCAGGCTTCCTCGAAACCGGTCAGTTCAACCAGGGCGCGGTTGACTTCTTCGACCTTGCCGTCGAGATTGACGACGATCAGGATGTCCGACATCGAGGTCAACACGCTCAGCACGAATTGCTGGGTTTTTTCGAGTTCGTCGTTTTTGTCTTCCAGCGCGGTCTGGTAAAGCAGCAGATGGGTGTACACGTCATCCATCTTGCGCAGAACTTCCAGCCATTCCGGTTCGCCGCCGGCCTTGATCAGGCTTTGCAGGGTGTTCTTGAAATCAACGTCCGGCTTGGGTTTGGCCGGGTTGCGGCGGGTATGGGGCATGTTTTCAGCTTCTTATCAGTCTGTAGGAAGGGTGAAGCGTAGCGCGCCCATCCTTGGTTTGTTGCGTTGCCCTCATCGCGGTAATTCAACATAGCTTAATTCTACTTTGTCAGATTGCCGCACTACGGTTTCAGCCCCCTCACCCAACGGGGGAGGGTTGGGATGGGGGCGTTCAAAATCAATCTGTTGAATAGTTTGCTCGCCCCCATCCTGTCCTTCCCCTTTATGCCCTTTAGGGTGCGTGGGGGGAAGGGACGTACTAATAGCGTTTGTCCTGAAATCTGACTTAATGGAATTAAGTTTTCGGATGACTATGTACGTGTTCACCGTGATGGTGGTGCTGCATGTCCATATCCACCGGCACCAGGTTGAGCTGGCCGTGGCGCACCCCGCGTTCGGCGATCAGGCTTTCCGCGAAGCTCCGCACCCGCACCGTGGGGCCGCGCAGGATCACGGTTTCCAGGCAGTTGTCATGATCGAGGTGGACGTGCATGGTGGACAGGGTGAGATCGTGGTGGTCGTGCTGGAGCGTGGTCAGCCGCGCGGCCAGGTCGCGTTCATGATGGTTGTAGACATAACTCACGCTGGCGGTGCAATAGGGCGCGTCTTCCTTGCGCAGGCGTTCGGTTTCGAGGCGCTGGCGCAACATGTCGCGCACCGCTTCGGAGCGGTTTTGATAGCCCTGCTGGCGGATCAGCTCATCGAACTGGTGCGCCAGTTTTTCATCGAGCGAGATGGTGAAACGTTCCATGGTTCTCCCCTTGATATTCGGAATGCAATTACGATACCACAGCCGCGAGGCCGTCACGGCGGGCCAGGCGGGGTGCAGACCGGTAACGGCGCTTCCAGCGCAGCGGCCAAGGCGCAAGCTCGATTACCGGGTGGCGCGCCGGGAAAAACAGCCAAACCACGGATGCCACGGCGAAAAACATTCTGGCATGGTACTTGTATGAAATTTTTCCGTTTCGTCATAAAATCTTTCGGACTCTTACGCCGGGAATCCTCATGGAAACACTTCCTCAAGACTGGCTGCCGCTCCTCGGACTGGTTTTTGTGCTGGGCATGAAACACGGTTTCGACCCCGACCATCTCGCCACCATCGACGGGCTGACCCGCTATAACGCCGCCAATTCGCGGCTGGCGCGCTTGTGCGGCTTTCTGTTTTCGCTGGGGCACGGCGCGGTGGTGATGGTTGTGGCGGTGTCGGTCGGGCTGCTGGCGGCGCAGTGGCAGGCCCCGGAATGGCTGGAGGATACCGGGGCGTGGATTTCCATCGTATTCCTGCTATTGCTCGGTTCGCTGAATCTGGCGGCGGTGCTTACCACCGCGCCCGGTCAGGTGGTGCGCCCGGTGGGGTTGAAAGGCCGCTGGCTGGGACGCTTGCAATGCGCCCGCCATCCCGCGCTGATTGCGCTGGTGGGCGCGTTGTTCGCGCTGTCTTTCGATACGCTGAGCCAGGCCGCGCTGTTTTCCCTCACTGCGCGCGGCATCGGCGGCTGGCAATACGCGCTGCTGCTGGGTTTTACCTTCATGGTGGGGATGATGGTCACCGACGGTCTCAACGGCCTGTGGATTTCCCGCCTGATCCGGCGTAGCGACCAGATTGCCTGCATCGTCTCGCGCACCATGGGGCTGATGGTCGCTTCGCTGAGCCTCCTGGTCGCCGGTTTCGGGGCCGCCAAGTATTTCTCCCCAACCATCGAGACCTGGAGCGACGGCAAGGAAACCGTGCTGGGCTTCGCGCTGATCGCGGTGGTCGCGTTGAGCTTCCTGTTCGCCGTGCGGCTGGCGCGTCCGTCCTACGCCAGCGCACATCTCCCCGACAAAATCTGAGTAGACTCCCCTTTAATCAACTTGTTATAGGTGCGCCCACGATTATGACAAATCCGAAATTCGTCTTACTTATCATTGCAGCCTTTTACGTTGCGCAAGCCTCGGCGGGAGGCGTCCAAACTCTCGAAGAAGTGGTCGTGCATGGCGTCAGCAACGATCTGGCTGGCGTGGCGGATTCCGCAAATCAGGGCACCGTACCCCGCGCCCAACTGGAAAACCGTCCGCTGCTGCGCCCCGGCGAATTACTGGAAAGCATCCCCGGCCTGATCGTCACCCAGCACAGCGGCGACGGCAAGGCCAACCAGTATTTCCTGCGCGGTTTCAATCTCGACCACGGCACCGATTTTGCGGTGTTCCTCGACGGAATGCCGCTCAATACACCCACCCACGCCCACGGGCAGGGCTGGGCCGATATGAATTTCGTGATTCCCGAACTGGTCAACGCGGTGCGTTACCAGAAAGGCCCGTATTACGCGGATTCCGGCGATTTTGCCGCCGCCGGCAGCGCCCGCATCGAATATGCCGACCACCTGGAGCAGGGCATCGCCGCGCTGGGAATAGGCAGCAACGGCTACCGGCGCACTTTCGCCGCCGCCTCGCCGGAGATAGAGAATGGCAAATTACTCGCCGCCGTGGAAATGTTCCACCACGACGGGCCGTGGAATACCCCGCAGGATTACCGCAAGTTCAACGCGGTGCTGCGCTATTCGCAAGGCAACTCACAAAACGGCTTCAGCCTCAGCGCGATGGCTTATCAAGCCGACTGGAACGCCACCGACCAGGCCCCGCAACGCGCCATCGACAGCGGATTGATTGGCCGCTACGGCGCAATGGACGCCAGCGACGGCGGGCAAACCCGGCGCTACAGTTTATCCGGCTCGTGGCGGCGCACCGAGGGAGTGGTCACTACCAGGGCGAGCGCCTATTTTATTGATTCTGCGCTCGACCTCTATTCCAATTTCACGTATTTCCTCGACGATCCCGTGCATGGCGACCAGTTCGAACAGGTCGACCGTCGCCGCACCAGCGGCGCGGAATTCAGCCGCGCCTGGCTGGGCAAACTGGCCGGGCTGGACACCGAACATCTGCTCGGCCTGCAATTACGCAACGACAACATTCTGAACGTCGGGCTCTATGCCACCCAGGAACGCCAGCGCCTTTCCACCACCCGCGCCGACCGCGTCAGCCAAAGCAGCGCGGCGCTGTATTACCAGAACCTTCTGCAATGGCACGACAAATTCCGCACCCTCGCCGGGCTGCGCGGCGATTTCCAGCGTTACCGCGTGGATAGCAGCCTCGCCGCGAATTCCGGGGAAACCAGCGCCCACTTGTTCAGCCCCAAACTCAGCCTGATTTTCGGCCCGTGGCGCAGCAGCGAGGTTTACCTGAATCTCGGCTACGGGTTTCACAGCAACGACGCGCGCGGCACGGTAATCAGCCTCGACCCGAAAACCCTCGCCCCGGCGGAACGGGTGCAACCGCTGGTGCGCACCAAAGGCGCGGAAATCGGGGTGCGCACCCTGCTCCTGCCCGGCCTGCAAAGCTCGCTCTCGTTATGGGGCCTCGACGCCGCTTCGGAACTGCTGTTCGTCGGCGACGCCGGGGCCACCGAGCCGAGCCGCCCGGTGCGCCGCACCGGCATCGAATGGGCCAATCACTGGCACCCGGCCAACGGCGTGATGCTCGATGTCGATCTGGCGCTCTCCCGCGCCCGCTACAGCGACGCCGACCCCGCCGGCAACCTGGTGCCCGGCGCTATCGAAAAAACCCTCTCCGCCGGACTGGTGATCGAACGCCCGAGCGGCTGGATCGGCGGCCTGCGCCTGCGTTACTTCGGCCCGCGCCCGCTGGTGGAAGACGGCAGTGCGCGCTCACCCGCCTCCACGCTGGTCAATGCCCGGCTGGGCTATAAATTCGACAAACAATGGAAAGTCCTGGTGGATGTCTACAACCTCTTCGACCGCCAGGTCAGCGACATCGATTATTACTACGTCTCACGCCTGCCCAATGAGGCCGCGCAAGGTCTCGCCGACTACCACCGCCACCCGGCGGAACCGCGCTCGTTGAGATTAAATGTGGTGATGAATTTCTGAAGGGCAGCTACCGCCACTATCCGTTCATTTTCCTGAATCCCCTCCCCCCGCCAGTCAGGCGCACGTCGCGGCAATCTGGTATTGTTAACTTTTTGTTGCGGTTGCGTGACAGATTGATGAATGTGCGTTGTAACGACGGTCGTTCGTCGCGCTTTTCGTTGATTGAAGGGGATATGGAAGCAAGCAAGACAGTTCATCCCTGGTCTGGGGATATTTGGGGCGGATTGGCGGCGATGCTGGTGGCGCTTCCCTCGGCCATCGCGTTCGGCGTCACGATTTTTTCCCCGCTGGGCGCGGGTTACGCCGCGCAAGGCGCGCTTGCCGGCATCCTCGGCGCCACTGCGCTGGGGCTGATCGCCGCCAGTTTCGGCGGCACCGACCGGCTCATCACCGCGCCCTGCGCGCCTGCCGCTGCGGTGTTGACCGCCGTCGCCATCGGTTTCGTCCAGAGCGGCGTGAGCGCCGAAGCCAGCATCCTGATGCTGGTATTGATCGCCTTGCTCGCCGGTGCAATCCAGATCGGGTTGGGCGTCGCGGGAATCGGACGCCTGATCAAATTCATTCCCTACCCGGTGGTGAGCGGTTACCTCAGCGGGGTTGGCCTGACCATCATCGGCAGCCAGTTGCCGCGAGTGCTGGGCGCGCCCAAAAACATGGGGTTATGGCAGGCGTTGCAAAGCCCGGGCGACTGGCGCTGGCAGAGCATTACGATTGGCCTGACGGTGGTGCTGTCGATGGCGCTGGCGCCACGGATCATCCGCGCCGTACCGGCGGCGATCATCGCGATGATGATAGGCGTAGTGGTCTATTTTGGTCTTGGTTTTGTCGATCCGGCGCTGTGGAACCTCCACGACAATCCCTTGATCGTCGGCCCGCTGGGCGGCTCGGACGGCAATTTGCTGGATGCCGTGGTGGCGCATCTGAAAGCCTTGCGGGCGTGGGATCCGGCGCTGCTGGCGCAGATTTTCCTGCCGGCGCTGACACTGGCGGCGCTGTTATCCATCGACACCCTGAAAACCTGTGTGGTGCTCGATGCGCTGACCAGCACCCATCACAACCCGAACCGTGAACTGATCGGCCAGGGCTTGGGCAATATCGGCTCCGCGCTGATCGGCGGGATTCCCGGCGCGGGCCAGATGGGGGCGTCGATGGTGAACCTGTCGAGCGGGGCGCAGACGCGCCGCTCCGGCGTGATTGAAGGCGGTTTTTCGCTGCTTGCCTTCCTGTTGCTGGCCTCGCTGGTGGCCTGGGTGCCGATTGCCGCGTTGGGGGGCATCCTGCTGGTGGTGGGCTATCGCATGATCGACCGGCACAGCCTGGAATTTTTCCGCTCGGAAGCGACCCGCTTCGATTTCATGGTGATCGTCGCGGTCATCATCACCGCGCTGACGGTCAGCCTGATCGCGGCTTCCGGGGTCGGCATCGTGCTCGCCATCGTACTTTATCTGCGCGAGCAGATGCGCAGTTCGGTATTGCGGCGCAAGGTCGAAGGCGGCGAACTATTCTCCAAGGTGGTGCGACAGGAGCAGGAGTTGTCCATCCTGATCCGCGACGGCGGCAAAACGGTGATCGTCGAGCTTCAGGGGAGCCTGTTTTTCGGCACCGCGAACCAGCTATTTCTGGCGCTGGAACCGGAGATCGGGCCGCGCACCTATGTCATTCTCAATATGCGCCGGGTGCAGTCGATCGACCTGACTGCAACCCATGTTCTGGAACAGATCAAGGATCGCCTCGAAAACGTCGGCGCCTACCTGATCTTCACCGAAATCCCGCGTGGACTGCCCAGCGGACTGAAAATGAAGCGTTACCTGCGCGAGGTCGGACTGGTGCGCGACACCGCCAAAGCGCTGGCATTCCGGCAACTCGACGAAGCGCTCGAATGGGTTGAAGCGCAAATGCTGAGCGAGGCGTCCTATGTCGCCGAGGACTCCGACCCGCCCCTTGAATTGACCGAACTGGAAACCCTGCTGGGCTGGAAACCCGGGGCATTGACCAGCCTGGAAGATATCATCGAGCAACGCCACATTCGCGCCGGCAAAAAAGTCTTCAAAATCGGCACGCCAGGCGACGAACTGCTGTTCATTCGGCGCGGCACGGTGCGGGTGGTGATGCCCATCCAGAAAAAGGACACCTGGCACATCGGCACCTTCGGGCGCGGCGATTTCATCGGCGAGATGGGTTTCCTCGACAGCGCAAGGCGCTCCGCCGAGGCCCTTGCGATGACCGACACCGACTGTTTCGTATTGTCGCGCATCCGCTTCAATGAACTCGCCGCTCAAGACGGCGCAACCGCCTCGTATATCTTCGAAGGCATCGCCAGCGTCCTCGCCATGCGCGTACGTTTCATGAACAAGGAATTACGCGCGCTGCGGGCCTGAAACCCAACAGCGCGACGGCTAGCCCGCCTGCCCGCCTTTTTCCCGCAGAGTCTTGAAAAACTCGCGCCCCTGCCCGCCGCAAAAACCGCAGCACGGCTCCGCCTCGACGCCATCCAGCCAGGCCGAAATTTCCTCGCGCCCCGGCGTCCCGCTATGCACCTGGTCGGCATCGATGAACACCCCAGTCGCCTCCATCACGCCCGCACCCTGAATGCCCGGCACGATACGCGCCTTCTCCAGGCGCACCTCCAGACCGCGTTCCTCGATCATCGCCTCAATCAACTCGAAAGTCGCCGAATGATCAACCTGCCTGCTGCTTACCACCTTGATGGTTTTCATCTGAATTCTCCGCAAATGCCCCGCACCACACGGCGGGACAAGAAGCGCCGCACGATATCACCGCAAGGGAAGATGATCCTTGTGCTGGATCAAGGGAGGGCGTGGCGAGAGACTCAAAGCGGACGCAGCGGCGTTATTTCATAAACAATGCGGGGAACACGGCGACATGGAAGGCGAAAAAAGGACACCCCATGGAAAGCCGCGCCCTTCCTTGTTCTTTAGCGAAGTAGCCGTCCCTTGGGCGTCAGCGCGAAAGTAATCACTAACTTCATGGCAGCAGCGTGTAGGATGTGCCGAGGAACGAGGCGCATCTGTCGAGCCTCGAAAGCGGGCGGCGCGATTGATGCGCCTCCTGTCGTCGGCACATCCTACGAGCTTGGACAGCTTCTTCACCAAGCCGGCGCGGTCAGCGGGGGGGATTTCTGCGCTTTGAAAGGTGTGCCGTTCCTGCGGATGATGAGGATCAGCTCCTCAGCGCCGACATCGATTCCGGCAAAGGACGGTTTGGCTTCTTGGGCAATTTGTTTGGATTAAATGGTCATAATGTTTATCTGCGAGATTAAAGAACGTAAACTAATCACCGGTTCCCCGACCCTGCACACGCGTCTACCTTCCTTGTTAATGCAGGCTCTGGTCATAAACCAGTTCTCAGGAGCGGACGGCCTCCCCTGTGAAGCGTGAAATCTTGCTTAACTTCCTCAACAACATTTCAGTAATTCTGATCGTACAAGATATTCTGTTGTACAGCCGGGGCGAGTTCGAGCACTGGAAACATTCCCTGAACCATGTGGTCGGGCGGGCGCATCGGGAAGGGCGGGTGCTGTATGGCTGACCTCGATTTTACCCGGTAGCTGTCCATTATTCGAAATTGGCCCCGCGCGCAGCGCCCTCCACTAACGACACACAACTCAACACTAAACACTGCCTTTATGACCAACCTCTCCCGCACTTTCGGTTTCCAGTCCGTAGAAGAAAACGAGCGCGAAGCGCGCATCCGCCGGGTATTCCAGGCTGTCGCGCCGCGTTACGATTTGATGAACGATGCGATGAGTTTCGGTATCCACCGCTTGTGGAAGCGCAGTTTTGCGCGGCAGGCGGCGGCGCGGGCCGGGCAGGTGATTGTCGATCTGGGCGGCGGCACCGGCGATGTGGCGGCGCTGCTGGCGGGGGCGGATCGCACCGTGCTGGTGTGCGACCCTAGCCTGGCGATGATGGGCTGCGGCAAGGCGCGCGGTCTGGCGCATGTGGATTGGTTGTCGGGCGTCGGCGAGGCGTTGCCGTTTGCCGATAACTCGGTGGATACGCTGACCATCGCCTTCGGTATCCGCAACGTGACCAGTCTGGAGCGTGCCTTGCGGGAAATTCACCGGGTACTCAAGCCCGGCGGGCGTTTCCTGTGCCTGGAGTTCTCCCGGCCCTGGGCCTTGATCCGGCCTTTTTACAATCTTTTTTCGTTCACCGTGATTCCCCGTTTGGGCGCGTGGATTGCCCGTGAGCCGGAGGCTTATACCTATCTGGTCGAGTCGATCCGGCGTTTCCCGCATCAGGAGGAATTCAAGGCGTTGATTGAAAACGCCGGGTTCCGCGAGGTGGTTTATCGCAACCTGTCGTTTGGGATTTCCGCCGTGCATTCCGCTGAAAAAGCAGGGTTGAATGTTTAGTTGATGTGCGCAGCGCATTCCGAAACCAGCACTAAGTATTCAAAACTAAACGTAATTGCTCAGGGGTTCGGCATTTTGCTCCTTCCCCCTGCCAGGGCTGCCGTATGCACACATCTTTGTTCCAAGTTTTGATACGGCGCAGGAAGCAAATTCAAACGACTTTCTGCACTTGGCAACGCTTCCTCAAGCGCCGGCTGCCCTCTCCCCCGCCCCTCTCCCATGTCCATGGGAGAGGGGAGAAAAGCGGGATTCGCCTCACGGTTTGGGGCATGGACACTCCCCTCGCCCATGGACATGGGAGAGGGGCGGGGGGAGAGGGGTGTTGGCGTTCGAGAATTATTTGACCACCTGCGACGAAAGAGATGTGTGCATAGATTAGCCCTTGTAGGGGGACGGATTGGGCGGTACGCGGCACGTTAACGATGCCCTGAGACTTACAACGAAACATTGAACAACTTGAATCTCCTCGCAAACTGGATAGAACAAGCCGCTGCGGCTACGCCCGACGCCGTCGCGTGGTTGCGCGATGGTGAAAAAATCACCTATGCGCAACTGGCGCAACGCGCCGCTGCGGTTGAACTGGAGACGACCGGGCGGGTGGTTGCGCTGGTCGATGCCTCGTCTTTTAATCTTGCGCTGACGGCTTGCGCCGTATCTTATCGCGGGGTTCCTTTTCTGCCGTTGAATCCGGCTTTGCCGGCAGCGCGTTGTGCGGCTTTGCTGGCGCAATGCGGGTGTCGGAGCGACCTTCAGGGCGTGGAAACAATGCTTCGCGACCGGGAGGTCGCTCCTACTACATCTAGTGGGGAAGATACTTCCCGCGCTTCCATCGAACTCCTCATCGCCACCAGCGGCAGCAGTGGCGAGCCCAAGGCTGTCATGTTGAGCGGCGACAATCTGGCCGCGTCGGTGGCGGCTTCGCAGCAGCGCCTGCCGGTGCAGGCGGGTGACGTGTGGCTGGATTGCCTGCCGCTCTACCACATTGGCGGGATGATGATTCTGTATCGCTGTGCGGCCGCCGGGGCGACCGTGTTGCTCCACCAGGGATTCGCCGTCGAACGGGTATGGGCGGACATTCAGGGCGGCCAGGTTGGATTTATTTCGCTGACGCCCCCCATGTTGTCGCGTTTGCTTGATTTCTCTCATGGCGCGCCGCCGCCGGTCGGGTTGAAATACGTGCTGGTCGGCGGCGCGGCGCTGGTTCCTGAGTTGGCGCAGCGCGCCCGCAGCGCCGGCTGGCCGTTGTGCCTGTCTTACGGGATGAGCGAAACGGCCTCGCAATTGGCAACTGATTGTGCGGCGACGCAAGGGGTGGGGATTCCGCTGCCGGGGTTTGAGGTGTCGTGTAACGGCGACTCCAGCCAACCCGCCGTGATCCGGGTGCGCGGCGCGGCATTGATGGCGGGTTATGCCAATCCGCATCTGACGCCCGGCGATGGTCTGGAGGACGGCTGGTTCGTCAGCGGTGATCTGGGCTGGCTGGATGAGACAGGTCGTCTGCATGTGGCGGGACGCCGCGACGATATCCTGGTGAGCGGCGGCAGCAATCTCCATCCCGCCGATGTCGAGGCCCTTCTGGCGGGATTTCCCGGCGTCACGGATGTCGCGGTGACGGCGTTGCCCGACCCGGTGTGGGGCGACCGGCTGGTGGCGCTGGTGGTCGGCGAGCTTGATCTGGCGGCGCTGGAAAGCTGGAGCCGCGCCCATCTGAGCGGGGCGCTGCGGCCCCGCGTGTGGCGGCGCGTTGCGGCGCTGCCGCGCAATACACTGGGCAAATTGTTGCGTGACGAATTGAAAAAAATGGCACAGGAAATGAGTGAAACATGAGGCTTGACGCCGCTCTCCGCTATGCCGGAGGCGCCCTTGAAACCCGCCTCGCCGAGGCTTTGCAGCGCCATGGCGCGGGGCGCTGCCGGGGATTGTTGAGTGTCACCCTGGGGTTGCCCGATACCACGCTGGCCGTCTTGCCGTCTGGATTGGCGGAACACCAGTATTGGGCCAATCCGGTGGATGACCTGCATTTTCTCGGGGTGGGCCGCGCCGCCGCCATCGAAACCCAGGGCGAAGGCCGTTTGCGCGCCCTGGACGCGGCGTTTGCCGAATATCGCCGCTGCTGGCGGGCCTCCGACGAAGACGGCTGCGGCGTCGCCCCGGCGGCGCTGCTGGGGTTCGCCTTCGAACAAAACAGCAGCGGCCCGCTGCCCAACGCCCGCCTGATTGTGCCGCGCCTGCTGGTGCAGCGGCGTAGCAATCAATGTGTGGCCACCTTCACTTGCGACAGCCGTATCGATCCTCGTCATACCCTTGCCGCGTGGCTGTCCGACTGGCGCGACACCGCTGCGGCGCTGGCCCGCCCGGTGGCGGGTTCCGGCCAGCCGATCCGGCGCATCGACGCCTTGCCGGCGGACGAGGAATGGCTCGCGCTGGCCGCCCAGGCGGTCGCCGACATTCGCGCCGGGCAACTCGATAAACTGGTGCTGGCGCGCCGTGTGCAGGTATGCGGCAGCCGCGCTTTTGATCCCGCCGCGTTGCTGGCCGGGCTTGGCGAACGTTATCCCGAATGTTTCCGGTTTTCCCACGCCGAAGCAGGTGGCGCGGTGTTTCTCGGGGCGACCCCGGAACGCCTGGTTTCCCTGCGCGGCGCGCAGGTCAGCAGCGCTGCGCTGGCCGGCACAGCGTGGGAAGGCGGGGCGCTGGAGAGCATCAACGACGCCAAGAACCGCCAGGAACACCGCCTCGTGGTCAACGCCATCGTGCGCGCGCTGGAGCCTGCCTGCCGATTCCTGGAAATTCCCTCCCAGCCCGACATTCTCAGCCTGCGCGACCTGCGCCATCTGAAAAGCACGATCCGGGGGACGACCAAACCCGGTTCGACCCTCCTCGACCTCGCCGAACGCCTCCATCCCACCCCGGCAGTCGGCGGTTGGCCCGCCAATCCGGCGCGTGAATGGTTGTCCCGCCACGCCGAACAGCGTCCCGCCTGGTACAGCGGCGCGACCGGCTGGCTGGATTTCGACGGCGACGGCGATCTCGCCGTGGCGCTACGCTGCGCCACCCTGCACGGCAATCAGGCCGAACTCTACGCCGGGGCCGGCATCGTTGCGGCCTCCGATCCCCATCAGGAACTCGCCGAAATCGAAGCCAAGCTGGGCGCGGTATTGGGCGTGATGGGGGAAATCCGTAGCGATTAAAAACGCCGGGATATCTCGTCGGAACGAACAAAATCATAGTCAGGCACAAACGCCAACTCTGCGTCCCTTCTCCCTTGACGGGAGAAGGGCAGGATGAGGGTGGCGGTGGCGGCATAACAGACACCGCCTGGTGTTTCCAGCTTTTCACCCTCACCCTAACCCTCTCCCGTCAAGGGAGAGGGAACTGGTTCGGGGCGGAAATGGCGG
>CAYVIN010000084.1:0-17501 GCA_964451375.1 uncultured Sulfuricella sp.
CAACTCCGGGACTCGGAGGATTTGCCGTTCTTTAAGTCCGACAGGCTGCTAGGCAGTACAGTTCGCCGCGCTGGTTACGACTCTCTTGTTCTGTACGTTTGTCCAAGCACAGGAATCCACATATAACGTTATTGCGATTACGTTTGGCGCTACAAACGCAACTGAGACGGCGCAGCCGGTTTTCAAGTTCTCAACCTCGGTATCCGGCGCTCCGGGGCAGGCTTACGGATGGGGCTTTGTCGTCCAGTCTTCCGCAAAGCGAACTATCAAGGTTCAGGAAGAACTGGTTCTTCCCGCTCCGCCGGTTCGTTGGTATCAAGGAGAATCTCTCGGGTATAAGGTCGGCACGGATGGCGTGACCGCAACCCGTGAATTCGAAGTTCTCCTTGAGAAGGGTGACAACTGGCTATTTGCGGTGCGGTATCCCCAGATCGGTGATCCCAAAGGCATTCATACGTCTAGCATTTCACTCGATGGCAAGAATATTGCGAAACAGAAATTCCTTGTCAAATGACCTCTCCCCCGCAACGCACCGGGATTAAAGGGATCGGGGTCGCATTAAATTGATCGTGCCCACGCGGAAATCCCACGCAACCATAATCTGTCGCCCGCCATTTTCACCTGCCGCCCGGAAAACCGCGCCCTTCCTCGTTCTCCAGCCATGTCTCCGTCCAGCTGGCGTTACGGCGTAAGTAAACACTAACATTTATAAAGCGCGGTGATTTCACGCGGGAACACCCGCTCTCTTTTTTCCACCCCCGAACCAGTTCCCTCTCCCTTGACGGGCTAGCGTATGCAAGCAAGTCAAATCAAGCCGTTCGTGCTGAGCTTGTCGAAGCATGAATGGCTTGATTTGACTTGGATTTTTAATCCGTTCATCCTTCGACAAGCTCAGGACGAACGGATTAAAAATCAGTAAGTTGGAAGATGTGTGCATACGGTAGCCCTTAACGAGCCAGGGTGAGGGTGAAAAGGTGGAGGCAACCGACAGTGTCTGCCCCCCGCCCCCTCATCCTGTCCTTCTCCCGTCGAGGGAGAAGGGACGCAGGTTAGGCTTTGGCGCTTGGCTTTACCGTTGTTTGTGCAGGCAAGTCGGGTTGTGTTTCGGTTTTACTCCGCACCCGTCGCGCTGACGCCAATCCGGGATGCCGTCAACCGTCGCAGTCCGGCATGGATTTAGTGAGCAATTTTGCTTGTCATTCGCCGCGTCAGGGCTGAGAATACCGGCCTCCAGACTGGCTGGGCTACTGTTTCAGCCCGATTTTGCGACGGTATTCGCAGAAATACGTTCACCGATTTCGCCCAGCCGGTTTTTGAAAATTGCCGGTAAAACCGAAGCATTTTTCAAACTGGGCTAAGATAAAAAATATGCCACAAAATAATTAAGGCGGAGGTGGTTCGTGTTTTGCCTTGCACGGACAAACGCAATTTGAGCCTATTGGCTTTGAGGATTGAACAATGCCTTCCATTTTTGCGCTTTTTTTTCGGCAAAGTCGGCGCAGCGGCTTTTTCAGGCTGATTCTGCTTGTTCTTTTATCTTTTTTCGTCTGGGGTGGGGTGGTTCGAGCGGAGAATCTTGCGCCGCTGAAAATCGGCATCATGCCTTTCAACAGCACCCTGGCTCTGATCAAAACCCACCAGCCGCTGAGCCGCTATCTGGAAACCCAGTTGGGGCGGCATATCGCCATACATACCTCGGCGGACTACACCACCTTCGTCAATGAGTTGCTGGGTGGTCAATTTGACCTGGCCATCGCCGGCCCCCACTTCGGCAGCATGGCGCAACAACAGGGCTGGATTCCGCTATTTCGTTACCAGGCGGATTTGCAGCCGGTATTCGTGGTGCGGGCCGATTCGTCCATCAAGAAACTGGAAGAATTGCGCGGCAAGAGCATCGGTCTTTCCGGGCGTCTCTCGATTTCCTCGATAGGCGGCATGAAATGGCTTCAGGATAGCGGCCTCACGCCCCACAAGGATTATCAGCTTGTCGAGCGCACCACCCATGGCGCAGCCATCGCCGCAGTGGCGGTCGGCGAACTCGATGCTGCGTTGACCACCCACACGCCGCTCAAGCAGATTCCTGAAGATATTCGCGCCAAGATCAAGGTGCTTCCGCTGAACATCCATATCCCCCACCTGATGACTTTGGCCCATTCACGCCTCGGGCCGCAGGAGATCGAACGGATACGCGGCGCGTTGCGCAAATTCCCCGATACGGCGGAAGGCCGCGAATTCTTCCGGGAAACCGGTTATGGCGGCTATGTCGATGTTACTCCGGCGGACATCCAGGCCCTGAAACCCTTCGTTGACATCACCGTGCAGTTGATGAGGCAGGGAAAATGAAAATTCCGCATTTTGCCCGCAGCCTGCGTTTCCGGCTGCTGGTGGCAAGCCTTGCGATTGAGGTTTTCATGCTGGCCTTGCTGGTCGGCAACAGTCTGCGGCTCATCGACGAACACATGATCCGCCAGACCGAACATCGCATCGCAGCGATTGAACTGGCCTACAAAACGGCGGTCGTGCTGCCCCTGGCGGCGCGCGATTACGCGACCTTGCGCGATGTCATCGATGGTTGGCGGCAAGCCGAAGACATCGTTTACATGGCGGTCACCGACCCTACCGGACATCTCCTCGCCACGTCCGGCTGGCCGGATGGAAAACCCCTGCCGGTCGCGTCATCACGCTTCCTCAAGGGCGAGACGTTCCATGTCGCCTTTCCCGTCAATGTATTTGATCAGCAGTATGGCGTCGTTCATTACGGCCTGTCCCTGAATTTCCTCGAAGCCGCCTGGCACGATCTGCTGTTGCAGGGTTCCCTGATTGCTTCCGCCGAGTTGTTCCTGAGTTTTCTGATGCTGTTTGGCGTGGGTTACTGGCTCACCCGCCATCTCGCTTTTCTCGCCGAAGCCAGCAGCAAAATCGCCGCCGGCGACTATCAAACCCGCCTCCGCAGCGTCGCGGACGACGAAGTCGGCCTGTTAACCCATAACTTCAACCGCATGGCGGAAGCTGTCGAATCACGGATCGGCGAACTCGCCACCCATCTGTCGCGCCAGAAAACCATCCTTGAAGCCCTCGGTGAAGGCGTTTACGGTTTGGACAAAAAAGGGCGTTGCGCCTTCGTCAACCCTGCCGCGCTAACGCTGCTCAGATATACCGAGGATGAGGTTTTGGGACAGGACACCCACGCCTTGTTTCACCATACCCGCATCGACGGAACGTCCTACCCTGTTGGCGAATGCCCCGTCCACCTGACCTGTGTGGACGGACAACGGCGCACCCTGGAAGACTGGTTGTGGCGCAAGGACGGCAGCCGCTTCCCGGTCGCCATCACCGTCACCGCCCTGATACTCGACGGCGAATTACGCGGCGCGGTAGTCGCCTTTCGCGACATCAGCGAAGCGCATCAGGCCGCCGAGGCGTTGCGCGACAGTCGCGACCGCCTGGCCGCATTCATCAACGCCCTGCCCGACATCGTGGTTATCAAGGATGGCGACAACCGTTGGCAAATGATCAATCAGGCCGCCGAAAATGTGCTGCACCTCAAGGACTACCCCTGGCAGGGCAAAACCAATCGTCAGTTGGGCGATGAACGCCCCGCTTTCAAGGCCTTTCACGAAGCGGCTTCACAGACCGACGACATCGCCTGGCAACGCCGGGCCATGTCGTTGAGCGTCGAGCACATTTACGCCGACGGCGAAGCCCCGCGCACCAGCGAAGTCCGCAAGATGCCGTTGTTCGCGCAGGATGGCAGCCCCAGGGCGCTGATGGTAATCGCCCGCGACGTGACCGAACAAAAACAGGCCGAAGCAAAACTCCACCAGCTCAACGAAACGCTGGAGCAGCGGGTTCAGGACGAAGTCGCCAAAAACATGGAACAGGAACGTTTGCTGATCCAGCAATCGCGCCTGGCCGCAATGGGAGAAATGATCCACAACATCGCCCACCACTGGCGGCAACCCATCAATGAGCTGAATCTTCTCCTTGCCAACATCAAGGACGCCTACGACTACAAGGAACTCGACGACGCCTATATCGAGCAGGCCGCCATCACCGGGGACAGGCTGATCCAGCAATTGTCCAAAACCATCGACAATTTCCGCGACTATTTCCGTTCCGACCAGGAACTATCCCCCTTCAAGCTGGAAGACGCCGTCGGAACGGTCTTGAACATCCTCGGCCCGACCCTGGAAAACAGCCGGATCAAGGTCACCTTCAGCACCGCGACGAACATCGTCGTGCGCGGCTATTTGAATGAATTCACCCAGACCATCCTCAACATCGTGAATAACGCCAAGGACGTGATTCTCGACCAAAATCTGCCTGAAGGACGCATCACCATCACCGCCGGCGGCACCGGGACAAACGCCTGGCTGAAAATAGCCGACAACGGCGGCGGCATCCCCCCCCAAGTCCTGCAAAAAATATTCGATCCGTATTTCACCACCAAGACGCAAGGCAGCGGATTGGGCCTGTACATGTCGAAAATGCTCATGCGCCACATGAACGGCGACATCAGCGCCGCCAATGAAAACGGCGGCGCCGTGTTTATCCTCGAATTACCTCTGGAAAATAGCGGTGCGGATCACCCCGCCGCCCCATCTTCCCGCGCCCGCCAGTAGACCGGCGCGTATTTGACCCACCACGGAATGAAGCAGGCCAGCCAGATCACTGCGGCGAGCAGCGTGAAATGGCTGTGGCCGGGCAGCGGCAGGTCGCCGCAGATACGCGCCAGGGCGGCGGCCTGGAAGGCCAGGAACAGCGCCCAGGTGGCGCGGTCGGCGACCAGCTCGCGGCCCGAATGACCTAATGTGACGCGGGTTGCCATGGCCAGCACCATACTCGCGAAAAAGCCCACGCTGAGGGCGTGGAGCGGGGCGTAGCCGAGGCTCGGGTAACCCGCCAGCGCAGCCAGGCTTTGCAGCGCGGATAAAGCCAGCGCCAGCGACAGCCAGGCGAATCCGAGGTGCAGCACCGCCAGCAGGCGCGCCTTGAAGCTCTTGAATATCTGCCAGTGCCAGGTCAGGTGCAGCGACGCCGCGACGAAGGGAATATCCACCAGCCACAACCAACGATCCGCACCCAGCATTTCCAGCAGGCCGTGGGCGGCGGAACAGCCCAGCACCGTCCACAACGCCCATTTGGGGCGGACGATGTGATAACCGTCGATGATCCGGCTGGAGAAAAACGGAATCATGCGGTGGCTGACGGTGAAAAACACCGGAACCAGGAACCACCATACTCCAGCTTTCAGCGAAAACACCGCGAAACCGTCCCCCGCGCCGGCCAGCCACAAGGCGTAGGCGGCGATGCCCAGCCACGCCAGCCCAAGCGCTACGGCGGTAATCGCCGGATGGAGCTTGTCGGGATGGACTGCACCGAACAACACCCGCAGCAGCGCGTAATAAGCCACCGTCCAGCCCGCCAGAACCACCAGCACCGCGCCCAGCAAAACGTTCTGACCGAACATCAGGCCGCCGTAAAACAGCGCCTGGCCGCCCGCCAGCAGGGCGAAAGCCAGCCGGTAACGGCGCGCCGGCAGCGGTTCGCCGTTCATCCAGTTGGGGTATACGGTCATCAGGAAGCCGAAGATGAAAAACGGGAAAAATCCGTAAATCATCAAAAAGCCGTGCGCCCAGGACGGCGTGACCGGCCACACCAGCGGCGCGTAGAGGCTGGTGTAGCGGCCCAGCAAATCAATCAGCCACCACAGGATGGTGAAAACACCCTGGGTTGCGCCGGCGAAAAACATCATGCGGTGGGGAGCGGCGGAAAATGCCCGCCAGGAGATCGGATTTGAGGTCATGGTCACGGATAGTTGATAAAAATTATCAGCTATTCTAACAGGCGCGGGAAAGCCGCCACATGACTGAAATCAAGTTTGTCCGCCGAGGCATTACGCCGATTTATGCGAAAATCGCCTCATCTCCGATTCACCCGGGGAAAAAGGGAGCCGATGAAACAGCACATCCTGATCGTCGAAGACGAAGCGGCGATTGCCGACACCATCATTTACGCGCTGCGCACCGAAAATTTCGCCTGGACGCACCGTCTGCTGGGCGGCGAGGCGCTGGCGGATTTGCGCACGGCGGCGTTCGATCTGGTGGTGCTGGACGTGGGTTTGCCGGATTGCAACGGCTTTGAATTGTGCCGCGAATTGCGCACTTTTTCGCAAATCCCGGTGATTTTCCTGACCGCGCGGGATGCCGAAATCGACCGCATCGTGGGCCTGGAAATCGGCGCGGACGATTACGTCACCAAACCGTTCAGCCCCCGCGAACTGGTGGCGCGCATCCGCACCATCCTGCGCCGCAGCGCGGCGTCAGCCGAAACCATTGCGCCGCCGCTCGATTCGCCGTTACACATCGACGCCGCCGGGCAACGCATCCATTACCACGGCGTCCCGCTCGATCTGACCCGCAACGAATTCCTGCTGCTCAAGGTGTTGGTCGCGGAACCGACGCGCATATTTTCGCGCCTCCAACTCATGCAGCGGGTATGGGCCGCCCCCGACCACAGCCTGGAGCGCACCGTGGACACCCACATCAAAACCCTGCGCGCCAAGCTGCGCGCCGTGTATTCCGAGGCCGACCCGATCCGCACCCATCGCGGCCTGGGGTATTCCTTCGAGCCGTAGCCCCTATGAGAGTCTCCCTGCAAATCGCCATCGGCTATTTCCTCAGCGTGGGCCTGGCGGCGTATTTCATCCTCAACGTGTTCAGCGAACAGGTCAAACCGGGGGTGCGCGAGGCGATGGAAGACACCTTGGTGGATACCGCCAATCTGCTTGCCGAAGTCGCCGCCCGCGACATGCTGGCGGGGCGCGTGGCCGACGGCGATCTGGCGCGCGCGCTGCAATCCTACCGGGCGCGGGCGGTGGATGCGCCGATCTGGGGCATCCACAAACTCAGCCTGGATTACCGGATTTACGTCACCGATGCGCAAGGCAAGGTGGTGTATTCCACCGAACCCGAACAAATCGGGCGCGACTATTCGCAATGGCGCGACGTATTCCTCACCCTGCGCGGCCAATACGGCGCGCGCAGCACCCGCGACGCCCCGGAAGACGTGAACTCCACGGTGATGCACGTCGCCGCGCCGGTGCAGGACGGGACGCGGATCATCGGCGTACTCACCGTCGCCAAACCCAACAGCACCGTGCAACCCTTCATCGAACGCAGCGAAACCGTGATCCGCCAACGCGGCGCGCTGCTGCTGGGCGTCACCGCGCTGATCGGCATTCTTTTCACCTGGCATCTGACCCGCGCCATCGGACGCCTGCGCCGCTACGCCCAAACCGTCGCGGAAGGCCACAAAGCCACGCGCCCGACCACCCGCGCGGTGGAACTCGACGACCTGGGGCGCAGCCTGGAAGCGATGCGCGAAAAACTGGAAGGAAAAAATTATATCGAGCGTTACGTCCACACCCTCACCCACGAGCTGAAAAGCCCGCTCGCGGCGATACGCGGCGCAGTCGAATTACTTGCCGAACCAACCATGCCGGAAGCCGAGCGCCGCCATTTCCTCGCCAACATCGGCGAACAATCCGAACGCCTGCGCGAAATCGCCGACAAGATGCTGCAACTGGTGCGCCTCGAACAGCAACAGGCGCTGGAAAGCCCCGCCCCGGTGGAAATCCGCGCCCTGCTCGAAGCCGTGACGGCGGGAATGGCGGCGCGTTTTCAGGCCAATACGCTGAGTCTCGCACTGGATTGTCCGGCGGGCCTGACGGTGGTCGGCGAAGCCTTTCTGCTGCGCCAAACCCTGGAAAACCTGCTCGACAACGCGATTCAATTTTCCCCACCCGGCGGACGCATCGAAATCGCCGCGCAACGCAGCGCCGGACACATCCGCGTGGAAATCCGCGACCACGGGCCGGGCATCCCCGATTACGCGCTGGAACGGGTCTTCGAACGTTTTTTCTCGTTGCCGCGCCCCGCCACCCAGCGCAAAAGCACCGGCCTGGGCCTCGCCATGGCCCGCGAAGTCGCCGAACTCCACGGCGGCCAGGTCGGCCTGGACAACCACCCGGAAGGCGGCGCGCAGGCCTGGCTGGAATTGCCCGAGAGCGCGTAACACGGCTGGTGGCGCGGCCTTCCAACCTCAATTGCACATTGCGACCAACCCTGCCGTGAATTACACTGTCATTCAACAAGGAGAATAGTCATGGCTGCTAATGCACTGGTACAGGCCCGGATTGATGGCGCGGTAAAGGATGAGGCCGCTATCGTTCTGGCGGCGATGGGGTTGACTCTGTCCGACGCGGTGCGCCTGCTGCTCACCCGAGTGGCTCGGGAACACGCCCTGCCGTTCGACCCCTTCATTCCCAATGAAGCAACCATCGCGGCGATGAAGGAAGCGCGCAAGGGCAATCTGGAGACCGTCACGCTGGATCAACTCCAATCCGCTCTCGATGCGGACGATTAAACAAACCGGTCAATTCAAGCGCGATTTGAAACGTGAGGCCAAAGGGCCTCACAAAACGACGCTGGCTAAAGATTTCGTCAGCCTCATTGAAGCGCTGGCGAAAGACCAACCCCTCGCCGAAAAACACCATGACCACCCGCTCGGCGGCGACTGGATGGACTATCGGGATTGTCACGTAAAACCCGACCTGGTGTTGATCTACCGAAAACCGGATAACCAGCAGCTTGAATTGGTGCGGCTTGGTTCACATTCGGAATTGGGGCTGTAGCCGCACATCCGCAAAAGCCCCGCCAGCCCCCCCCCAACTTCACATTCCCTTCACACTTCTTCACCGCGCCGCCACCCAGGCGCGGTTCGGCTTCCCTACAGTGGCGACACCTTCAACCACTCGGGAGTCGATATCATGCAAAAAGCGCTGTTCATCAAAGTCATCGTGGTGTTGCTGCTCGCCACCGCCATCAACATTCCCCTCGGCATGGTGCGCGGGCTGGTCGAGGAACGGCTGGCGCGGCAAAACGCCGTCACCGACAACGTCGCAAAAAGTTACGCGGAAGCGCAGCGCATCGCCAATCCGCTGCTGGTGTTGCCTTACGTTGCGGAATACACGCTGGAGGACAAGCGCCACAGCGTCGCCGCAGCACTTTACCTGCTCCCCGCCGAAATCGCCGCGACCGGGCAAATCGCCACCGACATCAAGCGGCGCGGCCTGTTCCGGGTGCCGGTCTACACTCTCGACAGCGCCTGGAAGGGGCGTTTCGAGACCCCCGCCGAAATGGAGACGCCGCGCTACGGGGCGAACACCAGAATCACCTGGGGCAAACCTTACCTGAGCCTGCCGGTATCCGACCCGCGCGGCTTGGCGGGCAGCCCGCAGTTGACGGTGGACGGGAAAAAGGCGCTCGTCCTGCAAGGCAGCGGGATCAATTTCATGCCCGGCGGCGTCCATGCCGAAATCGACGGGCTGGTTCCCGGCCAGAAACGTTCGCTGGAATTCGCCCTCGATTTCAAGCTACGCGGCACAGCCAGCCTCAAGGTGCTGCCGCTCGCCGAAAACCTGCGCGTGGAGTTGGCCTCGAACTGGCAACATCCCGGCTTCGAAGGGCGCTTCCTGCCCAACCCGGACAGCCAGCAGATCGGCGCGGAAGGTTTCCGTGCGCGCTGGGACATCAGCTCGCTGGCGACCGACGCGCACACCCGCCTGGGCCAGATCGTGCAACGTGAACTAGCCTGCCCGAACGCCGCCTGCCTGGATCATTTTGAAATACGCCTGGTGGAACCGGTGAATGTTTATCTCCAGGCGGAGCGCGCGTTGAAATACGGCTTCCTGCTCATCATCGTTGCCTTCGCCGCATTTTTCCTCTTTGAAATCCTCAAGGGCCTGGCTATCCACCCCGCCCAATACACCCTGGTGGGGCTGGCGCTGGCAATGTTTTTCCTGCTCCTGCCGAGTCTCGCGGAACACCTCGATTTCGCGCTCGCCTACGCCATCGCAGCGAGCGCCTGTGTGGCGCTGATCGGCGTCTACCTGGGGGCGGTGATGGGCGGAGGATGGCGCGGCGCGGGCTTCTCCGGGCTGCTGGGGGCATTCTACGGCGCGCTCTACGGGCTGCTGGTTTCGGAAGACAACGCCCTCTTGATGGGCAGCCTGCTGCTGTTCATCCTGCTCGCCGCCGCGATGCTCGCCACCCGCAGCGTGGATTGGTACCGGGTGACGCAGAAGGCGGAAGTCGATCAATAAGCGCCAGGCGCTCGGGGGAGGCGCAAAACGCCGCTATGCCGAGCGGTTACCGGCGCACAATAAAAAACCCTGCCTTTGCGGGGCAGGGTTTGGGTTGCGATGCGGGCGGGTTATTCCTGCTGCGCGTCCACCATTTCCTTGAGGCGTTCCTTGGTTTTGGTATAGCGGTCGAGACGCCAGCTTTTCAGTACGTCCAGCGACAGTTGGAAATCGTCGTAACTGAGTTCGTACAACTCGGACAGTTTGAATTCCTCTTGCAGACACAATGCCCGCACGAGTTTCCAGAATACTTCGCTGTCCTTTTGGGATTTGGCCTGCAGCAGGTGTTTTTCGAGTTGCTTGAGCGTATTCATGAAATTCCCGATTTAAAGTAAAACTCGCGTTACTAACCCTCTGCCGATTTGCTCCTCTGGAAAAAATCACCCGAAAAAGGCGGCGTGAGGGAAATGGTTGGACGGGCGCTATTTCCAGTGTTGCGGCAGCGCCCCGTCAAACCGCTGAAACTTAATGGCTGACGCCTGCGGCGGCGAGTCTGCCGCCCTGCCGATGCACCTGACTCAAGGACAACCAATTGTACTGGATGTCCTGCAAGTGATGCGAAACCGTTTCAAGCTGCCGGGCCACCTCGTGGGGTTCGCTGTCGCCGGCTTCCGCCGCCAGCCCGGCGCGGGCGTGCATCAATCCCCGGATCGCCGCATCGATTTGTGCTTCCAGCACGTCCTGCAATGTCATGTCTGCCCCTTGCTTGGTTGGGAGGTGCGGGCATTCTATACCGGGAATATGACAGGATTATGATCGGCATGAAAAAGCCCCGCTCCGGGCGGGGCTTTTCGTCTTCACAACAGGCAGTTGCTTACTGGTACACGGGCTTGCCGTCCGCAGCCTTGATCTGAGCCTTCCAGGCAGCCTGGATGAGCTTGACGACGTTGGCGGGCATCGGCACGTAGTCGAGTTCGGAGGCCATTTTTTCGCCATTGGTGAAGGCCCAGTCGAAGAACTTCAGGACTTCCATCGCCTGCGCGGGGTTGGACTGATTCTTGTGCATCAGGATGAAGCTCGCGCCGGTGATCGGCCAGCTATTCTTGCCGGGCTGGTCGGTGAGGATTTCATAGAAGCCGGGGGCCTTGTCCCAATGGGCGTTGGCGGCGGCAGCCTTGAATTCGTTGTCGTCGGCGATGACGTATTGACCGTCCTTGTTTTGCAGCATGGTCATGGTCATCTTGTTCTGCTTGGCGTAAGCGGATTCAACGTAGCCAATCGCGCCCTTGATCTGCTTGACGAAGTTGGCCACCCCTTCGTTGCCCTTGCCACCGGTGCCGACCGGCCAGGCGACGGAGGCGTCGTTGCCGACCTTGTCCTTCCATTCCGGGCTGATCTTGACGAGGTAGTTGGTGAACACGAAGGTGGTGCCGGAACCGTCGGAACGATGCACCACAGTAATATCAGCGGCGGGCAGGTTGACACCCTTGTTCAGCGCGGCGATGGCGGGGTCATTCCATTTCTTGACCTTGCCGAGGAAAATGTCGGCAAGCAGCGGGCCGGTAAGTTTCAACTGGTTGGTGGCGATGCCCTCGACGTTGATGATGGGCACCACGCCGCCCATGATGGCGGGGAACTGCATCAGGTTGTCCTTTTCCAGCTCTTCAACCTTGAGGGGCTTGTCGGATGCGCCGAAATCGACGGTTTTGGCCTTGATCTGTTTGATCCCGCCGCCGGAGCCGATGGATTGATAATTCATGCCGATGCCGGTCTTGGCTTTATAGGCTTCGGCCCATTTGGCGTAAATCGGGTAGGGAAAGGTCGCGCCCGCGCCGGTGATGTCGCCGGCCAGTGCGGTTGCTGCATAACCGATTGCCAGCGCTGCGGCGGCAAGGGTGGTGGTAAAACGCTTGTTCATCATTCATTCTCCTGTTTGGCTTCATGGGGGTGATAGTGCATCCTAAGCAGTGAATGTGACAGGAATATTACAAATTACAGGACAGGGGTCATATGCCTGTCACGCTTGTCCACCATAGTCACCGGATTTGAACAAGGAAGAAAATTCATGAAAAAAGTCGCAATCATCGGTGTCGCCAGCGGGTTGGGCGCGCGCGATCATGCCTGCCAGGACGGGCCGGAGGTGCTGCGTTCACTGGATTTCTTTTCCGACCTCTACGAGAACGGGGTGTATTTCCAGTGGGACGAGGTGATCCATCCGGCGGAGTCGGCGGCACCGCTGCCGGGTATCGCCGGGGTGTGCCGGCAACTTGCCGCGCAGGTCGCGGCGGCGCATCACGAAGGCGCTTTTCCGTTGGTGGTGGGCGGCGACCACTCCTGCGCCATCGGCACCTGGTCGGGCATCGCCCAGGCGCTGCGCGGTCAGGGGGAATTGGGCTTGCTGTGGATCGATGCCCATATGGATAGCCATACTTTCGCCACCACGCCAAGTGGCGCAATACACGGGATGCCGCTTGCCTGCCTGCTCGGTTACGGCGATAAAGCCCTTACCGAGATTGCTTTTCCCGGCGCAAAACTCGCTCCCGCCAACGTGTGCCTGATCGGCACCCGCAGTTTCGAGGCGGGCGAAGCGGCGCTGCTCGAACGACTTGGAGTGCGTATTTTCGGAATGGCGGAAATCCGCGAACGGGGCTTTGCGGCGGTGTTTCGCGAGGCGCTGGCGCTGATCTCGCAACACACGGCGGGTTTCGGCATCAGCCTCGATCTGGATGCCCTCGATCCGCAGGAAGAGCCGGGGGTGGGCAGCCCAGCGCCGGGGGGATTGTTCCGTAGCGAACTGTCCGATGCGCTGCGCACCCTGCATCACAATCCGCGTTTCCTTGCGCTGGAAATCGTCGAATACAACCCCTATCGGGATCACAATTTCGCGACCGCCCGCGCCGCTTGCGAACTGGTCGCCGCCGCGACGCCGCAATAAATCCGGCTATCAGGCAATGTCTTGCCGGTAGTGGCGATTGTTGACGTAGAGACTGTTGCCGGGAATTTTTTTGGCCATCTTTTTGGTTTCCGCCGCGACGGTGGAGATTTCCATGTAGGACTTGAAGATGCCCGGTTCGACTCGCAACGCGCCGATGGAGAGCGTGGTGAGGGGGTGAAATTCCTTTTCCCCCCGGCGGTTTTCGGTGATGTAGCCGCCCCGCTCGCGGTCTTCGGCGCTGAAAAAATGCGTCGCGGCGTCGCCGAACTTTTCCAGCGCGCGATGGCAGCGTTGTTCCCAGTCGGGACTGCTGAACAGGATGATGAAATCGTCGCCGCCGATGTGGCCGAGAAAATCGAGATGGACATCACACACTTCGGCAAGGATTTTCCCGGTGATCTGGATCATCGCATCGCCCTGACCGAATCCATATACGTCGTTGAAGGGCTTGAAGTGGTCGAGGTCGCAATAACAGGCGCTGAAACTCGCCTGTTCGTTGAGCAGGGTTTCGATGTGTTCGTTGATCGGCACGTTGCCCGGCAACTGGGTGAGCGGATTGGCGTAGCGGGCGGCGCGAATCTGCATTTCGGTGATTTCGCGCATCAGGTCGTGACCGGTGCCGACCCCCAGATAGCGCCCATTTTCGGTAATGATGAAGCCGTTCGCGAGGTGCCGCCGGTCGCCGCTGGCAATGAGGTGGGAGAGTTCCTGGATGGAGATGTGTTTATCGACAATCAGGGGGTCGCCATCCATGAATTTGAGGCAGGATTTTTTTCCATACAGTTCGTGGCGAAAGGGGCGGGCAAAACGGTCGATCAGGCTGAAACGGTTGATCAACCCGACCGGGATATCCTCGCGCACCACCGCGACGGCGTGGAGTTGGGCATCCCCTTCGAACATGCCGAATACCGTTTCATTGGGGGTTTCGGGCGTCACGCTGGGGGCTTTGATGAGTAACTTGCGCACGATGATGTCGTGTTGCCCATTCTCGCCGGTGCGCTCCGGCGCATTGTGGGATCGCAGGGATTTGACCACTTCAGCGGCAACCACCGAGGACGGATTTTCGATGGGGCGGGCGATGTGATACCCCTGACCGAAGTGGACATCGAGGTCGCGCACCAACAATAGCTCGGAGTGGGTTTCGATGCCTTCGGCGATGACCTGACAGCCTGAGTTGACGGCGATTTCGTGAAAGGATTTGACGAACTGGCTCTTCACCGCATCCTTGTCGATGTTCTGGATGAAGTGGCGGTCTATTTTTACGAAAGCCGGGCGCAGTTCCGACCACATGCGCAGGCTGGAAAAACCTTCGCCAAGATCGTCGATGGCGATGCGAAACCCGGCGGATTGGTAATGGCGGGCGACTTCCACGAGCATTTCCAGGTTGTAGTCGTAAACCGGCTCGTTTTCCGTCAGTTCGATCACCACGCGCTGGGCGTCCAGCCCGGCGTTTTCCACGGCCTCCAGGCTGCCGCTGCTGCGAAAATTGTGGAGCACCAGGACGTCTGGACTGAAGTTGATGAACAGGCTGCCGGGCAGGTTGAGCTTGGCGAAACGTTCCACCACTACCTTGCAGCACAACGTTTCGATTTCATAGGCAAGCCCCGATTGGCGCGCCAGGCGCAGCAACTTCAGGGGGGAATGGAGAGTGCTGTCGGACGGCCCGCGGATCAACCCTTCGTAGCCGGTGATGCGGCTGCTTTTGAGGTCGATGATGGGCTGAAAAAGCGGCGTGAGGCGACGCTGTTCAATAACGTCGTAAAGCTCGCGGAGCAACTCGGTGTGGCTTTGCAAGGGGCGTTCGCCTCCGGCGGTTTCGGGGGTTTCGCCGGCTTCGCGCTGCCCCCGCAATTTTTTGCCTTGCATGATGTTCTCCTGAATGCACCGTCGCGAAACGCGTTTGCGCGTACGGCATTACGCTTTTCACACTAGCGTGATCGAGTTGCCGTTTTCGGATGTTTTCTTGATGTTTTTGTGACGACGACGGAAAGCCGGGGCGGGCCTCAATTCTCCCTCATGCCGACAACCTGTTCGGGCCGCTGCCGCCGCCATACGGCGGGGCTGACCGGCAGATTCGCCTGATCGGCCTGCGGCGGGATGATGCGCCCGACCGCGAGTAACGCCGTACACTCCCCAACCGGTAGCGGGCGACTGAAATAAAACCCCTGGATTTCATCACAGAAGCAGGCGTTGAGAAATTCCAGTTGTTCGCTGCTTTCGACGCCCTCCGCCACCGTCGATAATCCCAGACTATGGGCCAGCGCCACCACGACGGCGACGATCGCGGATCCGCCCGCTTCGCCGCCGATGGCGGTGACGAAGGAGCGGTCGATCTTGAGCGTATCCAGCGGCAAACGGGCGAGGTAGCTGAGCGCCGAATAACCGGTGCCGAAATCATCGATGGAGAGGCGTACGCCCAGGCGCTTCAGGGCGTGTAACACTTCCACGGCTTCTTCCGGGTTTTTCATCAACATCGATTCGGTAAGTTCAAGCTCCAGCAACTGCGGATCGAAGCCGCTTTCACGCAATGCGGCGGCCACGGTAGGCACCAGCTCGGGGTGCTCCAATTGACGCGCCGAGATATTCACGGCGACCCGCACCGGCCCCAGCCCGGAGAGCCGCCAAGCCTGCCCCTGGCGACAGGCGCTATGCAACACCCACGCACCGAGGGGAACAATCAACCCGGAGTTTTCCGCCACCGGGATAAACCGCACCGGCGAAACCATGCCCAACTCGGGGTGGTTCCAGCGCAACAGGGACTCAACACCGATGATGCCGCCGCTGATGCTTTCGACCTGGGGCTGGTAGAACAATTCGAGTTCGCCGCATTCGAGAGCGTGATGGAGATGGCTTTCGAGAAACAGGTGTTCGCGGGCGTGGAGTTCCAGGTTGTCGGTGTAATAGTGGCTGACGTTCCCGCCCTTTTCCTTGGCGCGCGCCATGGCGCTGTTGGCGTGTCGCAACAGGCTGTCGGCGTCGATGCCGTCATGCGGGTAAAGGGCGATGCCGATGCTGGCGGTGACGTAGATTTCGCGGCTGTCGAGTACGACGATTTCCGCGACCGCTTCGAGAAGCTTGCGGGCGATCCGCGCGCTATCCGGGACATGGCGAATGTCGCGCAAGAGGATCGAAAACTCATCTCCGCCACTGCGCGCCACAATATCAGTGTCGTATAGATTGTCGCTGAGTCGGCGCGCCACTTCGCCGAGTAATTCGTCGCCCAGCCCGTGTCCGAGCGAGTGATTGACGTTTTTGAAACGATCCAGGCCCAGATGGAGCACCGCAAACGGCGTCTGCTCTCCGTGTTTGACGCGCTCCAGCGCTTGGCGCAAACGTTCCCTGAATTGGCTGCGATTGGGCAGCCCGGTGACGATGTCCTGACCGGCGATGCGTTTGAAGCGTTCTTCCGTGCGTTTGTGTTCGGAGATGTCGTCGGCAAAAAACAACGCGCCGTTGAGCGTCTCCCGTGCGCCGTGGAGGGGTGTCGTCCACAGTTGGAGATTCAGTTCACCGCCATCCTTGCGCACCAGTCCGCCAAGTTCGGCGGCGTGTTGGGCTTCGCCATTCAAAGTGCGCTCAACTAGCGCCGCCAGCGTTTGATTGTATCCATTGGCGTCCTGCGGCAAGGGTTGCCCAAGCATGTCCTTTTCCGTCCAGCCAAAGGTGCGTGTGGCGGCGCGATTCCACAAGGTTACCCGGCAGTTGATGTCTACCGCGACGATGGCCAGCGGTGAAGCGCTGATCAAGGTGTGCAGGCGATCCGTGTTCTTGCGTAGCGATTCCTTGAGCTGGCGTCCTTCGCTGCCGATCCGCAGGGATAACAAATGAGCGGGCTGACCGCTCCATTCGATGCGGGTGACGCGCATTCCCGCACTGACCTTGCGTTGCGTCCGGGTATACACATCGATTTCCCGGCTTTCACCCTCCTGAACCGGGAAACCGAAGGTTTTTCCGGCAAGTTGCCCGACCGGGGCATGAAACATGCCTTCTGCCGCCGGATTGGCGTAGAGAATTTGATTGTCATCGCCGACTACCAGTAAACCATCAGCATTCTGCGCGACCAGGGTCTGGAATAACTTTTCGTCGGCAAGAACCTTTTGCGCCAGAACGGAAAAATTTTCGATCAAACCGGCGAGTTGTTTCACGTCGAGCGATTCGATATTCATGCCGCAGCTCCCAGTTTGATGGACAGCAGGGAAATGTCGTCATGAGGCTCCAGGCCATCCAGGAAATCGATGATGCCAGCCTTGACTGTCTCCAGCAGGGTACATGCACTACACGGCAGGCGTAGCGCCTCGGCGAGGCCACCTTCGCCAAAAGCTTCGCCGTGGGCGTCCTGCGCTTCGACGAGGCCATCCGAGTAGATAATCCTAGAAACCGCAGTTGAAGAGATGAAATCTTTCGCGAAGTCAGGCAGATTAA
>CAYVIN010000085.1:0-17222 GCA_964451375.1 uncultured Sulfuricella sp.
AAATGGCAGCATGAACGCAAGCATTCAGGCGACAACTAGCTTGACAATTTCCGGTCTGAAGCGGGCGCTCGTCAATACACCCAATTGGCCCGAACGTTCAATAACGGTAAGAGTGCAATCGTCATGATTGTTCTGCCTTACGAATGCCTTTTGACCTCTGCCGAGGAAAAGACTTTCCCGTTCTCCATCATCACACTTCAATATCCCTTCAGATATTGAACAGGTCTCGAATTTCCGATTCTGCTGATCGCCTCCAATTGAAATCCAAAAACCACCCCGTGAACTGAAAAAGATGCGAACACCATTGGTATCCGCCTCGACACGTTTCACCCAACAGGCCAGAACATCTGCGGACTGGGTCATCGTAAACAGGACAAGCGCAATGAGATACAGTCGAAACTTCATCAAATACTCCAGCGAGTTATGTGGTGGATGTAATTTTGTTGCACCCACCTCAGTTTCCGCTCAAACGCGGCAAGGCCATACCCCTCAACTGGCTTACTCCGGGCAAATACCATGCAGCTTATCGTCGCCTATAAGTTTGCGGAATAAGCGTATTTCAATGGAAGCATCATCCTTTAGAAAATAGAATCCGGGCGTTGCCTGAAAAATCGGTTATCCGCCGATTGATCCTGAAAACCCTAGTTCAGAACCGCAAAGGCGCTAAGAATTTAAAACTGCGAAATGTTTCGCGCCCACCCGTTCGGTGAACGATCTGAACCGGCTAACCTTTTATTCCTACGCGTCTTTGCGCCTTTGCGGCTCAAACTGCCTTTTCCAAGTTGATTGCCGTTCACCCGGCAGCGCGTTTGGCGACGATAAAAGCGCCCAGTTTTTTGTCGGTGTTGAGGATGTGTTGCACCAGCCAGTCGTTGAGAAATGACAGCAGGTCTTCGCGGGAAATCAGCTTTCCGGCCTTGAGTCCGTCGCGCACGGCGACCACCTTGCCGGAGAAGCTGCGATGTTGTTGCAGGTGGGATTCGGCATCGGCGGCGCTGTCATCCCGATAGCCGTATTCCTGCATCAGCTCTTCCTCCATTTCAAAGTGATAAAGCGCGTAGCTGAGCAGGTCGCGGGTGATTTGTTCGAGAAACTCCAGACTGGTGTTCTCGGCCAGCTTGGCATTGGCTTCGTTCAGTGTATTGACGAGGATGCGGTGCTGCTCGTCAATCTCGTTGACTCCGGTGAGTAAGCCGTCATTCCAGATGATAGGTTCGTGACTTGCCATTTTCCGTGCTCCCCGTTGATATCCAAAGAAATTTCAATATACCTCGACGCTGAGTTCCTGCGCCAGCTTGAGGCGAAAACGGCGCAGCAGCAGCACCATTTCGTGATGTTTTTCGAGCAGGGTGTTTTCATCCGCCGCCGCTTGTTCTGCCGCTCCATCGCGATAGGCGCGCCAGATCTGGCCCGCCAGTTGGTGGATGTCGTGATGAATCTTTTCGATGGCGCGAAATTCTTCCAGATGGCGAAAGCGCCGAAATCCGTCGTTGTAATACCATTCGCCGAAACGGCACTGGTGATCGTCCAGTGACGGCGTAACCGAGGTGTTTTCCTGTTGTCGCGCCTGGGAGAGCATCCGGTCTATCCAGGTGCGATGGTTGGCTTCCGCCAGCAGTATTTCGAAGTAATCGCGCGAAGGGCGCTGCGAGGAAGACAGATTCCAAAGCGGGTCGGGTGCGAAAGACTGCATCCATTCGGTGAGTTTTTCAGCCGGCATGGGGCGGGCCACGCCGTAGCCCTGAATGAGGTTGCAGCCCAGTTCGAGCAACAGCAGCACATGGTCGATACTTTCGGCCCCCTCGGCGACTGCCTGGCGTTTGAAGGCGGAAGCGAGGCCGACCACGCCTTCGACGATGGCCAGGTCTTCCGGGTCGGAGAGCATGTCCAGCACAAAAGTCTGGTCGATCTTCAGCACGTTGGCAGGCAGGCGCTTGAGATGCACCAGCGAGGAATAACCGGTGCCGAAGTCATCCAGCGCCACGCTCAGGCCCATTGCCTGGCATTCGCGGATGGCGTCGCCCACGACATTCACATCTTCGAGAGCGGCGGTTTCGACCACCTCAAGCTCGATACAGTGAGCAATATCCGGCGGTTGTTCGGCAAGAATCTCTTTGAGGTGGGCGACAAAATCACGCTGATGCAGTTGCCTTGCCGACACATTCACACTCACGTTCAGGTTGATACCCGCTTTGCGCCACGCCACGATCTGCCGCAACGCCTCGCGTATCACCCAATCGCCGAGCGTGATGATCAGATCGTCCTGCTCGATGAGCGGCAGAAATTCCGATGGGGAAAGAACGCCCAGGATCGGGTGGTTCCAGCGGATCAACGCCTCGACGCTTTCCACGCTGCCGCGCCGACAATTCACTTTGGGTTGATAAAAAAGCACGAACTGCCCGGAGCCGATGGCCTTTTCGATCTTGCGTAACATGCCCTGGTTGGCCTGAATACGCTGGTTCTGTCCGGGGTCGAAGAAACAGAAGCGATTCTTGCCGGCCTGCTTGGCCTGATACATGGCCTGGTCGGCGTGGCGCAGGAGAAGATCCGGGTCGCCATTGTCATCGGGAAACAAGGTCACGCCGATGCTCGCCGATACCCGCGCTATTTGCTCGCCGACCTGATAGGGTTGGGATAGCGCGGTCAACATACGGGTAAGCACCAGCTCGCACTCCGAGATTTTTTTCAGGCCGCACAGGAGTATCGCGAATTCGTCGCCCCCCAGCCGCGCGGCGGTATCGTCGGCGCGGATACCCTCGCCCAGGCGTCGTGAAACCTCGCGCAGCAACTGATCACCGGCCTTGTGACCCAGCGTGTCGTTAACCGCCTTGAAGCCATCCAGATCAAGCATACAGATGGCGACCATCTCGCCGGTGCGCTGACTGCGCGACAGCGTCAGGCGCATCCGCTCGGCCAGCAGCACCCGATTGGGCAACCGGGTAAGCGCGTCGTAGTGCGCCATGAGCTTGAGCTGGTTCTCATGCTCGATCAGTTCCGTAACATCCGCAGCGGAGGTCACCACCCCGGAAAGCCGACCATCGGCGGCTAATACCGGCTGGCCGTTGACGCGCATCCAGCGCCGCAGACCGGCGGCGTCGATGGACTGCATCAGCAGGTTGTTGATGGGGCGAAGCGAGGCGATGATGCGCGGCGCGGGTAGCTCCTCAGGGCGAAAAGGGCTGCCGTCCTCGTGCAGACAGGTACAGGTAAAATGCCCCGCCGGATTGTTCTGATTCAGGCCAAACAACGCTGAAGCGGCGGGGTTGGCAAAAACTTGCCGACCCTCGGCGTCCCACAGTTGGATCGCTTCCTGCACCACGGTAACGATAGAGCGCAAGCTCGCCAGTTCGGCGGATTCAATGACGGCTGTAGCCCGCGCAGCTTGAGGGGAGGTAACGGAAGGTTCTTGCGTCATGGCAGGGTTGGCTTGTCGGTGGCGGTTTAATCGGGCGACACGCCCGCCCGTAATCACCGGATTCTGCCATCTTCCACGGTGACCGCCAAGCGCTAACCCGCGTAAGACCCTATGCCCGCCAAGGCTTTACGTTATGGGAATTGGCGGTGCTACTGTCCCAACACGGTTAATATCCCCCGCCTCAACTCTCAACTCTCAACTGGCAATTCAATGACTCGTCCCCGCCGAGCGGGTGATTTTGTTGTGGACGTTGTATTTGCCGGAGGGTTTGTTCATCGGTAGGCGCTTCACCTCTTTCAGCGTGGCGGCGTCGTAGATGACCAGTGCGCCGTCTTTTTCCCAGACGCTGACCAGCGCGTATTTGCCGTCGCGGGTGAATTCGGTGTGGGCGGCGACCTTGCCGGGCGAGGGACGCAGGGTTTGCACGACTTCCAGGGTGTTCTTGTCGATGATGTGCATCACATCGCGGCTTTGCGGGTTCATGGTGGCGAAACCGTCAGTCCAGGCGTAGGGGGTGTTTTCGTGGCTGCGCATGAAAAATCCCGGCCCCAGGGTTTTGATCTGCTTGATGGTTTGCCAGTTGACGTAGGCACGGCTTTTTGTGCCCACGCTGTAGGGGTATCTCCGCGTGGGCACGATGGGGCCGTGCCCACCCTGCCCGACTCAGGCGTGGATCGCCAGCAAAGCATCAGGATTGGCCTCCACGATCTTAAGCAATGCCCGTGCTGGGCCTGCCGGGCGCACACGCCTTTGCTCCCAATTCTGCAACGTCTTGGTCTTGACGCCAATCAGATAGGCAAAACGGCTCTGCGACAACCCCGTGCGCTCCCGGATGGCTTTGACATCCGGCTCGGGAAACTCCTGCGCACGAACCCCTGCGACAGCCTCGCCACGCATGTGACGCCCCATGTCCCGAACGCTTTCAAGCAACTCGGCAAACTGTTTGTCATCCATTTCGCACCTCCGCATCAATCACCGCAGCCAAACGCTGCAACTGCTCCTGGGTAAGGTCAGCGGCCATATTCTTGGCGTAGGCGTACACCAGGCAACACCAGTCCTTACTGCACCAATAGTAGTAGACCACCCGCGCGCCACCCCGTTTGCCTCGGCCAGACAGCGGAACACGCAACTTGCGCAAACCTCTGCTCCCAGGGATCAAGTCACCGGTAGCAGGGTTTTCGAGCAACGTATCTGTATTTCGGTCAAATCCTGATCCGAAAACAAAGTGCTCGCACAACGGCTGAAGATGGGCAGATCAATAAATACCATGGGTAAGTTATCCGCTGGGAGCGGATAATCGCGCAACTGATTTTCTGCGACTCGCTGGGGTTCGCACACTCACCCCAGCCTTGCTTGAAGTAGAGAGAAATGACCGCTATAAAGCGGCAGGCATAGCGATGTTATTTCGCAAGACCTGACCCCGACACACATTGCACATTGCACATTGCAAAACCAGATAACCGACCTGATGCGGGGTTGGTCAACGTGCTAGCCATGCAAAACTAGACGCATAACGTTCAAATTGAGGGGCTGGCCGCCATGAAACTTGGCAGAAGCCCCGGAAGTTCAAAAAACCCACAGGCCGCAAAGAGAACGCATATCGGCCAGTCCCTCTCGAATGCAGGGTTAGACCTGTGCATCCGCCCCAGGAAATGCAACATCAAAGAATGAGGCACGTTGTGACTCTTGGACAATTGGATACCTAGCGCAATGTTGATTGGATGGTTCAACGGCCTTTGAATAGATGCGAATGTTGTGCTCTTCAGTCGAGAGTGATGTCGACAAACCTGTGATGTCGAGGTCAAATAGAACGTTTAATATCTCATGGGTTTTCTGAGGAAACGTCTTCTTGTACGTATCGTTGTACTTTGGCTGGAAATGCTTGATTAATGCGGCCTCAATGAGGTTGATTCTGTCTTCACGGCTCACGCGGGCATCAAGAAGTGCATCGAATCGATCAGGAGCGTCGTCTAGGGAAATCTCTGGCACCAAGCACCCGCCTGCAATCATAAGTTTCTTGTAGAACGTATAGCTGTATAGAAGAAGATAAACCTCACTCTCCGGGTTGCTGGCATTAATATCGGCCAATACTTTCTGTAGTGACCCGTGACCTTGCTTCCCGGTTTTGCCAATTAGTCTTGCTACTGCGTCACTATCACCATCATCACCAAAAGATTGCCCAACGTACTCGACAAGCAAGTCGCTATAGGGCTGCAAAGGTGTCTCTGAAAATCTTATGACGTCGTGAATACGGATTTGAATTGGCACTTGGTTTGCGACTACAAATCGCAAATGGTCGTAGGGGTAATCCATCTCGCCAAGAGCGGTAATTGGTGCGCTAAAGAGATTTGGGTATGAGAACGGAATTTCTTTGATCTCAAATCCTAGGTTGACCGAGAAAACACCGTCGATCGTCTGAGCGGAAGTGTTCAAAGTTACTGATTTTGGGTTTATAGATATTCTCGGACGTCTGGCTACTACATAGATGTTGTAGTGACGAAGCTTCTCTCTGAGTTCGCCATCAATCGAATACAACTCAGCAGGTCGAAAGACGAATGGATCTGTTGAATACAATTCAAGCAGCCCTTCGATTTCGTGTTTGCGAACTTTCTTGCTCATTGAATGCTCCAGAGGTCTAACTTTGTTATAGCCCCCAATAAAATACCTATACTTTTATCGGGTTGGTTTATAAATACGGTGCAGCTTGAAAAAAACAATTTAAAAACAACGTAAATGAACCTAAAAACCTCAGTTCAGAACCGCAAAGGCGCTAAGGCGCAAAGAAATCAAAAACATGCAGAATGTTCCGCCCTCACCCGGTGGGTGAACGATCCGACACGGGTAACCTTTTGTTTTTCCTCTGCGTCTTTGCGCCTTTGCGGTTCAAACTGCCTTTTCCAGGATGAATTTTTATCGGGGCTTCCGCCGGTTTTTAACACACCATGGCAATCCATAGCGCTACACCCGACCGATTTCCCCTCCCTGTACCCTCCGGATTATGCCGCGATTTTCCCCGCTTGAAACCCTGTTACTTTTCACAGCTAGGCAAGATTGAAAAAATAGGGTAGCGGGCGAGGTTCGGCCTTGCTGCGCTCCTTCCACGCGGGCCTATCCCGGCGCGCTTCCGACCATGACACGCGGCAGTCACCGGCACGAAATAGGGACGAGGAATCAGGAATGTTGGTGGCTACTTACGGCGTGACGCGCGTCCAGCAAGGACATGCTTGAATATCAGCTATGGAAGCCAATCTCCAGGCATCGCTTTGGAAATCCGTAATTATTCAGGATATTGGCGTTTGGCCTGGATGCGCCAACCGTTAAGGCGCTCTGTCGATTTCGTTGTGGTTAGCTACCCGCCGCAAAAACGCGATGTCGCCATTGATGATTTCCAGGGAAACTTTGTAATTTCCGGTGACATGGATCGTGTAAATGTCGGGTTTGGCGTGGCCTTTGAGCTTTTCGAAAACCAGCCCGGAGGGTCGAACAGGTTTGGTGATGTCTTGCAGTTTCTCATCGACCAGGTCGCGCAGCGCAATATCGAGCTTGTCGTAATCCCGGTGAAATCGCCTGGATTTTTTCCAGGATTTGATAATGACACCGCCCGCTCCGGTAATGGTCATTTGCCACGCAGGTCGGCAATCAGGGCGTCCACGGTTTCAAAGGTCCTGGCGTCACCACGCGGCTCGGCGGCGAGGTCATGGGAGATTATTGCGGATCGGAGGGTTTCAATTTCTTCAATCAGGGATGCGGTGGATTCCATCGCTGACTCGTAGGCGTCATGCAGCGTTTCGCAATGATGATCCTTGAGGCGCGCGTCTTTATCAATGGCGGCACGCTGGTTGACCAGCTTGGTCAGAAAATCTTTCAGCAGCGAAGTTGAGCGGATCATGGAGTCAATCGCACCATCGTCGGCGTCAAGATAGGCCCCCTCGACGATTTCCGCCCCTGCGATTTCAACGGCGGCACCGGAAATCACCTCATGGAACCCGGTCATGATTTTTGAGACACCCTCCATCGCCGAAACCGTTCCATCAACGGCATTGAGCAGTTCAATACTGACGGCTTCCGCTGACCGGACAATACCTGCGATTCTGCGCCCGGTGTCTGCGAACGTTGCGGTATGGATCATGATTTCCCCAGTGAAACGAGTTCAAATTGACGCGCGGAGTGTAGCACCGTTTGTAGCGTATCGTTTTCGTAGATAACTCGAACGGTGGATTCAGTTTAGGCGAAATATTTGTTGAATGTGTTGCGGGGCAAAACCAACGAACGGTTTCGATATGCCACCGCCCTCTCCCTAACCCTCTCCCGCCTGCGGGAGAGGGGACTGGCGGAGTGGCGGTTTCAAACGTCTGTGGTCAAGCGAAACACTCTCCACTCTCCACTCTCCACTCTCAACTCTCAACTCTCAACTCTCAACTCTCAACTAAACTAATGACTCGTCCCCGCCGAGCGGGTGATTTTGTTGTGGACATTGTATTTGCCGGAGGGTTTGTTCATCGGCAGGCGTTTCACCTCTTTCAGCGTGGCGGCGTCGTAAATGACCAGTGCGCCGTCTTTTTCCCAGATACTGACCAGCGCGTATTTGCCGTCGCGGGTGAATTCGGTGTGGGCAGCGACCTTGCCGGGGGAGGGGCGCAGGGTTTGCACGACTTCGAGGGTGTTTTTGTCGATGATGTGCATCACGTCGCGGCTTTGCGGGTTCATGGTGGCGAAGCCGTCCGTCCAGGCGTAGGGCGTGTTTTCGTGGCTGCGCATGAAAAATCCCGGCCCCAGGGTTTTGATCTGTTTGATGGTTTGCCAGGTATTCATGTCGATCACGCTGACCAGGGAGTCCTTGATGTTGGGGGTGGCCATCACCGGTTTGCCTTGCCATTCCCAGGTGATGCCGGAACCTAGGTGGGGCATCCCCGGCAGGTCGATTTCGGCGATTTTTTTGCCACTGTCGAGGTCGATGACCTGGCCCTTTTTTCCGTCGCGCGCAGCGCCTATCAGGTGGCGGTAGGACTGGTCGAAGAAGAAGTCGTCGAGATAGTTTTCCACTGCGATGCGGCGCACCGGGAAGTCTTTTTGGGTGGTGGAGATTTCCCACACCTCTTTCACATCCTTGAGCGCGGCGACGAAGCTGCCGCGCGGTTCGGCCTGGTAAACGGCGGAGACCCGCGAGCTTTTGCCGGCAGCATCGGTGGTGGGGATCACCTTGATCAGCGACAGGTCTTCGGCGTTGAGCAGCACCAGGCTGTGCGGGAGATAGTTGCCGACCAACACGGTTTTGCCGTCGCCGGACACCGCGAGGTTGCGGGTGTTGATGCCGGCGCGCACTTCGGCAATGGTTTTCAGGTTGTAGATGTCGAATTTGCTTACCCAGCCGTCGCGTGAGGCGAAATAGACGAAGCGTCCGTCGGGGGAGAATTTCGGCCCGCCGTGCAGGGCGAAGCGGGTGGCGAAGCGGTGGATGGGTTCGAGTTTGTCGCCGTCGAGGATCGTGGCGTGATGGTCGCCGGTTTCGACGACTACGAAAAGATTCAGCGGATCGGCGGAAAACACCGGCAGATTGGGCAGCGGGTTGAATTCATGCAGGGTATGCGAGGTGATGATTTCGTCCGCCCCCCACAGCGGGGTTTTTGGCAGGGGCGTATAAACCCAGTCGGCCAGCGCCTGGATTTCCTCCCTGGAGAGTTTGTCGGCAAAACCCGCCATCTGGCTGGCGACACGGCCCTCCGCAATGGTTTTGAAGGCTTCCGGGCGGCGCAGACGCTCCAGGTTTTCCGGGAGCAGCGCCGGGCCGACGCCGCCGAGACGGTCAGCCCCGTGGCAGGAGGCGCAGTGTTCGGCGTAGTTTTTTTCAACTTTTTGCGCGGCGAGGGCGGGGCCGGTGAGCAGGGCGGCGACGAGAAACACCAGATGCAGGATGGGTGAAGCTGCGCGCCCCCATCCTGGATTTCCATGGTGTTTGGAAATGCCAACACCGCTGAAATCCCCCCCAGCCCCCCTTTTCCAAAGGGGGGAGCGATCCGGGGTTTCATGTACCTTGTTCATGGCTCCACTCCAATTTCTTCATCCGTCAAATAACAGCCGGGGTCTTCGGCCCACGGGTCGCCGTACACCTGCCAGGCGCGCATCCGGGTGTTGCCGCCGCAGATGGCGAAATAGGCGCATTTGCCGCAGCGTCCGCCAACCTTGCGGGGATGGGCCTTTAGCCCGGCCATGATGGGGTCGGTCGTGTCCGTCCAGATATCCGAAAAAGGCCGCCAGCGCACGTTGCCGAGGGTGTGGTTCCACCACATGGTGTCGGGGTGTACGTCGCCGAGATTGTCGATGTTGGCGACGTTGACGCCCGATGAATTGCCGCCCCATTGTTCGAGCTTGGCGCGGATGTGCGCTTCGTGTTCGGGAAAGCGGCGGCGCACCCAATGCAGCAGATAGACGCCGTCGGCATCGTTATTGCCGGTGACGAACTCGCCCGGCAGGCCTTCTTCGCGGCAGCGCAGGGCGGTCTCGAAAAGTAATTCCATGGCTTTGCGGGTGGTGCGCTGGTGGGCGTCGTCGCGGCGGTTTTTGTCGCCGCGCCCGGCGTAATTGAGGTGCGACAGATAAAACTTGGCTATGCCTTCTTCTTCCATCAGTTGCAGGAGCACGGGCAAGTCGTGGGCGTTGTCTTCGGTAAGGGTAAAACGGATGCCGACCTTGATGCCGCGCTCCCTGCACAAGCGGATGCCGTGCAGGGATTTGGCGAAAGCACCATCCATGCGGCGGAAGCGGTCGTGGGTGGCGGCCATGCCATCCAGACTGACGCCCAGATAATCGAAGCCGATCGCAGCAATCAGGTCGATGTTGTATTCGTCGATCAGGGTGCCGTTGGTCGAAAGCGCGGTGTAGAAGCCCATTTCCTTGCTGCGCCGGGCGATGTCGAAAATATCGCCGCGCAGCAGCGGTTCGCCGCCCGAGAGAATCAACACCGGGACGCGGAAACGCTTGAGGTTTTCCATCACCTGAAATACTTCGTTGGTGTCGAGTTCGCCGGGAAAATCCTTGTCCGCCGAAATCGAATAACAGTGTTTACAGGTAAGGTTGCAACGCCGCACCAGGTTCCAGATGACCACCGGGCCGGGCGGGTTGCGCTTCGGCGCGAGGGGCGTGGGGGCGACGATTTCGTTGATGAATTGGGAAATGCGAAACATGGGCGGTGTCCTAGGTGCGGAATTGCTGGAGTTTGGCGGTGACGCCCTGGGTCATTTCGGCCATTTGCGCCGCGCCGGCGACGATTTCTTCGACGCTGGCGGCGTTGGAGCGCGAATAGTCGCTGATCCGCTGGATTTGCCCGACGATGTTTTCGATGCTGCCGCGCACCGAGGCGGACACGCCGGCGGTTTTTTCCGCGAGGGCGGCGGATTTGGAAATCAGCCCGGCGGTGTCATCCAGCGCGGTTTCCACGCTCGACGACGAGCCAGAAAGCGCGCTCAGGGCTTGCGACTGGCGGTTGACTTCTGCCCCGGTGGCGGCGACCGATTGCACCATGGCGTTGATGGTGGGGTTGATTTCGGTGAGGCTGCCCTGGGTGCGTTCGGCGAGGCTGCGCACTTCGTCGGCGACCACCGCAAAACCGCGTCCCTGCTCGCCGGCCCGCGCGGCCTCGATGGCGGCGTTGAGCGCCAGCAGATTGGTCTGGTCGGCGATGTTGGCGACGACCGTGAGCACCTGGCGGATTTGCTCGGCATTGGTCGAGAGTTCGCCCAATTTGTTGGATAACTCGACTTCGGTGGCCACGCTTTGTTGCACCGCCAGCATCATGCCGTGGACTTCCTGGCGTGTTCCGTCGAGCTTGCGGCTGGCGGCGTCCATGTCGAGACGGGCGGTTTCGGCTTCGCCGGCCAGTTCATCAACCAGGCTGCGGATGGCTGCGGCGCTATCGCAGGTGCGCGCCGCCACGCCGGCTTCTTCCTCGATACGTGCGCCGATCTGCCGCGAGGTGGCGCTGAGATTGGCCGCCACCCGTTCGCTTTGGGCGGCGGACTGTTTTACGTCTTCGAGGGCGCTGCGGATGTTGCGGCGGAAAGTGTCGATGACTTCCAGCACATGCTGGATTTCCGCATTAAAACGGGCGTCCACCCGGCATTCCCGGGAGAGGTCTTTGGCGGTGAAATTCGCCATGTATTCGGTGACTTCGTTGAGCGCGTTGACGCCCCATTTTTTTTCGTCGATGTCGTGTACCAGCACCACCAGGGCAATCAGATACTGGACGCCCATGCCGATCATGTTGTCGGTAAAAAACGTGGCGTTGACCAGCAATAACGTCACCCCCACCCAGTGCACCAGACGCATTCGGAAGAACAGCGATTTCATCTTGTCACCCCTATATTATTTTGTTTTGACTGTTACCACTCAGGGCCATGCCAAACGGTGGTTTACAGGCCCCTCGCCCGCAGGCGGGGGAGGGGTTGGGGAGAGGGCGGCGGCATAGTGGTGCGGCTGATCGAAGCCCCACCACCCTCTCCCCCACCCCTCTCCCACTCGCGTGGGAGAGGGGAGAAAACCGCCTGAGTTATTACGTTTGGCCACCATTTTCAAGCGGCTATCCGCAATCCCGTTTTTTTCAGGATGCGGGTACTGTACAGAATTTCATGCCCTCGGTCGTGCGCGCCCAGCAACGTGGCGATGCGGGCGGTTTTCTCCTCGACTTCGGATTTGTCGCGACCATGCACCATCGCGAAAAAGTTATAAGGCCACTCCGGCAGATAGCGGGGGCGCAGGTAGCAATGGCTGACAAAATCGAGCGCGCCGACCAGGACGCCGAGTTCGTCCACCGCTTCGTCAGGCACGTCCCACACCGTCATGCCGTTGGCCTTGTAGCCCAGCGCGTAATGATTGGGCACTACGCCAATGCGGCGGATGACGCCGTCTTCCAGCATCCGGTTAACCCGCGCCAGGACTTCGCCTTCACTGACGCCGAGTTGTTGCGCCACCGCCAGATAAGGCTGGGGCGTCAACGGCAGGCCTTCCTGGGTGGCGCGGATGATGGCGCGGTCGGTGTCGTCGATCATGCGTCAAACCTCAGACCGATGAAATATTCTTTAATCTTCGGCATGTTGTAGACCCGGTAGCCGGTTTCACGCTCGATACGGTCGATGGCCTGCTGTTGTTGTTCCGGCGTTTCGGTGGCGAGCACGAACCACATGCTGAGAGCGTGGTCGCGGGCATAGTTGTGGGCGACTTCCGGCAGGGCGTTGACCAGTTCGGCGACGCGCTCGAAATCTTCTGCCGGGACTTTCAGCGCCGCCAGGCTCAGTGCGCCGCCCAGGCGTTCGGCATGGTAGAGCGGGCCGAAGCGGCTCAACACCTTGTCGGCAAGCAGTTTGTCGATGCGCGCGATGAGTTCATCTTCGCCGGCACCGAGCTGCTGCGCCGCTTCGGCAAATGGCCGGGAGCAGACCGGGAAACCGCCTTGCAGATGATTGATGATGGCGCGGTCAAGATCGTCCATCGGGATGTCTCAGACCGTCGCCGTTTCCACGTAGCGCGCCCCGCATTGCTTGAAGCGGCGCACGCTGAACAGGACTTCGTAGGGTATGTGTTCGACGTGGCAGGTAACCCGCAGCTGTTCGATCAGCCCCAGCACTTCGTCGCGATCCCGTCCGTGGATCATGGTAAACAGGTTGTAGCGCCATTCCGGCAGGCGGCGCGGACGGCGATAACACAGGGTGACGCAGTCGAATTGGCCGAGACAGGCGCCGGTTTCGCTGACTTCGTCGTCGGCCACGTCCCATACCACCATGGCGTTGGCGCGATAGCCCAGTTCGTGGTGGCGAACCACTACCCCAAGGCGGCGAATGATCCCCAGTTCGAGCAGTTCGGCCAGACACGCCAGGACTTCCGTCTCGCTCATCCCGGCGGCCGCGCCGATTTGTGCATAGGGCCGGGCGACCAGCGGGATGCCCTGCTGAAGCGCGGCGATCATCTCGGTTTCGCGGGGATGCGGCAGGCGCGCCGGAACCGGTTCGTCGCGCTTCATGCCGCGATGGCCGCCGCGCACCCGTCCAGGCGTACCGGTCATCTTGCGCGCCAGGTCGAACCCCAGATCGATGTGGTAATCCTCGATCATCGGCAGCACCAGCAGCGGGCAACCGGCGAGCAGCTTGATTTCGTCGAGCACATCGTCGAGGCGCGTCTGATCCGGCGCGGCGACGACAAACCACAGGTTGTAACGGTGCTCGCGCTGGTAATTGTGATTGACCAGGGGATGGGCGCTGACCATCTGCGCCACTTCGGCCAGACGCTCTTCCGGTACGGCCAGCGCCGCCAGGGTACTGGAACCGATGGTGTGGGGACGGAACACTGCGCCAACCCGGCTCACCGAGCCTTCGCGGCGCAAGCGGGCGAGAGTGTCGATGACGTGTTGTTCGGCAACGCCCAGTGGCGCGGCCAGCGCCGCATAGGGCGCAGCAAGCAGGGGAAAATCGCGCTGAAAGTCGTTCAGTAAATGCTGTTCGAGGTCAGTCATGGGAGGCGGAGAGGTTACGGACACCTGCGCAGTGTGCCCGGCCTAAAGCCGCTTGGCCTTGCTTTGGATCAAGGGGCCATGAATTTACAGCCCAATCCGATGCGCGCGCGGCGTAAAAAATATCCCGCTGGGTTTGTCGGCGGGGAGTTCGCCGACCTTGCGGAAGGTGGCGCTGTCGTAGATCACCACCTTGTCGTCGTCGCGCGCGGAAAGCCACACCTGTTCGCCGCGCGGGGTGAACTCCAGATGCAGGATGGCTTTGCCGGGTTTAAGGGTTTGCACGACCTTGCGGCTCGGCACGTCAACAACCTGCACGGTGTCATTGTTGGGGAAAGCAAAATTCACCCACACCTGGCGATTATCGGGGCGCGCCACCACGAATACCGGTTGACCGGCGACGGGAATCCGCGCGGCTTCCGTCCATTTTCCCTGATCGATTACCAGCACTTCGTGACGGCCTACCGCCGGGACGATCAACTCGCTACCGGTTGCCGCCCAGCCTTCCAAATGGGGCATTTTGTAGACCGGCAGCTTTTGTTCGCCTTTGCCGTAGTGGTCGAGGATACGTTTTACGCCGACTTCGGGATGCCACAAATCGAGCAGCGCCAGACCGTCTTCGCCGAACAGCCCGGCAAGATAAAAACGCCCGTCGGCGGTAATCATCGCGTCGTAGGGTTCCTTGCCGATGTTCGGGTACTTTTTCAGGACCGGCCTGGCGGGATCGCTGAGATCGGCAAGCCAGATTTCGCCAGCCTCGAAAAGGCTGAAGACGAAACGGTTGCCCGGCGCATCGACCAGACCGATGACCTTGGAGGATTTACCGGCGGCGTCGATGGCCGGGATGTCAGCCACCTGCTTGAGAGTTGCGGAATCAAAGATTTTCACGCCACCCGGCGTGTAGTTGGCTACCGCAATCAGTTTGCCGTCCTGGGAAATCGCCCCGCCGATGCTGTTGCCGGATTGCAGGGTGCGGTTAACGATGCGTTTGCTCAACATGTCGATCTGGGTCAACCCGCCGTCTCGCCCGAACACGTAGGCGTAACGTTCATCCCGCGAGAAATTCACCGAGGCGTGGGACAAGTCGCCCAGCCCCGGCACTTCTCCCAATTTTGTCCGGGTAGTGGTTTCGACGATGGCCGCGCGCCCGGCGGCGCGCTCGATCACCAACCCCAGGTCGCCGGTGCCGCGCAACGGTTGTGCCGCGCACCCCCCCAACAATAAAACCAGGCAAATCGACAACCAGTAACTAACGCGCATCGGGTAATCCTTTCATAAGGTGTTCAACCAGCCAAGCCGCTTCCGCTTCGCTGATGAAATCCCGCCAGGGCGGCATCGGAGTGCCGCCGCGCCCGTGCAGAATGGTTTCCCGCAGGGCGTCGGGCGATTTGCCTTTGAGCGCTTCGGGAAGCAGTGGCAGCCCCAGCCCGCCGGCCAATGTCAGACCATGACAGGAACCGCAATCGTGACGGAGAAGATTGAGCAACTCGGCGCGCCGCTGCGGTGGTGGCGCATCCTCAGCTTGTACATCAGCGTTCAGCGAGGCTACCAAGACCAGGACTGCAATGAGAGCGCTACGCATTATTCATGGGCTTCATTCAGGGTTTTCCAACGAAATGACGATTTCCGGCTGGGGGCCGCGAGACATACCCACGGACAGAAGCAATCCCGATGCTACATGTTTATCAAAAAAAATAAACCCCGGTTAAGGGGTTTATTTCGGGAAACAAATTCCTTGCGAATCAGGAGATCAATCCTTGTCTTCCGCTCCCTTGGGAAGATTGTGGGCGATACCCTTGTGGCAGTCGATACAGGTCTTGCCGGAATCTTCCTTGGCAGCCATCGCGTGTTTCTTGACCGCGCTCTTATCCTGCTTTTCCGGATCCATGCCATCGTAGTTGTGGCAATTACGACATTCGCGCGAGTTGGAACTCTTCATGCGATCCCATTCGTGGCCCGCCAGTTCAGCACGTTTCGCCTCGAATTTTTCCGGGGTATCGATCGTGCCCACCAGTTTGCCCCACACTTCACCGCTCGCCTGGAGCTTGCGCTTCATCTTGTAGCCAAAACTCCTGGGAACGTGGCAATCGGAACAAATCGCCCGAACCCCGGTGCGATTGGAATAATGGATGGTTTTCTTGTATTCCTGATACACCGTATCGCGCATTTCATGGCAGGAGATACAAAACTCCATCTGGTTGGTGGCTTCCATCGCGGTGTTGAACCCGCCCCAGAAGATGATGCCGGCGATAAAGCCGCCACCCAACAGGGTCAATAGCGAATAACGGGCACTCGGACTGCGCAAAGTTTGCCAAAGGCGTTTTAATTTACTTGTTGCTGCGGGGTCTGACATACCCTTGTCTCCTCTATTGAATTTCAGTTTTTGTAAGTTAACTTGTTATAAACCGCGTAGCGCCCGGACATCAATGAAAAATATCCGGGCGCGTCGAACATCAGGCGCGATCAGGCTTATTTGACGCTCGCGTAGTAGTGGAGCAGCGCCTCGACTTCCGTCTTGTCGAGCGCTTCAAGCTTGGGCTTCATCTTCTTGGCCATGGGACGCTTGCCGGCGAGGAAGAATTCGGTTTGTTCCTTCAGGTATGGCGTCTTCTGACCAGCCAGAATACCTGCGTCGTCGCTGGCGAGTGTGCCGCCGTCGGAGTGACACTTTTCACAACTCTTGTCATGCACTTCCTTGCCTTTTTTGGCCAGGGCCGCATCGAACTTCTGCGTGGCGCGCACAAATTTCTTCTCGCCGAAAGCCTTGGCCAGTGCGGCGATGTCAGCCTCGCTGATGTCCTTGACGATTACACACATGTCGGTCTTGGTACCCTTCTTGTCGCCGGAGCGGATTTTGGTCTCGACGCACGGGCGTTCCTTACCCTTGTAAGCCTTCATCGCACCGGAGAAATAGTCTGCGGACAGGCCCCCGATATTTGGCACATCGGCTTCAGCACTTGCGCCATCCTTGCCGTGGCAAGTTGCGCAGCTTTCGGCCAACTTGCCGACATCAGCTGCGAAAACGCTGGTTGCAACGGTCAAACTAAACAAGGCACTGGTCGCCAGCAGTGCGATCCCTACATTCTTTTTTTGCTTCATGGCAACGCCATCCTTTCAATTTAAGTTCAAGAAAAACACCCTCCCCCCGCGAAGAACTCCCTTTTCCACGTTGAAAGCCCCGTAAAAGATTACTCTTGGAACCCGCATTTGACAAGATTACCCATGCGCGCCGGAATGATGCGCCAGGATGGAAGCCTCTAGCCCGGATATTTCATAAATTCGCGCGCCCTCGCTGGTCTTTATCCCGAATCT
>CAYVIN010000086.1:0-17168 GCA_964451375.1 uncultured Sulfuricella sp.
AAGTGGCAGCAAAACCGTGCGAAGCAGCCAGCGGCGGCTTAAGTCAACAACATTGGGGGCCGGGGGAGAGGGACGTTCAGATGCCACCCCACTTCGCCACGCCATCGCCCCGGACGAAACACAGGAAAATCTCGCAGCGTCTCACCAACCGCCAGCGCTGAAATCCCCCCCCCGCCCCCCTTTTGCAAAGGGGGGAGCAAGACGCCCTCGCCACCTGCACCGCCGTCACCCAACGCGCGGCACAGACGCTCCAGTGGTCAACTGGCAACCTTGGCCTCCTCGCCATCGCCCTCGACCACCTCACCCTGGTCCGCGCCACGCTCTACGCCGCGTGGCTGACCAAGACCATACCCGACGCAACCTGCCGCGCCCACCTTGAGGAAGCCGTGGCTGGCCTGCGTCGCGCTGGTGACTCGACCCATCTTCCCCGCGCCCTGCTCACCCGCGCCTGGCAACGCGCCACTGAAGGCCACCACACCGGCCCAGACAGCGCCCAGGCCGATCTCGATGACGCGCAAGAAATCGCCGAGCGCGGCCCGATGCCCTTGTTCCTCGCCGACATCGCCCTGCACCGCGCCCGCCTGTTCGGCGGGTTGAGCGCCTATCCGTGGGATTCCCCCGCCGCCGACCTCGCCACCGCGCGCCGCCTCATCGAAAAACACGGCTACAACCGCCGCAGGGCAGAGCTGGAAGACGCCGAAGGCCGGCTGGCCGCCCACCCGTGGGAGCGGTCTCCCGACCGCGAGCGGTGCTGAGCGGAGCCGGGTGAGTTGGGGATTCTCCGCTGTCGCCAAAGGTGAGGGTGGTCTTGGCTGAACCACCGCATCGCGATCGGGAGACCGCTGCTACGCGCTGCCGGGGGGGCGAATCAGCGCTTTCCTGAATTTGACCACCGCGCCCTCACCCCGGCTCGTTGACGGTGATGGTCTTTTTGCCCGGCATTTTTTATGGCGGTTGGTTGCGGGGGACTATAGGATTACGCTTGTTTGTTCCGGGAGGCGTGGTGTTGCTGCGAGTCCTGGTGTTGACGAATTTGAACGGGAAGGAGTGTGTTGTGGATATAAAAAACAGTAAACAAAATCAAAACGCGGTGCTTGCGTTGAAGGGGCGTTTTGATTTTTATGCCCATCGGGATTTCACGGGGGCTTATACACCGCTTCTGGAGGATAAGGGCATCACGACGATTGCCATTGATATGAAAGATGTTTTGTATATGGATAGTTCGTCGATGGGGATGCTGCTGTTGCTCAAGGATCGGGCGGAGCCGACGCGCAAGAAGATTACGCTGGTTTGCGGGCAAAATGCGGTGGTTCGTGAGTTGCTGGCGGCGGTGTCTTTCCACAAGCTTTTCGAGATTTCATGATAATGTAGAAGTCCATTCCACGGGCTTATGCAGGTAAGTGGTCGCTTATTCTCCGGCCCGCGTGGAGTCAAGGTGTCACGGGTGAACCGGCGTTGGCCGGGAGCAGGCGGGTGAGCATGGCGCGCTGCGGCGACAGGCCGGCGGGGAAGGGGATGCGGACGATCCAGCCGTTGCCGGGGGCGACTTCGAGTGGCGCGCCGTCTACGCTTTCCAGGCGTTGCAGGTGGATTTCGGCGTTGCCGGCGGGGGTGATGATTTCCAGGCGGTCGCCGAGGTGGAAGCGGTTTTTGACGACAATTTCGGCCAGCCCGCTGTGCGGGTCGTAGGCGCTGACATCGCCGACGTATTGGCTGACGCCGCTTGTCGATTGGCCGCTGGCGTAGTTCTGGTATTCGGTATGCGGGCGGCGCTGGTAGAAGCCGCCGGTGTAGCCGCGCTGGGCGAGGTGTTCGAGGCTGCTGAGATGAGCCGGATCGAAGGGTTTTCCGGCGGCGGCGTCGTCTATGGCGCGGCGATAAACCTGGGCGGTGCGGGCAACGTAATAGGCGGATTTGGTGCGGCCTTCGATTTTCAGCGAATCCACGCCGATTTCGGCGAGTTGCCCGACGTGTTCGATGGCGCGCAAGTCTTTTGAATTGAGAATATACGTCCCGTGTTCGTCTTCCTCGATGGGCATCAGTTCGCCGGGGCGTTGCCCTTCTTCTATGACGTATTCCTTGTTTTCCAATACCTTGTAATCCCAGCGGCAGGAGTTGGTGCAGGTGCCCTGGTTGGCGTCGCGGTGGTTGAAGTAGCCGGATAACAGGCAGCGCCCGGAATAGGCGATACACAATGCGCCGTGGACGAAAACTTCGAGTTCCATGTCCGGGCAGCGTTGGCGGATTTCGGCGATTTCGTCGAGCGACAGTTCGCGGGAGAGAATGACCCGCGTGAGTCCCAGCGTTTTCCAGAAATTCACCGAGACGTAGTTGACGGTGTTGGCCTGTACGGAAAGATGGATGGGCATGGCCGGCCAGCGTTCGCGCACCATCGCGATCAGCCCCGGATCGGCCATGATCAGGGCGTCCGGCCCCATCGCGATGACCGGGGTGATGTCGGCAAGATAGGTTTTGACCTTGGCGTTGTGGGCCATCAGGTTGCTGGTGACGTAGAACTTTTTCCCCAGTGCGTGGCCTTCGGCGATGCCAGTCGCCAGTTCGTCGAGGCCGAATTCGTTGTTGCGCGCCCGCAAGCTGTAGCGCGGCTGCCCGGCGTACACGGCGTCGGCCCCGTAGGCGTAGGCGTAACGCATTTTTTCGAGGGAACCGGCGGGGAGAAGAAGTTCGGGTGTTTTCATGGCGGGGGCGGGTTTGTGGGGAGCGGGATTATCGCATACCTGCGGCGTTGACCGGAAAAACGGGCGGGTGGAATTCAGCGACTCGCCAACGGGTTGAATACGATCAGTTCGTCGATGCGAGTGAAATCCGCGAGATTCGCGGTGGCAAGACGATAACCGCGTTCCAGACAGGTTGCGGCGATCAGGGCGTCGCCGAGAGTCAGACGTTGCTGCTGGCGGAGTTGTATGGCGATTTCATAGGTAACGGGGGTGGGATAAATCTGTTCCAGGCAGTCGAGTAGTTCGATCAGCGCGTTTTTTTCCAATGGTTGGAGCTTGTGATAACCAAGAATTTCGACGCGGCTGATGATCGAGACGCTCGGCAGGTTTTCCAGCAGCCAAACGCGCAACTCGCCGAAGTCGGGCTGGGTTGCGTAGATCAGCAGGTTGCTGTCAGCCAGCACCATGTCTATTACGTCCCGGAAGTTGACGGTCGGTGCGTTGTTCCCGCTCCCACGTCAGAGGATCGACCTCGGTGAAAGGATTGAGCGCGGCAAGCTGTTCCAGTGCGCCAGCCAGTCGGGTGCGGCGGGTTTCATCGTTGGCGGGAGCGGGGCGAATTTTTCGCTCCAGAAACAATACATAGTCGAGGACTTCTCCTTGAAGGGCCGGGGGAAGTTTTTCAACATGCTGCTGGATGGTTTGGTCGAGTTTCACGGCAGTTTCCCAAAATCGCATCGTTTAACCTAACCCGGATATTTCATAAATTCGCGTGATGATCGCGTAGGATTTTGTTTCATAGGCGAATTTTGCGAAGGAGCGGCGTAGTTATTCATACGCCCGACTGAGCGAAATTTGCATATGAAACAAAAGACAAGCGAGGGCGCGCGCAATTTATGAAATATCCGGGCTAATAACATCAGTTGGACGGGTTGGAGTGTGCGGCATTTTGGGTGCAGGGCAAGGCGCGACGACGAGAAATGGTCGTTCCATTGCGAGGAGGAGCAACGCAGCCATGCGCCAAAAATACCGTGCAATCCAGCCCGTAGCATCGTCACCATACGGGAGAATCGCAAACATGAAACAACATCTCTTGGAACCAACAACTTAACCACAATAGTAAGTGGTCAATTGAGGTTTTTAGGTTTAACTATACGCGCACCCCGCGCCGTGCGTCGAGTCCGGTTCTCATGTTATTACCCCCGGAATCTCCCCCAGCGGCAACACCTTGTCTGCTGCGCCGAGTTTGATGGCTTCCTTGGGCATACCGAAAACCACGCAGCTTTCTTCGTCCTGGGCGTAGGTGACTGCGCCGGCGTCGTGCATTTCCTTGAGGCCGCGCGCGCCGTCGTCGCCCATCCCGGTCATGATGACGCCGACCGCGTTTTTCCCGGCGCAGTGGGCGACCGAGCGGAATAATACGTCCACCGACGGGCGGTGCCGGTTGACCAGCGGGCCGTCCTTGATTTCGACCTGATACCCCATACTGGTGCGCTTGAGCAGCATGTGTTTGCCGCCGGGGGCGATCAGCGCCAGGCCGGGGAAGACCCGGTCGTCGTGCTGGGCTTCGCGCACGTCGATGCGGCACAGCTGGTTGAGGCGGGCGGCGAAGGAGGCGGTGAATTTTTCCGGCATGTGTTGCACGACCACGATGCCCGGACAGCCGCGCGGCAGAGCCGTGAGCACCACTTCGAGGGCCTGGGTGCCGCCGGTGGAGGTGCCGATGGCGACGATGCGTTCGGTGGCGTGGTTGACGATACGTGCGCCCGGCGCGGGAAGAATCGCGTCAGCGCTGAGTTTGGGGGCGACGTTGGGGATGCGGACGGTGCGTAATTGGCGGACTTTGGCCTGGGCGGCGGCGCGTACTGCGGCGACCAGGTCGCCGGCGTTGTTTTCGAGAAACTGGCGTAATCCCACTTGGGGTTTGGTGATGATTTCCGCAGCGCCTGCTTCCAGCGCCTGCATCGCCACGCTTGAGCCGTGCTCCGCGAGCGACGAGCAAATCACCACTGGGGTGGGGTGTTCCACCATGATTTTCTTGAGAAAGGTGATGCCGTCCATGCGCGGCATTTCGATGTCCAGAATAATCACGTCGGGCCAATTGCGCGCCATTTTGTCGAGAGCGAACAGGGGGTCGGCGGCGGCCCCGATGACTTCGATATCCGGCTCGCGGTCGAGGAGATTTTGCACCACCTGGCGCACTACGGCGGAATCATCCACCACCATCACCTTGATTTTGTTCATGCTCATGGCTGAACCTGGCGGGCGGCGGGTTTTTCGTGGCGTACCCACACGTGGCCGTTGCCGATGTCGAAGATCACCCGGCGGTGGCCGAAGCCCCCCACGTCTTCGGCATGGATGGCGAAACCGGCCTGGGCGAGCAGTTGGCGCGCCGCGTCGATGTTGCTGCGCGCGACATCGTAGCTGTTTTCCTTGCGTTCCCCTTGAAACATGTTGCCGCCACCGAATAGCTTGACCTGATAGGCGGAGGGATGAATGGGGCGGCTACGGATTTCGCGCAGAATCAATTCGATGGCTTCGTCGGCGTAACGTCCGTCAAGCTCGCCGACGTGGGATTTTCCCCGGTTCGGCAACATGTAATGGCACATCCCGCCGCTGGCGCTTTGAGGGTGCCACAATACGATGGAAATACATGAACCGAGCACCGTATGAATGCGGGTTTCTTGCCCGGCGAAATGAATTTCGCCCGGCAGCAGGTAAATTTCCATACGGGATTTGCCGATGAGTTGTTTCATGATCCTGACGGCTTGCGGTAGATCGACGGGGCCAGCGCTTGCAGGCCATCGACGATGCCGTTGAGGCTTTCCGAATGACCGACCAGAAAGTGACCGCCCGCCTTGAGGGTCGGCAGGATGCGCTGCACGACCTGACGTTTGGTAGGCATGTCGAAATAAATCATCACGTTGCGCAGCAGGATCAAGTCGAATTCGCCGAGCATGGGGAGGTTGCGGGTGAGGTTGATCTGGGTAAAACTCACCCGGCTGCGCAGTTTTTTGTCGATCAGCAGGGTGCCTTCCTGCGGGCCGACACCTTTCAGGCAATAACGGCTCAGGTGTTCGCGGGATATTCCGTCGCTACGCTCCAGCGGGTAATGGCCGATGCGGGCTTTTTCCAGCACCCGGGTGCTGATGTCAGAGCCCAGCACTTCCCAGGGGCCGTCGCCCAAGCGGTCGGCGAGCAGCATCGCGAGGCTGTAGGCTTCTTCGCCACTCGAACTGGCGGCGCTCCAGACGCGGAAATTCCGCCCCGGCGTGTGGGCCGCGAGAATTTTCTGGCGGATGAAGTCGAAATGTTTGGGTTCGCGGAAAAAATAGGTTTCGTTGGTGGTCAGCAAATCCACGGCGGTTTGTAATTCGAGGGCGTTTTCGCTGGACATGAGCAGGCGGAAATAGTCGCCGAAACTTTCCAGACCGTGTTCAAGCAGGCGTTTGCCCAGCCGCCCGCTGACCAGGGCTTTTTTTTCCGGGGAAAGGTTGATGCCGGCGTGTTGCTGAAGGAAATTGCGGAACTGTCCGAATTCCTGGTCGTTTAGGGGGCGAGGCATGGCGAATCCGCGATAGGGCCAGGGTTCACTCAGCTGTCGCCGGCAGGCTGGGGAGCATATTTCCAGTCTGGCCGATGAGGGCCATTTCCTCGATGGAGAGCACCTTGTCCACGTCGAGGATGATCACGAATTTGCCGGCGATTTTGCCCATCCCGTAGATGAAATCGGCGCGAACGTGGGCGCCGAAGGTCGGCGGCGGTTCGATTTCGCTATGCGGGATATCCAGCACCTCACTCACCGAATCCACGATCATGCCGATATCCTGCCTTTCCTCCCCGTCGGCCTGGATTTCCACGATCACGATGCAGGTGCGGCGGGTTTCGCCGGTGGGCGGACGGCCAAAACGCAGCGCGATGTCGATTACCGGAACCACTCGCCCGCGCAGGTTGATCACGCCGCGGATGAAGGCGGGCATCATCGGGACGCCGGTGAGTGCGCCGTATTCGATGATTTCCTTGATGGGGACGATGGAGATCGCGAACATTTCCCCACCCAGCAAAAAGGTCAGAAATTGCTCGTGGTTTTCCTCGACGACGGCGACGGCGGCTTTATTCTGGACGACGGCTCCCATGGTGTTTAAAACCGCACGAAATGCTGCTCATTGGGTGGAACCACACCGGATAGCTGGCCTGCCGGTTTTTTTGCCGCGCCGGCATATTTCGCCGGGGCGGTTTCGCGCTGCGCCACGCCGCCGCGAACCTTGAAGAACGACATCATCTGTTGCAGGCGTTCGGCCTGACCGCTCATTTCCTCGGCGGTGGCGGCGAGTTGTTCGGAGGCGCTGGCGTTTTGCTGGGTGGTCTGGTTGAGTTGATCCATGGCCGAATTGATCTGACCGATACCCGACGACTGTTCATTGGACGCGGCGGCGATTTCCTGCACCAGGTCGGAAGTTTTGTTGATCGATGGCACCATTTCGTCGAGCAGCTTGCCGGCGTGTTCGGCCAGTTCCACGCTGGAGGCGGCGGTTTCGGAAATCTCCTGGGCGGCGATCTGGCTGCGTTCCGCGAGTTTGCGTACTTCCGCCGCCACCACCGCAAAGCCCTTGCCGTGTTCACCGGCGCGCGCCGCTTCGATGGCGGCGTTCAGCGCGAGCAGGTTGGTCTGATAGGCGATGTCGTCAATGATGCCGATTTTGGTGGCGATCTGGTTCATCGCAACCACCGTCGATTTCACCGCCGCGCCGCCGTCGGTGGCTTCCTTGGCGGCCTTCGAGGCAATCCCGTCGGTGACTTTGGCGTTGCCGGCGTTCTGGCTGACCGACGCCGACATTTCCTCAATCGCGGCGCTGGTCTGTTCGACGCTGGCGGCCTGTTCGCTGGCGCCCTGGCTCAAGCTTTGCGAGGTGGCGCTGATTTCCTCGGCGGCCCCGGACAGGGAATCCGCTGCGTTGCGCACGTCGGCGATGGTGGTCGAGAGTTTTTCCACGGTGCCGTTGGCGGCCTCCTGGAGACGCCTGAACATGCCATGTTGCTCGCCATCCATGGTGTGGGTGAGGTCGCCGTTGGAGACCGATTCCATGACCTGCACCGCCTCCTCGATGACGCCTTCGGCAACGCTGGTGAGGTTGTTGATGCCTTCGCCCAGCACTTTCATGAATCCTTCCTTGCCGTCCAGACCGATGCGCTGCGAGAGGTCGCCCGCAATTGCGCCCTGCACGATGGATTTCACTTCGTTCTCGATTTTGACTTCGTCGGTGGCGTCGATCCATTCCACCGCTGCGCCGATACGTTGTCCACCCGCATTGAAAACCGGATTGACGGCGAGACGGAAGGTGCGTCCGCCGATTTCCACGGTGGCGCGGTGGGTGGTATTGAAGGTTTTCAATAAATGGCGCTGGTGCGACGGGTTCTTGTGGAAACTGTCGATGTTCGCGCCGAGCACGGTGTCGGCGCTGAACGTGGGCAGGTCTTTGCGGATGTCGTTTTCGGCCTTTTTCAGCATGGTTTGCACCGACTTGTTCAAATAAATGATGTCGAGGTTGTTGTCTGCGATCATGATGCCGGTGGAGGCGTTGTCCAGCGCGTTGGTGATGCGCGACGATTCGTCGGCGCGACGGCGCGCATCGTTGATTTCAAAACCCAGCTTGATTTGCATGGAGCGCAGCGCGTTGAGCACCTTGCCGATTTCGTCTTCGTTTTTGACTTCGATGCGGTTGTCGTAAAACCCTTGCGAAATCCGGTCGAAATAACCGACGGCGGCGCGTAACGGCACGGCAATGGCGCGAATTGTGAAAAAGCCGATCAGGCAGGCCAGCAGGATGCCCCCGGCGATCCAGTAGATGGTGATCTGGCGCAGGTTTTCATAATTGCGCTGGGCTTCGGCAAACTCCCGGTGGGCGGCGTCCTGCTGATATTTGATGAGCGCCTCGACATCCTTGTTGGCGGCGGCGAAGGTGGGGTTGACGGTTTTGATAATCAGCGTGGCGGCGTCGTTGTAATTGCCCTGGCTCAACAATTCGACGGTTGGATTGAGGCCTTCCTTGACGAAAATCCCCCGGTCTGCGGCAAATTTGTCGGCCACCAGTTTTTCGTCCGGGGCCATCGGTTTGGCCGTATAGATTTGCCAGACTTCGTCGATTTTGGTGATGTTGGTTTTGATCAAGTCGAGGTGGACATTGATCGAATGATCATGCAGTTTGCTTTCCGGCTTGCGCGGATCGTGCATGTTGGCGAGCAGCAACTGGGTGCGGTTTTCGCGCATCAGGCTGTCGATCCGGGCAATCTGGTCGGAAGGCAGCAGGCGTAAATTGAATACTTCGCCAAGACGGTCGTTGGAACTGCTCATGCCGTTCATGCCGACGTAGCCGACTCCGGCGAGAAATGACGAGAGCACCAGAAAGACGAACATCAGTTGGGCGATGATGCTGATGTTGCGTAGCGGCTGGAACAGACTGCCGAGGCCCGGCTTGACTGCCTTGCCCTCGCGGATACGGTAGCGGCTGCGCCCCTCGTTGATTTCCTGATAGATGCGCTGCGCGGCTTCGACGCGGATGCGGCTGGGTTTGCTGCGAGCCGAGATGTAGCCGATGGTCTGGCCGTTTTCGCGGATCGGCGTGACGTTGGCTTCGACCCAGTAATGGTCGCCGTTTTTGCAGCGGTTTTTCACCATGCCTGTCCACGGTTTGCCCTTTTTCAGGGTGTCCCACAAATCGGCGAACGCCGCTGGCGGCATATCGGGATGGCGGATGAAATTATGCGGTTGTCCCACCGATTCCAGTTCGGTGTATCCGCTCATCTCGCAGAAATAGGGATTGACGTAGGTAATTACGCCTTTCAGATCGGTCTTGGATACGATGGTCTCGCCATCGCGGAAGTCCCGTTCCACACCCGTTACCGGCATATTGGTTCGCATAGTTACACCTCGTTGAAGTATGTTGTTATTTCCGGGGCAGTGCGCTAAATAGATGCAGTTTTCAGTTTTGAGTGTTTAGTTGCGGCAGGCGCTTTGCGCCTGATCCAATACCGACGCGCATCGCGCGACGACCTCAACTAAACACTCAACACTAAACATTCAAAACTGTTTTTGCCTTTCACTCAGCCCCTGGCGCCCAGCAACGCATAAGCCCGGTTTTCCCGCGCCACGGTATCCTGGATCAGGGCGGGCACGTCGAGGAGCAGGGCGACTTCGCCGCTGCCCAGAATGGTCGAGCCGCCGATGCCTTTCAGATTGCCGAAGAGTTTGCCGAGCGGCTTGATCACCGTCTGGTATTCGCCCATCAGCGCATCCACCACCAGCCCCGCGCGTTGCCCTGCGTACTGTACCACCACCACGTTTTCGCGCTTGCCCGGTTTGCCTTCACAGCCAAAATGGTCGCGCAGGCGAATCACCGGCAGGATGTTGCCGCGCAGGTCGATATAGTTGTGGGTGCGGGTTTCCAGACGCTGCGCCGGGGTGAGCTCCAGGCACTCCCGCACCATGTCGAGCGGTGCTACGTAAGTCTCGCGGCCTACCCCCATCATGAATCCATCGATAATCGCCAGGGTCAGCGGCAGGCGGATGCGCATGGTCGTGCCCAGCCCTTCGCTGCTGTCGATTTCCACGGTGCCGCGCAGCGCTTCGATATTGCGTCTGACCACGTCCATCCCGACGCCGCGCCCGGAAAGATTGGTGACAGCGTCGGCGGTGGAAAAGCCGGCTTCAAAAATCAGGTTGTAGACTTCCTTGTCGGAGAGATTCTGGTTGGGGGTCACCAGGCCTTTTTCCAAAGCTTTGGCGAGGATGCGCTGGCGTTTCAGTCCGCCGCCGTCGTCGCCGACTTCGATGACGATGCTGCCCGATTCATGAAAGGCGTTGAGGCGCACCGTGCCTTTGGCCGGTTTGCCCCGGCTCAGCCGGACTTCCGCCGGCTCGATGCCGTGATCCATGCTGTTGCGCACCAGGTGCATGAGCGGGTCGCCGATTTTTTCGACCACCGATTTGTCCAGTTCGGTTTCCGCGCCGCCGATTTCCAGCGCGATTTCCTTGCCCAACTCCTTGCCGACATCGCGCACCACGCGGTGGAAGCGGCTGAAAGTCTCGCCGATTTGCACCATGCGTAATTGCAGGGCGTCGTCGCGGATTTCCTCGACCAGTCGCGCCATCGTCGAGGTGGTTTCGAGGAGCGGCGCATTGCGTAATTGTTTGGCCTGGAGTCCCGCCGAGGCGCTGGTGATCACCAGTTCGCCGACCAGATTGATGAGACTGTCGAGCTTGTCTGCGTGAACGCGGATGTATTTGCTTTCCTGGGCCTTGTGGTCGCGCACCAGCTTCTGTTTTTCCAGCGCGGCGTCCACCACTTCCTTTTGCACCATGCCTTCGCGCACCAGCAATTCCCCCAGCGGCGCGATCAGATCGTGCGGTGCGGCATCATCGTCGTCGGCAACCCGCATCGACTGGCACAGCAACATCTCGTCGCGCTCTTTTTGGGTGATCACGCCGCTGTTGATCAGGATTTCCCCTAGGCGTTCCTTGTCTTCCGGCAATTCGCTGATGAGCTGGATGTATTCGCCGATGCGGCTGTGCGGGGGCAGGATGCGCAGGTTGCATTCGTCGCGCACGAATTCAAAGACGCCTTCGATGGTGGCTTTGTCGGCGGTGCTTCGGAGGTCGATTTCAAATCCCAGGTAGCAGGACTCGGGATCCATGTTTTCCGCCGGGGGGATGGCGTCGGGGAGGGTGGTGATGGAGGAGATTTCTCCTAGCGTCGCCAGATAACGGATGAAGGATTGTGGATCCATACCGTTTTTCAGCACGTCGTGACCGAAGCGCAGGGAAATGTGCCAACTGTCGCTGCCCACCGGCCCGCCGCCGCACGACTGAAATTCGTTTTGGCGTTGCTCCAGCGGTGCTTGTGCGGCAGGCATCACCTGGGCCTGCGGCGGCGCGCCGAGAAAACCGCGCAGATTGTTGAGCAGCGCCTCGCCGTTGCGCCGGGCGGCTTCGTCCAGGATGTCGCGGTGGGCTTCCACATGATCGACCAGCGCCCCGATGTGGTCGCCGGATTCCAGCAAAACCGCGATCAGGTTGGCATCGATGGGGACGCTTCCGCTGCGTACCTTGTCGAGCAGGTTTTCCGCGACGTGCGTGAAGGCGACGATGTCGTCAAGGCCGAATAATCCTGCCGAACCCTTGATGGTGTGGGCGGCGCGAAACACTGCGCCAATTGCTTCCGTGTCGTCGGGCTGGGATTCCAGGTTGAGCAAACCCTCCTCCATGGCCTGGAGCAGTTCCCGGCTTTCCGCCAGGAAGGTTTGCAGGGCTTGTTCCATGTCCATGATCAGGGCCTTTGTCTACCCGAAATCACCACGGGATCGCCGAAGTACGAAGCCATGTTGTACAAATCCAGCAGATTCAGCGTTGCCGGACTATGCGCCACCAGGCGCAGGGGTTTGCCGGCGCGCATCGCTTCGCGCTTGACCAGCAGCAACAACTGAAAACCGGCGGTATCCATCTCGACGACTTCGGAAAGGTTGATTTCCATTTCCCGGCAGCGACTGATGCACTCCAGCAAAGGCGTTTTCATTTCCGCAGCGTGATAAATCGTCATTTCCCCGGCGGGGAAAACCCGGCAAATACCGTCAGCGGCGTTGTCGATACGGATGTCCATGGTTTATTCAAATTATTAGTGTTTAGTGTTTAATGTTTAATTTAGGCGGCGCGCTTCGTACCAGGTTTTAGCTAAACACTAACAATTCAACATTAAGCATTGTGTTCTTAAGCGCCTACCAGCTTCGCCACTGCCGCCAGCATTTGTGCGGGCTGAAATGGTTTCACGACCCATGCCTTGGCGCCTGCCGCCTGGCCTTCCTGCTTTTTTGATTCCTGGGCTTCGGTGGTGAGCATGATCACCGGGGTGAATTTCAGGTTGGGCAGTTTCTTGGCTTCCTTGACGAAAGTGATGCCGTCCATATTGGGCATGTTCACATCGCTGATAATCAGATGCACTTTGCTGTTGGCGTTGAGTTTGGTCAGCGCATCCTTGCCGTCACAGGCTTCGATCACCTCGTAGCCCGCCCCTTTCAGGGCAATGCCGACGACTTGTCGCAAGGACGCGGAATCATCGACGATCATAATGGTCTTGGCCATATTATTCTCCTGCTAGAAAAAGGTAATGCCGGTCGGCGCGGCGCTGTCAGCGGCGGCTGCGCCGCGATGGTTGCGCCGTTGTTCGGAAGTGGTGTACCCCAGCGCCATTTCGTCGAGCCAGACATTGGCGTCGATGGCGGGGGCGTTGCCCATGCCGCGCTGGCTGCTGTATCGGCACAGATGGTTGTGGAGTCCGTCGAGATTGTCGCGGACCTGCGCGAGTATCTGGCTGACCCGATCCTGGAACTGGAGAAAAACCAGCGCGTCGGAAATTTCCGCGCTGATGCCTTCACTCTCGCGGCGCAACATGTCGGTGGAGGCGCTCAGTCCGGTAGTGACACTTGAAAAATTGGCCAGCACCCGGCGGATGGTGGTTTCTGCTTCAACCACCGAACGGTTGTCTTCGTCGCCGAATTTCTCGGCCACGTTGATGACCGCTGCGATGGCGGTGTTGATAACGTTGACCTTTTCCGACATTTTTTTGCCGGTATCGCTGGACAGGCTGGAAAGTTTGCGCACTTCGTCGGCGACCACTGCAAAACCGCGTCCCGCTTCGCCGGCGCGGGCCGCCTCGATGGCGGCATTGAGTGCGAGCAGATTGGTTTGCGAGGCAATTTCTGCAACTTCCGACGCCATTTGTTTCAATTCGGCGGTGTAGGAAATCAGTTCACGCACATCGCGCACCATTTCGGCGCGTTTTTTCAGCGCGGCGTCCATGGAACGGTTCACCGCGATCAGATCCGCCTCGCTTTGCTCCAGCGTTCCGCCGTCTCCGCTGCTGGCTTGCTGCGACGCCAGCGCCGAGGCTTGCAGGCGATCAACGATGGCGGCAAAACGGGCGGCGACTTCGGTGATGCCTTCCTCAGTCTGGATACGCGCGGTTTCGATTTGTTTGACCCAAATCGGCGCGGCTTTTTCGCACACCTGTTCGAGGCCGCTGATGCCTTCCGGCTGCGTCGAACGTTGTGGGGCTGCGTCAAAACCGGCCTGCTGCACCACGTTGTTGAGGAGCATACGTTGGCGGAACAGACTGACCCAGGCGCAGCCCGCGCTGAGCAATCCCAACCCGATGGCGAGCAGGATGACCGGGCCGGTCATCGCCGTCATTCCCAATAACGCCGCCACACCTGCGCCGCCGCTGAGCAGCGGGGCGAGCCACATCCAGGCGTCTCCTTTGACTTCCATTACGCTGTTTCCTTATCTGTCATGCTGCGGCTCCGCCATGATTTTCCGGGAAAATCCTGATGACAAAGCCGAGCCGAATTGGTTTGGGGTGGAACGAAGAAACCCCGCGATTTGCCCGGCGGGACTCAAAGTATATTTAGTCCAGACAATTGGTCAACCTTGTTAAGCTAAAAATATTCCAATGGGAAACGCCTGGTCACAATGAGCGGCATTATCCCGGCGCTCGCGGCGGGCGCCTAACTGTACCTGTAAAACGGTCGTTTCCCCAGCTTTCTTTGTATCCTGGCCGAACAAAACAGCGTGTATAAAGCGCCTGTGCTGTAGCACAAGGGAATCAGCGCCAGGTGGCGCAGCAGGGTGGGAATGTTAGTGGTTGATAACCCGAAGAGGCAGATGGGACGGCGATGTGCCCTGCGAGCCAGTGTGGATGCGGCGTTCCGGGCGGTTAGTTCTAGGCGCGCACGATTTCGCCGGGAATGTCGTTCAGGGAAACGATTTTGTCAGCCGCGCCCCGTTTGATGGCTTCCTTGGGCATTCCGAAGACGACGCACGAGGCTTCGTCCTGAGCAATGGTGTAGGCCCTGGCCTGGTGCATTTCGAGAAGTCCCGCCGCGCCGTCGTCCCCCATCCCGGTCATGATGATACCCAGCGCATTTTTGCCGGCCACCTTGGCGACCGAACGAAACAACACGTCCACCGAGGGGCGGTGACGGTTGACCAACGGGCCGTCGAGCACATCGACAAAATACTGCGCGCCGCTGCGGCGCAGCACCATGTGTTTGCCGCCTGGCGCGATGAGCGCGCGGCCCGGCAACACGCGGTCATCCTGGCGGGCTTCCTTGACTTCAATCCGGCACAATCCATCCAGGCGGTTGGCGAAGGCTTCGGTGAATTTCTCCGGCATATGCTGAACGATTACCATGCCCGGACAAACCGTGGGGAGTTGGGTGAGCACCGCTTCGAGCGCCTGGGTTCCTCCGGTGGAGGTGCCGATGGCCACAATGCGTTCGGTGGTTTGCGCCATCGCGTGGCTGTTGCCGGCGGGCAGAATCACGTCGGCGTTGAGCTTGGGGGCGACGGCGACGGAGGGAATGACCCGCCGCATGTTGGCGTGCGCCGCAGCTTTGACCGCCGCAACGATATCCGACGAAGAATCTTCCAGAAATCGCTTGAGACCGAGTTTGGGTTTGGTCACGATGCTGACCGCCCCGGCGGCGAGGGCTTCGATGGTGGTGTCAGCGCCTTTTTCGGTCAAGGTGGAGCAAATCACCACCGGGGTGGGATGTTCGGCCATGAGTTTTTTCAGGAAGCTGATGCCGTCCATGCGTGGCATTTCGATATCCAGAACAATGACATCGGGCCAGCTCTGGCGCATTTTTTCCATTGCAAAAATCGGGTCAGCGGCGGCGCCGATGATTTCGATGGCCGGGTCTTCACCCAGCAATGCGGTCAGCACCTGGCGTACAACCGCCGAGTCGTCAACGATGAGGGTTTTGATTTTGGCGTTATTCATGCTGCCGCAGCGTTTTCCAGGATGGCGCGTGGGCGCTTGATCCAGGTATGGCCGCTCCAGATATCAAATAAAACATTGTGGGGTTGGGTGCCGCCCAGGTTTTTCGCCTTGATCGTGAAACCGTTGTTTTCCACCAGCAGATGGGCGCTAAAGCGGTTGCGGCAGGAAACATCCTTGCACGAAGCAACGAACGGATCGGCGCAGTTGACCGCTGTGCAACGGTATTTCATGGTGTCGGCAAACATGTTGCTGCCGCCGAACATTTTTACCTCGTATTCCGACGGTTTGGTGCCGGTCGCCCGGATTTCCTTCATGAAAAGCTCCATCGCCTCGTCGCCGTAGCGCCCATCCGGCGCGCCCGTGCGCCGGTCGGCGCGGGTCGGCAGCATGTAGTGGCACATGCCGCCGATGAGTAGCTGCGGATGCCAGACAGTGATGGCGATACACGATCCGAGCAGGGTGCGGATGCGGGTGTTCCGGTCGCCGAAATAAAATTCTCCCGGTTGCAGGAAAATTTCGATGACGTGGGGCGGTTTTTTCATTGTTTTTGTATCCGGCGGTTGCTTATTTCTACTTTGTCAGATTTCAGGACAAGTGAGTTAGTACGTTCCTTCCCCACACGGGGGAAGGACAGGATGGGGGCGAGAAAACTATTCAACCGATTGATTTTGAACGTCCCATCCCAACCCTCCCCCGTTGGGTGAGGGAGCTAAAAACGTAGCGCACCAATCTGACAAAGTAGAATTATGGCTTGCGATAAATCGACGGCATAACCGCTTTCATCTCATCAACGATGCCATTCAGGCTTTCCGAATGACCGATGAACAGATATCCGCCCCGCCTGAGTTCCCCCATGATTCTGCGCACGACTTTACGCTTTGTATCATTGTCAAAATAAATCATCACGTTGCGCAGGAAAACCAGATCAAATTCGCCGATTTTCGGCAAGTCAATATTGAGGTTGATCTGCATGAACTTCACCCGGCTGCGTAAGCTGCGGTCGATGAGGAATGTCCCCTCCTGCGAGCCGATACCTTTCAGGCAATATTTGGTGAGGTATTGGTGGGGGATTTTCTCTATCTGATCAAGGTGATACTGCGCGCGTCGCGCCTTTTCCAGCACCCGTGTGTTGATGTCCGAACCCACGATTTCCCATGGACGTTCACCCAGTGCGTCCGCCAGAATCATCGCGGCGGAATAGGCCTCTTCTCCTGACGAACTGGCGGCGCTCCACACCCGGAACGGTTTTCCCGCCTGATGGGAAGGCAGAATCCGGTTTTTCAGGAAGTCGAAGTGTTTGTCTTCGCGGAAGAAATAGGTTTCGTTGGTGGTCAACAAATCAACCGCACACTGGACTTCAACCGGATCGTGACCGCTGTAGAGGAGGTCAAAATATTCGCTGTAGCTGGTGAAGTTGAATTCCTTCAATTTCTTGGCCAGACGCCCGGTTACCATGGGTTTTTTGCCGGGCGACAGACTGATTCCGGCAATCCGGTAAAAGTAATTCGTGAATTGCGTGAATTCACGATCCGTCAGCGAACCGGGTTCCATGCGGCTTCTCCGTTATTCCGGGCGTGCGCCGCCGCCCGTGGGATTGGCGGTCAACATCGCCATTTCATCGACGGAAAGGACTTTGGCGAGGTCAAGGATGATGACGAAC
>CAYVIN010000087.1:0-17048 GCA_964451375.1 uncultured Sulfuricella sp.
CCCCCCTAACCCCCCTTTTCCAAAGGGGGGAACCACATAGTGCGATTGCCCTGGCCCTACGCCGCTGCTTCGCGACAATCCGCGCCGTCCCCTGTAAAATGCGCGCTCCTTGTTTTGAATCGCGAAACATCATGCTGAAAATCCACAACACCCTGTCCCGCACCAAGCAGGACTTCCTTCCCATCGACGCCGGCAAGGTGCGCATGTACGTGTGCGGCATGACTGTTTACGATTATTGCCATCTCGGCCACGCGCGGGTGCTGGTGGTATTCGATATGGTGCAGCGCTGGTTCCGCGCCAGCGGGCTGGAAGTCACCTATGTACGCAACATCACCGATATCGACGACAAAATCATCAAACGCGCCGCCGAAAACGGCGAGGACATCGGCGCGCTGACCGGGCGTTTCATCGCCGCGATGGACGAGGATGCCGCAGCACTTGGCGTGGAAAAACCGAATTTTGAGCCGCGCGCCACCCAATATGTGCCGGGCATGATCGAAATGATCGACGCCCTCATGAAAAACGGTCTGGCCTATGTCTCAGGCAGCGGCGACGTATGTTATTCGGTGCGGGATTTTTTGGGTTACGGGAAACTCTCCGGCAAATCGCTGGACGACTTACGCGCCGGAGAGCGTGTCGAGGTGGTGGACGGCAAACGCGACCCGCTAGATTTCGTCTTGTGGAAATCCGCCAAACCCGGCGAACCCGCCTGGGAATCGCCGTGGGGAAAGGGCCGTCCGGGCTGGCATATCGAGTGTTCAGTGATGAGCGATGCGCTGCTCGGCGAACATTTCGACATCCACGGCGGCGGGCAGGATTTGCAGTTCCCTCACCACGAAAACGAAATCGCCCAGAGCGAGGGTTGCCACGGCCACCAGCACGTCAATTACTGGATGCACAACGGTTTCGTGCGTATCGACAACGAAAAGATGTCGAAATCACTGGGCAACTTTTTCACCATCCGCGAAGTGCTGGAGAAATACGATCCTGAAGTGGTGCGTTTTTTCATCCTGCGCGCCCATTACCGCAGCCCGCTGAATTACTCCGACCAGCATCTGGACGACGCCAAGGGCGCACTGACGCGGCTCTACACGGCCCTCAAAAACGTCCCACCGACACCGCTGGAGAATATTGATTGGCATGACCCTTACGCAGCCGCCTTCAAAACCGCGATGGACGACGATTTCGCCACCCCCGAGGCGATTGCGGTGTTGTTCGACCTCGCCAACGAGGCCAACAAAACCAACAATCCGCAACGCGCCGCCGTACTCCGCGCGCTGGCCGGCGTACTGGGACTCCTGCAACGCGAGCCAAGCGCCTTCCTGCAAGGCGGAGCGGGTCAATCAGGTTACACGCCGGAGAGCATTGAGGCGTTGATCGGGGAACGGGCTGCGGCCAAAAAAGCCAAGAATTACGCGGAGGCCGACCGCATCCGCAAGGAATTGCTGGAAGCCGGCATTGTTCTGGAAGATAGCGCGCAGGGAACGATCTGGCGGCGCGCCTGAATCTGAATGTTAGTGGTCACCCTCGCCGACACGCCCGCCAGACGGCGACATGCCTTGAGAGCAAGGAAAGACGCGGGTTTCCGGCTGGTTAATATGAAACTCGCGTAGCGACCCATTGTCCCCCTCGCCTTCCGGGAGAGCGCAGGGGTAACGACGGTTCATGACGAGGCAACGTTTCTTATTCCGAAGCGGCCTCGCCATGACCGCTAGTTGCACAACTGGTTGGTAATGCCGATCCACGGCTTGCGCAGCATGATGGTCGCCACGTCCCAGGCCTCCCAGGTGCGCGGGTCATCGAAATCCAGCTTGTTGCTGGTGCTGTCGGCGACAATCCCGACCAGTTGCCAGATTCCCGAATTGGCGGCCTGTAGCGAAATCGAGCCGCCCAGCACAGTTTCCGTTTGCGCCCCGGAGGTGCTGAGGTTTTCCCAACGCGGCAGATAGATATCGGTGGTTTTCACCAATTCGCTGACGCTGTTGCGTGTCCAGATATTAAATACCGAGCCGAGGTTGTTTTTCTTCAATACGAAAAACTTGGGCTGGTTCATCGCTTCCGGGTTGAACAGAAACAGGTAAACGTCGCGATCCACCACCTTGCTGGAATTGCTTGCGTCGTAGGTTACGGAAAACTGCACCGCATCGAAATTGTTGGTCGTCGCGGCGTCGTCACAGGGCGATATTTTGGTCGAGACCGGATACTTGGCGGCGGGTTTTTCGCCGGCGGTTCCCTTGGGAAAGGAAGCGGTAATCTTGATGGCATAGGCGGCAAGCGCCGGCGACGACGCGCCAAACATCACGATCAGGCAAAACAGCAAGGGTAATAGGCGGGTCATGGAAATTCCGGTTAACAAGAAGCGCCGGACAAGCCGGCAAAACCTCATGGGCGTTGCCATTTTACATGATACGGGCAGCGCCGCGAGACAACCGGTTACGCCATCCCGATATGCCACCGTCATCGTTTGCCAATAACTGATTGGTGTTCAATCAGCTCCACGTCAAGCGCTTTCGCCTGTCGTTTCGTCATCCACACCAGCGGAATAAGTTTTCCGGCATGGATATCACGCGTGACGCTGCAATTTGCACCGACCGCAAAATAAACGGCCACTTTCGCTAGAAAGTGGCCGTTTCCTGAAGGCCATTGCGTAAATCCAGCCCTGAATTACTGACTGAAGAACTCCTTCACCTTGTCCATCCACGATTTGGACTTGGGATTGTGGCGGGCACCGTCGGCGAGGCTGATTTCGTCGAGTTCACGCAACAGTTCGCGCTGGCGGTCGGTGAGGTTCACCGGGGTCTCCACCACCACGTGGCAGAGCAGGTCGCCGTGGGCGTTGCTGCGTACCCCTTTGATGCCTTTGCCGCGCAGACGGAATACCTTGCCGGTCTGGGTTTCGGCGGGAATCCTGATCTTGGCGTGGCCGTCCAGCGTGGGGATGTCGATCTCGCCGCCCAATGCGGCGATGGTGAAGCTGATCGGCATTTCGCAGTGCAGATCGTTGTGGTCACGCTGAAATACCGAGTGCGCCTTGATCTGGATGACCACGTAGAGATCGCCCGGCGGGCCGCCGTTGACGCCGGCTTCGCCTTCGCCGGAGAGCCGGATGCGATCGCCTTCGTCCACCCCCGCCGGAATTTTCACCGCCAGGGTCTTGTGCTGCTTGATGCGTCCCGCGCCGTGGCAATCCGGGCAGGGGCTTTGCACCACCTTGCCGCTGCCGTGGCAGTTCGGGCAAGTCTGTTGAATCGAGAAGAACCCCTGCTGCATCCGCACCTGGCCGTGCCCGGCGCAAGTCGGGCAGGTGGTGGGCTGGGTGCCGGGTTTTGCGCCGCTGCCATGACAGGTGTCGCATGGGGTCATCGCGGGAATGCGGATTTTGGTTTCGGTGCCGCGCGCCGCTTCTTCCAGGGAGATTTCCAGGTTGTAGCGCAGGTCGGCACCGCGATAGACGTTGGATCGTCCCCGTGCGCCGCCGCCGAAAATATCCCCGAAGATGTCGCCGAAGGCATCGGCGAATCCCTCGAACCCACGCGCCCCGGCAGCCCCGGCGCCGGCGCTCGGATCTACGCCGGCGTGGCCGTATTGGTCGTAAGCCGCACGTTTTTGCGGGTCGGACAGGATTTCGTAGGCTTCCTTGGCTTCCTTGAAATGTTCCTCCGCTTTCGGATTATCCGGGTTGCGGTCGGGATGATATTTCATCGCCAGCTTGCGGTAAGCCTTCTTCAGATCATCCTCGGAGGCATCCTTGTTGACGCCGAGGATTTCGTAAAAATCACGTTTTGACATGGTTCACTTTCACCACAAAGGCGCAAAGACGCTGAGGAATCGCAATAACTTGCTTTGCGGCATTCTTCGCGCCTTTGCGCCTTTGCGGTTTGCAGGTTTTACTTCTTGTCGGTTTTGACTTCCTCAAACTCGGCATCCACCACATTGCCGTCGTCGGGCTTCTTGCCTGCGTCGCCCGCGCCGCCCGGCTGGCCTTGGGGCTGTTCAGGCTGGGCCGAAGCATACATCTTTTCCGCGACCTTGTGCGAGGCTTCCGCGAGCGCTTTGGTCTTGGCTTCGATGACCTCCTTGTCGTTGCTCTTCATGGCTTCTTCGGCTTCCTTGAGGGCCGCTTCGATGGCGGTTTTCTCGGCGGCGTCGATCTTGTCGGCGTTGTCGGCCAGCAGTTTCTTCACCGAATGCACCATGCCGTCGCACTGGTTGCGCGCTTCCACGGTTTCGCGAACCTTGCGGTCTTCGTCGGCGTGGGCGGCGGCGTCCTGCTCCATGCGGCGGATTTCTTCCTCGTTCAAGCCGGAGCTGGCCTGAATCTTGATCTTGTTCTCCTTGCCGGTGGCCTTGTCCTTGGCGGACACGTGCAGAATGCCGTTGGCGTCGATGTCGAAGGTGACTTCGATCTGCGGCATCCCGCGCGGAGCCGGAGGAATGTCGGAGAGGTTGAACTGGCCGAGGCTCTTGTTGCCGCTGGCGACTTCACGTTCGCCTTGCAGGACGTGGATGGTCACCGCGTTCTGGTTGTCGTCGGCGGTGGAGAACACCTGGCTGGCCTTGGTGGGGATGGTGGTGTTCTTCTGGATCAGCTTGGTCATCACGCCACCCAGGGTTTCGATACCCAGGCTCAAAGGCGTCACGTCGAGCAGCAACACGTCTTTCACGTCGCCCTTCAACACGCCGCCCTGGATGGAAGCGCCGACAGCCACGGCTTCATCAGGGTTCACGTCCTTGCGCGGCTCCTTGCCGAAGAAGGCTTTGACCTTTTCCTGAACCATCGGCATACGGGTCATACCGCCGACCAGAATGATGTCCTGAATGTCTTCCAGCTTGACGCCAGCATCCTTGATCGCCAGTTTGCAGGGGGCGATGGTGCGCTCGACCAGGTCTTCCACCAGCGATTCAAACTTGGCGCGGGTGATTTTCACTACCAAGTGTTTCGGGCCAGTGGCGTCCGCCGTGATGTAAGGCAGGTTCACTTCGGTCTGCTGCGCAGAGGACAGTTCGATCTTGGCCTTTTCCGCAGCTTCCTTGAGGCGCTGCTTGGCGAGCAGGTCGTTGCGCAGGTCGAGGCCCTGTTCCTTCTTGAATTCGTCGGCCAGATAGTCGATGACGCGGTTGTCGAAGTCTTCGCCGCCGAGGAAGGTGTCGCCGTTGGTGGACAACACTTCGAACTGGTGCTCGCCTTCGATTTCGGCGATTTCGATGATCGAGATATCGAACGTGCCGCCGCCCAGGTCATACACCGCGATCTTGCGGTCGCCTTCCTGCTTGTCCATGCCGAACGCCAATGCAGCGGCGGTCGGTTCGTTGATGATGCGCTTCACTTCCAGACCGGCGATACGCCCGGCGTCCTTGGTGGCTTGGCGCTGGCTGTCGTTGAAGTAGGCCGGCACAGTGATCACGGCTTCGGTGACTTCCTCGCCCAAATAGTCTTCGGCGGTTTTCTTCATCTTGCGCAGCACGGCAGCGGAGACTTCCGGCGGGGCCATTTTCTTGCCGCGCACTTCCACCCAGGCGTCGTTGTTGTCGGCCTTGACGATGGTGTAGGGCATCAGGTCGATGTCCTTCTGCACTTCCTTTTCGTCGAAACGGCGGCCAATCAGGCGCTTCACCGCGTACAGGGTGTTCTTCGGGTTGGTGACAGCCTGGCGCTTGGCCGGCGCGCCGCACAACACTTCGCCGTCTTCGGCGTAAGCAACGATGGACGGGGTGGTGCGTGTGCCTTCTGCGTTTTCGATAACCTTGGGGGTGCCGTTTTCCATCACTGCCACGCAGGAGTTGGTGGTGCCCAGGTCAATACCGATGATTTTTCCCATATCAATTTTTCCTTTGATCTAATCTGAAACCGTTAATCAAAACCAGCTATGTCCCCGAAGTGGGGATGGCTTTGGCCTTTTCAACCCTCGGCGGGTTTGGAAACCATCACCATCGCGGGACGCAGGATGCGCTCGTTGAGGGTGTAACCCTTTTGCAGCACCGCCACCACGGTATTGGGGGGCGCATCGCCGGGAACCAGACTCATTGCCTGGTGCTTGTGGGGATCGAATTTTTCGCCTTGCGGGTCGATTTCGGCGAGATTGAATTTCTGGAAGACGCTGTTGAGCTGGCGCAGGGTCAGTTCCACGCCGCTTTTCAGGCTTTCGGTAGTGGTGGTATCGGTCTTCAGCGCGGCTTCGAGGCTGTCCTTGACCGCCAGCAGTTCGCCGGCAAAGCTTTCAACGGCGAATTTGCGGGCGTTTTCAATGTCGCCCTGGGCGCGCTTACGGATATTGTCCGCATCGGCCTTGGCGCGCAACCAGGCGTCGTGATGCTCTTGGGCGGTCAATTCAGCCTGTTTGAGCAGTTCTTCCATACTCGGCATGGTTTCGGTTTCCGGCTGTGCTACGGGTTCCGCAGCGACTTCGGGGGGAGCGGACTCGCCGATGGCGATGTCCAGCATATTGGGATGGTCTTCTTGTTGCATATTGCCTCCATAAACGAACAGACGCTACTTGGAGGCATTCAACGGAATTTCAAGGGCAAACGACCAATAAAAAATCCGGGCTATTCGGCTTAACCATTGCGGTTAACCGAACACCCCGGATCAGGCAGGCTCTACCCCGTTTACGCGCCGGCGAAACCCTTGAGATGACCAGGCGAATTAGCCGGAACATAACCGGCGGGCATTCGGTGCAGGGCGTGGAGGTAAACCCCACTTTCAAAGTGTTCGGTAAAGTCGATGCACAACGGCTCGCCCAGCTCTTCCCAGGTTTTCCATGCCTTGCAGGTTCCAGACGGCGCGGAAAGAGCGATTATTTCCGTCGATTCGCAACAGGCTACGGTGCAAACGCCTTCGAGATTTTCCAGGGAATAGACGAAGCCGTCATCCTCCATGATGCGGGTGCCCCGCCAATGATCGCAGGTGCAGCAGCTACGTTCCGATGACTTGACAATCAACATGTCGCTCTCCTTTTTGCTTACTTCGCCCCAACACAAGATTTAGTGCTATTTCTTGCGAATACAATTCTATTTTGTATGAATCCTGCAAAATTTCCACTCACTAATTCTCACGAAAACTGTCGGAATTTCACATTTTCGTGAGCGCGCAGGGAAGGAACAAGGGATCAGCGGAAGCGGGTATGACAAGACATAAAAAAAGCCGCCCCAAGGCGGCTTTTCGAGTGATATTTCTACAGGTATTTCAAAGGATCAATATTCCAGTTTTTAGGGTCTTCGTAACCCAGGATGCGATCTGCTCCGCCTTTGCCGACTGGTTTGGACAGATCAACGTCGCGGGGCGGAATAAAATTCTTGCGCTTGCTGTCGTAAATCAGGCGAATTTTCGGAGTGAGCAGATTTTTTTCATGTTGCTCGAAAACAATTCCCAGTAGTTCGCTCTCAAGTTTGACCAACGTTCCCACCGGGTAGATGCCAACCGACCGAACGAAAGCATGAACCAGCTTTTCGTTGAAATGAAATTTGCTCCATTCCACCAGTTTGCGTAGCGCCACCGGTGTTTCCATACCCTTGTGATAGCAGCGGTCGGCGGTAATGGCGTCGTAAACATCAACGATGGCGGCCATCTGCCCGTACAGGGAAATCCCCTCGCCTTTCAGTCCCGACGGATAACCACTGCCATCGAAACGTTCGTGGTGCTGGGCGGCCACGTCAATGCCGATCTGGGTCATACCGGGCGTGTCTTCCAGCAGGATGCGGCTATGCACCACATGGCTTTTCATGACCTTGAATTCGTCATCGGTCAGTTTGCCGGGTTTGTTGAGAACTTCATCCGGTATCTTCATTTTACCCACGTCATGCAGCAACGCCCCGACACCGATGGCCTGGATGGTGGTGCGATCCAACTCCAAGGCGCGCGCAAAGGACACCAGCAACGTACAAACGCTCACCGAATGCTGGAAGGTGTAGTCGTCCTTGCTGCGCAGGCGGGTCAGGCTAAGCAGGGCGTCCTTGTTACGAAAGATCGAGTTGGTCATTTGTTCAACCACCACTGCGGCTTGTTCGCATTCGATCTGTTTACCCAGACGGATGTCCTGCATCATGTTGGTAATGATGCGATTGGCCTCGCTGTACGCCTTTTTCGCCTTGACCATTTCCTCAGCCATGGCGTGGTATTTCCCCGGCTCAGGCGTTTCGGTAGCGATTTCCACCATCTTGGCGTCAAGTTCCTGTTTGACTTCCTGGATAGTCTGCGCGTCCGCCACATCCAGCCCTTTATCCGTGTCGATGTACACCTCGTGTAAACCAGCCTTGGCGATAACCTTGATTTGCTCCGTTGAACTGATCTTGAATTGATTGAGGGTAAAGGGGTGTTCCATCCAGCCGCAGTTGAGGTCGTGGATGTACATTCCCGGCTTGAGCTTCGTGACGCTGACGTTCTTGATCATTACTGACACCAAATTGGATTGTCCGAATTAACCGGCGTGGGCGGCATCGTCAAACAATCATTGAAGTTATTTCCAACGCGCGATTTTAGACCAAATCCAGAGGTTCGCCACTCACAGTTTCTCACAGAGCGGCAACCCGCTGAAATCAAACCGAAATAAATTGACAGACCAGATAAGGGGGGGCACGGGGGTGAGTCGAAGTGACTACTGGCAGGAAAATATGACCGGGAACGCCGCCTTGCTCTCAATAGCGGCGTTACACGGCAGGATAACGGAATTCAGTGTGTTTGCAGTTCAAACGATCTGAGGTTTTGCCATTTTTCCCAGGCGTTGCACGTTGAATTCGGCTGGGTCAAAGCTCGGTCGAATTCATTAAGGGCTAGTTGGCGGCGCAGGCCTTTACAAATACCCTGCAATTCCTCCAGCGAATACACAAAACCGGCATTTTCCAGAACGCGGGTACCCGTCCAGTGATGGCAGGTGCAGCAGCTTTTTTCGCTTCCATTGGCGACGTACATGATAGACCTCTCTTTCACTTTGCCCAGGTTGCGATGGGCTACATCACGAACTCTGCGGATGGTATAACTTTAAGTGATCAAAGCGGATATCGGTATCGTAAAACGTCTGGATATGGACAAGGATTCGGGCGAAATCGGCGAAAGCTGAACACCCGGCGGGGATTAGGGGAATCGCCTAGAGAACGATTAAATGAGGACGTTTTCAGTCATGGGGTTGGCTGGATTCGTTACCCAGCCACTGGATGGCAAAACGCACGTAATCAGCATTACTTTTCAGACCAAGTTTTTCCTTTATACGGGCGCGATTGGCTTCCACGGTCTTGATGCTGCGGTGCAACTGGTCGGCAATCTGGGACGTGCTGAAGCCCAGTCCGGTCAGGCGCAGAACTTCCAGTTCACGATCAGTCAGGGAGGATACCGGGGAAATATTGGTCTGTGCCTGGGGGTTCAACATGCGTTGCAGCATTTTACTGTGCATGTTGTCGCTCAAATAAATTTCGCCGCCCAGCACTTTGCGGATGGCGATCAAGACCCGGTCAAACGCCTCCTGCTTCATGATATAGCCCTTCGCACCGGCGCGCAGGGCGCGTTCAGCATGAAGATTTTCATCGTGCATCGACATCATCAACACGGGAATCTGCGAGTAGCGCGCCTTGACCGTATGCACCAGTTCCAGACCGGATACGCCGTCCAGGGAAATATCGACAATCAACAAATCCGGCAAGCCCTGCGGACAGGCGGTTTTCTGTCCGGCAGACTGCTCCTGAAGCACACGCAATGCCTCGGGAACGCTGGCGACGCCACAACACACGCGCATATCGGTCTCGCGGCTGATGAGTTCGGCGATGCCTTCGCGCACCATGGCGTGATCATCGACGATCATGATGGTGAATTGGCGGCCGGTCATTTCGGCTGATTTGGAGGCGACTTCAGATTTCTTTTGCATGATGCTTTCAACGTATGGTAACGATGGTTCCGCCACGCGGCGCCGGCCCGATTTTCAAGGCGGCGCCGATCAATTTTGCCCGATATTCCATGATGCGCAAGCCTATGCCACGGTGTTTCGCCAAAATGTCCGGGGCAACCCCGACGCCATTGTCGGTGATGGTCAGGTTAAAGGCATTGTCGGTCGGCAACAGGCTGATCGCGATATTGCGCGCCTTGCCGTGGCGTATCGCGTTGCTGATCGCTTCCTGAGCAATACGATACAGGTGGATTGCTTCGTCTTGTCCGAAACTTAGCACGGGTGAGCCGGATTGAAAAGCGCATTCCACGCCAAACAGGGTGTGGGTATTACGTGCCAGCATTTCAAGCGAGGCTAACAGACCGTTTTCTTCCAACTCCACCGGGAACAGGCCTTTCGCCAGGGTGCGGGTCTGTTCGATGGCGGCGCTCACCGACTGGACGATGCGCGCTGCGGCTTCCGCCTCTTTCAGCCCTTTTTCCGCCAGTCCGGCTTCCAGGGATTTGGCGACGAAGCCCAGGCCGGTGAGGTGTTGCCCCAATCCGTCGTGGAGTTCCTGTCCAACGGTGCGGCGCACGTTTTCACCGATATCAAGGATGGTTTCTTCGAGTTGGCGATGTTCGGTAATGTCCTGGATTGAGCCTATCAGGCGTATCGGGCGTTTATCCGCATCCCGTTCCACTTCGGCCATGATGTGCAGGTAACGGATTTGCCCGGCTGCGTTTTGATTGCGGTATTCGATTTCGAAGGGGGTATTTTCGCGAAGCGCGTCTTCCAGCGCATAAAGGAATGTGAGGTGGTCGCCGGGCAGGGTGTTTTTATGGAAGTCGTCCACGCTGCATTCCCGTGAAGACTGGGGCAAACCGAGGATCAGCGCGGTTTCCGTTGAATACGCCACCGCGCCTTCGCGAATACGCCATTCCCAGCTTCCCAGATGGGCAATGCGCTGAGCTTCGGCAAGATTGCGCTCGCTATGACGCAAGGCATCTTCGACGACTTTAAGATGAGTGATGTCGGTCGCGATTTCCATACGCACGATGCGCCCATCCACCCAGAGCATCGCCTGGTCGCGAATCTGATACCAGCGCTGATTCACGGAGTTACGGAATTCCCATACGTAAACTCCAGTAGGTGAACCGTTTTCGTCCAGCAGGCGGGCGTTGGTACAGAACGAACAAGGCTCGGTTTGATCTTTTTGCAGGACTTGCCAGCACAGTTTTCCGGCCAATTCGCCGCCGAAATTCTCGCGGGCAAAGCGGTTGGCAAAGATGATTTCGTACGTATCCATGTCGGCCACGTAGACCATAGCGTCAATGCCGTCGAGAACCGTGGAAAACGTGTTATGTGAGGCGGCCAGCGCGTCGGCGGCGAGTTTGCGCTCGGTCACGTCACGCGAGACGATGATGACTTTACTCGGAACACCACAATTATCCTTGATCACACTGGCGTTGGATTCGATATGGCGCACACTGCCATCATTGAGGAGAAAGCGATAACAGGCTTGTTGACCAACGCCGTCACGCACCGTTTCGCGAAACAGCCCACGCATCCGCTCGCGGTCATCGGGATGGATTTCCTGGAAGGAATCGGTGCCGATCAACGGCACCTTGCCGAGAATGTGTTCATAAGACGGGCTGTTGTAGAGCCGTTTGCCTTCGACGTTGACCAGAGCGATCAGGTCGCCGATGCCTTCGGTGATGAGACGAAATTTTTCCTCGTTTTCGCGTAGCGTCTGCTGGGTTTGCTTGCGCCGGGTAATATCGCGCACCGTGATCATGAGCAAATGATTTTCCAGCAGTCCGGCGCTGACTTCGACATCGAGAAAACCGCCGGTTTTACGGCGCATTCGCGATTCCGCGAGAATCGATTTTCCCGAGCGTACCTGGCGGATGCTGTCCTCGACCTGTTCGAGATGCTCCGGCGGAACCAGGTCGCGGATATTGAACGCCAGCATTTCCTCGCGCTCGAAATCGAGCATCCTGCAGCCACGCGGATTGACGTCAATCAGCCTGCCATTGAAATCAGCGAGGAAAATGCCATCCGCCGCCTGCTGCATCATCAGACGATATTTTTCCTCGCTCTCGCGTAATTGACGCGCCATTTTCAGGGGCTTTACGCAGCTTTGCAGGGCATTGTAAAGTGCTGCCGGCTCGACCGGTTTGACCAGGAACTTGTCTATACCGATATCGATGGCGCGCAGCAACAGGCCGGATTCCTGACGGGCAGTGGTCACTATGATCGGGGTTGATGGCGATGTGAGCTTGATCGATTCAGCCATTTCCAGGCCGTCCATCACGGGCATCCCGATATCGGTAAGCACCAGATCGGGATGATGTTCTGCAAACGCCGTCAACCCTTCTTCGCCGTTGGAAGCGGTATACACTTTCGCCACCCGCTTGACGAGCAGCCTCACCATCGCATCGCGGGTAAAGGTATCATCCTCGACGTAAAGCAGCGAGATGTCTTTCAGCATCTCTCGTTCGCTGGAAGATTCGGCGGCAGGCATGAATGTCCGGGGGCTGTGGAAAGGTCTATTAAACCGCCAAGTACGCGCTTTGCCAAGAGAAAAAAGCCGGGCCAGACTCCGCAACCGGACACCAGGCGTCGGCCCCGCTGGAGTTGGGCCTCCGCTCTGCCGCCCCCTCGCTTCAAACTGTCAAACCGTCAGATCGACATGCTGCAAGGTTCCGGCGCTACCGTTTTCGTTCAAGAACACCCCACTGGCGCGCACTGTGCCCTGCGATTCGTTGGCGGCGTTCTTCACCTCGAAAGGCGTAGCGGTCTTGCCCAGATACAGCGCGCCCACGCCGCGTTCCTGCAAGCCGGACAACTGATCGTTGCCTTGCGCATCCTTGCTCCACACCTTGAGTTTGGCAAAACCCGCGTCGTTTTCGTCGATCCAGCCGTTTTTATCCTCATCCAGCGCCGCCAGTTCGGCGAAACCGTCACCACTTTTTGTGCCGAACAATTCCGAACCGTCGTTGATTTTCCCGTCGCCGTTTTTATCCAGCGCGACAAAGCCGCTATTCGGGCCGACAAAGGAAATCTGCTCGGCGCTGCCGTCGCTGTCGATGTCGAAACTGAACTTGGCATCGCTCAATTGCGCCGCCGTGCCGCCGAAATTGATCACCAGCGGGTCTTTCTGCACTCGTGCGGCATCCCCCAGGCGCACACTTTCGTTGACTTCGCGGCTGAATTGGCGATCCATGGAAAGTTGCAGATTGAACTGGATTTCTGCTCCGTCAGCGGTTTTGATCACCCCACTCGCGGAAAAATCAGTACGCTCGGCCTCCGAATAGGATTCGTGATAATCGTATTCCACCCCAAATCCGGCAGGCCGCTGCGCCGGCGCGGACGGCGCAGCGGCCTGCGCCTGATTGGGGTCGGGCGGTGCGGCGACCGCCCGGGATTCGCCCTGAATATCCTCGCTGGACAATATCTTGATCTTCTTGCCGGTCATCGCCTCCACCATCAGACGGATCAGCATCACGCGCGGATCTTTGTCCAGTTCATTTTCCGTATCGGTGGACGCCGCCTTATCCACGCCATTATTGATGCCGGACTGGGCCGCCGCATTCCGGGCGCGCTGGGAAATTGAAATATTGTCCTGCACACTCGTCAGCCGCGCCCGCCCGGCCCCTTCGAAATCAGGACGGCGATCCCCGACCCAACTGCGCAGCGATTCGGAAATCGTATGTTTTTTCGCAAGCTGATGCTGACTGGACAGGGCAACGTCGTAACTTTGGATTTTCATGGCAGGCTCCGCAAGGAAGAGGGGGATGGAGCCGACCCGCAGGCAACACGGGCCAGAATGCAGTAGTCGGCCTGGTCTACCGGTAAATGCGGCAATAGCCGCGAGGCTCGATGAATCAGCCCGGACAAGAAGAAGCTTCTCGGAGGTTCAACGTGGCCGACTACTGTAAGGAGTTAACGGCGGCGAAGACGAAAAATGAAGTAAAAAAAACGGGAAAAAAACGGCTGGTAGTCAGTGATGCAGAAGAAAGGGATAGCGACAATAGCGAAAAATGTCGAAGGGGGTATTACATTAACCTGCTACTAATCCTTGGCACCCAACGCCAGCGCGCACTCCCGGCCAGCCACAGCAGCGCGCTCGCCGGGCCAGCCGGCCAAGTGCTCGCGGACGATCTCCGCCAACCCGGCAATCCAGCGCCGATGGTCATTGAGCGCGGGAATATAGCGGTAATCGCCGCCCCCGGCGGAAAGGAACGTGGCCTTGCCTTCCAACGCGATTTCCTCCAGGGTTTCCAGACAATCGGAGACGAAACCGGGGCATACCACGTCCAGCCGGCCCAAGCCCTGCTTGCCCAGTTCTTCCAGCGTCGCGGCGGTATAGGGTTGCAGCCATTCGGCGCGCCCGAAACGCGACTGGAAAGTCACCACGTATTGACCGTCCTGCAACGCCAGCGCCTCGGCCAGCAACCGCGCGGTCTTGCGGCACTCGCAATGGTAGGGGTCGCCCTTGTCCAGCGTATAGCGTGGCACCCCGTGAAAACTCATCAGCAACTTGTCGGGCCGCCCGTGCGCCGCCCAATATTCCTCGACATTCGCCGCCAGCGCCGCAATATACGCCGGATGATCGTGAAAGCTGCGCACCGTGCGGATCTCCGGCTGGTTGCGGATACGCGCCAGCGTCGCGAACAGCGCATCGAACACCGTCGCGGTGGTGCTCGCCGAATACTGGGGATAAAGCGGCATCGCTAGAATACGGGTGACGCCCTGCTCCTTCAGGTGCGCCACGACGGAGGCAATCGAAGGATTGCCGTAGCGCATCGCGTATTCGACCAGAACATCGCCATCACTGAAGGCCACCTGAAGGGCAGCCGCCTGCCGCTTGGTATGCACCAGCAGCGGCGACCCTTCAACCGTCCACACTTGCGCGTATTTTTCCGCAGATTTCCGGGGGCGGGTGTTGAGGATGATCCCATTCAGGATCAGCCACCACAGCACACGGGGAATCTCCACCACGCGCGGGTCGCTCAAGAATTCCTTCAGATAAGTCCGCACCGCCGCCGCCGTGGGCGCTTCCGGGGTGCCGAGATTGACCAGCAGCACCGCAGTGCGCGCTGCTTGGCCGTGGTGGTAAGGCGGTTCGGGGAGAAAACGCATCAATGGTACGACAACGCGCTCGACAGCAGCTTGGCGGTGATGTCCACAATCGGGATCACCCGCTCGTAGGCCATGCGGGTCGGGCCGATCACGCCGACGGTGCCGACGATGCGGCCATCGACTTCGTAGGGAGCGGTGACGATGCTGCATTCGTCGAGCGGAACGTGTTCGGATTCGCCGCCGATGAAGATTTGCACCCCCTGCGCGTGTTGGCTTACGTCGAGCAGTTGCAGGAGTTCGGTTTTCTGCTCGAAGGCGTCGAACAGCTTGCGCAGACTCACCATGTTGGTGGACAAATCCTGGACGTGGAGCAGCTTGCTTTCGCCGGAGATCACGTAGTCCTCGCTGGCGGCATTCATGACGTCGCTACCGGCTTCGACCGCGGCATTCATCAATACGCTCATGTCGGTATGCAGTTTTTTCAGTTCCGCCTGCATCTTGCCGCGCACTTCTTCGAGCGTGCAACCGGCGTAATTCTGGTTGAAAAAATTCCCCGCCTCGACGAGTTCGCTGGCGCTGTAATCCCGCTCGGTGAAAATAATGCGGTTTTGCACGTTTTCGTCGGCAGTCACCAGGATCAGCAAAATACGCTTGTCCGACAGGCGCAGGAATTCGATGTGGCGAAACGCATCGCTACGCCGCTTGGGCGTCATCACGATACCGGCGAAAGTGGTCAGATCGGAGAGCAGGCGCGAGGCCGAGGTAATCAGGCGTTGCGGATCGCTGGGATGAAGCTGGTTTTCCAGTTGATGGACTTCGAGCGCGCCCAGCGCTTGCACGGTGAGCAGCGAATCGACGAAGAAGCGGTAACCGCGCGGCGTCGGGATGCGCCCTGCGGAGGTGTGCGGGCTGACGATGAAGCCCATTTCCTCCAGGTCCGACATCACGTTACGGATGGTGGCGGGCGACAGGTCGAGGCCGGAATGTTTGGAAAGCGTGCGCGAACCAACCGGCTGGCCGTCGCTGATGTAGCGTTCGACCAGGGTTTTGAGGAGGATGCGGGCGCGTTGGTCAACCATGGTGGTGAAGGGTAGCATAAAAATCAGGACTGAGCGCCTCAAAACCAGGACTGAGTGCTGAGCACCGAGTAGTTGTGTCGCTACGCGACGACCTCTTTTGGCAATGCGCCGCGAAGCGGCGCAAGCCTCAGTCCTGTAATATCATTACCCCCATGAAACCCATCTCTCTCTGGACGCGCGACCGGGTCAAGCGGTATCTGGTACAGCGTTTTTATACGCGCTTTCACATGTCGCTGATCCTCACCAGCAGCGCGCTGGCCGCGATGCTGGTCAACTGGCTGCTGCTTCATGGCGGCGTCGGGGCGATGTGGCTGCGTTACCCGCTGGCGCTGGGAATCGCCTATCTGGCTTTTCTCGCCGGGGTTTGGCTGTGGTTGCGCTACGTCGGGTTGGGACAGGACACTGACACTCCTAACAGCCATACCACCCATCTCGATATCCCGGATATTCTGCCCGGCAGCGGCGGAAACACCGGACACCTGGAGCTGCCCGCGCCGCGTATTGGCGGCGGCGGTTTCGGCGGTGGCGGCGCGAGTTCCTCGTGGGCCGAAGGCGAATCCGTCTCGGCGCTCTCCCTGCCCTCCTCAGTCGAAGCGGCTTCCGCCTCGGATAGCGGCTTTAAACTCGGCGATTTTGTTGATCTCGACGGCGAGGGGCTGGTTGTCGTCGCGCTCGCCTTGCTGTTGATCGCCGCAGTGTTTCTGGTGAGCGGCTACGTGATCTGGTTCGCTCCCGACATCCTCGGCGAAGCGGCGTTCGGCGCACTCCTTGCCGGGGGACTGGCGAAACGGGCGAAACACCAGGACGACGACGGCTGGGTGACCGGCGTGGTAAAAAAAACCTGGTGGCCGTTTGCCGTCGTATTGGCGCTGGCGCTGGCCTTCGCTTTCTTTGCCGCCGCCAACTATCCGCAGGCGAAAACCTTCCGCGAGACAGTGCAGATGGCGACCAACGCGCCCTGACCGATATCTATCCGGGATCACTAGTGTCCGGTTAAAACCCGAATAGACTCAGTTGGTTGCACGACGCACCT
>CAYVIN010000088.1:0-16831 GCA_964451375.1 uncultured Sulfuricella sp.
GGTGCGTCGTGCAACCAACTGAGTCTATTCGGGTTTTAACCGGACACTAGTGATTGAAAACCCATTCTTCTCATGTTTTGACATCGGTCGGCTGAATTAAGAGATTAAAATACCCCCATGAACCTTCCGGACTATCTGCTCTCCGACGCCTGGTGCTGGGCCGGGCATTTCCTGTTTGCGATCACCCTCGCCTGGGCGCTGTGGACTGCGCCGTGGGCGCGGCTGCGCGACGAATCCCAGCAACATGTGTGGCTGGGCGCTTGCGTGGCGCTGATGGCGTTGTGGAGCATCAAAACCGGCATCCGCCCCGGCCTGAATTTCCATTTGCTCGGCAGCACGGTGTTAACCCTGATGTTCGGCCCGCAACTGGCGCTGATTGGCGTGGCGGTGGTGCTGGCCGGGGTCACGCTGGCAGGCGGTTCCGGCTGGCAGCCGTTTTCCCTGAATGAACTGGTGATGGGGGTTACCCCGATTATGTTCAGCTACGGCCTGTTTCGCCTGGTGGACGCAAAGCTGCCCAACCATTTCTTCGTGTACATTTTCGCCAACGCTTTTTTCGGGAGCGGTGTGGCGATGGTTTTGACGGGGTTGGCGGCGGGAGCGCTGCTATTCCTCTCTGGAACTTATAGCCTGGCCTACCTGCAAACCCACTATCTGCCTTATTTTGTCATGATGGCCTGGTCGGAGGGCGTCACCAGCGGCGCGGCGATTACTCTGATGGTGGTGTATCGCCCGGAATGGGTGGTGACTTTCGACGACGCTCGCTACATCCGCAACAAATAATCAGGCTGGCGTTATCAGAGCGAAACGCGCGCCGTTTTCGGTGTTGCCGACTTCGATGAGACCATCCATGCCGTTTTCGATGATCATTTTGGACATGTACAGCCCGATTCCGGTGCCTTTTTCCTTGGTGGTGAAATAGGGGTCAAAAACTTTCGGAAGGATATCCGGGGGAATCCCGCCGGCGTTATCTTCCACCGACACTTCGGATTTTTCCCCCAGATTGCGAATATCAATCGCCACCACGCCGTGTTCGACCTTGCGCCCCTGTATCGCTTCCTTGGCGTTGGTCAGCAGATTCAGCAACACCTGCGAATATTCGTTGGGGAAACCGTAGGCCATCACCCCCGCATCGCCTTCCAGCTTTACCTCGATATTGTTGCTGCGGAACGCCGCATCCATGATGCGCAGCGCATCCTCCACCGCCTCGTTGACGCTGAAGCGGGTTTTTTCCTTGTTGGGACGGAAGAAATTGCGGAAGTCGTCGATGGTCGTGGACATCCGCTGGATGATGGATTGACCGGTCGCCACCGACTTGGTCATGTAAGCGTCGTCGAGTTCCTGGAAATCATAGGCGTCCTTGATGTTGGCGATCAGCAGTCCCAGCGCGTTGATGGGCTGCCGCCACTGGTGGGCGATATTGCCGATCATTTCGCCGATGGCCGCCAGACGGGACTGGCGGATGAGCAGGTGATCCTTGTCGCGGTTTTTCGCCAGTTCTTCCTGCACCCGCTGTTCGAGGGTTTCATTGAGCGCCTTCAATTCGGTGGTGCGTTGCCGGACGGTTTCCTCCAGCCCGGCCTGATACGCCGCCAGCGCCGCTTCGCGCTCGCGGATAACGGTGAGCATGGTATTGAAACCAGCCGCCAGCGTCCCGAATTCATTGGCGCCGTGGGCGGTGGCGCGGACGTTGTAGTCGTTTTCCTCGGTCACCCGGCGGATGGCTTCGGCAAGATCGCTGATCGGGGTGCTGATGGCTTTCTGGAAGCGGGCAAACAGGAACAGCGCCAGGGTCAGGGAAACCGCCATCGCCGAAGCGATGATCAGCAGTTGGCGAAGCAACTCCCACTGGATGTCGCGCAGATCGGATTGCAGATACAGGGTGCCGACAATTTTTTTCTCGTGCATCACGTTTTTCGCATAAACCAGTTGGTCGTCGAAAAACAACGGTTCGTCGGGCTGTGGCAATTTGGGCGGTGCCTTGTGACCCTCTGGCGCTTCGAAGGAAGACACCCGACCGCCCGAAGCGTCATGCAGGCCGGCATAAACGATGGTCGGCTCGGTGGACAGGCGTCCCAGTACTTCGGCAGCCGCCTTGTCATCGGAAAACAGCAGAGCCGGCGCGGCGTTGTCGGCAATCACCCCGGCGTGTATCGCCAGCGAGGTGACGGCGCGGCTGCGGTACGAAGACCACACGCTGACCCCCAAAGCGATACTGATGATGACCACCGCCAGCCCGTTGGTGACCAGGCCGATGAGCATCAGCTTGCGCTTGATAGGAAGGTTTTCGAAGGAAATCATCGGCGTGTATTTTGGTCTCTTATCAGTCAACTGAAGTCAAAACTTGACAAGAATGGGTTTTCAATCCGGCTTTGCCGGTAATGGGTGATGAAAGCCCCTTCCCATCACCCATCACCCATCCCTCATTACTCATCACTTTTTTGTTCCGGCTTGGGGTTGAATAACGCAGCAGAGCGTTGCGCGGCGGAATTTATCTATCCGTCCGGTTATCCACGATCCGCCGCAGCGCCAGGAGCCGGGAACTGACCTTGAGATTGCTCAGGCGAATCGTTTTGAGGTTAATCTCAAAACGGATTTTACCCCCTTCCGTATAGAAATTTCTCATTGCCCTGCGCCGTCTTTCCAAGTCCGACGAGCCGCAATCCCCCCTAAGCCCCTGAGCAGTTACATGCAATGAAGCACCGGCACGCCGGCACAATTCCTGCTTGCCACCCAATATCCCGGCATCTGGAGGTCAATCGTGATCACCCAAAGTATTGGCAAAGCCCCCGCCGCGTATGCGGCGATGAAAACATCGTTCGTACAGCGGCAAACCGGCGCTTTCACCCCGGCAAATCCTGCCGATCGGGTCAACATTTCCGCCGCCGCGCAAGCCATGCTGGCCGACTCTCAAATCGCGACACAGGAGCAAGGCGTCCAGCGTCGTCTCGACGCCATCAAAACCAAACCCGCGCTGGAAAGAAGCCCCGAGGAAACCGCCTATGTGGAGAAAAATGACCGGCGCTTCGGCGAATTGAAGGACAAAATCAAAGCCGACGGGATGCAATCACTCAGCGCCAATGAACTCGATTACATGCAGAAGGCGTCCGGCTTCGTCAACACCATGGCGGAATTGTCGCCAAAGGAAAAAGCCCTTTACGATGAGCTGGTCGCGCATGGCAAATGGGAAGCGGCGCAAGGCCTGAACCTCGTCGCAATGTCCCGAATCGGCCTTAAGGGACAGGAAATCACCCTCCCCAATGGGCGCACATTCGACCCCACCAGCACCGAAGTCACACCGGACAACATCAGAAATTTGTTCAGACACATGTTTGTCGATAGCAGCGGTTCCACCGACCGCCAATTCGAAGCGCTCGCCTCCTATCTGGAGCGGCGGCCCGCTCAGGACAAGCCAGCAGGCGTCGCTTGAGTCGGGCGGCGCTTCCCACGCGCTGCGCGGGAACGCCGCAACGCCGCGCCGGTTCGAATTTTCCCCGCCGCCTCCAACCCCATACGCAACCGGGCAAGTTAGTAATCGCTATCGCCGTTAAGCACAAGGGACGGGCGCATGACCGGAAAGCCAATATCCACGCGCTTTTCCGGGCAGGCTCATTCACGGACGGCGGGATGCTCTGCCTTTGCGATTAAAACGGGTTCAACTTGTTCCCACGCAGCGCGTGGGAACAAGGGAAATTCAGCAGTCCATTGACACCCCTCCCGCCGCCGTGCTACCAAGACCCAATCGAATAACCCCGTACCCGCCCCCGGATAAAAGGACAGTCCGATGAACCCCAACAATGCCCGTTACGCCGCTCCCGCCTGTTTCCCCAACCCGCAAAACATCCAATCTGCCCGCACCACGCCGCGCCCCTGGGGCGCGCTGTGCGCCCTCGCCCTGCTGATCGCCCCGGCCTACGCCGCAGACACCCCGCCCGCCGAATCGCCCCTCGTCACCCAGGTCGCCATCAAGGGCGCAACCGTCAAAGTTACCCCGGATGCCGACGGCGCGGCGGTCACACTTACCCCCAGCCTCACCGGAAGCGGCAAAACCGCGCTGGGCGTCCCGGTCTTCAAAACCGCCGATGGCGTTTATTTCCTCTTCAACGCCCAAGCCGCCACCTGGTCGCCGCTCGCCGGCGACGCCCTGCCCGGCGCAACCACCATCAGCGCCACCCCGGCCAACCTCCGCGTCCCCTTCGGCATCGCCGACAAAACCGCCCGCGACAAACTCATGGCCGGCGGGCAACTCCTGTTCGCCCACGGCAGCGGCATCGGCAACATCGTCGCCAACGGCACCTATGGCGTTGTCGATGCCTACACCCCAACCGTCCGCCTGCTCGACGCCGGCACCCCGGTCGCCCCCGGAGAAAGCGCCACGACACCCACCCCAGTCAAATTCACCAAGGCAGGAAAAGTGTTATCGGTGATCGGCGGCAAATATCAGGTGACCACAGCGGAGGGCAAAGCAGGGGAATGGACGGAACAGCCGGGAGATGTTCCGGCGGGTGCAATAGTGAATATGCAAATTGCTACCAGCGCAAAAGTGGGGGTAAACAATGCCGCAAGTATGCTGACACAGGAAGAGGGATCAGAAGCGGTAAAAAATGTGTTTCAGGTGACTACGGAAGTCGTACTTCTTCAAAGAGAGTCTGATCTCTCGGATTGGTTGAATGGTTCTTTAGCCATAGATGGCATTGCTATTGACTCTCCGATAAAAATTGATGTGCCTGGTATTACAAATGTGAAATTGGTAAATACAAAAACAGGGGAGCAAGTGCCTTTTAATGGAGTTATTTCGTCGCCAAAAGGTCTGAACATTCATTACAGACTTTTGTATAATGGGAAAAAAGAAGTAAATTTTGATATGATGGCACCGTTAATTGTTTCAACTAAGGAAATGCAAAGTGAAAAAGCAAAACTGCTGCAGCTTAATGTAGCAAATATAGCAGCATATTGTAATACAATTGATAATATAATATATACATTAGGCTTAAAAGCAGATCGTATTATGTCATCAAAAGATGGCGTAATCATGAAGCTTGAAGGTTACGATTCGGTCACTGGCGCAATTACTGTGAGTATTGATACGAGTGCAGCAACTATTACAGGAGATCAGGATGTCCATCTCAAGACCATTAATGGCAGTGCGGGGAAAGAGCGCAATTTTACACTAACCATTAGAAACATCAGTCAAAAAGATCCAACTGCTCAAAAATAGTTCGTTGATCGTTCCCACGCTGGAGCGTGGGAACGATCGCGCTTATTACACCATGAGATTTCCACCCTTCCTCCTCATTATTATTACCACTCCGTCGGTAGGATGTGCTGACGAAGGAAGCGCCTCGTTTGTGGCGGCATAAGGGACGCGCGATTGATGCGCTTCGTTCCTCAGCACATCCTACGACACGATACTCTATCCTGTTTGCCGTTGCTTATTGCACCCCGCACTTGTTTATCTCCAATTTTGGTTATTTTCAGCAATCCACGTAAGGCGTAACGAGAAAGGGAAATATATGCTGGCGCAGTTGTACGAGATAAGCGAACACCAGCGCTACCTGATCCGCGAACTGGTGGAACGGTTGGCCTTGCAGGGCGAGGAGGGGTGAGCGAAGGCACGGGCGAAGTGTGAAGTGCAGACGACCGGGTTTTCGAAAGTCATCCAAACACCAAGGGAAAAACACCACCCTACCTTCGGAACCTTCCAGCGGGAAAACAATCCGACCCAGCCCGCGTAGCTGATTTTGCCGCCGACATCGCCATCTCCCCCCTCCAACACCGATGCAGGATGGAAACACAGCCCTTTTCATGGAGTTGAATAACGCCCAGGATAAGAAATCATTGAGGGGAACCTACCGCGCCGGGCGCTGATGATGGTGCTGGAATGGGCCAACGAGCACCGGGCCGAACTCATGGAGGACTGGAACCTATGTCGAGCAAAACAATTGCCGAAACCCATCAAGCCGCTGGAATAATCCCCGCCGCGCCGTGGCGTGTGCGCGCCCTCAGTGTGCTGCCGGAATGGCGGCTGGCGGTGACTTTCAATGATGGTTCGAGTGGCGTTGTCGATGGTTCCGGGCTGATTCACGCGCCGAATGCGGTGGTCTTCGACGCCTTGCGCGACCCCGCTTTTTTTGCGATGGCCTATCTCGACTTGGGCGCAGTCACCTGGCCCAATGGGGCAGACCTCGCGCGGGACGCGATGTACAAGGAAATTCGCCGCAGTGGTGTGTGGCGCATTACCGAGTGACGCTAAACTACGATGCTATTTTTCCCAGCCCGACGCCGCCCTCCGGTAGCGGCCATTCGCGTTGACCCCCATCATTCGCCTGCCCGGCGGATTGTCTTAGGAACTGGTTCGAAATAACTTGCCGCTATTGGAAACTGCGAGAAATGTGGGAGCGGCGGATAACCCTTTGGGTATCAACCGACCTACACAAAAAACGGGATGTTATTTCGTACTCGTTCCTTGCCTGCTGCGGATCATCAACAACCACCCCGAACTGACGAAAGAGCTTGAGGCGGCATAGACTTTACCGCAAGCATTGGCGTGACTGTGGATCGCCATTCGGGCCGGTCGATGTTCGAGATACAGTAGGAAGCCGATCAGGCGATGTACCGCACCAAGCAGGGCGGACGCAACCGGGTGACGAGTTTCGAGGATAAGCAGGCCGCCGGCGCGCTGCGCCACGGTAGTGAAACTCGCCCCGGCGCTGATGCCATCCAGGCTCTTCACCACTTTCGACTGCTTCTGCATTTCCAGCGCCTGGTATTCCACGGCCTTGAGGCGGGCAGTGATTTCCGGCTCGGTTTCGCTGACGTTTTCGCGCTCCAGCGCCTGCTCGACGCGGGCACGGTTGTCATCCAGGATTTTCACGCGCTTTTCCACGCCCGCGTCGGCGGCGAGCTGCTGACGCAACGCCGCGTTCAACTCGTTCCCACGCAGCGCGTGGGAATGAGGGAAACGGGCAAGTTAGTAATCGCTATCGCCGTTAAGCTCAAGGGACGGGCATATTACCGGAAAGCCAATATCCACGCGCTTTTCCGGGCAGGCTCGTTCGCGGACGGCGGGATGCTCTGTTTTTGCGATTAAACGGGTTCAACTCGTTCCCACGCGCTACGTGGGGATGCCGTTTAGCCGCGCTGCGGCGTGTAAGACAGGCGTTCCCGCCGGAATCGGGACGCAGCGTGTGGGAACGAGGGAACGATAAGGCTGTGCCTTCCCTGCCTGCTTGGATCAATCGAGTCTGACCCTATTGCGGACGCACGCGCTTTTCCGGGCAGGCTCATTCACGGACGGCGGGATGCTCTGCCTTTGCGATTAAAACGGGTTCAACTTGTTCCCACGCGCTGCGTGGGAATGCCGTTTAGCCGCGCTGCGGCGTGTAAGACAGGCGTTCCCGCCGGAATCGGGACGCAGCGTGTGGGAACGAGGGAACGATAAGGCTGTGCCTTCCCTGCCTGCCGGGATCAATCGAGTCTGACCCTATTGATTTGAAATTTTCGGACGCGCAGATGAGAGCTGTTCGCACTGGTTGGAGACGCGCTTTACCTGTGAAATACCGGGATTGCCGGGCTACAATGCGCAAATTCAACTATCCGGGTAACGACCATGAGCGACTTTTTGACCGGCCACCGCCCGCTCAACCGCCGCGATTACCAGACTCTCGCGCTGGCGGCGCTGGGCGGCGCGCTGGAGTTTTACGACTTCGTGATTTTCATTTTCTTCACGGTGGTGATCGGGCAGTTGTTCTTTCCCCCGGACATGCCGGACTGGCTGCGTCAGGTGCAGACTTTCGGGATATTCGCCGCCGGTTATTTGGCGCGTCCGCTGGGCGGGATCGTGATGGCGCATTTCGGGGATTTGCTGGGACGCAAGAAGATGTTCGCCCTGAGTATTTTCCTGATGTCGGTGCCGACGCTGGCTATCGGCCTGTTGCCGACTTATCAGACATTGGGCATCTGGGCACCGCTGTTGCTGTTGCTGTTGCGCATCGTGCAGGGCGCGGCCATCGGCGGGGAAGTGCCGGGCGCGTGGGTGTTCGTCGCCGAACATGTGCCGCCGCGCCACGTCGGTTTCGCCTGCGGCACACTCACCGCCGGGCTGACCGGCGGCATCCTGCTGGGTTCGCTGGTCGCCACGGCGATGAATTCGAGTTACACCCCAGCCGAAATGCTGGATTTCGGCTGGCGGATTCCCTTCATCATCGGCGGAATTTTCGGGCTGGTGTCGGTGTGGCTGCGCCAGTGGCTGCACGAAACCCCGGTCTTCAAGGAAATGCAGGCCAACCAGCAGCTCGCCGAGGAACAGCCGCTGAAAACCGTGATCCGCGAGCATCGTAGCGCGGTGGCGGTATCAATGATCCTCACCTGGCTACTCTCCGCCGCCATCGTGGTGATGATTTTGATGACGCCGACGCTGGTGCAGAAACTCTACGGAATTGCGCCAGCCGTGGCGTTACGCGCCAACAGCCTGGCGACCCTGTGCCTGTCGATCGGCTGCGTTCTCGCCGGGGCTATCGTGGATCGCGCCGGGGCCGGGCGCACCCTGACGGTCGGCTGTTTGCTGCTGGCCGGGGCATCCTGGCTGTTTTACGACGGGGTGAGCCACGATCCCGCATCGATCAATACGTTGTACGCCCTGGCGGGCTTTTCGGTGGGGGTGATCGGCGTTGTGCCGTTCGTGATGGTCAACGCCTTCCCGGCGGCGGTGCGTTTTTCCGGGCTGTCGTTTTCCTACAATGTCGCCTACGCGATATTCGGCGGGATGACGCCGATTCTGGTCAGCCTGATGTTGCCCATCGATCCGCTCGCGCCGGTGCATTACGTGATGGTGTTGAGCATGGTGGGGGCAGCGGCGGGAATCTATTTGCGGCGCGGCGAACATCACGCCCGACAATAAAAAAGGGCGGCTGAACAGCCGCCCTTTTTTTCGCGCCAGACTTTACGGCGTCTGTTTCATCGCCTTCATCATTTCATGGAGCAAGCGATCCATGCCGTCGAGACGGCGCTGCATGGCGTCCATTTTGCCGACCATCTGCCCGACGTTGAAGAAGGTCACGGCTTCCACCGGTGTGGACAGCGCGTTGGAATAGCCCAGCCAGGAAGAGTCGTAGAGCTTGAGGTTACGGAAGCCCAGTTCCTTGAGCACCGCCAGGGATTCGGCGGCGCGCACCCCGCTTTGGCAATACACGATGGTTTCCTTTTCCGGGTCGAGTTTGGCGTAGGTGGCCTTGAGTTGATCAAGCGGCTTGAGGTTCATGCCGTCCTTGGCGGCGACTTCGCGTTTTGCCAGCTTGGCGCGGGCGTCGGGGTCAATCCAATTGTTCTGGAAGGGAATGTTGATCGCGCCGGGAATATGTCCGCCGCGTATCGCGCGGATGTCCTCGCCGCTGAATTCGCGCGGGGTGCGGGCATCAATGATTTGCACACTGGAATTGAGTTTGCTGACGATTTCGTCGGTGCCTATCACGAGCTCGGGACGCGCCTTGAGTTTGAGGGCGAGCGCTTGCGGCTTCACCGGGTCGTTGCTGACTTCCTTCCTGGCGCTGCGCCAATCATCGATGCCGCCGTGATAGACGGTGACGTTATTGCCTCCGAAATACCCCACCGTAAACCAGCCGAAATACGCGAACGGATCGGCCTTTTCGCCGTACACCACGATTTCGCGGGAAGGATCAATGCCGGCGTCGCCGAGGATTTTCTCGATTTGCGGAACCGGCAGGTAATCCTCGTCGTGTTCGTAACGCAATACCTGGCCGATGTGGCCGATATTGAGCGCGCCGGGAATATGCCCCTTGCGAAAATCGTCGGCGCTGCGCACATCCCACAGCAACGCGCCGCGTTTCATCGCTTCGGCAACGTAGGCCGTATCGACGATGTGTTTCTTTTCCAGCCCCCCGGCCTGCGTCAGGCCGGCGCACAGCGCCAGCAGGGCAAACCACAGCCATGTATAACGTTTCATCAATTACCTCCGAAATATTGTCATTACCCGGCAGCGTCGCTGAGGCCGGGGCAAGTTGGCGTTATAGTTATTTCCGGCGATTCTACACGGGTTGGGACTGCTTGAATCAATTCAAGTTTCGCCGTGCGGGACAAGCGTTTCACGGCAACTTCGCGGCGGCTCGCCGCAGCGCGGTCGGCGCAGGTTTCGAACCACACGTAACGCACCGGCAGGCGGGTGCGCGTGTATTTGGACGCCACTCCGGCGTTGTGGGCGGCGAGACGTTTATCGGGGTTGTTGGTGATGCCGGTATAGAGGGTGCCGTCGGCGCATTCGAGGATGTAGCAAATCCAGCTCACCGCCTTCTCCAGCGGCCCGCCGCGAGCATCAGCACGAGGCCTGCGAGGAGCGGCGGATTGCCCCAGCGAACATAGGGCGTGGAACCGCCGAACCCCTGCGCCACCCCGTCGAGGCGGGCAATTTCCGATTGCGGAGCGAGTTTCACGACCTGCCCGCGCTGGTCGATGATCGCGGTCACCCCGGTATTGGTGGCGCGCAACATATACCGCCCGCTTTCCAGCGCGCGCATCCGGGCAATCTGCAAATGCTGCCAGGGGGCCACCGCCACGCCGAACCACGCATCGTTGCTGATGTTCACCAGCAACGTCGCCTCCGGCAGGGCGCGGATCATTTCCTCACCAAACACGTCCTCGTAACACACCGCCATCGCCAGTTTCTGCCCGGCGGCGCGTAGAGGCGCCTGGTTTTCCGCGCCCCGCGCGAAGTCGTCGAGCGGAATATGCAAAACCTGATGCACCAGCCACGGACCGAACGGTTTGAGCGGAACAAATTCGCCGAACGGCACCAGATGCACTTTGCGGTAAATCTGCACCGGCTCCACGCCGAATGCCAGGACGCTATTGAAATAATGCTGACCGTCGAATTCCGGCGCGCCCACAATCACATCGCCGCCTTGCGCCACCGCATGAGCTGCCAGACTCTCAAAATAAGAGCGGGGAATCTGGTCGAGGAACAACGGCAACGCGGTTTCCGGCATCACAATCAGGCGGCCCCGGCTGCCCAGCGCCAGATCGCGGTATAACTTGAGCGTGGCGACCGCCTTGCCGGGCTGCCACTTCAATTCCTGGGGAATGTTTCCCTGCAATAAACTGACCGTTACCGGCTCGCCGAGGGGCTGCGTCCATACCACCTGTTTGAGGCCCCAGCCGCCCCCCCACAACAACACCAGCAACGCCACGCCCAGCGCCCGGCGCAGCGGTTTCTCGGTCAGCAGCGCGACTGCGCCGGCGCTTGCCGCCACCGCCAGCGACACCCCGTACACCCCGAACACTGCGGCAAATCCGGCCAGCGGGCTGTCCGGGGCCTGCGAATAACCCACCGCCAGCCACGGAAAACCGGTAAACAACCAGCCCCGCACCCACTCCAGCAACACCCACAAGGCTGGCATCACCAGCACATAACGAAGACTCGGCAAGCCGCCCAGACGCGCTTGCAAGACCCCCAGCAACATCGGAAAAATCGCCAGCACCCCACAAAACAGCGCCGTCGCGATCACCGCCACGGGCAGCGGCATCCCGCCGAAATCATGGAGGCTCACATAAACCCAGTGTACCCCCGCGCCGAACATCCCCAGCCCGAACGCCAGCCCGATGCGCGCCGCCGCCCCCGCACCCGGCGCGTGGCGCAAACTGCGGAACAGCAGCGTCAGCGTCACTACCGGCAGAATAAAGATATCGAACGGGGAAAATCCCGCCACTGTCAGAATGCCGAGGAAAAACGGAATGACCAGGGGGCGCAGCAGGGTGAGGCGAATAGGTTTCATTGGAGGTCGGTAAAGGCGGGTCGGGCCATTATAATTCAAGCTCGCATACCTTTTCCGTCCGGTGTTTCCTTATACTCCCCACCTCCGTCGAAACCCGTCTGTCCGGCGCGCCGCGCACCCGCTTTCTGCTTGAATTGTTCGGCAATTCACTGGAATTCCCGATTGCCAATGTCCTCCTGAAAGGGCCTGAGAAATCCTGATTTCCCAGGTCGCCGCGACAACCCTTGCGGCAACCACGCGGCGCGCGTGTTTCCCGTGAAATCGAGGCGAAAGGCAAGGAAGCGCGACTCACGGTTTTCCCGCTCGAATAACGGATTCGGCTTGCGCGCGGACGCTGGCCGGGGGGGATTGTTGGTTTTCGGACATTGGGATTGGCCTCAGGCGCTTTTTGTCTGAATGGTTACAGTCCGACGAGCGCCACACGCCACACTCAACCAATTGTTTTTACAAGCATCATTGTTATGGCACGGTTGTTGCGATGAGAGGCTTCAAAGCCTACTTGGAGCACATCATGTCACCCAAAGTCATCCCCATCTTTCAGAACTCGCCGTCTACCGGCGGTTGTTCCACCAAGGGTAGCTGCGGTTCGGCGGCCAAGCCCGACGATCTTTCCCCGGAAGTGTGGGAGAAGGTCAAGAACCATCCCTGCTACAGCGAGCAAGCCCATCACCATTTCGCGCGGATGCACATCGCGGTGGCGCCGGCCTGCAACATCCAGTGCAACTATTGCAACCGCAAATACGATTGCTCCAACGAGAGCCGTCCCGGCGTGGTGAGCGAAAAGCTCACGCCGCAACTGGCCGCCAAAAAGGTGCTGGCGGTAGCGGCGGAAATTCCCCAGTTGTCGGTGGTCGGCATTGCCGGGCCGGGTGATGCGCTGGCCAATCCGGCGCGCACCTTCGAGACCTTTGCGCTGATTCAGAAAAGCGCCCCCGACATCAAACTGTGTCTGTCCACCAATGGTCTGGCGCTGCCCGACCATGCGCAGACCATTGCCGATTTCAACATCGACCATGTGACCATCACCATCAACATGCTCGACCCGGAAATCGGTGAGCATATCTATCCGTGGATTTTCTACAAACACAAGCGCTGGACGGGGCGCGACGCCGCGCAGATCCTCCACGAGCGCCAGATGGAAGGTCTGGAAATGCTGACCGCCAAAGGTATTCTGGTGAAGGTCAATTCGGTGCTGATTCCGGGCGTCAACGACCAGCATCTGGTCGACGTGAACAAGGCTGTGAAATCGCGCGGCGCTTTCCTCCACAACATCATGCCGCTGATTTCCGACCCCGCGCACGGCACCCACTACGGGCTGACCGGCCAACGCGGCCCAAGCGCCCAGGAGTTGAGCGTCGTGCAGGAGCAATGCGCCGGCGGGGCCAACCTGATGCGTCATTGCCGCCAGTGCCGCGCCGACGCGGTGGGTTTGCTGGGCGAAGATCGCGGCGCGGAGTTTTCCAATGAACGCATCGCCGCGATGGACGTGGCTTACGACCCGCAACCGCGCCAGGCCTATGCCGAATATGTGGAACGCGAACGCCGCGACGCCGCGAACGCCCGCGATAAGGAACTTCAGCAATTGAACGCGAAACATTCAACGCCCAACCCTGCTGTTCTGGTTGCCGTGGCGACCAAGGGTGGCGAACGTATCAACCAGCATTTCGGTCACGCCAGCGAGTTCCAGATTTATGAAGTCAGCGCAGGCGGCGCGAAATACATCGGTCAGCGCCGCGTGGACAACTATTGCCAGGGCGGTTTCGGCGAGGAAGACACGCTGGTGGATGTGATCGAGATCATTCGCGATTGTGCAGCGGTGTTCGTCGCCAAAATCGGGCGCTGCCCGAAGGGTGATCTGAGCAAGGCCGGCATCGAAGCGGTCGAAGCCTACGCCTTTGAATACACCGAAAAATCGCTGCTGGCGTGGTTCCGCGAGCGTTGCGCCGAGCGCAACGGCAAAGTCGCCGCAGCCTGAAATTAAGTTAACCCATCAACCTGAAAAGGAGAAACATCATGGCCTACAAAATCATTTCCGACGAATGCACCAACTGCGCCGCCTGCGAAACCGAGTGCCCGAACGATGCGATCAATGAAAAGAAAAGTATGTTCCGCATTGCCGCCGACCTGTGCAGCGAGTGCATCGGCTACTTTGACGAACCGCAATGCGTGGCGGTGTGCCCGATTCCCGACTGTATCGTGATCGACGACAGCGTACCGCGCTACGTTCCCGCATAACCGTTTTGGCGAGACGCTGTCCGGGAATAGGCAACAGCGCCTCGCCAAAACAGCCCTCACCCCTGCCCTCTCCCAGAGGGCGAGGGGGATAAACCTGGAAAAGGCAGTTTGAACCGCAAAGGCGCAAAGACGCAGAGAAAAAACAAAAGGTTACCCGTGTCGGGTCGTTCACCCACCGGGTGAGGGCGGAACATTCTGCATGTTTTTGATTTCTTTGCGCCTTAGCGGTTCTGAACTGAGGTTTTTAGGATAAAGGCTCGCTACGCGAGTATTAAGTTAAGGAATACGCCATGAACATCACCGTGCAACCCAAGGCTGAGGAATTCATCCGCCGCATGATCCGCATGGGCGGCGGCGGGGGCTTTCGCCTCACCGTCACGCCCGGCGGCTGTTCCGGCCTGAGCGCCGAATTTACCGTCGAAAGCGTTCCCCAGGCGGGCGACCGGCAGGTGGAAATCAACGGTCTCAAGCTGTTTTTCCCGGAAACCAGCTACGTCATGCTGGACGGTTACATCGTCGATTTCGCCGATTCGCCGATGGAAACCGGCTTCAAGTTCATCAACCCCAAGGGCGGCGCGTGTGCTTGCAGCAGCTCCTCGGGAGCGTCGGTAGGCGGCGGTCACGGCGTGACGACGGTGAACGTCTCCAGCATCGGACGCCGCACGGCGTAATTATCATGGATGCCAAGTCGGACACTCAGGACGACCTGGCATGGCTGGAACGCGCCTGCCTCGGCCAGGATCTGCCGGCGGGTGCGGAAAACAGCCTGCGTCTCGCCGCGCAATCCTACGGCGATGCGGAAATGGTCGAGCAATACCTGGCCCAGGCGCTGGAGCTCGCGCCGAACCATCCGGCGGTGTACATCGCCCTGTACCGTCATCATTTCTACGGCGGGCGGATTGCCGCCGCGATGCCCTACGCCAGCCTGTGTTTGTCGCTGGCGCGCCGCGAACTGGGATTGTCCGGCGAATGGTGGGAAGTTGTGCCGCAAGATGCGCCGTTCGGTGATGTATCGGCGTTTGCCCCGCGCTTTTTCCTGTTCAGTCTGAAGGCCTACGGCTATTTGCACATGCGCCTGGGCAATCTGGACGAAGGACGGCGCGCGGTGGACAAGGTGTTGCAGCTCGACCCCTGGGATCGGGTCGGCGCATCGGTGTTATTGGGGGTATTGGAGCGAATCGGCCAGCCCGACGAAGATGATTGACCACTGGCGCAAAGCCGTGGTGCGCTTTTCTCCCCTCCCCCGAAATCGGGGGAGGGGCCGGGGGAGAGGGCAAGCGGTCGCGGCAGCACGATAGTGTTGCGGGAATGCCGCCACCCTCTCCCCAGCCCTCTCCCGCCTGCGGGAGAGGGCGCGGGGGTAGCCCGGCTTCCGCTTGAAGAGGACGAATGTGTTTTGACTGAAATTTGTGAAGAAGCCCTCGACTGGCAAGGTGAGCCGGTCGATTGCGCGCTCTGCGACCATAAGGATTTGCTGCGCGAAGGCAAGTGCCAGTTGCGCCGCGCCTGTGTGCATGACCGTTACGCCAGCCGGGTGCACCGTTTCTTTTCGTGGAACCCGGAACTGGCGCGGGAATACCTGACTCACCCGTATTTCGAGGTGCGGGCGATAGCGGCGAAATTCGTGGATGTGTTTCATCTGCCGCCGTTGTTGAACGACCCCGACGAAACGGTGCGCTTTTCCGCCGTGGTGCGTCTGCCGCAGCGTTATTTATTGAAAATGCGCGCCGACGCGGATCGCGAAGTGCGAATTCGCGTGGCCTACCGCCTGGAAGGGCGCGAATTGGCGGAAATGCGCTTTGACGACGATTACTACGTGCGCCTCATCGTCGCCCGGCGGTTGCCGCCGGCGATGTTGCAACTGATGCAGCGCGACCCGGATCGCGAGGTGCGCCTGGAAGTAGCGCGGCGTATCCCGGAGGCGCAATTGGCCGCGCCGCTCGCCGACGAAGACCCCGAGGTGCGCCTGGAAGCGGCGCGCCGCCTGGCGCCTTCGCAACTCACACGGATGGCGGACGACCCGGATTGGCGGGTGCGTTACGAAGCCGCCACGCGGATGCCGCTGGCGCAAATCGACCGCCTGCTGAACGACGAAGATGAAATGGTGCGGGAAATGGCCGCTGGCCGCCGCGCCGGGAAACTGGAACCCGGTGATGGGTAATGGGAGATGGGTAATGGGTAAAAGCGTCGCTGCGCGCCGCTCTGCCTGATACCCATTCCCCATCACTCATCACCCATTACCCCAAGGAGTCGAATCATGAAAATCAGCCGTGACAGCGACGTTATTGAACTGGATGGGCCGCCCGCCTTCGAATACGGGCAAAAGGTGCGCTCCACCAAAAACATCCGTAATGACGGGACGTTTCCGGGGCGGGAAATCGGCGAGTTGTTGGTGAAAAAAGGCGACGAAGGTTACGTCGCCAGCATCGGCACGTTTTTGCAGCAGTTCTACATCTACGGCGTGGATTTTTACGAACGCGGCGCGCTGGTCGGGATGAAATCCCGCGAAATCGAACTGGTCGAGTAAATACCTTGCCTCGCCAAATCGCGACGAGGCAAGGTTTAACCATCGCTCCGTTTGATGGCGGGGTGTTCGCCGAATGCACCGCAGCGGTGCGCCAATGCTCTCGTCATTTCATGTAACGCATTGAAACGATGAGATTGTTTCGTCAACTTGTATGGCGCAAAGATTGCGTGTCAGGGTATTTATAAGAAGACATATAGCGCCTGAAGGAGGGGTTTACTTAGAGCCTGTTCATTAACCCGGATATTTCATAAATTGCGCGCGCCCTCGCTTGTCTTTTGTTTCATAT
>CAYVIN010000089.1:0-16426 GCA_964451375.1 uncultured Sulfuricella sp.
AATCATTAACAAACAATATGTTATAGAATTGCTGCGCTTAAGTCAACAACATTGACCCCAACCCTCCCCCGTTGGGGGAGGGAGCTAAAACCGTAGCGCACCAATCTGACAAAGTAGAATTAATCACCAAAGGGAATTCAGCGCGGGGTAGCCGATGTTTCCCCAAGGAACTTGAGATGGCTGCCACACCCGTGGCGGCAGTCCGAAGCGCCGAATCCCGCGACCGGCGCGGTTCCCGGCGTGGCCTGATTCAGGGCGCATTCCGGTGCGACGGAGCGCACCACTTCGCGCACCGAGACTCCCGGCCCGGCCAGCAGGTAATCGATATGCCAGCGCAAGCGTTTGTCGCGGCGCAAATGACGCGCCACCCGCGCCTCGAAATTGCGCTTCGCCGAACCGGTGTAAACATAATCCCCGGCGGGAAAGTCGAATTCGCCGAAGCGTCCGATTTGCAGGCGCAACGGCTGGTTGAGGCGGATGTGGAGTTGGTAGGTGGTGGGGGATTCCATAATGTCCGGTGGTGGCTGAGGGTTAACCGCTTGGCGCATTTTACCGAGGCATTGCCCGGAACGCCGCGTCCCGCCTTGTTCTCCGGCAATGTCCTTGTCCTTCCTGTGTTGCAGCGTAAGTGAATACTAACGCCCCCGAATTTCCCCATTCAACGCAATTCCGCCAGCAGCGTGGCGATCATCCGCAGCGCCTGGGCCTGGTAGCCGCCGCCAAACATATTGTAGTGATTGAGGATGTGGTAGAGGTTGTAGAGAGTGCGGCGGGTGGCGTAGCCGGGATCGAGCGGCCAGGCGGCGCGATAGGCGGCGTAAAAGGCCGGTGCGAAGCCGCCGAACAGTTCACTCATCGCCAGGTCGGTTTCGCGGTCGCCGTAATACACCGCCGGGTCGAAGAGTAGCGGCTGGCCGTCGCTGTCGGACGCCCGGTTTCCGCCCCACAGGTCGCCGTGGAGCAATGAGGGAACGGGGCGATAAGTGGTAAAAAAGGCCGGCAGCGCGTCGAGTAATGGCGCGCCGCTGTCGGCCAGCCGCGTTGCGCCATTGCGCCGCGCCAGATCAAGCTGAAAGCCGAGCCGCCGAATGCGCCAGAAGGTGGGCCAATCCGCGTCCGGGGTGTTGGGCTGTGGCGTTGCGCCGATGGTGTTGTCGCGCCGCCAGCCGAATTGCGCGGCGCTGACCCGGTGCAAGGCGGCGAGTTGTTCGCCGAGGCGGGTTTCCGCTTGCGCGCCGGTCGGGCCGAATTCGATGTATTCCAGCACCAGGAAGGCCAACTCGCCGGCCACGCCCGCGCAGACCGGCTGCGGGACGCGAATTGCCCGGCTTTGTGCGAGTTCGCGCAACCCGTCGGCCTCCGCTTCGAACATGGCGAGGCGCGCGGCGGCATTGGTTTTGACGAACCAGCGTTGCCCGTCGCCTTCGGCTATGTAAGCGGCATTGATGCAGCCGCCGCCCGCCGGGCGTTGCGCGGTGATCCGGCAGGTTTCCCCGGTGGCGGCGGTAGTGGCGGCGGCGATGGTTTGCCAGGTGTTCATGGCGATACTCCTGCGGGTTGTGAGGGCTGAGAGGCTGTGAAAATATTCAAATCGCTACTGCGAACGCTGCCAATTCCCGCCTGGCTGCGTTGCGAAAGAGGCAAAATCCGGTTACGTAGGCCCGCTACGCGCCCGCATTTTGCCCCTTTCGCGCCTTGCCGATGTGGGTTTGGCAACATTCTCGCTACGGACTTGAATATTTTTACAGCCTCTGAGCGCGGCCTGTTTCAGCGCGGTGTCCGGCTAAAATCGTCAGGCGCACCATAGTGTAATCCGCAGCGCCACGCCATCGATGCCCGCAGCGCTCCAGCGTACCCCGGTATTCGGGGAGCGGAGGTGAAAATTGGTGAGAATTGGTGAAAATTGGTGAGTGGAAGTGCTGGCGGCTATCCCCAGATAATTACATATTGACATTTGGGGATTTTGCTGAAATGACATTTGTATATTTTGCGGTTCCGCTAACGGTTTTCGCCCTGACATTTTTTAGCGAGTGCGCGGGCGCGGAATCCTTTCAGATTACCGATAGCGTCCGGCTTCGCGCCGGTAGTGGCGAGAGTTACCGCACTATCCAGACGCTCCCGAAAAATACCTCGCTGGAGGTGATCGAAGCCAGCGCGGAGTATTCCCAGGTAAAAACCGCCGAAGGGAAAGTCGGCTGGGTCAAATCCACTTTTCTGAAAAGTCCGACCCAGGAAAAAGTAGAGGCAACAGCGGGGCAGTCCGCGCCGGTCGAGTGTGACGCGCTGTATCCCGACGTGCAGCCCCTGCGCGAGCAATTGGCGCGTTTGCAAGCCGAGCAAGACCAGGCGCGCAACGCCACGCTGGTCGAACGGCTGTTTTTCATCCTGGCGGGAATTGTGCTGGGTGTGTTGGCGGGGATGCTCGGGTTGCGCGCGTATTACCTGAAACGATTGCGTGGGCTGCGGATTTGAATTCTTGAGTAGCTTCCAGGCTCCACCAAAATGATAACGGCTTGGGGCTTGGGGCTTGGGGCTTGGGCGCGGGTGCAGTGGCACGGAGCAGCCGAAGCAAATATGGTCACAAGATCGAAACATCGTTTGAAGGGAGATTATAGTGGCCCCCTCAGTCAAGACAATATTGAGTCGAGTTTAAGAGGGTAGTCCTTCACACGCAGCGGAACGGCGCTGCCCCGGTGTTTCTTCTGATTTTGTTTCCGGGCGATTTTCTTTTCGCGCAGTGAATTTATCCACAATCGTTGCGCCGCCTCCGCTCGCTGTCCGGTAGACCACGTCCGGTGTGCTGTAGTCCAGCGATTGGTGCGTTCTTTCCGTGTTGTAAAACACGAAGTATTCCGTCAACCCCAGCAGCAATTCCGGCAAGGTGGCGTAGCCTTTCAGATACACGTCCTCGTGCTTGACGCTACGCCAGAGCCGTTTCACGAAGATGTTGTCCAATGCGCGTCCGCGCCCGTCCATGCTGATGGCGATGCCATGCGCCTTGAGCACGCCGGTAAACGCCTCCGAGGTAAACTGGCAGCCTTGGTCGGTGTTGAATATCTCAGGGGCACCGTAAGCCTGTAGCGCTTGCTCCAGGCAATCCACACAGAACCCGCTGTCGAGCGTGTTCGACAACCGCCATGCCAGCACCTTGCGCGAGTACCAGCCGATCACCGCTATCAGGTAAACGAACCCTCGCGGTAGGCGGATAAATGTAATGTCCGTGCTCCACACTTGATTGGGTCGGGTCGCCGCCACGCCTCTGAGCAGGTATGGATAAACCTTGTGCTGCGGATGCGGGCGACTGGTGTTCGGCCCCGGTGCCATGCCGGCCAGTCCCAGTATGCCCATCAACCGCCGAACCCGTTTGCGGTTAATCCGATGTCCCATGCCGCGCAGATACACCATCACCTTGCGGCTGCCGTAGAACGGGTGGCGCGTATATTCGGCGTCGATCAGTGCCAGCAGCCCAATTCCTGTTCGTCTGGCTTTGCGGTCGGGCGCGGCGAATAGACGGTGGAGCGGGCAACTCCCGTCAATTCACATTGCCGGGTCAGCGCCAAAGGTTCAAGGATGCCGACCCAATGCTTGCGCTCTTCTACGGGCATATCCCGGACTTTTTGTTGAGCCAATCCAGTTCCATTTTGAGCCGCCCGATCTCGGAGTAGAGCCGCTCCGGACTGGCAGACTGATCCACCGGCTTGGGGCCGCGCTTGGCGTCAAACAGTCTGGCCGCCTGCTCCTGCAATTCCTTCTTCCAACCCCACTTGAGTCGGATGCACCCCAAACTCCTGGGCGATCTCGTTCACCGTCTTGGCCCCGCGAATCGCTTCAAGCGCCACCTTGGCCTTGAACTGCCCACCGAAATTCTTGCGCTTCTGTTCACTCACAACCTGCTCCTTGTTACCGCAGGCTACCATCTTAAATCGCTGTCTGGAAATTGGGGGGCACTATAGATATCGCAGCCACGAACATATTGATATAACGCATTGATGAAAAATAACAACCATGATCTCAAGCCAACAGGCGTGTAGGGGAAAGCCTACATTTCTCGCGGTGGCGACCTACACGACCTCGGTTCTTCGCTGATAGCGCGACCATCCCGAAAAAGCAAGAATTAGAAGCCCCCGGAGCTTGGGAGCCTAATCCGCTTTTGAATTTGTAACTAAAAAAGATGTTATCCAGTACGAATGCGACCAAGTGCAGCAATCAGAAACAAACAAATAGTTAAACAAGGCTATTTTATAACCATTGGAGACAGAAAATGAAAGTAGTCGGGACACGACCAAATAACACTGGGGGCCGTCACCACCAAATAATTTCGTCTTACAAAAGGAATGCTTTCAGGGAGGGAATGCTTGTTGCCGCAGTGATGTTGGCTTTATCGCCGGTGACTGTTTCCCACGCAAATTCCGTCGTGCAAACCATTAAGCTGGATGCCAATTCAGCTACTTTCAACCGTCCGAACGGTAGTGCGTCCGGTTGTCGGGCCGGGCCATCCATGAATTACCCGATGTGGCCAATGGGGCCGATGGGAACGTTGCCCTATCCGGTTCCGATTAGTGGGGGCACGACGACGACCAGTAAGCTTTCCGCCTACACCATTTTTGAATTCACGGTTGATGCGTCCGGCAGTTACACGATGGAAACGTTACTGAACGGCGCGGACGCCACGTTGGGCACCAAACTCACCGGCTCGAATGATCCTTATCTGCTCGTATATTCGGCGCCATTCGATCCCGCTCAGCCATTGGTAAACTGCCTGGCGGGAGACGACGACTCAGGCGGCACCATGATGTCCAAGCTGAAACTCAATCTGACAGCAGGGCAAAGTTATGGGTTGGTGGTGACTACGTTTAATGCTGGTGCTACCGGCCCGATCCGGGTTCAGGCTTCCGGGCCGGGAAATGTCAATTCCTATGCCTCGGTTGCGGTACTCAAGGCGAGCAATTTCGGCAACACTACCGCTGATCTGAGCATCCAGTCGAATGGCACTGCTACGGTTTATTACGTGGTGGTGCCCAAGGGCGATCCACAACCCAGCGCAGCGCAAATCAAGTTGGGGCAGAATTCTGGAAGTGCTGCTGCGACCAAGAGTGGCAATACCGGCAGTATTGCTGCGTATACGCCAACCACAGTCAATTTGTCTGGCCTGGTTGCCGCTACCGCTTACGATACCTATGCCGTCGCCGATGACGGCACTTCCACGAGTCCGATTCGCAAAGAAAGTTTTGCCACTAATGACGCGCTCAAATATTCATCGACCAAGTTCGTGGAAAGCTCGAACAACACCGGGGCGATTGATACGTCGCTGATCATCACGTTGCAGGGGGATACCTTTACCGGGGTGGATAACGACGATTTCGTGACCGCGTCAAAAGTTTCACTCACCAACGTTCCCGCAGGGCTGACAGCGGTTGCCACCCGTTTGAGCAGCACGACTCTGGCGCTTAAATTCACCGGCACAGCCACCAATCACGCCAATGCCAATGATGTTTCAAACCTGCAGGTAACGTTTGCGAACGGCGCTTTCACCAAAGGGGTTGCAGCCAATGTTGTGGATAACAACAAAACGGGATTGATCATCGACTTCATTGACCCCGGCTTGCTGGCTTATTCACAAACCACGTTGACCGAAGCTACGGCGAATGACGGTTCAATTTCCGGCAGCATTTCCATGACGTTAACCGGTACAACGTTTACGGGAACCAACGGCGCAGCGCTTCCTGGCGGGAAAGTCGCGGTGAGCAATGTTCCTGCGGGACTCACAGCAGTGGTTACGCAAACCAGTGCTACCGTAGCTACCCTGACGCTGACAGGAAATGCGACGAATCATGCCAATTCCGATGACGTCAACAATCTCACCGTGACTTTTGACAACAGCGCTTTTGCCAGCGGTTCCGCTGCGACAGTCACCGATTCCACACGCAATAATCTGGCCGTGGACTTCCTCGACCCGATGTCGTTAGCCTATTCGGCGGCCACGTTTGCCGAGGCCGGTGCAAACGATGGATCGATAACGGCAACGGCAACCATCACCCTGACGGGTGACACTTTCACAGGTAATAATGGCGTGAATTTTGTTGGCGCCAGCAAAGCCACCGTGACCAATCTGTCGGCGGGTTTAACTGCAACAATTACCCGCGCCAGCAATACTACAGCCACCTTGGCCTTTACTGGAAACGCCGCTGCTCATGCCAATGCCAACGATGTTTCCAATTTGACCATTACATTCGCCGACTCAGCGTTTAGTAGCGGCTTGGCGGCAGCGGTAACCAATTACGCCAAAAACAATCTGGTGATTGATTTTGCTGATGCCGCAGCGCCTTCCACTCCCGCCCCCTCCGGCCCGCCGCCCAATCCTTTTAACCCGGCGGGTACCTCGACGGTGTCCGTTGTTACACCTACCGGGACGAGTTTTACCCCCGGAACCAGCAGCTTGGTGACCAATATCGGCAACCTCGACAACAAGGTCGGTGTTTCTGACAACGGCGTGGTGGTGATTCAGGATGTTCCCAAGGAACCGGTCAAAATTCAGAGCAGTGCTCCGGACAACGTGTTGTTCTCCATGCCAGAAACAAAAACTGTTCCGGTGCAGGTCGGGGGTAAGCAGATCGACGTGGTCACCAATAACGAACCGGTCAAAGGTTCGGATGGCAATGCGGCTTCCACGGTGCTTTCCACCAAGACCCTTACCAACGAACAGGGGCAGTCTATCCAGGCGCTACAAGTCGTGACTGGCCAGGCAAAGTTCACTTCCAGCCAGGATAACCAGATGGTCGGCGGGCTGACTTTGTCGAAAGATGCGACCACGCGGGATGTAGTGATTACAACCAACTCATCCGGTTCGTCGGTATCCTGCTTCAAGGACAGCAAGGACAACTCCGGTTCGATTTCTGCCGAAACTGGAGAAGCGACTATCGTGGTGAAGTTAGCCAACACTTCCGGCAAGACCGCCGGATTTGCCGCCGATACCTCGACCAAGACCATTACGCTCAAAGAGGGCGAAGTGGCGCGCTTCAACAGCGCAGGCGAGTTGACCGGTGTATTTGCAGGCTCAATTTCCGGCACGGCGGGCAAGACTGGCGACATGTTGCCGATTACCGTTCCGGCCAACGTCATCATGTATTATCCGACGGTTGGGATAGCGAGGATCGACGCAAATACGCTGGGCCGTCTGGGTGTCAGCACATTGACTGCGTTTGCCGATGTCGCCGATGAAAGCGGCTTGAGCACCAGTACAGCCGGTAACGTCCTGGTGCAAAATGCCGCTACAGGCGTCGTCGAACTGGTTACGCCGACCCGCAATTTCTACGGAATTCCACTATATCCGTTGACGATTGATACCGGTGTGCCGGACGGAATAGTCAGAAATTTGGACGGTACAGTGGCCTGGACATTAAAGGGGGTTTCCGTGCGTTTTGCCCCGGCTGTGGCGGATATATCCAAATTTGCTGACGATGCCGTGACCATCGGCTACGGTCAGACCGAAGTGCTGGCCAACGGAGCCCTGATGTTGGTCAAGCCCGGTAGAGTGCTGGTTGGACGGCCGCGTTTTGAGTCCGAGTTGAGCGGAGGTGATGGTGTCGGTTTTCAATGGAATACCACGCTCAGCCGTATTACACATACCAACGTGAACGGAAAAACCCAGATATTTGATCCGACCCTCTACGATGCCGCTCAAGTCGCGAAAACACTGGTGAGTTTAGGAGCCGGTTGGGCGATGACCAGCGGTTTGAACGGGACACTGACCATTACCGGGCCAAACGGAGAACTTTACAAACTATTACCCGACTATCAGGTGAAACTGATGAGCGTGGCAGGCAAAACCCCGCCCAGCGTTTGGTCAGAGGCGGGCGGCAAGGTGAATTATCTCTACACCGCGCCTATTGTCCCGATGATGCAGGGATTTACACCGCAATAAGCTTTTGGGTTCGCTACTGTTCGGCGCACTTCCGTAAGGAGTGCGCCGTTTTTGTTTAAGTCCGGCTGAATTGGCGTGGATCAGAACCCCGCAGCCCTGGCTCTTTTCAGCCAGGGAAGGTAGGAACCGGCGTCGGCAAGCTGGCTGGGATTAAAAGGGCCGGCAATCCAGAGTTTGCCGTCCTTGACGGCCAGGTACAGGCCCGTGCCGGGGTAATAACGGTACACAAAGCCCTGGGATTCCAGAACCGGCGGCTTGGCCGGGAAAAAATACGCCCGATACAACGACTCCGCCCAGTTGAATATACGTTCGCCATCCTCGCGTGCGGTGGCCGGATCGGCTGCCGCCATGCCGCCGACCCCGGCGTCCCGCACCAAGCGTACATGGCGGCCTGCGGATTTCCCTGAAACCTCGCTGTAACCATCCTGAAATCTGACGTTCCAGGCGTTTTTGGCGGTTCCTGCGGCGCTACTTGCCGACCAGAAAAAAGCCCCGGGTGTGCCGGGAAAAGTGGCGGCATCGATGGCCGGGCCGATGTTTTCCCAGGCAACGATGCCGAGCAGTTCGTTGCGGGTGGGGAGCCGCCAGCCATCAACGGCCAGACGGTGCGCTTCCTCCCAGGCATAATTGCCCGCCTTCCCGATACACCGTGACGCGGCCCAGCTTTGCCCCTCGGCGCAACGTTTCCAGGCAAGCCCGGTGGATTCGTGAACAACCTTGCCGTCCCCGGCGTCACTAAAACCCCGTCCGGCGCGGTTTGCCGCGTTGGACGGCGGCTCCCCGCGTACCAGGCGCACATAAAAATATTTCTCGCCCCGGCTGGGGTAAACCGCGCCGCTTTTGAAATTCACCGCCCACCAATGCCCATGTTGTCCGGCATATCCGGTGGCCGACCAGAAATGATCCGCAGGTGTATTGGGAAAGTCCGCCTTGTTGATGATCGACTGGCGGTTATCCAGATCGGCCAGGGTGGCCAGTTCCGTGATCGTCGGTAGCCGCCAGCCCCCCTTGTCGAGCTTGACCGCGCGGATGTGAGGGTACCCTTGGGCTTTGCCGGTGCAGCCGCTACCCTGCCAGGTCTGGCCCTCAGCGCAGCGTTTCCAGGTCAGGCCGGTAGTGTTGTCGGTCAGCGTTGCATCATTCGCTACGGCAACGCCGGAAAATGTCAGAAAACTTGCGGTAATCGCTACGAAAAGAGGAGTGAAAGAGGAAGAACGGGCTGCTGGCATAAAAAAATTCCGCTAAGGCAAATTGATGGGGTGTCGGCGATAGGGGCGCACTGTGCCCGTCACCGAAAAATCAGATGGTAAACGCTTCCCCGGCGCGTGTCAGGGTGACAACGGCGTGGCTTATATCAAAAACGCCGATGGGACGGCACAGGGGGCGCTCCTGCCGGGGACGCAGGGTGATTTTGATAAGCTGCGGGCTTTAGCCCCGCACCGGGCCGCTTTCCTTGCTTACCATGAGCAGACAACAAAGCTGGTAGCCGGTGCCGCGAATGGCCTTGATGGTGGGTGGGGTGACGCCGGCGTTTTCGAGCTTTTTGCGCAGCCGGACGATTTGAACTTCCAGTGCGCTTTTGCTGAATTCCTCGAAGGGTTTTCCCGATAATTCCATAATTTGCCAATTTTCCAGGCGATGATCGCGGGCTTTGGAAAAGGCAATCAACAACGAGCATTCCTGGTCGGATACGTCGATTGTCGAGCGCGGCCCGGACAGTTGCAGGGTAGCCGGGTTGAGCCGGAGACCTCCGCTGACGGGGGCTGGGCGTATCCGGCGCGACAGGGCCTGAATCGCCGCGTCGAGTTCTTCCACCGAAGTCGGCTTGGTGAGATAGATGTCCGCGCCGCTGCCGTAACCCTCGATTTTGTCGCGCACCTGCTGGCGGGCCGTGACCATGATGATGCCGACTTCGGGCAACGCCTCGCGGATGCGCCGCGCCAGGCTGAGGCCGTCTTCTCCGGGAAGATTGAGATCGAGGATCAGGATGTCTGCCCGGAAGGCGCCCAGTTCGTCATCCAGCGCTTCGGCGCTATCCACGCCGCATACCACATGGCCCAGATTGCCCAGGGCTTCAACGGTGACTTCACGCAATTCGTCGTGATCTTCGACAACAATGATATTCAGAGGGGTAGCCATAATTCGAATCTTACCTCGTCGGTTGTTGGCCGGTAGCGTAGCCACCCGCCGATTTTTTCGGCAAAGCCGGATGAAATGTGCAGGCCGAGGCCCGAGCCGGTTTTTCCATGCGCGCCGGGCGCGCGATAGTATTTTGCGAACACCTGGCGGGGGTCGGGCATCCCGGCCTGGCCGGGGCGATTGGCGATGTCGATGCGGATGCCCCGGCGCTTTTTGTGCGGGGCCAAAACGCCCCGGATACTGACTGTGCCGCCCGCTGCGCCGTACTTGATGGCGTTGTCGATCAGGTTGGTCAGGATCACGCGGAGCAGTTGCACATCGGTATTGAGGGGCGGGAGGTCTTCGATCTGGATGGACAGCCGTTCCGGCGCGGCGCTTGCGGCGCGGACATCATCGAGAATGTCCGCAATTCGGCAAGGCGACGGCGCAGGTTGCACATGCCCATAACGCAACTTGTCGGCTTGCAGGCAACGTTCGATGACCGCATTCATGTTCCCCACCGCGCGCGCGATACGATCCCGGATAGTGGCAGGGATGCCTTCAATGCCGAGCGCCATGCGAATCACCGACATCGGGGTTTTGAGTTCGTGGCTTAACATCGACATGAACCGATCCTGTTCATCGCGACGCTTGGCCTCGATGGTCAGCAACAATGCCAGCAAAAGCGTAAAACAGAGAATGATGAACGAGGTGGCGATCAGCCAGCGCATACGTTCATGGATGTTGTGTTTCAGGTCGTTGTCCGAAAAACCGTTCACCATCACCAGCGGCAGGTTGCCGACCTTCTCGTAGACGTAAGTTCGAGCTATCCCGTCAACGGAGCTGATATTCTCGTAATGACCGGTCAGCGTGTTTTCAAGCGCATCCCACAGCGGTGATTCGACCGCTTTCGCCCACCGCTCAGCGGAAGGTTCGGGCACACGAGCCCTGAGTTTCCGGTCGGTGGTTCCCAGCAAGGCGGCAGAGTTCTGAACGCCAATGGTGAGGTTGCGGTAATAGTGCGCAAATGATTCGGGCGCCACCGTAGCCAGCACCAGCCCGCCGAAAGTACCGTCCGGGTAATTGATGCGGCGGGTGATGCGAAAGTGGAATTTTCCGGTGACGCGACCGCTTTCCACCGCTGAAATGAAGAGCCTGTCCTCGGGCGTATCCCGATGAAACGGGAAATACTCCCGATCCACAACGCTGCGTCCCAACGCCGCAGGGTCGTGGGCAATAGCGATATTGCCTGCGGCGCTGATGAGATAAATGTTGTCGATCACCGAGCGGTCGAATTCCAGAGACTGGATAAAAGCCTTGGTGTCGGCGATGGCGTTGCTGCGCTGGTGGAAGCTGCGCACCGAATGAAGAATCGTATCGACCTGGTTGGCGACCTGGATCGTATGTTCGACGAACGCCTTGTTGGCCAGTTCTGCGGTGCGGATGAGCCGGGCTTTCTCGGATTCATGGAAATTGGCATAGGCGATACCCAGCACCCCGGCGATCCCCACAATCAGAACAATCACCCCGCTCCCCAGCAGGAACAGCTTGTTGTGGAAATAGGCGAAAAACCCCGATACGCCGCCGCGACTGCCGGAAGAGGCGGTTTGTCCGGCGGCGTGACGGCTCACCTCCATCCACATCGCGCTCACCGACATCGTTGAAATCAGCACGATGTACCAGAACACCGTAATCCAGGTGGTTGGATTGGCGCTGCGCAGGTTCGCGGACGGCGCTTCGCTGACCAGCAACAGCCCGGCGCGTCCGCTCATCCACACCACCGCTACACCAAACAGGATCGCCAGCAACCAGGTCGGCAACCCGCCGACCCGCCGCCACGCCGCACCCGCCAATAACCAGGCAGTACGCAGATTGGTCAGTGCAAGCGTCAGCGAAAACACCACGCTGCGGTAATTGCCGTTCGGCTCGATCAGACCCCAATACCAGAACGCCGGCGCGGTCAGCAGCACCATTGCCCATCCCCAGCGATCCGGCAGCGGCTCGCGTTGCGCATAGTAGGCGGCGAAGCCGGAATACAGGATCGGCCCGGCGGAAAGCAGGGCCATGTTGGTGCCGATGACGGTCATCCAGCGCGGCAGCGCAGGCCCCATACCGGAAACGAAAAATCCCGCAGAAAGCACCAGGATGGCGACGGCCCAGCTTCGGATCAGGCGCGTATCGGGCTGGAAATAGGCGAATACCAGCAACACCAGACTCAGGCTGAAACTCAGCCCGGCGGCAACGGTGTATAGCGTCAGGGTATTTGGATCCAATGGTGGGGCGGCCCAGCGGCAAGGGTCGAGGCAAGTAATGCAAACAGTCTATCACGGGCCGCGCGGGGCTTATTCTCCGGGGTGTTTTCGGACAGAAACATGGCGGCCTGTAGGGAACTGTAGGTATTGGTAGGGAAACGCAGGGAAGCGGTTTTGGGGTTTGTTAACGTAACGCCGAGAGCATTTCGTTTCGAACAAATTTGTTTAGAGGAGTCCCGAGCCATGACCACCATCCCGCGCGCCAACGCCGCCAAAACAACCGCCCCCAAACACGCCGCCGGTATTCGTTACGGCGCGCTCGCTGCGGCAGTGGCTGCGGCTTTTTCCCTGCCTGCCGCGCTGCCTGCCGCGCTGCCGGTCGGAGGGCTGGCGGGCATCGCGCTGGTGGCTTTGGCGGCTTTGCCGCAAATGGCGCAGGCAATGGAAGGTGTGCTCGACACCAGCTTTACCAATCCAAAGATAGGTGCTACGCGGGCCTGGGCCATGGCGGTGCAAAGTGATGGCAAGATTTTGGCCGGTGGGGATTTCTCCATGGCGGGGGCGGCCAGCGCGACCTATGGAAGACTCGTCCGTTTCAACGCCGACGGCACGCTCGACACCACTTTCGCCGATCCCAATTTGAATAACACGGTTCGCGCCATAGCGCTGCAAAGTGATGGCAAGATTTTGGTCGCCGGGGATTTCACCACGGCGGGAGCGGCCAGCGCAACCTATGGCAGACTCGCCCGTTTCAACGCCGACGGCACCCTCGACGCCACCTTCACCAATCCCAATTTGGGCAGCGGCGGTTACGCCATTAAAGTGCAGGGGGACGGTAAAATTCTGGTCGGCGGAAATTTCACCTCGGCAGGGACCGCCAGCGCGATCTATGACGGTCTCGCCCGTTTCAACGCCGACGGCACCCTCGATACCTCCTTCACCAATCCCAAGGTGGGCGGCACCCATGCCATAGCGCTGCAAAGCGTGGGCGGCGTTACCAAGATTTTGGCGGGCGGCGCATTCAGTACGGCGGGAACCAGCAATGTAGCCTATGGCGGCATCGCCCGTTTCAACGCCGACGGCACGCTCGATACGACCTTCACCAATCCCAACCTACGACATAATCTCGCCGGTGGCGGCACCACCAGCGGCGATGTCACAGGCTTCGCACAGCAAGCGGACGGCAAGATTTTGGTCAGCGGCTGGATCAACACGGTCGGGGCGGGCAATGCAACCTATGGCAACCTCGTCCGTTTCGACGCCGACGGCAATCTCGACACTACCTTCATTGATCCCAATTTGAGCATTAAAAGCGAAGGTATCCTGCTGCAAGCGGACGGCAAGATCGTGGTCGGCGGCCAGTTCGTCTCAGCGGGAAGTCCCAGTGTGCCCCAAAGAAGCATTGCTCGCTTCAACGCCGACGGCAGCCTGGACACCACCTTCATCAATCCCACGATGAACAACCACACTTTTGCCATTGCGCTACTGGGTGACGGCAAGATTTTGGCCGCCGGCTTTTTCAGCAACGCGGGAACGCCCAGCGTGCAATATGGTCACCTCGCCCGGTTCGGCACCGGCTATACCCTGTCGCTGACCGCGCCGACCAACGGCACGGTGACCAGCGCTGCGGTGGTCGGCTCTAGCGGGATTAGTTGCGGCGCGACTTGTTCCGCCACTTACCTCACCGGCACATCGGTTTCGTTAACCGCGACACCTGCCGGCGGTTATACCTTCTCGGGTTGGGGTGGGGATTGTTCGGGTTCGGCCAATCCGTTGACCGTGACCGTCACGGCGACCACGGCTTGCACTGCGACCTTCTCGGCCCCCGCCGCCCCCGCCGCCCCGACCGGCGTGACCGCCACGGCGGGCAACGCCCAGCTCAGCGTCGCCTTCACGCCCGGCGCCAATGGCGGCAGCGCGATCACCGGCTATTCGGTGTCGTGTACCTCCAGCGACGGCGGCACTGCCGGCAGCAATACCGGCACGGCTTCCCCCATCGTCGTCACCGGCCTCACCAACGGCAAGAGCTACACCTGTAGCGTCACCGCCACCAATGCCATCGGCACCGGCAGCGCTTCCACCGCCAGCAGCGCGGCGAATCCGCTGGTCGTGCCGACCCTGAGCACACCCACCGCCACGCCCCGCGCCGGTCTCGCTATCCTCAGCCTGCAATCGGACAGCACCGGCAGCGGCTATTTCACCTTGCTTGCCAGCGGCGGCAACTGCGGCACCGGCGCCCAGGTCAAGGCTGGTACCGATGCCAGCGGCAACCCGGCGATACGCATTGGCTCCCTCCCGCTCACCGCCAACGTGGCGGGCAGCTACACGGTGCGCAACCTGCTGACCTCGACCACCTACAAGCTGTGCTTCACCGCCGACGACGGTACCACTTTGCAAGGCACACCGGCCAGCGCCACCGTCACCACCAGCGTGACCGCCGACCTGACGGGGCTGGACTGGACAGCGGTGGGGGGCGCCGGCTTCTCGACCGGCCAAGCCTTTTATGAATCGCTGGCTTTCGCCCCGGACGGCACACCCTATGTGGCCTTACAGGATGGCGCCAACAGCAGCAAGGCGACGGTAATGAAATACAGCGGCGGCGCGTGGAGCCTGGTCGGCAGCGCAGGCTTCTCGGCGGGGAACGCCAATTACAACTCGCTGGTCTTCGCCCCGGACGACACACCCTATCTGGCCTACGTGGATAACGGCGACAGCGCCAAGGCGACGTTAAAGAAATTTGATGGCACCAACTGGGTGACGGTGGGTGGTTCTGGCTTCTCGGCGGGAGCCGCCAATTTCACCTCGCTGGCCTTGGCTACGGATGGCACACCCTATGTGGCTTATTCGGATTACAGCAACGGCCAGAAAGCGACGGTGAAAAAATTCGACGGCGCCAACTGGGTCACGGTCGGCAACATCGGCTTCACGAGCGACACAGCCTACTACCAGTCACTGGCTTTTGCCCCGGACGGCGCGCCCTATGTGGCTTTCCTGGATGGTAGCAGCAACAAGGCGACGGTCATGAAATTCAACGGCGCCAATTGGGTGAATGTCGGCAGCGCCGGGTTTTCGGGTGCCGCCCCCTCATACCTCTCGCTGGCCTTTGCCCAGGATGGCACTCCCTATGTGGCTTACCGGGATTTCGTTAACGGCAACAGGGCAACGGTGATGAAATACAGCGGCGGCGCCTGGAGCGCGGTGGGCGGTGTCGGCTTCTCGCCCAGTGGGGTCAATTTCACTTCCATAGGTTTTTCCCCAGACGGCACCCCCTATGTGGCTTATCAGGATGGCGGCAACAGCAACAAGGCGACGGTGATGAAATTCGATGGCGCCAACTGGGTTGGGGTCGGCAGCGCCGGCTTTTCGGCGGGAACACTTGGCTATGCCTCGTTGGCCTTCGCCCCGGACGGCACGCCTTATCTGGCCGTTCAGGATTACGGTGCCAGCAGAAAGGCGACGCTGATGAAACTCGGCGCCGCAGGGGCCACTGCTCCAGACGCCCCCACCGGCATCACCGCCACGGCGGGCAACGGTCAGGTAACGGTGAGCTTCACCGCCCCGGCCAACGACGGCGGCGCGGCGATCACCGAATACAAGGTATCGTGCGACACGGCGAACCGCTTTAGTGATGTTGACTATACTTTCAACCAGACTGGCGCGGCGAGCCCGATCACCGTCTCTGGCCTCACCAACGGCACCGCCTACCAGTGCCTGGTTACGGCCAAGAACAGCGCGGGGTACGGCAATTACTCCAGTCTTTCCGCCAGCTTTACCCCCAGTGCGCCGACGGGCGGCGGCAACCCCACCGGCGGCGGCGACCCCACTCCGCCGACCACCACCACGCTGCCCACCGGCGGCGGCACGGCAGCGCCGACCAACGGCCAGACCGTGGTCGTCACCAACAACGGCAAGGAAGGCTCCAGCATCAGCCTGCCGTCGCAGACCACCCAGACCGGCATAGACGGCTCCACCACGACCAGCGCCAACACCATCAAGGTCGAACTCCCCGGCACCGGCGCCATCTCGGCGAGCAGCACCAGCGCCGGCACCACGCTGGGCGTAACCAACGTCACCTTGCCCGGCGCGACCACCTCGGTCAGCACCGTCACCGTCGATCAGGGCAGCGCCAGCTTCA
>CAYVIN010000090.1:0-16370 GCA_964451375.1 uncultured Sulfuricella sp.
CTCCACACCTCAAAGTTGAATTTTTGAGGCGACAACTAGCTTGACACCGGGGGATGCCGCCCGCATTGTCGCTTACGGAAATCCGCGCGTCATTTTCATCGGCGCTGAGCAACACCCGTATCATGCCGTTCTCGATTCCTCTTTCGAGGATAGCGTCCTTGGCGTTGTTCAGAAGATTAAGGATCGCCTGAGACAATTCGTTGGGATAACCACTCACCCGCAACACCCGATTGCCGGATAGTTCCACGGATATTCCATGATGTTTGAGACTGGCGTCAATAATCGCGACGGCGTCAACTACAACCTGATCGAGCGCAAATTCAGACTTTTCCTGATCTGAGCGGAAAAACATGCGGAATTCATCGATAGTAGTAGACATTTTGCGGATCAAACGACTGCCATCAGACATCATCCGATCCAGACACGCCTGATCGAGTTCGCCGAACTCATAGGCTTCACGAATATTGGCAATCAGGATGGCCAGCGCATTGAGCGGCTGCCGCCACTGGTGGGCGATGTTATGCACCATTTCTCCCATCGCCGCGAGACGCGATTGCTGAATCAACAAATGATCCTTTTCGCGATCAATGGCAACCATTTCCTCTACTCGTTGCTCAAGCGTCGCGTTGAGCAGCGTGAGCGCATTTTCAGCCTCGCGACGCTCGGTAATATCGCGAGCCAGCCACGCCGTTCCAATTACCCTTCCGACTCCATCGCGAGCCGGCACCAGGAAAAAATCAAACAATCGCGGTTGTGCCCCCGACATTTCCAAAAGGTAATCGCGTCCAACATGTACCTGACGGCTCATGACTTCCTTACGCCAGACATCCAGCTCAGCCGCTGCCGCGACAGGAAGAAAAGCCGACAGTTTGGCCCCGATGAGTTCCCTCTCGCTTCTCCCCAGCGACTGAGCCAGGGTTCGGTTGCCGGCGACAATAACGCCATGTCGGGAATGCTGTCCAGCAGCGCACGGTTTTGCGAGGCCGACTTTTCATAGGCCGCCGTCATTTCGCCAGCCAGATTGATTGCCCTTAGATAACTGCGTTGCCATACGCGGGCCAACACCAGCAGCGTCAGCGCCAAAACAACGGCGCTGAGGAAGTATACGAACGCCTTACGGTACCACTGGCTATAGATGTCGTCATGATCCAGCCCCACCAGGATCAGAAACGGAAAACCTTTTACCAAGCGCATGTCCCACAACCGCTCGACACCATCCAGAGTCGATTTCCCCGAATAAACGGCCTCCATCGCGCCGTCCCGCAAAGGCTTCTCAACGAGGCCATTCTTCAAGGGTTTGCCGATTTGCGACTCGACCGCCGGATGGCGGGCGACCAGAAGCAGATTGGTGTCATAAAGCGCCACCACCCCGCCGGAACCGACATTCAAGGACTGGTAAAAAGATTGAAAAAACTCTGCCCGCACCGCCGCCTGAACTACGCCCGCAAATCGCCCCCGACGATCCTCAAGGCGGCGGCTGAGCGTAATCACCCGGTTATTGGTAAGCCGCGCGAAAATCGGCTCCGAGATGACCAACCCTGCCTCCGGGTTATGTTTATTGCGCAGGAAATATTCGCGATCCCCAACATTGACATTGCCGAGCTTGCTGGTTGCGTCGTAGATGAAATTGCCATCGGCATCGACGATACGCAGGCTTTGGGATTCGGGAATTCTCGCCAGCAATGTCCGCAGGCCGCCGTTGATGCTCATGCTTTGCGGGTTTCCGTTAACCGCCGCCATACCGAAAAAGGTCACAACGTCATTCAGCACCAAATCAATTTTCTCGATAGTGGCGCGGGTATGTTCTTCCAGGACATGCGCCATATTCCGGGCGTTTTGCTCGGCATTTTGATATTCGCGTTGACGCGAGGCGTACAACTCGAATACCAGGACTGCGGAAAACACGCCAAAAGCCAGTGCCAGAGTCACATAAAATGAATTGCGCCGGGATAATTTCGGCAAAAAAGACGTGACGGGCATTTGAAACAAAAAAATTAGATGGGCTGCGCGGAAGACTCCGGCCAAGCTGCGACGAATTCACGCCAATGCGTTTCGTTGGAAGCCGCCAAAGTGCTGCGCACCAGATCGACTTCCGTTTGATAGGCTTCACGACTCAATGCCCCGCGCATCAACTGAAAACGCAGAAACACCAGATGGGTATTGGCAACATCGGTCTCGCAATAATTGCGAATCGCCGCGATCTCGCCATTCTGGAACGCCTCCCACACCTTCGAGCCATCCATCCCCAGCTTGCCGGGAAAGCCGCACAATTGCGCCATCTCGTCGAGTGGGGCATTAGCGCGCGGCTGGTACATCGCTAGCAAATCCATCAGATCAAGATGGCGGGTATGGTAGCGGCTGATATAGTTATTCCACTTGAATTCCCGGTCATCCTCACCCAAGTCCCAATAACGCGGGGCCTGGACACCATGGACCATGGCCCGGTAATGCAGCACCGGCAGGTCGAAGCCACCACCGTTCCACGATACCAATTGCGGCGTGAATTTTTCGATACCCTCGAAAAAACGCCGGATCAGCGCCCCCTCCTCATCCTGCGGGCTACCCAACGTCCATACCCGGAAGCTGTCACGCTCGCGCAACGCACAAGAAATCGCCACCACGCGGTGCAAATGATGTTGCAGGAAATCGCCGCCAGTCGCCTGGCGGCGTCTCTGGAAAGCCATCTCGGCGACCTGGGCCGCCCCAATGTCATCGCCAAGGTCGTAAAGCTTGCGCAAGCCCTCGGTATCCGGGACAGTTTCGATATCAAAAACAAGAGTGGGCAGAGTCATATCGTCCGCTTATGGGCGGAAAAAAAAGAAGGGGGCGATTGTACCCGATTACAGGCGATTTCATGGAACTCCAGCAAACAACACCCCACCAGTTGATAATAATTCTCACCCGCACTAAAATACCCACATCGATCTAACAGGAGTTTCCCATGAATTGCATCCCCCGTTTCGTCGCAACGCTCGGATTGGTGGCTCTCGTACTCGCTTCTACGGCCTCACAGGCCGAAGAAGTCGTGGTTTATTCGGCGCGCAACGAACAGCTTATCAAGCCATTGTTCGACGCTTATACCAAGGAAACCGGGGTGAACATCAAATTCATCACCGACAAGGAAGGCGCGCTGTTGCAGCGCATCAAAGCGGAAGGCGCCAATACCCCGGCGGATATCCTGCTCACCGTGGATGCCGGCAATCTTTGGGAAGCAGCCCGTGAAGGTATCCTCAAACCAATCCAATCGAAAATACTGGAAACACACATTCCGGCCCATTTACGCGACCCCGGCAACCAATGGTTCGGCCTTTCGATCCGTGCCAGAACGCTGTTTTACAACACCCAGAAGCTCTGGGCCACCGATTTGGCCGGTTATGAAGACCTTGCCCAGCCCAAATGGAAAGGCCGTCTGTGCCTGCGTACCTCGAAAAAAGTCTATAACCAGTCGCTGGTCGCCATGCTGATCGCCGAACACGGCGAAGCTAAGGCCGAACAGATCGTCAAGGGCTGGGTCGCCAACCTCGCCACCGACGTATTCCCCGACGACACCAAGATGCTCGAAGCCATTGCCGCCGGGCAATGCGACGTGGGCATCGCCAACACCTACTACTATGGCCGGCTGATGGAAAAGAAACCCAGCCTCCCGCTTGCCATCTTCTGGGCCAACCAGAAGGATGAAGGCGTCCACGTCAACATCTCCGGCGCTGGCATCACCATGCACGCCAAGCATGAAAAGGAAGCCGTGAAGCTGCTCGAATGGCTGTCCTCCAACAAGGCGCAAAATCTCTTCGCCGACGTGAACCTCGAATATCCGGTGAACCCAGCGGTCAAACCGGACGCCGTGGTCGCCGCCTGGGGGCCCTTCAAGCAGAGCCGCATGAACCTCGCCAAGGCCGGTGAATTGCAGGCGCAAGCGGTCAAGCTGATGGATCGCGCCGGTTACAAGTAAGCCCCGCATGACGTTTATAAACCCATGGCGTGCAACCGCCCTGGCGACCGGATTACTGATCCTGACGCCATTGGCGGTCGTGCTGTCTTCGCTATTCGCCCCTACCGGCGAGGTGTGGCGGCATTTGCTCGACAACGTCCTCGCGGAACTGCTGCGCAATACTTTCTGGCTGGCGCTGGGTGTGGGCAGCCTGGTGGCGCTGCTGGGCACCAGCCTGGCCTGGCTTACCGCAGTATGCGAGTTTCCGGGGCGGCGCTTCTTCTCGTGGGCGCTACTCCTGCCGCTGGCCTTGCCGGCTTACGTCACCGGCTTTGTTTACGTCGGCCTGCTGGATTTCACCGGGCCGCTGCAAACCGCGTTGCGCGGCGCTTTCGGGCCGATCTCCTGGTTTCCGCGCATCCGTTCGGGGGGGGGCGTGACGCTGGTGATGGCGTTGGCGCTCTACCCCTACGTTTACCTGCTGGCGCGCAACGCGTTTCTTTCCCAGGGCAAGCGCGCCCTGGAAGCCGCCCAGTCGCTAGGTCACGGATGCTGGAGCGGTTTCTTCCACGTCGCCCTGCCGATGGCTCGCCCGTGGATCGTCGGCGGCACCATGCTGGCGTTGATGGAAACCCTCGCTGATTTCGGCACCGTCGCGGTATTCAACTACGATACCTTCACCACCGCCATCTACAAAACCTGGTTCGGGCTGTTCTCGCTATCCGCCGCCTCGCAACTCGCCTCGATCCTGATGCTCATCGTCTTCGTCCTGGTGCTCGGCGAGCAGGCATCGCGCTCGCGGCTGCGCTACGCCGCCCCCGGTCGCCACGCCCGCCAGGAGCGCATCGCCCTGAGCGCCGGGCAACGCTGGCTGGCAGCCGGGTATGCCGGCGCGATCTTCGCCATCGCCTTCCTGATTCCGCTCATCCAACTGCTGTATTGGACGCTGGATGTCTATGCCCAGGATTTCGACGAACGTTATCTCGGCTTCCTCTGGCATTCGCTGCTGCTCGGCGGCATCGCCGCGCTGGTTACCGCCGCAGTGGCGCTGACGCTCGCCTACACCAAGCGCCAGCATCCCGACTTCGCCACCCGCGCCGCAGTGCGCCTCGCCACCCTTGGCTACGCCATGCCCGGCGCGGTGCTGGCGGTAGGCATCTTCATCCCCCTGGCGTGGTTGGACAACCAGTTGATCGACCTCTCCAAATCCCTGTTCAACCATGATCCCGGCCTGCTCCTGCAAGGCACCCTGTTGGTGATGCTGCCTGCTTATCTCACGCGCTTTCTCGCAGTCGCCTACAACCCGCTGGAAAGCCAGATGCAGCGCATCACCCGCTCGCTCGACGAAGCCGCGCGCAGCCTCGGCGCGGTCGGAATTGACATGCTGCGCCGCGTCCACCTGCCGATCCTGCGCGGCGGCCTGCTCTCCGCGCTGGCGCTGGTATTCGTCGATGTCATGAAGGAAATGCCGATCACCCTGATGACCCGCCCCTTCGGCTGGGATACCCTGGCGGTGCGCATCTTCGAAATGACTTCGGAAGGCGAATGGGAGCGCGCCGCGCTGCCCGCCGTGGCGCTGGTAGCCGCCGGGTTGATTCCGGTTGCCTTGTTGATCCGCAATAGCGAAGCCGAGTAATGGGTAATGAGTGATGGGTAATGTGAAAAACCATGGCAGAATTGACCTTTACCCATCCCCTATTACCCATCTCTCATCACCCGAACCATGACCGACATCCAATGCCCGCTCCCCAATCCCAACGCCACCCTGCTTGAGTTGCGCGAAATCGAGCAAAGCTACGGCGGCCAGCCGGTGGTGCGCGGTGTCTCATTTAGCCTGCGCCAGGGCCAGATCGGCAGCCTGCTGGGGCCGAGCGGCTGCGGCAAAACCACCGTACTGCGCGGCATTGCCGGCTTCGAAGCCGTCGCGCAAGGCGAAATCCTCCTCGATGGACAAGTCGCCAGCCGCGCCGGCTTCGTCCTGCCGCCCGAAAAGCGCCTCATCGGCATGGTGTTTCAGGATAACGCGCTGTTTCCCCACCTCAACGTCACCGCCAACCTCGAATTCGGCCTGCGCGGCTGGGATAAAACCACCCGCCGGCAGCGCACCGTCCACCTCCTGGAACTGGTGGGCCTTACCGACATGGCCGGACGTTACCCCCACGAACTCTCCGGCGGCCAGCAACAGCGCGTCGCGCTGGCCCGCGCCCTCGCGCCCTGCCCGGCGCTACTGCTGATGGACGAACCCTTCTCCAACCTCGACGTAGATTTGCGCGAACGCCTCGGCCAGGAAGTCCGCGACATCCTCAAGAAAGAACGCATCACCGCCATCCTGGTCACCCACGACCAGCGCGAAGCCTTCGCCATCGCCGACGAAATCGGCGTGATGAACGAAGGGCGCATCCAGCAATGGGACAGTGCCTACAACCTCTACCACCGCCCCGCCAACCGCTTCGTCGCCGACTTCATCGGCGAAGGCGTATTGATTCCCGGCAAGCTGATCGAGGAAAACGCCGTGGAAACCGAGCTGGGCACCTTCCAGGGCAAGGTTCCCGCAGACTGCCGCACCGGCTGCGCGGTAGACGTACTGCTCCGCCCCGACGACATCCAGCACGACGACGCCAGCCCGCATCAGGCCATCGTCGCCGCCAAAGCCTTCCGCTGCGCCGACATCCTCTACACCCTGGCGCTACCCAGCGGCCAGAAAATCCTTTCGCTAGTGCCCAGCCATCACGACCACGCCATCGGCGAGAAAATCGGCATCCGGCTGGAAGTCGATCATTTGGTGGCGTTTGGGCGGGAGTAGTAGAAACACACAGCGGACTTGGAATAACAATGGGGCACCCCCAAAAGCGCCTTTCAAGTAGACTGCGCATACATTCTGGAAATGCTGTATAGCCCAATACCGCCGCCCGTTTCAACGTCTCCTGCTTTCGCATTGGAAACCGTTATGTCCACCAACACCTTTATCCGCTGGATCACCGCGTTTTGCCTGTTCATCAGCTATGTGCAAGCGACTTTTGCGGGCTGCGCCGCCGAAGATTTCGTCTCCAAGGTCAGTGGCAATCAGGAATGTTTCGTTCTGCGAAGCTACGGCGTTCCCACCTCATCACCTACGCCAACCTTGCTGGTGTGGCTGCATGGCAACGTAAGCGCCGGCGGGCCTGCCGACTACCTTGCCGACGATGCCGCCAAATTCAGCTCGGGCGACATCATCAGCGTCGCGTTGCTGCTGCATGGTTATTCCGACAGCTACGGCAACACCTCAACGGGAGATTATTACAACCGATCAACCAGAATGGTGACCACCACCAATCTGGAGTCACTCGCCGATGCCCTATCCCGTTTGAAAGCGCATTTCGGCGCAACCCGTCTGGTGCTGGTGGGTCATTCGGTTGGGGCAATGTTTGCTGCGGATCTGGCAGAGTTGAAACCGGGTCTGGTTACCGCCAATTTACTGGTGGGTTGTCCCTGCGCTTTGGGATGGGGAGGAGTAGCTCCGATTTCGATGGTTGCCGAACATCCGCTTTCAACCAAGGTTATTGCCATCACCGGGGCACTTGACACAACAACGCCCCCCATCAACGTAACCGGCTATATCGCCACACTCATCAACCGGGGCGTTGACGCCACCTATATCGAAATCCCGGATGGACAACACAACTTCGGGGCGGTAGGACGCAACGCGACGTTTGATTCGGCGTTACGCACCCTGCTTGCCTATATCCCACAAGAAATGCGCATGGAAGAGTGTTTGCTGAATTGGGCAGAACACCACTACCCCACGCAGTTTCCGGCCCCGGCAACGTCCCGGGCAGCGTATCCGTACTATTACCGCCACTATTCCGCAACCAGCAACTACCTGGGAATATCGTCAAGAGATGGGCGCATCTATTATTTGTCCAAAGATTTGTTGAACGACGCCGGGCCGGTCGCCAACTGGTATCACACCTCGGGCTGTCAACTAAGATAGGGGCGGTCAACACTTGCCGCCCCGGATAGTGTGTTCACTTTTTCAGCAGACGCCGATACGCCGTTTCCCATAGGTTGGCGTGATCGGACAACATCCAATTGCCCAGAACCTCTTGTTGTGCGCAAAAAGCGAGCTTCTTCCGCAATGGCGCATCTTCGACAAGTTTGTTTAATGCGTCGAACCATTCGGTTGGCGAGGAACACAAATAGCCGTTCTCGCCGTTTCTGACAACACTTTCGTAGGGCGAGTCAGCTGATGCAACACTCACCGCGCCAACCAGCGAATAATCAAAAAACTTAACCGGGGTTCTACACCGGTTAAGCGGCGTGTTCCGCAACGGAAGCAATCCAATATCCAGCTTCAGATTGGCAAGATTTTTCGGGAATAATGCGTAGTCGTAGTTTTCCTCGGCATACGAAACATGCGGCAAATGATCAACCGCGTTGGGTTTACACCCCATGAAGCAAAGATCAACGTTTGAATGTTTTTCCTGAATTCTGAGCAAAATCGGGCGCAGATCATTGATGTCATGAAAATGATCGGACGCCCCAACATAGCCGATTCTGATACGCCGGGATCGACGCTTCAGGGGATTAACGAAAAAGGGAGACCATAACCGGTCATTCAGATAATTGGGCAGGACGATCACATTGCGGTTGTATCCCAATAGTTCGTCCGCCAGCGCCTGGGTGGAAACCGTCACCAAATTCGCCGCCGACACAAATTTCAGGATATACGGCCTGGCGCGCTTGGCTTCCGCGCTTTCAAAAGCCCACACAATGTCATCCGCTTCATAAACGGTCGGCTTTTTGCTTGCCAATATGGCCGCACAAACCGGCTCAAGATCCGGCCCCGGAAAATTTCTCTGGACGACAAGAACATCCGCCCATTCGATAATTCCCGGACGTATCTGCACTACGCCATCCCCAACATCCATAAAGGCATATTGAACGTCATGCCCGAGTGCGCGCAAGGGATCAAGAAGCCTTAGACACCCAACCGGGCCAAGTTCTCTGGCGAACAAAGCAATTTTCATAATTTGACGGTGACATTGTTGTTTCAGCCCCCCGCTCGAGTTTCTGCGCAGGAGATGAATCACCCGATTCAAAAGCAAAAGGGCCAATCCGAAGATTAGCCCTTTTGCTTTTTACGTTTGGCGCGCCCGAAGAGATTCGAACTCCTGACCCCTTGGTTCGTAGCCAAGTACTCTATCCAGCTGAGCTACGGGCGCGTTGCGAAGGCGGCATTATAAGACAAAAAACACCGCCAAACAATGGCGGAGAGAGAGGGATTCGAACCCTCGGTAAGGCTATAAACCCTACGCTCCCTTAGCAGGGGAGTACCTTCGACCACTCGGCCATCTCTCCGAAGGCCGCAATAATACACATATCACGCCCAAAAAACAAACCCGATTTACGCTTCCTGATCGAGATTAAAGGCTTTGTGTAATACGCGTACCGCCAACTCCATGTATTTCTCGTCAATTACGACGGAAATCTTGATTTCCGAGGTCGAGATCATCTGGATATTGATGCCTTCTTCGGCGAGAGTACGGAACATGGTGCTGGCGATACCGGCGTGGGAGCGCATTCCGACGCCAATTACCGAGACCTTCGCAATACGATCATCACCGGTGATCTCGCGGGCGCCGATGTGGGCTTGTACGGCTCTCAGTACGTCCAGAGTCTTCTTGTATTCGTTACGGTGGACGGTGAAGGTGAAGTCGGTGGTGCCGTCGGCGCCGACGTTCTGGATGATCATGTCCACATCGACATTCGCATCGGCGACCGGGCCGAGTATCTGATAGGCAATGCCAGGGCGGTCGGGCACACCGAGCACGGTGATTTTTGCTTCGTCGCGGTTGAATGCGATACCGGAAATAATCGCTTGTTCCATTTTTTCGTCTTCCTCAAAGGTGATCAGGGTGCCTTCGCCTTCATCGTCGAAGCTGGAAAGCACACGTAATTTGACTTTGTATTTGCCGGCAAACTCGACCGAGCGGATTTGCAGCACTTTCGAGCCGAGGCTGGCCATTTCCAGCATTTCCTCGAAAGTAATGCTTTTCAGGCGGCGCGCTTCAGGCACGACGCGCGGGTCAGTGGTGTACACGCCGTCCACATCGGTATAAATCTGGCACTCGTCGGCTTTTAGCGCAGCAGCCAACGCGACGCCGGTGGTATCGGAACCGCCGCGCCCCAGAGTGGTAATGTTGCCTTTTTCGTCCACCCCCTGGAAACCCGCGACAACCACCACGTGTCCCGAGTCGAGGTCGGCGCGCATGTTGTGCTCTTCGATATCAACGATACGGGCTTTGGTAAACGAGCTGTCCGTGACGATTTTGACTTGCGAGCCGGTGTAGCTTTTTGCCCTGAGGCCCAATTCCATCAGCGCCATGGACAAAAGGGCGATGGTGACTTGTTCGCCGGTGGAAACCAGTACGTCCATTTCACGCGGGTCGGGGGTGGGCTGGACTTCCTTGGCCAGTGCGATGAGACGGTTGGTTTCGCCGCTCATAGCGGAGACCACGACGACCACCTGATGGCCGAGCATCTTGAACTTGGCGACGCGCTGCGCGACGTTCTTGATTCGGTCCGGGGTGCCGACCGAGGTGCCGCCGTATTTCTGTACGATCAGTGCCATACGGATATTCCCGAAAAAAGCGACAATTTTAATGTATTCACGTCAAGAAAACGAGTATCCGCTTGATAATTTTCAGAAGAGTTCACTTTTTCTTTGTGGAATATATTAAAATCCTCGTCTGAATTCGTCGGTTTCGGGAGTTTGCAGGTGATCAGGTTATTCGAGAAAATTATCAATCCGCGTGAGATACGCCGTAAATTGGGACTGAACCAACAGGAGTTCTGGACCAAGATTGGAGTGACTCAAAGCGGTGGCTCCCGCTATGAAAGCGGTCGCGAAATGCCCAAGCCGGTGCTGGAGTTGCTGCGTTTGGTGCATGTCGAACAAATCGACCTTACCAAGGTAAACAAGGAAGATTTCGAGATTCTCGAATACCTCAAAAACGGCCATCCCGATCTTTACAAAAGCCTGCAAAAAGCCGTGCGCTCCACCAAAAAGGAACCCGGCGAATCGAGCTAAATGCCGCTACACCGGATTTCCAACCCCAGCTTTTCCAATTCAGAAACAAATTCAGCAATCCAGTCCCCAGCAATGGGGGCCAGTCGCGCCGCCTCACCCTGCAGAGAAGGACGCGCGAGTCCGTAGAGCATTATTCCTTTCAGCGTCACCCCACTTTCAAGCGCGGCCCCGACAAAATCCAGATAAGCCTCTATTTCCGTGTCACCGGGCGGAGAACCATCGAGGTTGAAAAGACAGGTTTGCAGCCAGGTCGGACATAGCGCTGCGGCAATCCGCAGTTGCTCCAGCAGCTTACCTGGGGACTGCGCACTACCGTTGATTTCCTGCACTCCCTCCGGGGTGGCGCGATCCAGCTTGAACCATATTTCGCCACCCAATTCTGCCATTTTTTCAAGGCCGGCTTGAACAGCCGGGCGATACATCAAACTGCCATTGGTAATTAACACCAGCTTGATATTACCGACCAGGTTGAACTCTTCCATGACCTTGCCGAGCAGTTCAATGACCAGTTCGAAATTCGCCGCGCTGGTCGGCTCGCCATTGCCGGACAACGCAATGTCGTTGAGGCGGCGGGCTTCCGGCGGAACCCGCTTAACCATAAAGTCGCCTTCCAGGAGATCACGCAAAAAGCCACGCAACTCCCGGCCCAGCAACTCCAGATCAGCAGGTGGCGCGCTGCCGCGTTGCAGATTGGGAACCTGGCAATAAATGCAGCGCCAGTTGCAGGCGTTATTGGTATTCAGGTTGATGCCCACCGAGACGCCGCCGCTACGCCGTGAGAAAACCGGGTAGACGTAGGTCAACGCGGCGCTCGCGCGGTCATGGTCGGTAGTGGTAAGCAATTCAGGCATGACGATATTGTATCCCGGCGGGTGATATAATCGCCCACCGTTTCAAGCCAAAAGCCGTTTTATGCAAATCACCCGCAGACTCGAATTCGATGCCGGTCACCGCATCCCCAATCACCGCAGCCAGTGCCGTCATCTGCACGGACACCGTTACGCCATCGAGATCACGCTGACGGGGGAAATCATCCGCACGGCGGGAGCCGCCGAAGAGGGTATGGTGATGGACTTTTCGGAAGTCAAGGCGATTGCCCAGCAAAAACTGGTAGACGTATGGGATCACGCGTTTTTGGTGTATGCCGGGGATAAAACGGTGGTGGATTTTCTGCGTTCCCTGCCGGATCACAAGACGGTGGAACTGGATTGCGTCCCGACCGCCGAAAATCTGGCAGCCGAGGCATTCAGGATTCTTGACCCGGCGTATCGCGACACCTTCGGCAACCATCTGCGGCTGGAACGGATACGGCTGTATGAAACGCCCAACAACTGGGCTGATGCACACCGCGCTTAACCCAGAGCTTCCTGTAAATACATCGTCAATTCGTTCATCGCGGCATAACGCCCCACCGCGATACCCGCGCCCTTGAAATCCAACGCATCGGGAAAGCCGCTGGTCGCTTCGGCGCGGACCTTGGCTTCGTTGCGCCAGTCGCTGGCCCAGACAGAAACTGCTTCAAGCGCTTGCCTATCAAGCAAATGGATTGCCGCCAACGCGGCCTGATGAAAGCCGTTGCGCGACAACGCATCGTGAACCTGCTGAACACCGCATAAATCCTTGCTATGCAGCGCCGCAAGCAAGACTTGGAGATTGTCTGCCATCACCTTGCTGCGCGCCGCCGCAACATATCGTTCGACAATCGCCTTTATTTCCCGGTACGACTCGCCGGCTCTAACATCGCCATCGGCAAACCCCTCGATAACGGTTTGCAGGGCAGTCAGCGCCGCCAGCGCCTGCGCGCTTTGGCGGGTCGTATCGAGCGATTTACGGCAATACGTTTCAACCCCGCCAGCATCCAGATGCAGTGCAATAGCGGAAGATTTCATCAGCTCAGCACAACAACCGAAGGATCATCAACATGTTCAATCAGGATACGCCGCACCCGCTCCTGCCAAAGTCTGGCAAACGCAGCGTACTGCTCGGGACTGGCGGCGTTAGCCAAAACCAGCGGAACAAGTTCCTTCATCGCAGGATCCGACGGCACCTGCTCGGGATGATAAGCGGCAATTACCGACGCGCCGCTATCCTTGCGTTCAAACAACATTTCACCCCCGATAGGCGCATTAAAAAACAACAGATTGCGCCGGTCAAAACGCCCCGCAAGCCCTTTGAACCCGGTGTCGTGGGTGCAGCCGGTGAGCAAGGTTGCGATATTCGCCATCACCCCGGTCACGCCGCTGGTAGCGTGTTCGCGAAACGACACCTTGATCGCACCACGTTCCGGCGTGGCATCGGGATAAAGCCGTTCCAGCGCTTTCAGTGTAGACAAATAGGCTCCCGCAATGGTCGGACAGGAGTGTCCGGCAAGCTTGACCGCATCGTGGTAGGTGTATTCGATCAACCCGCCTTCCGCCGCGCCGAGGAATTCCGCGAGCGGGTCATAAAGCGTGAGAGTGCGAACCTCGTCGAAATAATCTGGAAATGCCATGGTATCCGCGCCTTAAAGATGAGTCTGAAAGGCAGGATTCTACCTGCAAAGCAAAAAATCGGGGAAATAGGAGGGAAAAACGCCGACGGCCCGGACGGGCCGCCGGGAAGGCAGGTTAACGGCTAATCGTCACCAGACGACGAATTTCCTTGTTCATCGGCAAGGCATAGTCGTAAGCGGCAAGAATCATGTTGTTGGCTGGGTTAACCACTTTCAGGTTGATGTACACCAAATCGCTGGCTTCGGCATACGTCCCGACCACCACAGCCTGGGCCTTGTGAGCAGTAGCAACTTCCTTGATTTCGCGGGTAAGCAGGAATTCGCCCTCATTGCGCTTCATGAACACGCCGTTACGCACTTTCAGTTCGACCACGTTATGGCCCATCTGTGCAATGCGTGAGGTTATCTGCTCGGAAATCAGCCGACCGAAAGTAGACGACTGCTCCAGCTTGTCGATATTGACCAGGGTCGCGACGATGAATGGCGCGGAACCGCTGGAAGCCTCGAAATTATTGGTCGAGACCACGCCCTGAAAACGTTTCATCAACTCGGTGGCAGCCGCGTAGTTGGCCGCCGTCAGGCCATTGGTGCGGGCCTGATCGTAAGTCGGTTCGGGAGTCTTCTGCACCTGCGGCATAGTGTCACAACCCGCCAGCAGGGCACCCCCCAGCAGCGCCGCGAATAACACGAAGAGACGTTTGCTCATGGTTATTCTCCCTTGACCGTAACGGTATGGCTGGCGGCGTTGCTCTTCCAGTACAACCCGCCATCTTCGTCGGCGGAATAATAGAGATTGCTGCGGCGCGCGAGGATTTTGCCATTATCGGTCACCATCCCGGTCAGGATAATTTCCGAGCGCGGCACGGACGGGTCGGTAATAAACGCATCACCGCGCCCTTCGTTTTTCATCCACGACAAACCTTCAAGGAAACCGGTCGTCGCCAGCGCCTTCGCACCCACCGCAATATTCGACTCGACGATCCCGCTGACCGCCCAGATACCCGCCACCAGCATCGAAATATCGCCGTAGTAATAAACCTGATTAGCGCGCTCAGGACGGAATTTGTAGATCGAATAACGGATGTCGATAGGCAAGGCATTTTGCGGTTGGGTGCGCATATCCCAGCCCTGCGCCACCATGGCGGTGGTCAGCAATTCGCGAAAGCCCTCAACAAAGGGGTAATCCTTGGTGGCCGGAGCCACGTAAAGCGGGCGGGTGATGCCGCGCGACTTGAGATCGGCGCTCAACTGGGCAGCCATGTGTTCGGCAATGATGTGCCAATGTTCAGCAGCCTGGAGCTTGTATTGATTGGAAGCCTCGAACCGGGAAGCTTTGGGGTTGTCGGCATATTTCGGCGCGGCGCACCCGCCCAACAGAAGACCTATCGAGGCAAGCGCGCAAACAGTGGCTAGACGCTTCATGGAATACTCCCTAATTTCAGTAACGTTACCGACTCCCCCAAGCCCAGTCGGCCAGCTACGGAGAGACTCAGAATAAATGACTGGATCAAGCAAATCAGGGACATGGTAACAACTCCTTGAGATTACTTCAACAGTCGCCGGGAAAAACGTTGTTGTGGGAGCAATTTTTGGCAAATCGGCTTTGCCAACCTGGCCGTCCGCGATTAACAATCGCCCCGGAACAATCGGCGCTTTCTTTGTGTCTGCGCGCCGCTGTGGTTCAATTGCGCCTTCCCCAATCGGAATTCGCCCCCATGAACTACCGCCACGGTTACCACGCAGGCAACTACTGCGACATTTTCAAACACCTCATCCTGATGCTGCTGATCGAGCATTTCAAACTCAAGGACAAAGGATTCACGGTAATCGACGCCTATGCCGGCGACGGCACCTACAGCCTGCGCGGCGAACTGGCCGCAAAAACCGGCGAAGCCCAGCAAGGCATCCTGCGCGTACTGGATGCACCCCATCCCTCACCGGCGCTCGCCGACTTCCTCAATCTGGTGCGCCGCCTCGGCCTGCCCGACCAGGAAGGCGTCCTCACCAGCTATCCCGGCTCACCGCGCCTGACCCGCGCCCTGCTGCGCCCGCAGGACAAACTCCTGCTCTCCGACATCCACCCGGAGGCCATCAGCTCGCTCAAACGGCTGTTCCGCGACGACCGCCAAGTGCGCATCCAGCCAATCGACGCCGCTGTCGCGCTGAAATCGCAACTCCCCCCGGAAAACCGCCGCGCCCTGGTGCTGCTCGATCCGCCCTATGAAATCACCGACGAATTCGGACGGCAAATCGCCCACCTCAAGGAAGCGCACAAACGTTTCCCCACCGGCTCCTACGCCATCTGGTATCCCATCAAAGGCCCGGCCCCGGTGCGCCATTTCCACCGCTCACTGGTCGCCAGCGGGATCAAGCGCATCCTCACCGCAGAAATCCACCTCGCCCCGCTCAACAACTTCGAACTCAATGGCACCGGCATGACCATCGTCAATCCGCCCTGGAAACTCGACACCCAACTCAGCCAACTATTGCCCGAATTGCTGGCAGCGCTTGGCGCGGAAAAAGACGGGAACTGCCGCGTCGAATGGACAGTGCCGGAATAGACATTTTCAAGATACCCGACTCCGGGACAGGAACACCATGCTTTGGGTGCGCTCGCCCCAAAGCATCGGCCATGTCGCACCAAATTCAATATAAATCAGCGCATTACTCATCACTCACCACTCCTGCAAAACCGTCTTAACACACTTCTCTAACTCAAACAAGCTGTGAAAAATCACAGGATTGCAGGGCGAGCATTTGTCGGCATAATGGCTGCGCGTTCTCCGGGGAAGTACCGCTTACCAATCGAATCCGACCCGTTAATTTTTTGGCTCTTCTGGGAAAAGATACGGAAGTTGAGGGATAGCATCGGCCCTGAACAC
>CAYVIN010000091.1:0-15815 GCA_964451375.1 uncultured Sulfuricella sp.
CTCCACACCTCAAAGTTGAATTTTTGAGGCGACAACTAGCTTGACACCGGGGGTAGTCCCCTCATGGGACTGTGTGGGGCGTTTGAGGCGGATTGAGTTCCAACCACTCGCAGACAAAACCCCATCCTTGACCTGACGCAAGGGCAGCCAAGCCGATTGCGGCTATATTGCGGCCTTCCCTTATCCTGCGGCACAGCCATGGAAGAACAAGTCGGCGCTATCTGGCACAAGATCATCACCCGCGCGGCGGAGCGGCGTTATCCCGCCGAAGCGGTGACGCTGGCGCAAATCGCCAAGACGGCGGGCATCGTGTTTCGCGCACTGGGCGGCGATGCGGGGCTCTCGGTGAAAGCGGCGGCGGCCAGTGAACACGGGGCGAGGCGCACTTTGCTGGAGCGTATCGCGGGAACCAATTTGAAAGCCGAATTGACCTGGTGCGACGAGGATATCCTGCACTTGCCGGCGAGTATCGATATCCTCCCCAGCCGGGCGTTGAATCGCGATCTTTACCTGTGGCTGATTGCGCTGGCCGCCGCCAAACCGGATAAACGGCTGCATTGGTTTATTCGCCACCAGCGCGCCAGCCTTGCGGTGTTCGAGTCTTTTCCCGGTTTGGCGGGGCGTTACCGGCGCTTGTTGCCGGCGATTTTTGCGTTGCGTCCCGACCCCGGCGGCTTGCCCGCCGATGAGGCGGAACAGGAGCGCGCCATCCGCGCGGCGCTGGAAAACCCCGGCAGCATCGACACCCTTCCGCTTGCCCGCAAGCCGTTTTACCCGGTGCATCTGTGGCTGCATCCGCGTCCTCCCCGAGGTAATGGCGCGGCGGCTGACGATTTCGGCGGCGCGCCGGGCGGGCGGGAGAGCGACGGAGGTGGCGTCAAGAAGCAGGAAGAGCGCCGCCACGAGGCCGAGCGCGTGGAGATGCCCGACGAGAAAAAAGGCTTCATGATGTTTTTCCGCGCGGAGAGTATTTTCAGTTGGGCGGAGTTCATCAAGGTGAATCGCCCCACCGAGGAAAACGACGCCGCCAACGCCGACGAGGTTGCCAACGATCTGGATCGGTTGAGTCTGGCGCGCGATGACCAGACCATCGCCGCGAAATTGCGCTTCGATCTCGATCTGCCGTCTGCCGCCAATGACGATGCGCCGCTCGGGGCGGGGGTGCGCCTGCCCGAATGGCATTACAAAAAGCAGCTTTTGCAGCCCGATTTTTGCCGCTTGCAGCCGATGGCCGCGCTGAATGCGCCGCCGTGCGCCTTGCCGCAGCATCTGGCCGCGACCGCGCGGCGGCTGCGCAGCCAGTTCGAAGCGCTCACCCCGGCCAAGGTGTGGCTGAAAAACCAGTTCGACGGCAGCGAACTGGATATCGACGCCTGTGTGCAATTCACCGCCGACCGGATGGGCGGCGTGACCGCCCGCGAGGAGGGCTTGTATCGCTCCCACCACTTCCGCGACCGCGATCTGGCGTGCCTGCTGCTTGCCGATTTGTCGTTGTCCACCGACGCCTGGGTGAGTGACGAAGCGCGCGTCATCGACGTGATCAAAGACAGCCTGTTTCTGTTTTCCGAAGCGCTGACCGCCACCGGCGACAGTTTTGCGCTGTACGGCTTTTCGTCGCTGAAGCGCGAAAACATCCGTTTTCACGTGATCAAGGAATTCTCCGGCAAATACAACGCCGAGGTGCGCGGACGCATTGCCGCCATCAAACCCGGCTTTTATACGCGGATGGGCGCGGCGATTCGTCATTCCGCCAACCTGCTCGCCAAACAACGCGCGGGCCAGCGTCTGTTGCTGATCCTCACCGACGGAAAACCCAACGACCTGGATCAATACGAAGGCCGCTACGGAATCGAAGACACCCGCATGGCGCTGAGCGAGGCGCGCAAGCTGGGGCTGCGCCCGTTTTGCGTGACCATCGACGAAAAAGCCAATAGTTACCTGCCGCATCTGTTCGGGGTGAGCGGCTACGTGGTGATTCGCAAACCCGCCGAATTGCCGCGCGAATTGCCGCTGCTGTACGCGCAACTGACGCGCTAGCAGTCTCGTTGAATTAACGGAATAACAAAATGTGGATGGGTGATACCCAAAGAGCGCAAGAGCGATAGCGCACCCATCAAATTGAAAAAGCCCTTTTCCAATCCTTTTCATCGACGGCCTCGCCAACAAGGAAGTGGCAAGGGAACTGGCGATCAGCGAAAACACCGTTCATATACATCGCCAGCACATCATGGACAACCCCGCCACCGGCAGCGCCGCCGAACTGGCGCGCCTGATCCTGAGCGCCGATCCCGGCGGCCTGGACTGAGGGCGTCCGCTTGTCGAAGTTGAGCATCGATGGCAGTGAATTTGCCCGCTACGGGATTTGACGTGACCCAATCCAATTGCCATTTGGGAGTTGGAAGCGTGGTTCGAGGCGTCCGTAACACAGCAACTATTGCTGCCGGTTCTCTCAACACGTTGCGGGCTGTCGGTGCTATTTCACCAAGAATCCTTGCGCCGTCCTACCGTCGCCGCTCTTGATAAACACCTTGCCTTCGGCGCCTATCCACCAAGCATCCTTGGCGTGTTCCGCTGGCACGGGGGTCAACACGTAATCCGGCACCAGAGTATAGTTTACCCCCTGGAATTTCGCGGTAACCGTACCGTCATCGTTACCAGTGGCACCAAGGTTGGCATCACTACCTTTGAAGGCGGCAACCAGTTTCGCCAAGTCGGTGAAAGCGGGATACAGCGTCTGCTGGTTGCCGGTGTTGTCCTGATACACCACGTTGCCACGCACATCCGTGGTGTATCCGGTAACACCGCCGCTGACCTTGCTCACTACCCAACCTGGTTGCAAGGCATAAGTGACGCCGTTAACGGTAGCCAGAAGCACACCACTTTCATTCACCGTAACGGTAGCATTCTTGTCCAGAATTATGACCTGTCCGGCAAGTTGCGAGGGGTCGGCAACGGAGGGGGAGAAGCTGACGATAACGCCGCTTATCACTGTTTCAACCTTTCCGTTGCCAGTGACGCTCATGCCATTGGCACGGTTAGTGTCCACGGTAATCTCGCCTGTCGGCAAAGCGTTGGCGCTGCCGACAGGGAAGGTCAGATTTAGTACACCATTGCTGTTTTGTCCATTTGAAGTGACGCCCAGCGAGGCAGCGATCACATCGCCGAAGTCCTGCGTGGCAGAAATGCGCGCCACCGTTCCTTTGAGATTGGGCACGACGGTGGTAAAGCTCAGTCCGGGGATGCTAGGCATTTTGATGGGGTCGCCCACCATGGTGGAGTTGCCTTCCATAGAACCGAGCCGCACTTGCGTTACTTTGCCGTTAGCGTCGATTTGCACGATTTCACCGACGTAAATCTTGCCGTCCTTGATCGCCGCAAAACCGTTTGCGCCGACGAAGGCGTTGGTGGGTAGCGTAACCATACCGCTGGAAACGGAAATAAGGATTCCCCCGGTGCCGGCGATCATCTTGAAGGTGGCTACTGTACCCGCCGTGACTGCAGTAACGACAATGGGATTGCTGCCTGAAACACCACCCACAGCCAGGAGTTGCTGGTTGGGCTGGCTGGCCGTAACGGTGACGGAGCCGGAAGTGACCGACAAAACTTGTGTGGAAACACCGTTTACTGCGGCAGTTTTGACGGCCAGTACAGTGTTAGCTGCGGTCGGGGTGAGCGTTAGAGTCTGGCCGTTGAGCGAGATGGTGACGGGGGTGAAGGCGGCGCCACTTGCGGGCGGTGTCGGCAATGCAATGGTCGCACCGGTGGAGGCACCGCCGGCGGGGATGATCACCGTGCTGCCCTCGTTCGCCGTGACCGCAACCATGCCGTTGGTGATGGTGGTGGCGCCGCCTGTAGGGACAGTGACACCGGTGAGGCCGGTCGTTGCCATCACCAACAAATTACCCACTGCATCGTAACTGTAGCTAGCCGCAGTGCCATTGTCGTAAATCACGCCGGTGAGGCGGTTCAATTCGTCGTAAGTGTAGGTGTTGGCTGTACACCAGGGGCTGAAGGCAAGCGCCAGAGCGCCGATCAATAGGTTGGATGACTTCATGGCTGCTCCTGATTCAGGTTGCACTGTTTTTTCCAGGCCGGTTCGTATTCCCGGATGGCATGGTTGCCGTTGCTCGTTGCGGGGTTCGGTTCTGCGTCTTATGGTGGATCAGGCGCGAATTTCGCCGGATCCCATCAGGGCTACGCTCGTGGGCCTCCTCTTATGGGACGAACCGTTCATTGTAGTTTGCCTTAGCATCCAAGATATCCTACGACTCATTTCTTCCTGTGATCTGATTGCTTAACATCATCAGAGGGATACCTGGAATTTCAGAAATCCCGCTGACCATCATTTTAAAGATATTTGATTTCTGCCGGACATGTGTCCATTCGTGTATTAGTGTTTTGGCTATTTGCTTCGGTGTATGGTGCATGGATATGTTTATTCTTACTTTGCATGCTCCATACAAAGGGGTATTTACCACTCCTTTTGCGTCTAACAGATTATCAACGGACGTTATCGGCCTCATCTCAGCAGCTATGTCAGGATGTGCCCTTGCAAGGTAATCTAACCCTCTCAGCAATCCCATCTGACTTTTCATGCTCTGCACTGTCCCTATATGCCTACCAACTTCAACCCTCTTCCGAAATTTCTCCTGACGTTCCTCCAGGGTCTCATCCCCGTCGGGGTCAATATTCGTCACCGGATTATCCCCCACATACGCATACAGATTCGACTGTCCCCCAGCAAATCCTATCGGATCTCGCTGGATAAACCGCCCGGATATCGCGTCGTAGTATCGATTCTTCATGAAGTAGAGAGCGTTACCCTCCGACATGACTCCGTAAGCGCCGACATAGGTAAATGGCGTGGTCGTGGATCCGCTTTGATTCAGCACGGCGCCATAGGGAGAATAAGCATAAGCGCCCACGACTGCACCGCTAGAATCGGTCAGCGCCAGGGTATTGCCGGTCTTGTCCTGATGGTAAAAGACATAACCACCGGCAGGGGTGCCGGAAGCAACGAGACGATCCCCGTCGTAAATATAGTTGGCTGTTACCTGGCCGCTTGTGTTTGTCTCGAACAACAACCGCCCCCAAGGGTCATGGTGAAAGTTGCGTGTCGCAGTTGCGGTCTGAGCCTGTACGCGATTACCCAGGCCGTCATAAACATAGGTTGTTGTCGCGCCGTCCAAGGTGATCGAGGTGGGGCGGTTTTGATTGTCATAGACGGCGCTGAAAGTCTTTGCACCGGCGATGGCGGTCAAATTGCCATCAGCATCGTAGGTATAGTTGTCGCCCCCCCATGTCAAAACACCATCGGCGTTGTTATAAGTGCCTGTTGCACTCGAACTGTTAATGACCGGGTTCAGCGGCAAGGCGCCGCCATCCCTGATTACCAAGCCGGCATCGTTGCGGGTGTAAGCCAGATCGGCGATGACTATGGCGCCCTTTTTGTGCGACAGGCTGGCAAGCTGGCCTGCGGCATCGTATCCATAAAGGCTCTGAACGCCGTTGGAGCGCGTCTCGCCGGCCAACCTGCCCGTGGCGTCATAACTCATGGACAGGGAGTTGGCGCCTAAAGCAACCCCGCTCGTCCGATTTAACGAGTCGTAAGAATAGTTCACCACCAACCCGCCCGGGTAGGTGATGGAACCTATGTTGCCTACGGCATCATAGGCAAGGGAAATGGCTGTTCCGTCAGGATATCCGATGGCCGTTATCTGCCCGGCAGCGTCGCGGGCAAAGGTTTTTACCCCCGAACTGTCTGTCATGGCGGTGATCTGGCCGACTGAATTCCAGTCGTAAGTCGCGACCGTCACGCCATCGTATTTTTGGTTTGTTTCTTGTCCATCCTGATCGTAAGTAGTGGAAACCGTCTTGCCTCGCGCATTGGTCACACTGGATACCCGACCGAGATCATCGTGGCTGGTTTTTGTTGCATTGCCCAGAGGATCGGTTATGGATGAAAGGAGTCCGCGGTTATCGTAAGACATGACCGTGGACTTCCCCAGTTCATTGGTAATCGACGATGGGCTTCCATCCGCGTTACGGTTGAAGAGTATGGTCTTGTTAAGGGGATTGGTTATGGACGTGACTCGATGTGCGGCGTCATAGCCTGATGACGTAATCCTGCCGAGCGGATCCGTCGTTGATGTCCTGAATCCGTCGCTGTTATAAACCAAGCTTGAGAACTTGCCCAGGGGGTTGGTAATCCTGGTTACCCGCAGCAGGTTGTCGCGCTGGAGCGTGGTCGTATTTCCGCCGCCGTCGGTAGTCGATGTCAGCGCATTGCAAGCATAACTGTACTGAATGCTTTTGTTATCCGGCAGGGTCTTGCTTGTTAGTAGGCGGTTTGGATCGTAGCTGAAGTTTGTCGTGTTGGCTCTCGCATCTGTTGCTGATATACGCTCAAGCCCATAGACGTCGTAGCCGTATGTTGAGGATTTGTTCAAGGGGTTGGTGAGGGCGGTGAGGTTGCCGTGGCTGTCGTATGTCGGAATGGAGAAGCTGCCATCAGGCGCTGTCACCCGGGTGACCAGTCCCTTGGTGTCTACACTCAATATGTTGGTTCGGCCAAGAGGCGATGCCGTACCCGTCAGATTGTTGTTGGTGTTGTAAGTGTATGTCCAGCTGTTCCCCAGCGAGTCGGTTTTTTTTGTCAGGTTCCAGTTGGCGTCATATTCAAAGGTGGTTATCTTGCCCGCCGGATCGGTAAGTTTCGTTAAATTGCCGCTGACATCGTATTCATAGCGGGTGACTCTTCCCTGCTCGTCAGTCGTTGTCGAGGGTAGCCAGTTGCTATTGAATGCCGTGCTTGTCGTATGATTCAATTGATCCGTGACCGATGTTGTCCTGCCACTGGAGTGGGTATAACTCCTGATTCCACCACCGGGTTCGGTGACCCTCGTACCTCCTGCCGCCAGAAACTCGTATTTGGTCATGTTTCCCATGGTATCCGTGACTGTTGACACATATTTGTTGTTGCCGGAATCGGTGACATAGGAGAACCCTGTGGTCTTTCCAGCGGCTGTCATCGACGTTATGAGATTATTGGCGTCGTAGGCATAGGTAATGACATTGCCGGCCAGATCCACATTCCTGACAAGATTGCCTGCGGAGTCATATTGGAACGTGGCTGTTTTATTGTTAAAGGTCGAAATCTGGATGGCGTGGCTGTTTCCGTCATAACTGAAGGTAGTCGTACGGTTCGATGCGTCAGTCAATGTGGCAAGACGAGCGCTTGAATCGTAAGTCAATGTCAGGGCGTTCCCGTTTCTGTCGGTAATCGAAGTTAGTCGGTAAACTTTTTCTCCGGTTGTTGCATCTGTGTTGGCGTAGTCATACCGGTTGGTCAGCTTGCTGCTTTTGTCCACAAAGGTGTAGTAGCCACCCCCTGTCGCCTCGCTGATATAACCAGTGAGAATCGGCTTGACAGCCCCGGTGCTGTAGGCGTGGCTCAGGGTTACTGTGCCGCTGCCTTGACCCTGACTTGTTGATGTCGTATAGGAATATTGTTGACCGGAGCCAAGCTTGACAGTGGTGGCGCTGCCGACAGTCCGAAGGGTGGATTCGTAGGCGAAAGACCAGCCGTTGCCAAACATGCCGGTGACGCCGGACTGCATATTCCAGGTGCGCCTCAGCGCGAGATCATGACCGAAGCTCGCCCAAGCAAAGTCCGTATCTTCGATTGAGAGATTTAAAAACGAGGTGTTTACGCCATATGTCGGCAAGCCTTGGCGCGTACAAGCCCCTGGGCCGCCTATATCGGTAACGGTGTCTGGATTATCAGCCTTTCCGCCCCTTTGATCTGCGGGAACGGTTGCTGAAGCCACCGCCGAGGTGATGAAAGTTGCAGTTACGCTCTTTGCCTCATCCATGGTTACTGTGCAGGAGCCAGTGCCGCTGCAAGCGCCGGACCATCCCGCAAAAGTGCTGGCACTGGCAGGGGTGGCAGTGAGAGTAACCGATATACCGGTGGTAATTGTAGCGGAGCAGGTTGAACCGCAATTAACACCACCGTATGAGGAAGTGACCGTGCCGCTTCCTGTGCCGGTTTTGCTCACGGAAAGGATAGCTGTCGTTGGTGCTACTGCCGAGGCAGTGAAGGTGGCAGTCACATTCTTTGCCGCATCCATAGTCATTGTGCAGACACCCGTGCCGCTGCATGCGCCAGACCATCCCGTAAAGGTACTGCCGCTGTCGGGAGAGGCGGTAAGGGTCACAGATGCACCGGGGGTAATTGTGGCAGAGCAGGCGGAGCCGCAATTAAGACTACCGACTGAGGAAGTGACCGTGCCGCTGCCAGTACCGGTTTTACTTACGGAAAGCATCAAGGAATCGAACTGTCCCGAACGGACGGGCCATACAGATAAGGCAGATTCCATAACCATGCCAGAGTACCCAGCATAAATGCCATTGTACAAACCGGCAGCACCGTAAGACCCGTCGCTCCAATAGGTATTGGTTCCGTCGCTCCAATAGCCAGGCCCCTCGCGAAAAGTAGAAGACCAAAACCACATACTGTTCGCGTTCTGGAAACCGGATTGCGGATCGATATCCTGAAGAAAAATCCGCAGTTCGTCCTCTGACGGAAGACGCCAGGCCCCTCTGCTGCTGCCGTCGGATAGCCCGCACTGGCCACTGGACAGCGAGTTGGCCTTGTCCGCTGCGTTATTCCAAATCTGTTCGCCAAAACAGTTCGCATTTTTGAGCCAGGTAAGTCCAGTCTGGATGTCATACATGGCGCCGTTCTGCAAATCGACATAACGGAGAAAGGCGGCATGGGAAACGGAGGATGCAGAAAGGAGAATGCAGAGCATGGAAACAATGAACAGTAGGCGTTTCATTTTGTGACCTCCCCGGTCGGATATTTTCAGCGAAGGCAAACAAGTGCAAAAACGCCAATGCGCCATTTCAGTCTAGCAGAGAAAAAAGTGGGGGCGGTTTTCATCTCTTCGCAGTCTCCGGTCGCGACAAATCGCTTTCGGCTATGCCGCTTGCCCATCGTTGGAATGTCGGGCTGTCGGCTTTTACGCTAGAGTGTGGCCATAGCAACCGGATCAGGAGAGGATCATGAAGAGAAACAGTTTGGCGGCGGGACTTTGGGGCGCCTTGGCGCTGTTTGCCATTCCGGGCATCGCGGCGGAGAGTGACGTTGGCCCGGCGAAGGTCGATCTGGTCGGGCGCGCGGTGCCTGACGTGGATCGTCTGCCCAACGACGGTTACGGAAAACTGGTGCGCTACGGGCGCGATTTGACGCTGGCGACGCAACGCTACGTCGGCCCCGAAGTCAAAGACAAAAATATGCGCTACGCGGGGAATAACCTCGCCTGCGCATCCTGCCACCAGGAAGGCGGAACCCTTGCCAACGCCATTCCGTTCATGGGGGTGGCGGCAGTCTTTCCCCAGTATCGCGGTCGCGAGGACGACATCAGCACCGTCGAAGAACGGGTCAACGGTTGTATGCAGCGCAGCATGAACGGCAAACCGCTGCCCTGGGATTCCCGGGAAATGAAGGCTTTCACCACTTACATCCATTTCCTGTCGCGCGGCATTCCGGTGGGGGCGGTCATCGACGGGGCCGGCATGAAACCCATGAAAGCCCCCAACCGGCGCGCCGACAGCGAAGCTGGCGCGGCGTTGTACGCCAAAAAATGCGTGAAGTGCCACGGGGCGGACGGGCAGGGCGAGCGGATCGGCGTGAAAGGCGATGCGTTGGGCTACGACACCCCGCCGCTGTGGGGGCCGGACAGCTTCAATGACGGCGCAGGCATGGCGCGCCTGACCATGGCGATGCGCTTCATCAAACACAATATGGTCAAGACGCTCAGCGACGACGAGGCTTACGACATTGCCGCCTTCGTGATCTCCCAGCCGCGTCCCCACAAGGAAGGCCTCGACCGCGATTTTCCGGCGCGCTGGAACAAACCTATCGACGCCGCTTTCCCGCCGTATATGGAGGGTGTTAGCGCCGACCAGCACAAATACGGCCCCTTCCCACCGCTGGCGGAAAAAGCCCGCAAACTTGCCGAGGAGAAAAAATCCCGGCCCGCAGCGCTGGCGCTCGACGCCGAAGCCGCCCAGACCCTGGCCAATCAGAATGGCTGTCTGAAATGTCATGCGTCGGATCGCGACAAGGAAGCGCCTTCCTACAAATCGGTGGCGGCCAAATACAAGGGTAAAAACGACGCGGAAACCCGCCTCCTGCAACATATCAACAGTAGCCCCAAGGTCAGATTCGAAGACGGCCACGAAGAGGAGCACAAGGTCATCAAGACCAGGGATGAAACCCAGCAACTGAATCTGGTGCGCTGGATACTTTCCCGGTGATCGGGGACTGGCGCGGGACGACCGCGCGTCGCGTCGGCGACGCCGGAAGTCCCGTCAATAAAACAGGATGTTAAAAAAGGATGTAAAGGTAGTATTTTGACAGCTTGCGAGTTAGAATCTCCCCCCACTATGAGACTAACCCGCTATTCCGACTACGCTTTGCGTGTCCTCCTGTACCTGGCCGCCAACCCTGAGCGGCTCTCCACCATCAACGAAATTGCCTCGTACCACGCGATTTCGCGCAACCATCTGATGAAAGTCGTCCACCAACTCGGTTCGCTCGGCTACATCGACACCCTGCGCGGCAAAGGCGGCGGTATCCGGCTGGCGCACCAGCCGAGTGAAATCATCATCGGCGACGTGGTGCGAAATACCGAGGAAAACATGGAAATCGTCGAGTGTTTCACGCCCGGCAACAGCAACTGCATCATCCTGCCCAGTTGCCAGTTGAAAAGCGCGCTCAACGAAGCCCTCGAAAGTTTCCTCGCCACCCTCGATCTCTACACCCTTCAGGATTTCCTGTAGTTCTCCAAAATGAGCGCCGCCGCGTTTCCGCCCGATGTCGAGCAACTCGCGGCGGCGCTGAATGTCCCGCTGTACCAACCCGAACTTTTTATGCCCGCCTACCGCGACGGGCTGGTGGGCCGCTGGAAAATCATCCACGGCGGTTTTCATATGGACATCGGGTACTGGAGCGCCAATTGGGGCGTGTGGGGGATGCCCGCGTTGCTGCGCGATAGCGCGGGTGACGGGGTGACCTGGGAAACCTGGATGTCGCTGTCGCCCCACGAAATCGAAAGCCAGGAATTCGGCGCGCGTTATGCGCGCGGCCATTCCGTGGTGATGGGGCTGGGGATGGGCTGGGTGGCCGCCAATATGGCGCTGAATCCGGCGGTGAGCCGGGTGACGGTGATTGAGCGCGACCCGGAAGTGATTGAATTGTTCGCGATTGCCGATCCGTTGGCCGCGCTGGCCGACGATATCCGCGCCAAAATCCGGGTGATCCGTGGCGACGCGCTGGAATGGCTGCCCGATGCGCCGGTCGATTTTCTCTATGCCGATATCTGGCTCAGACTCGCCGAACCGCGAACCCTGGACGACGTGCGGCGGATGCAGGCCAACATCGGCGCGCCGCTGATTTATTTCTGGGGCCAAGAGCCGGTGCTTCACGCGCTCGCAGAAATTTCCGAAGACGCCGCTCCGGCAGCCTTTGCCGAGGCATTGCGGCGCGCCGTGCAAGTAACCGGCCTGCCCTTGCTGTTTCCCGAAGACCTGGATTATCCCGAACTCATCGCCACTGTCATCCGCCAACGCCGCCGGCGCTGGCCGGCAGGGGTGACAGTTTAACCCGTGTGATTTCTCTCCCCCTCGCAACGCCAGCGAACTTTCACGTGCAAAGGACACCGGCGCCATTCGCGCAACACGCCTTGCCGGACATCTTGGCCTGATACATGCGCTGATCCGCCAGAGAAATCAATTGCATCCAGTGGGCCGCGCCATCGCTTTTGCGTTCGGCGAGTCCCATACTCGCCGTAAGGAGGTTGGCATCGGGCCGCATTCCCAGCCAGCTTTGCATCAGGCGCGTGGTCACAACTTCCGCGCCCTTGGTTGGCGTATTGACCATGATCACCAGAAACTCTTCGCCACCCCAGCGGATGATCAGATCAGCCTGACGGAAATGGAGATGCAGTTTGTTGACCGCATTCTTCAAGGCTTCGTCTCCTGCCTGATGCCCGAACCTATCGTTGATCGACTTGAAATCGTCAATATCGACAAAAAGTACGGACAATGGGGCGTCCTGGTCGCATGCGATACGGAACTGTAATTCGAGCGCCTCGGTTCCACTGCGGCGCGTCAGCGCTCCGGTCAGCGGGTCGTGGTTGGCGCGGCGCAACAGAACCATCATGTAGTAAAGCTGGATCGTGCAGGCCAGCAGGTAGATACCGAAAGCCAGCGTGAATCCCCATAGCGTCGAGAAGAGTTCCAACGCCGTCCGTTCCACCAGGAATAACTGAATGAAGCCTACCGCCGCCGCAATCAGTATGGCAAACAGGCATGCTTCCGTCACCACCAGCGGGAAGATGCTCAAGCCGGCGAAAACCACGATCGGCAAGGCATCGTAGAGATGACTGTCGATGGCGGCGAGGCCCTGGAAATCCCTTCCGGCGAAAATCCACTGCGAAACGGCGTAGATCATCAACGGCATGGCGAACATCACCGCCAGTCTTGCCAGGGTGGTTGCACGGCTGGCGGTCGCTTCCGGGATGACCGCCAGCCGGATGAAGACGATTGCGGCAAGCGCCCGACACAGCGCTATCGGCTGCCAACAGTCGGGGGGAAGCGCAGCCGCGTCGAAGAGTATCCAGAATAGCGTCAATGGCGCAAATGCCACCGACACCAGCTTGGTTCGTGAACTGATCGCCGTCAGCCGATGCTGTGTCAGGTAAGGCGGGTGGTGCTTTGCGCCGAACAGGTTGACGAGATGTTCGCTCATCAGCCTCGCCAGGAGCATGTGGTAAAGATTGACAAAACCATCCCTCCAGTTGCTACGGCCAGCCGCATTTCGTTCCCGGTTTTGCGCGGCCTGCGCCAGATTGCGCTTACTGCTCATTGACCTTCCCTCCCGATACGGTATGCGGCGACGGCGCTCGCCTCGGTGGGCGGCAAGGCGCTGGCGAACGCACCGGGCAAGTCCGCCGCCAGAACCGCAACGATCTCCGCTTCGATCCTGCCTCGGGAAACCAACTCATTCAGGTACGCCAACACTTCGCCGCCGCCCAGGCCCTTGCGATAGGGGCGGTTTTGCACCATCGCCTGGAAAATGTCGGCGACGCGCAGAATCCGCGCCTCAATCGGTAAAGCCTCGCCGTGCAGGTGAAACGGATAGCCGTCGCCGTTGGGTTCTTCGTGGTGATGCGCGGCCCACGCGGTGATTTCTTCAAACCCCTGAATCTGTCTGAGAACCTGGAAGGTCTCAAAGCTGTGAGCCTGGATGATCTTGCGCTCCCGTTCGTCGAGACGAGCGGGTTTGTCGAGGATTTCGTCGGGAATGCGCAGCTTGCCCAAATCGTGGAGTAACCCGGCGATTTCGATCTTGTCGCAATTGTCCGGCGGAACTCCCATGCGTTGCGCAATGAAGCGGGATAACTGCGCCACCCCCAGCGAATGCTCGGCGGTGAAGGGACTTTTGGCGTCAACGATACGCGAGAATATTTCCGCCAGTCGCTTGAGTTCAAGGATGGAGGCGGTGCAGGGCGGATGGCCGGGAAGCATCTGCTGCATGGCCATCTGAATGCCGCGCGGCTCCAACTGTAGCCAGAAAGCTTCGGAAGCCGAGGCGCTCAGGAAGGCATCCACCAGTTGTGGCGCGAAATAGCTTCCTGAATGGGCGCGGATTTGTTCGCGAATCGCGCCGATGTTGATCAGCAGGGAACCGTCGCCGTAGTGCGGAGCGACCAGCGCATCGACCCGGTCAACCAGGAAGATCAGATTGGCCCGGCGCGCCATCGACTCGTCGCTATCGGCGCAGGCGGCCAGTTTGTCCCAGCGGGTATGGTGGAAGCGGATCGGCCAGGCCATATTCCGCAGCGGCGTAAAGTCGCACAGCAATGCGTAGCCCACTTCGCAATGCACCTGCGAACGTGTCCAGTCGAACTCGGTAACCAGATGGCTGTGGGTGGTCGTCGACGATACCCCGATGTCGTGCAGCAAGCCAAGATCGAACAGGAAGGTGATTTCGGGGGCGCTCAACCCGAGTGTTATCCCGCAGGCAGCCGCCATGATGCCGACGCGCTTGCCGTGTCCGACATCGTCGATGCCGACCAGGTCGAGCGCATCCGACAAGGCATAGATGACTTGGCTGAGGTCAACGCTGCAGACCTCGCTGGAAGCGAGGGGAGCGACAGGCGCCCGGTGCATCGCACTGGGGGGAGGAGAACAGAATGAGTTCATGTTTTACACGCGGAGTGAAAAAAATTGAGTGGTCAGCTATTTGCTTCCCGGTATTTCTCGATGAGCCGATACACGTGACGTTCGCTTACCCCGAGCACGGCGGCGGTTTTCTGGCGATTGCCGGCGTAGCGGATCATGGTTTGGCGCAGGTATTCACGCTCGATTTGTTCGAGGTTCGGTTCCTCGTCGAAGCGCAACACCACTTCGCCGGGCTGGTCGCGAGGAATGAAGGAGAGGTGTTCGGCGCGTACCTGGCTGCCGGGGCGGGCCAGGATTACCGCGCGCTCAATAGCGTTGCGGACTTCCCGGACATTCCCCGGCCAGTCGTAGGCGACCAGGATTTTCAGGGCTTCCGGGGCGAGCGTCATGGGGGCGGTGCGGCTCAGCAGGGCGAGAAAATGGCGCGCCAGCGGTTCGATGTCCTCGCGCCGCGAGCGCAGCGACGGCAGGGTGATGACGAACCGCGACAGGCGGAAATACAGGTCGCTGCGAAATGCGCCGCTACGCCCCATGTTGGCGATGTCGCGGTTGGTGGCGGCAATCAGGCGGGCGTCGGCGGTGAGGGTTTTGTTGCCGCCCAAGCGGCGGAAGGTGTTGGTTTCCATCACCCGCAGCAGCTTGGCCTGGACGGTGGCGCTGATGTCGCCGATTTCATCGAGAAACAGGGTGCTCCCGGCGGCTTCCTCGATCAGGCCTTTTTTCTGGCGGTCGGCGCCGGTGAAAGCACCCCGTTCGTGGCCGAACAGTTCCGATTCGAAAAGACTTTCCTGCAAGCCGCCGGCGTCGATGGCGACCAGTTCGCGAGTGGCGCGCTGGCTGCGGTCGTGGATGGCTTGCGCCACCATTTCCTTGCCGGTGCCCGATTCGCCGAGGATCAATACGGTGGTGTCGGTCGGGGCGACGGCGTTGATCATCGCCTGTACTTCGCGCATCGCGGCGCTCTCGGATACCATCGGGCCGGGGCGGTGGGAAGCCAGTTGCGAGCGGTAGAACTGGTTGGATTCGCGCAATTCGGCGGTTTCCAGCACACGCCGCACGGTCAGTTCCAGCTCGTCCACGTTGACCGGCTTGGTGAGGAAATCGGCGGCCCCTTCGCGGATCGCACTGACCGCGTTGGGGATGGAGCCGTAGCCGGTGAGCACGATCACCGGATATTGGTTGTGGATTTCCACGAGGATTTTTCCGGCGTCGCTGTCGGGTAGCTTGAAGTCGAGAATAATCGCGGCGGGTTCGATTTCGCCGAGTTTTTTCTGGGCTTCCCCCCAGGAACCTGCGCCGACGGTGGCGAACCCCATGGATTCGATCTGGCGGCGCAGCAGGCCGTTGAAAACGGCGTCGTCATCGACGATGAGCAGGGTTTTTCTTTTCATTTAACCTAGAAACCTCAGTTGGACGGGCTGGAGTGTGCGGTTTTTTGGGTGCAGGGCAAGGCGCGACGACGCGGAATGGCCATTCCATTCCAAGGAGTTGCAACGCAGCCATGCGCCCGAAAAACCGTGCAATCCGGCCCGTAGCGCTCTCACCAAACGGGTGAGCGT
>CAYVIN010000092.1:0-15516 GCA_964451375.1 uncultured Sulfuricella sp.
CCCCACCGGGCGTTTCGTGGTCGGCGGGCCGATGGGCGACTGCGGCCTGACGGGGCGCAAGATCATTGTCGATACTTATGGCGGCGCGGCGCACCACGGCGGTGGCGCGTTCTCCGGCAAGGATCCGTCCAAGGTGGATCGTTCCGCAGCCTATGCCTGCCGCTACGTAGCGAAAAACATCGTTGCCGCCGGTCTGGCGAGCAAGTGCGAAGTCCAGGTGGCCTACGCCATCGGCGTCGCCAAACCGGTCAGCCTGATGGTCAATACTTCCGGCACCGGCAAGATTTCCGACGAGAAAATCGCCCAACTGGTGGAACGCCACTTCGATCTGCGCCCCCGCGCCATCATCCAGACCCTCGACCTGCTGCGCCCCATCTACGCCAAAACCGCAGCGTACGGGCACTTTGGCCGCGACGAGCCGGAGTTCACTTGGGAAGCCACCGACAAAGCGGCGGCGCTCAAGGCTGACGCCGGTCTGTAATTCTTTTCACGAGAACGCGGGGACGGTCTGTTTGAGGCCGTCCCCGTTGTTTTTTTCATGAAAAATAAAAAGGGTAATCGTCTTTGGCGCTGGCTGGGGCGCGGCATCCTGCTGGTTTTGGCGGTATTGCTGCTCTACCAGGGCTGGATTTACGCACAAATCTGGTGGTGGGTCGATCATAACCCCTCTACAACCGCCTTCATGGATGCGCGCCTTGCGGAAATGCGCGAAACCAAGCCAGACGCCCAATTGCAGCAGCAGTGGGCACCCTACCCAAAAATTTCCCGGCAGCTCAAACTCGCCCTGATAGCGGCGGAAGACACCAAGTTTCTCGATCATGAAGGCTTCGACTGGGACGGTATCCAGAAGGCTTACGAAAAAAACCTGAAAAAAGGCAAAATCGTCGCCGGCGGCTCGACCATCAGCCAGCAACTGGCAAAAAACCTGTTCCTCTCGGGCAGCCGCAATCCCCTGCGTAAGGTTGAAGAAGCCATCATCACCGTGATGCTGGAAAACACCCTGAGCAAGCGGCGCATTCTGGAGATTTACCTCAACGTCATCGAGTGGGGCAACGGGGTGTTCGGTGCGGAGGCGGCGGCGCGTCATTACTATGGCATCGGCGCTGCTTCGGTCTCTGCGGAACAGGCGGCGCGCCTCGCTTCGATGGTGCCCAATCCGCGTTATTACGACCTGCATCGCAATGCCCGCGGACTGGAAAAGAAGACCCCCATTATCCTGGGGCGCATGAACCAGGTGCAGGCGCCCTGACGCGCTTTCCAAAACTCGCGTTGCGCCCTTCCCATGCGGCAGGTAAAATGCCGTCGTTCCATTTTCAAGGCAGCCATTTTGGACAGTCCCAGTTGTAACTTAAACAGTCTGTAACTCCCCCGGCGGTTGCTCCCCCCCTGGCCTATCGGCCCAGTCTGGATTCCGCAGGGTCAAGCGGAATCGGATATCTTGTTGTGTTCGGCGTTTTGTCGGATGTTCGGCGGTTTCCCATTCATGGTGTCATCAATTTGCGGCAGTTGCGTGTGATACACACGGCGACTCTCTTTTCGCCGTTGGAAGGACTTTTATGATGGAAGAAAAAAACACCCCTGAGATGCAGGAATGCCTCCAGCAGGTTGTCACCTTGCTCAATAAACACAAGCTGGTTGAGGGGTTGGTGCACAAGCAGGACATGCCGAAACACGAAATCATCGAGTCGATGGTTCACAAACAAAACCTGGTGGAGCTTCAGCGTCTGCTAAGTCAACGCGCCCCCCACATCATTGCCCGTATTCTGGAAGCCTTGGTGCCCGAAGATCAGAAAATTATCTGGCCGTTGGTGCGCGACGATCAAAAAGAGGAAATCCTCCTGGAAATCTCCGATTCGGTTCGCGTGGAACTGGTATCGGATGTTAAACCGCGCAGCCGCAGCATGATGATCCGGGTGTTCGATTTGCATGAAGGGCGCTTGCGGCAGATTCCCGTCGAAACCCGCGAAGACCTGGCAAAAGCCCATCCCATCTGGATCGACCTGGTGACGCCCGAAGACGAGCAACTCATCTGGGCGCGGGAAATTTTTGGCGTGGAGTTGCCCAATCCCAAGGATTTGACCGACCTGGAGACCAGCGCACGTTTTTATGTCGAAGAAAATGGCGAAGTGCATTTGCACTCCGACTTTCTCCTGGAACGGGAGGATGAATCCCGCAACGTGGCGGTGGCTTTTATTCTCAATAAAGGCACCCTGTTCACGGTGCGCAGTGAGGAACTGCCGGTATTTCGCTTGCAGCGCCTGCGGGCGCGGGCGCATACCGGGTATGTGTCGGAGGCGAAAGACGTATTGCTCGATCTTTACGCCGCCGATGTGGAATATTCCGCCAATGCGCTGGAGGATGTTTACGCCAAGCTGGAAGAAGTGGGCAAGCTGGTGTTGAGTTCCCACATTACCGACGAAGAGGCGGCGAAAATTCTTTCCGCCATCGCCGAGGCGGAAGACCTTAATGGGCGTATTCGCCGTAACGTGCTGGATACCCGGCGCGCCTTGTCTTTCCTGATGCGCGGCAAGTTTTTATCGGATGTTCAGCATGACGACGTGCGCGAAATTTTGCGCGACATCGAATCAATGGATGGGCACACCGCGTTCCTGTTCAACAAGATCAACTTCCTGATGGACGCCACGGACAGTTCGATCAACATTAACCAGAACAAGGACATCAAACGTCTGACGGTAATCAGCGTAGTGTTTATGCCGCTCAATGTGCTGGCCGGCATCGGCGGTATGTCGGAATTTTCGATGATGACTCAGGGAGTTCCCTGGCCCATGGCTTACGGCAGCTTTATCGGCGGGTTGGTAACGATAGGCTGGCTGACTTTTATGGGGCTGAAGTATTTCGAGAGTCGCAAAACCAGGAAAAACCGCGAAGCCAGCCGCCGGATTACCTGATAAACAGCTAGCCCGGATTTTTCATAAATTGCGCGCGCCCTCGCTGGTCTTTTGTTTCATATGCAAATTTCGCTCAGTCGGGCGTATGAATAACTACGCCGCTCCTTCGCCAAATTCGCCTATGAAACAAAATCCTGCGCGATCATCACGCGAATTTATGAAATATCCGGGCTAGGTTAAGCGTTTGATAACAAAAGTTTCTGCTATTTGGTGCCGAGTGTTTCGTTGCTGTAGCCGCGCCAGGCGCGTCGGTATTGGCTTGAGCGCGAAGCGCATTCCTCAACTAAACACTAAACATTCAAAACTAAAAACTGTTTTTAACACGTCCCTTCATGGAAGCGCTGCTGGATTGATTCCACCTGTTCGCGGCAGGCGATCAGCGCTTCTACGCAGTCCGGGTCGAACTTGTCGCCGGACAGATTTTTCAGCAGTTCAAAAGCTCGCTCGTTGCTCCATGCTTCCTTGTAGGGGCGGGTGCTGGTGAGCGCGTCAAACACATCGGCCACCGCAACAATCTTGGCCTCCACCGGGATCGCGTCGCCCGCCAGACCATACGGATACCCGCTGCCGTTGAGCGCTTCGTGATGGTAGAGCGCGATGTTGCGCAGAACGTCCACGTGGCGCAGGCTGGTTAGTCCGAAATTTTCCAACATCCGGTCGATGATCTCCATGCCTTTGCTGGCATGGGTTTTCATCAACTCGTATTCGTCATCGGTCAATTTGGCCGGCTTGAGCAGGATGGTGTCGGGAATGCCGATTTTGCCAATGTCGTGGAGCGGAGAAAAAAGAAAGATATGCTCGACGATTTCATCGCTCAACTCATACTTTTTCGCCACTTCCCGGGCGATAAGGCGGGCGTAGTTGGCCATCCGGTCAAGATGTGCGCCGGTTTCGAAATCGCGGTGCTGGGCCATGTCGGTGGCGGTACGCACGGTCGCCAGCAAAGTCCGGGTGTGCGAGAGTTCGTGGATTACCAGCAGCGACAGCAGGTGTCCGAGCATGTCCAGATAATGCAGCGCCGTCTCATCGTAGACATGTTTCTGATAGGAATTGAAAAACAGAAAGCCGAAAAATACGTCGTCCACATACATCGGCAAGGTGTAACTTGCGCCGTAACTGACTGAAGTTATCCGTTTGGCCGGTGCGCCGTAAAACTCATCGAGATCGTTGAGGACGCGGGGGCGGCCTTTCTTGAGAATTTCCTGCAAGGATTGAGACTCGCTCAGGCGCGCGTCGTACAGTGCCAACGGTTGATCCGCGCCGCTGCTGTGGACATAGGTTTTGAGCAAGTCCGTCTTGGCGTCGTACACCGCCACAGCAATCCGGTCGATAAAAGGAAAACGTTGCTTCAGTAAGTGATGCACCGCCCGGATTTTATCGGGGAGGGGCAACCCGCTGTTGAGCGCGGCGAATTCGTCCTGATGGTCGTACATATAAAGGTGTTGCAACTCCAGATGAATTGAGGAAAATCATAACATGGCTGGTTTGTCCACCGAATCGGTCAATCACCTACCGGACAAATTATTTTTTGTGGATAATTCTCATCGTTATGACTATTAAATGCCTCCTCACAAGCCTGATTGCACTAATGCTGATGGCGTGTACTCCGGTGCAAACCACCCGATCCGGCGCGGTGGGCGTGGAGCGTACCCAATACATGATGGTTTCGCAACTGGAAGCCGAAACCATGGCCCTGCGCTCCTATGCGGAAACCCTCGACTCGGCGCGGGCCAAGGGAGAACTCAACCGCGACCCGGCTCAACTCGAAAGGTTGCGGCGTATCAGCAAACGCATTATTCCCCATACCGGCATTTTTCGCGAAGACGCCCTGCGCTGGACTTGGGAAGTCAACCTGATTCACTCCGATGAAATCAACGCCTTTTGCGCCGCCGGCGGGAAAATCGCCTTCTACACCGGTATTATCGAAAAATTGCGTCTGAGTGATGACGAAATCGCCGCCGTGATGGGCCACGAAATCGCCCACGCGCTGCGTGAACATGGCCGCGAAAAAATGTCGGAAATTTATGGACAGCAACTGGTTCTGCTCGGCATCGGCCTGGCCGCCAAGCTGGACGAGCGCAAGATGGTGGTCTTGCAGGCTGCCGGCGCGCTGGCGCTGACGTTGCCGCACAGCCGCGAAATGGAGGCCGAGTCGGATCGTATCGGCCTGGAATTGATGGCGCGCGCCGGATACAACCCGGAAGCGGCAGTTGCGTTGTGGCGGAAAATGGCGGAGCAGCAGAAGTCCCTGAGTTTCGAGTTCCTCAGCACCCACCCCGCTGATCAGACGCGGATTCGCGATATCCAGAACCACTTGCCGCGCGTAATGCCGCTATATCGCAGCGCGCCAGGCAAAACATCTGTGACGGGATTCACATTCTCTGCCGCCTGACGGAGGTAAAATGCCACCCTTGGTCGCAAGCAACACATAAATGCCGAAAGGCGCGGGAGTAACAGCCTTGAGTAACGATGCCGCACCACCACGTTCCATCATCGGAAACCTTGCCGACTTGCGCGAAGGCGAAGTGGCGTTACCGCGTTTCCTGTTCAAAAACAAGGATGGCCTGTATGTCGAGCCGGGCAAACTCGACACTGCGGAAACCCTGGCGGAGGCGGTGGAGCGGATATTCAACGGTGGCGCGTATTTTCTTGATCTCGATTACCCCGGCTTTCTGCATCTGCTGTATGAACTGGATATTCGTGGGGGGCTGGCCAAAGGCGGCGAAGCGCCCCGGCCCCGGCGGCTGTGCCGCGATATCGTGGCGTTTCACCCGGCGCGGCGCGCCTTATACAAAGCCGTCAAAATCGGCGACGGCCAAGTTGAATATTATTTCGAGCCGGTATTTGAAGAAGCCCCGGCGCAGGGCGCGACCAACGAACGACCCGCCCCGCAGCGGGCCTCTCTGGATTTCGACGAATTCGTCGCCGATCTGTGGTTGAAAGGGGTGCGTTTCGGGATCGACGAACCACGGGTGCGCGAACTCATCAGCGCCGGTACCACCGGACGTTTTGTGGTTGCCCGGCGGCGTGAAGCCATCCTTGGCAAAGCCGCCGACATTCAGGAATTGGCCGAAGAAATCCACCGCGACGACGCCCCCAAGGAGTTGCCCAACGGCAGGATGGATTTGCGCCAGTTCAAAAACCGCTTCCCGCAAATCAACAAAGGGGTGCGCCTGCTCAAAAAAATCCCGTTGGTGATGGGAACGCCGGGCCGGGAAATTTCCGGGAATATCATCGAGCCGCCGATTCCCAAGGATTTCAATCTCGCCAATCTGTCCGGGCCGGGCACCTCAGTGGAGAGCAACGCCGAAGGTGAATTCATCGTCTCCCAGCAGGATGGCTTCCTGAATCTGGACACCCAGACCAACCAGATTTCCATCAACGAAAAAATCGTCAATCGCGAAGGTGTCAGTGTGCGCACCACCGGCGATTTGTCGCTGACCGGCGAACACTACGAGGAACACGGCGAAGTCCAGGAAAAACGCACCATTGAGGGCAATAACATCGCCATCCATGCTGACGTATTCGGCATAGTCAGTTCGCGCGGCGGGGTGATCCTCCTCAAGCGCAATCTGGTTGGCGGCATGGCGCTTAACCAGAAAGGCGACATCGTTATAGAAGGCGTCGCCTCGGGGGCGACGTTACACACCCAGAACGGCGAAATCCGCCTCAAACGCGCCGAAAGCTGCGTCATCATCGGCACCGGGGTGTTTATTGAACAAGCCTCGAATTGCGACATTCTTGCCGATCATGTGGAAATCGGTCTGGCGGAGGGCTGCGCGGTGGCCGCCAAGGCGATAAACATCGAGCGCGCCGCGCCGCGTAAACAAAGCGAAATGCTGGGTTTTGTGATGATTCCCGATCAAGGCGAATTTCGCGCCAAAATCGGCGTCTTGACGAGTAAAGTCGAGGAAATGCAGGCAGGGATCAACAAAATGATCGGGGAGAGCGAAAAACTCAAGGCCGACCCGGATTTCCGCAAGTATCTGACCATCGCCGGCAAGGCTAGAAGAAACGAAATTACCCTGACCCCGGAACAGCAGGCAGGGCTGCAAAAAATGGCGGCCAACCTGTCGCCGTTCATCAAGCTGCTTACCAGATTGGGGGAAGATACCAAGGCGAAGATGGCTCAGCAGGCCGCTCTGGAAAGTCAGTTGGCTGCCATCAAGGAAACCAAGCGCGCCGCCGAAGCCGGGATATCCTGCAGGATCGCCGTTGTTGCCGGAGAAGTCCATATTCGCACCTTGCCCTTAAAACCAGACGCGCCCTCCCTGTTCGACACCCCTCCCAAGGAACTCAAGGTTAAATTGCGCGGTACCCGAGCGACCGGTGAATCGCTTTTTTCCGGTCAGAGCGGGGCGTTTACATGGCAGTATTCATCGCCAGATAGCGGTGAGTAAACGCTTCCAGACAAGACGCACCCTTGAACTTAAATTAAGAAATATCCGGGTTAAGTAATTTTGCCATGAATATTAGATTCTGCTAATATTCTCCGTCCCGACCGAGAGAGGTAAATCGTGTTCCGTCAAATTTCATTGCTACTGGTCTTCCTGTTATCCGCACCGTTGCAAGCCGCGCCGTTCGCCACCGCCAAGGCGGAATTCCGCGAGGTCGATTCGACTTATGCGACCGAGGCGCTGATCGAGGCGGCCAAACAATCCACGGTGGCGGCGCAAATCGCCGGGCGGGTGGTGGAAATCAAGTTTGATGTTGGCGATTACGTGCAAAAGGGCCAGGTGATTGCCCGCATCGACGAACGCGAAGCCGGCCACGCGCTGGCCGGCAGCGAGGCGCAGGTGGCGCAGGCGCAGGCCAATCTGCAAAACACCAAGGCGACTTACGAGCGCACCCGCCAGCTTTTTGAACAGAAATTCGTCAGCCAGGCCGCGCTCGACAAGGCGCTCGCCGATTACAAGGCGGCCCAGGCGCAGACTCAGGCGACGCTCGCCGGTGCGGGACAAGCCGCCACCGCGAAGGGTTACACCACCATCGTCGCGCCCTACAGCGGGGTGGTCGCGGCGCGGCTGGTCGAACTCGGTGAAATGGCGATCCCCGGAAAGCCCCTGATGGTGGGTTTCGACCCGCGTGATTTACGTGCGGTCGCCAACGTTCCGCAATACAAGCTCGCCGAGATTCGCAGCGCCTCGCGCGCCAAGGTGGAATTTCCGGCGCTGGGCAAGTGGATCGATGCCCAGTCCGTGACCATCCTCCCCGCCGCCGATGCCAAGACCCACGCCACGCGGGTGCGTCTCGATCTTCCCGAAAACCTGCGCGACGTGTATCCCGGCATGTATGCCCGCGCCCACTTCAGCATCGGGCGCACCAAAAAATTGCTGGTTCCCGCCGCCGCGCTGGTGCGCCGCAGTGAAGTCACCGCCGTTTACGTGGTGGGCGACAAGGGTGGCGTGGCGCTGCGCCAGGTGCGTCTCGGCGAGGCGGCAGGCGAAGGCCAGATCGAAATCCTCGCCGGCCTGACGCCCGGTGAAACGGTGGCGCTGGAACCGATCAAGGCCGGCATGGCTTTAAAGGGCAAGTTTTAATGTTTAATGCTTAATGTTTAATTGTGGAGTGCGCTGTGCGCACGACCATTTAAACATTTCGGCGCGAAGCGCCACCACCACTAAGCATTAAACATTCAACATTAAACATTGAATCGAAAATATGGGTATTTCCGGACGCATCGCCAACACTTTCCTGCAATCGCAGATGACCCCGCTCATCGCGCTGATTGCCTTCCTGCTCGGATTGTTTGCCGTGCTGGTCACGCCCCGCGAGGAAGAGCCGCAGATCAACGTGACCATGGCCAACGTCTACATTCCCTTTCCCGGCGCATCGGCGAAGGATGTGGAAAGCCTGGTCGCCACCCCTGCCGAACAGGTGTTATCGCAAATCTCCGGGATCGAGCACATCTACTCGGTGTCGCGCCCCGGCATGGCGATACTCACCGTCCAGTACAAGGTCGGCGAAGACCGCACCCAGGCGCTGGTGCGTCTCTACGACACCATCCAGTCGCATCGCGACTGGGTGTCGCCGAATCTCGGCGTCGGTGAACCCATCGTCAAACCGGTGGGTATCGACGACGTGCCGATTGTTTCGCTGACCTTGTGGACTGCCGACCCGCAACGCGGCGCGTATGAATTGCAGCAAGTCGCCCACGCGGCCGAGATCGAACTGAAGCGCATCAAGGGCACCCGTGAGGTGAAAACCCTGGGCGGGCCGGGGCGCATGGTGCGGGTGATCATGGACGCTGAACGCCTTGCCGCGCACAACATCTCGGCGCAGGACATCCGCGCCGCTTTGCAGGTCAGCAATGCCTCGCAGCCCTCCGGCTCGCTGGTGTCCGGGAATAGCGAGGTGCTGGTGCAGACCGGGACTTTCCTGTCTTCGGCCGCCGACGTGAAGGAACTGGTGGTGGGGGTCTTCGAGGGCCGCCCGGTGTTCGTCACCGACGTCGCGAGCGTTGAGGACGGCCCCGATTTGCCGTCGCGTTATGTGTGGCTGGGCACCGGCCCGGCTGCCGCGACCAAACAGATCAAGGAGCAAGGAGAATTCCCCGCCGTCACTCTGGCGATATCCAAAAAGCCCGGCGAAAACGCGGTGGAAGTGGCCGAGCGCCTCATCAAACGCATCGAGCAGTTGCACGGCAGCATCATTCCCGAAGGCATCCAGGCCACGGTGACGCGCAACTACGGCGAAACCGCCAACGACAAGGCGATGAAACTGATCGGCAAGCTGATCTTTGCGACCACTTTCGTGGTGCTGCTGGTGCTGTTCGCCTTGGGCAAACGCGAGGCGGTGATCGTCGGCGTGGCGGTGTTGCTGACGCTGGCCGCGACGCTGTTCGCCTCGTGGGCGTGGGGTTTCACGCTGAACCGCGTATCCCTGTTCGCACTGATTTTCTCCATCGGGATATTGGTGGATGACGCCATCGTGGTGGTCGAGAACATCCACCGCCGCCGCGAACTGGAACCGGGCAAGCCGCTCACTCAGGTGATCCCCGAGGCAGTCGATGAAGTCGGCGGGCCGACCATCCTGGCGACCCTGACGGTGATTGCCGCGCTACTGCCGATGGCTTTCGTCAGTGGCCTGATGGGGCCTTACATGAGCCCGATTCCGATCAATGCCAGCATCGGCATGTTGATCTCGCTGGCGATTGCGTTTGTCATCACGCCCTGGCTGGCGCTCAAGCTGAGTAAGCACCAACCTGGTACGCACGCCACAGGGGAATCCGAGAGCCGTCTTTATGCTTTTTTCCACGCTCGCCTCACGCCTTTCCTCAATCGCGAGCAGGGCAAGGCTAACCGCAACAAACTGTGGTTTGTGATCATCGGCCTGATTCTCTTCGCCATGTCGCTGGCGGTGTTCAAAGTCGTGATCATGAAAATGCTGCCCTTCGACAACAAATCGGAATTCCAGGTGGTGGTGGACATGCCCACCGGCACGCCGCTCGAACAGACGGCGCGGGTGATGCGCGAAATGGGCGCGTATCTTGCCACGGTGCCGGAAGTCAGCGATTACGAAGCCTATGTCGGCACCGCCTCACCGATCAATTTCAACGGACTGGTGCGCCAGTATTACCTGCGTAGCGGCCCGGAAGTCGGCGACATTCAGGTCAACCTGGTGGACAAACACCAGCGCGAGCGCAAGAGCCACGAAATCGCCCAGGCAGTGCGCCCGGCCATCGAAAAAATCGCCGCCGCTTACGACGCCAAGGTCAAAGTGGTCGAAGTCCCGCCCGGCCCGCCGGTGATGTCGCCCATCGTCGCCGAGGTTTACGGCCCGGACTACGAAGGCCAGATCAAGGTTGCCGAAAAAATCCGCGCCGGTTTCGCCAAAACCCCGGATATCGTCAGCATCGACGACAGTGTCGAGGAAGACGCCAACAAATTCGTGCTGCGCGTATTGCAGGCCAAGGCCGCGTTGATGGGCGTCGCGCAAAAGGACGTGGTGGAAGTCATGAAGATGGGGCTGTCCGGGGAGGAAGTCACCCCGGTACACGACGGCGACTCCAAGTTCGAAATCCCGGTGAAAGTCACCCTCGCCCCGGAGCGCCTGTCCAGCCTCGACGAATTGCTCAAGCTCACCGTGCGCTCGCGCGAAGGCACGTTGGTGCCGCTCTCCGAGTTGGTTGAAGTGCGCCCGGTGGCCCGTGAGAAAACCATCTACCACAAAGATCTGCTGCCGGTGGTGTTCGTCGTCGGCGACATGGCCGGCAAGCTGGATAGCCCGCTGTACGGCATGTTCGACATTCGCGCCAACCTCGTCGGCCAGGACTTGAAGGAAGGCGGCAAACTCACCGACACCTTCATCAAACAGCCCGAAGACCATTACGCCGGCTACAGCCTGAAATGGGACGGCGAATGGCAGGTTACTTACGAAACCTTCCGCGACATGGGCATCGCCTACGCGGTCGGGCTGGTGCTGATTTATCTCTTGGTGGTGGCGCAGTTCAAGTCGTACCTGGCGCCGCTGATCATCATGGCGCCGATTCCGCTCACCATCATCGGCGTGATGCCTGGTCACGCTTTGCTCGGCAGCCAGTTCACCGCCACCAGCATGATCGGCATGATCGCCCTGGCCGGCATCATCGTGCGCAACTCGATCCTGCTGGTGGACTTCATCAACATGCAGGTCGCCGAAGGCATGGCCTTCCAGGAAGCGGTGATCCGCGCCGGCAGCACCCGCGCCAAACCGATTGTGTTGACCGGACTCGCCGCCATGCTGGGCGCGTTATTCATCCTCGACGACCCGATATTCAACGGGCTGGCGATCTCGCTGATCTTCGGCATCCTGGTGTCCACCGTGCTGACGCTGGTGGTGATCCCGGTGCTGTATTACGCGGCGAGATACAAGGAAATGTAAACGGATTTGGCGATGCGTCACTTGGGCTATATGCCACGAAGTCGAATGTGCCGTCACCCCAAACCTGGGAGCGCCGGCGTCTCGCCGGCCTGCCGGCAGGATGCCGGCGCTCCGCCCGCTTAACCAACCGATTTATTCAACTCAAAGGAGAACCACCATGACCATCAACCGCATTGTTCGTATCGTCGCCGGCTTTTTCGTGCTGCTCTCGCTGGGCCTCGGCGTTGAAGCCAGCCCGCTGTTCGTCAACGTCAACTTCCTGTGGTTCACCGCCTTCGTCGGGGCCAACCTGTTCCAGAGCGGCTTCACCAACCTCTGTCCGCTGGTCAATATCCTCAAAGCCCTGGGCTTCAAGGAAGATTGCCAAAGCTGCTGACGGTCGCGTAACCGGCGGATGCCAAGGCATCCTCAGCCAGTTGTGCGTAAAAATGTAGAACGCCTATCCACCTGCGTCTCCGGGTTACTAACCACTAACATTCGGATGTTGCTTAATGGGGGGGGGGCCAGGAAAACCATTTTTTTCGGCTATTTCACCCGAGACACCATACTCCAGGAGCCGTTGCCCAACATTTCGGCGGCGCTTCCGCCATAGCCGACGTAAATATCGGTGCCGGAAAACGCCGTCATATCGACGCCCTGAAATAGTGTTATTTCGTGGCTTCCCAGTGTCACGGAGTCGTAGGCGGACAAATCGCCCCTACACGTTTGCCACCCTTTGAGCTTGCTCAGGCAATACCAGGTTCCATCGGCATTGGCAGCCACGAACAAAGATGCCGACTTGCCTTGATCCGCTGACCCCGCCTTGATATTGACGGTCAGACGTAATTTCGTCAGTGGTTTTTCGACAGTTGCACTGAATGACGCTTCCGCTACACCCGGCGCGGCGGTTTTAACGGAAAAGGCGCTTTTCCCATCGGCTGCGATGACTGCCTTGGGGAAATAGCTGGGCGTGGTGGAGCCGTCGCCCAACTGCCCATACGAATTGTCTCCCCATGCCCAAACCGACCCATCGCGCTTGATGGCGATTTTCGGCCCGACATAAACGTATCCGCCGCCGACCGGAACCGGCTTCGTGAATATCGTGCTCTCGTCGTGTATGCCCCATTTCCACAAGCTGCCGTCTTCCTTGAGCGCCGCCGGGGCTTGCGCGAAAGCGGGCGAGATAGCGGAAAATCCGCTACCGATCTGCCGCGGCCAGGGGCGGAAAGGGGTTTCCTGTCCGCGACACCCCCACAGCGAGCCGGATCCCAGGCAATCGTCGCTGCCGTTGCCCAGTTCACCGGCGATGTTGTAACCATAAGTCCACAGGCTACCGTCACTTTTGAGAAGGACATTGGTGGCTATCGCGCTGTAGCCGCTCCCGATTTGCACCGGTGTTTTGTTGGCAGCCATGATATTGGTCGAGATATCGCCGGTTTCGAAATTGCAGCAACCCCAGGCCCAAAGGGAGCCGTCTTTCTTGAGCGCGATGCTGTGATCCCCTCCCGCCGCAATGGCTTGGTACCCGTCGCCAATCAGGGTCGGAATATTGCGTTGCTGGAGGCTGCCGTCCCCCAATTGTCCCCAGTTGTTTCGTCCCCACGCCCATAAAGTACCGTCTGCCTTGAGAGCAAGAGCGTGTTGCTTGGCTGATATGGCGACAAAACCGGTACCGATCTGCGCGGGGGTAAAACGTGGGGTCAATTTGCCGTCCCCCAGTTCTCCGTACTCACTGTTCCCGCCCCACGACCATAGACTATCGTCGTTTTTCAAAGCCAGGGTATACCCCTCGCCGAGTGCGATGCTCCGGTAGTTGGTTCCAACCTTGAAAGGTGTTGAAATATAACCGTTGGCGCACGATGCACCGGGGATTTTTTGATCTCTGCAATCGCCCCACATCCACAGATTGCCGTCGTTGTCGATAAGCGCTGTGGTGGCGTTGAAATTGTCGGCCTGTGGTGCTACCGACCCCACCGCCAGAACGGAAGAACTCAGCAAGGTCAACCCGATTAGCAAGCAGGCAGCTGACGTTATGCTTGAAGCAATTTCTGAAAGTTTCATAAGGCATTCTCCAAATAAGCAAGAAAATGCTCCCGCGAGTGCGGGAGCAACAATTACGCCCAATTATCTGTATCTGGTGAATACCATGACGGCTTCCTGTATCTTGCCATAGGTTCCCTTTTTATCGAAAAATGATACGCCCCACGTTTCATCGCTCGGTACAATGCCATTGGCGTATTGACTTGGGTTATCCCGAAACGCTTGTCCCTTCGAGGTGGAAGTCGGATCTGCGACGATACCGAGCTTGTATGAGTTGTAGAGTCCGGTTAGACCAATGCTGCCGCGTTGCCACGAAGTAAAATTCGGGGAGGTGCCACAATTCCTGTAGGCGGTAATCGTGCTCGGCGTTGTCGGGGTATTCCAGGGGGTAATGCCTGACGAGACGTCGATTGTTAAACTGGTGATACAAACGAAAGTATTTCCAGCTGCAAATGTATTCGCAATACTCGTATTAACTAACCCCGGAACATTTTCGTAGCGGACGAGATGTTTCGTAAGTAGCGACGGCTTGGTTTTTGAACCTGGCGCTCGACCTTCCTTGTGATCCTTGATGATCAAATCCAGCATTTCTTCGGCGGGTAAATCGTAGTAATACGTCGGTGTCTTTCCTTCAAAGACATTTTCCATGTTGGGCAAATCGGCGGCGAATGCCGGAGCCGAGATCGCGGTGACGAATGCGCAACTACCAAGGGCAATACAAAGCTTCGATTTCATGATTTCCCCATAAAATTAGTGAGTAGTCTGCGGCGTCACATACACCCCGTTTCCATCGAGTCAGATTCGGCGCAATTGAGGTGACAGTTCCACCGCACATGCAATCTACGCGCGTTTGCTTTGGCAAAAAACCTGTCACAATTAACAGGTTTGTTTGTAACAGATTGTTTCTTAAGGTGGAAAAAAATTGAAAAATTTTTTGCAAAAACTTGCCTGCGCGGAGAGCCATTGCTCATGGCGGGAAAAACACTATTTATAATCAGTGTCTTGAGTCGCGATTTTGGGTTGGGTATGGGGTTGTTTTTGTATCAAAAAGCCACCCTGTTACTTTTCACAGGTGGCGAGGAACATAGCATATATGGTGTTTTTTCTAACCGCTGGCACAGCATAGTGTGCTAGTGGCGGCGAGATGCTCGATACTTCGGCAGCTATCCGGGGCAAGAGATTCCTCCAGTACCGCACCGATTCATTACGACCTGAGGAAAACCCATCGCGCCTGGAGGGATGAAATAATCCGCCACGTTGCGCCGCAGGCTGGGATAATTACGCATGACTACGAATACTCCCCCCCCCACTCCCGAGTCCGCCGCTGCCGCCGGTGGACGCCCCTTCACCGAACTGCCGCTTTCGCCGAGTATCCAGGCGACCCTCGCGCAGCTCGAATACCACACCATGACGCCGATCCAGGCCGCCAGCCTGCCACTGGCGTTGGCCGGCCACGACCTGATCGCCCAGGCCAAGACCGGCAGCGGCAAGACCGCCGCTTTCGCGCTGCCCCTGCTCACCAAGCTCAATCCGCGCCGTTTCGCGGTGCAGGCGATGGTGCTGTGCCCGACGCGCGAACTGGCCGAACAGGTGACCCAGGAAGTCCGCCGCCTGGCGCGTTTTGAAGGCCATATCAAGGTGCTCGCGCTGTGCGGCGGAACCACCATGAAGCCGCAACGCGACAGTCTGGAGCACGGCGCGCACATCGTGGTCGGCACGCCGGGGC
>CAYVIN010000093.1:0-15414 GCA_964451375.1 uncultured Sulfuricella sp.
CCTCGTCGTAAGCTTGGGAAGCTTCTGCTCTACCATTGAGCTACACCCGCATTGAGGTAGATGCTAAAATGCGCATTCTACTGATTTAGCCCGAATTTTGAAAGCCACTGTTAAAAAATGACCCGATTCACCGTCAACGGCGAGCAACATACCTTTGAGTCTGCCCCCACCCTCACCCAACTGCTGGAACACCTCGGCTTGACCGGCAAACGGCTGGCCGTCGAACGCAACGGCGAAATCGCGCCACGCAGTCAACACGGCGAAATTGTCCTGGCCGACGGCGATAAGCTGGAAATTGTGGTGGCAGTCGGCGGCGGCTGAAAAGCAATTTTTAATGTTTAATTTTTAGTGTTTAATGGAAAGGGAGCGGAGCCCCGCTCTCAGCAATTAAACATTAAAAATTAAACACTAAACACTAAACACTAAACACTAAACATTAAATAGACACCATGGACGAACTCATCATCGCAGGCAAGGCCTATTCTTCCCGTTTGCTGGTTGGCACCGGCAAATACAAGGATTTCGACGAAACCCGCCGGGCGCTTGACGCCAGCGGCACCCAGATCGTCACCGTGGCGGTGCGCCGCGTCAACATCGGCCAGAATGCCGGCGAAGCGAGCCTGCTCGACGCCGTGCCGCCTTCGCAATTCACCTATCTGCCCAACACCGCCGGCTGCTATACGGCGGACGACGCGATCCGCACCCTGCGCTTGGCGCGTGAACTGCTGGACGGGCATGACCTGGTCAAGCTGGAAGTGCTGGGCGACCCCAAGAGCCTCTACCCCAACGTGGTGGAAACCCTGAAAGCCGCCGAAGTCCTGATCAAGGACGGCTTCAAGGTGATGGTGTACACCTCCGACGACCCCATCATCGCCAAACAACTCGAAGAAATCGGCTGCTGCGCGGTGATGCCGCTCGCCAGCCTGATCGGCTCCGGGATGGGCATCCTCAACCCCTGGAATCTCCAGATTATCATCGAAAACGCCAAGGTGCCGGTGATCGTCGATGCCGGCGTGGGAACCGCTAGTGACGCCGCCATCGCAATGGAACTGGGCTGCGACGGCGTACTGATGAACACCGCCATTGCTGGCGCGCAAAACCCGGTGCTGATGGCCTCGGCGATGAAAAAAGCCGTCGAAGCGGGCCGCGAAGCCTTCCTCGCCGGACGGATGCCGAAGAAGCTCTACTCCGCCAGCCCGAGTTCGCCGACTGCCGGGATGATAGGCAAATAAAAAGCAATGTTTAATGCTTAGTGTTTAATGCTTAGTTGTTGTCGCCGCGCTTGGCGCGGCGATTTTTTTGTCAACATGCGCAACGCGCATCCCTCAATTAAACATTAAAAATTAGACACTAAACACTGATTTTCTATGACTGACACCAACGAAACCCTCCACCACCGCGCCATCCGCAGCTACGTGCTGCGCCCCGGACGGATGTCCAGCGGTCAGACCCGCGCGCTGGAAAACCTGTTGCCACGCTTCGGCATTCCCTTCCAGGAAGCCCCGCTCGACCTCGGTGCGGTCTTCGGACGCAGTGCGCCGAAAATACTGGAGATCGGTTTCGGCATGGGCGGCAGCACCGCCCAAATTGCCCATGAACAGCCGCAAAACGATTACCTCGGCATCGAGGTCCATCCGCCCGGCGTGGGCAGCCTGCTCAAGCTTATCGACGAACAAAACCTCACCAACCTGCGTCTGATCCAGCACGACGCCGTGGAAGTTCTGAAACACATGATCTCCGACGGGTCGCTGGACGGCGCACACATCTTCTTCCCCGACCCCTGGCCGAAGAAACGCCACCACAAGCGCCGCCTGATCCAGGCGGAACTGGTCGCCACCCTGTGCCGCAAACTCAAACCCGGCGGTTATCTCCACGCCGCCACCGACTGGCAGGAATACGCCGAACACATCCTCGCCGTCCTCGCCGCTGAACCACAATTGCAAAACACCGCCCCCGACTACGCCCCGCGTCCCGCCTATCGCCCGCTCACCAAGTTCGAAGCACGCGGCATCAAGCTCGGGCATGGGGTGTGGGATATCGTGTTCAAGCGGCGCTGAGGCGAACCGCTGTCGCTGTCTTTATAAGTTAGTGTTCGCTATCGCTGTAACGCAGGCGGGACGGGGGCTTTGCCGGAGAGGCAGGCAGGACGCGGGTTTCCGGGGTGGGGCTGGGTGTGACGCTCAGGCTGTGCGCCCGCCCTTTTTCCGGTGCAGTCGGGTGAGCGCGGCTTCCAGACCGTCGGCGGGGCCGAGCAGCACCAGTACGTCGCCGCCTTCGAGGCGGGTTTCGGGGGCGGGGTCGAAGCCCCGGATATCGTGGCGGCGAATTGCGGTGACGCGCACTTCGTAGTCTTCCAGGCGGAGTTCCGCGATGGTTTTGCCGACGCCCTTGTCGTCCGGGGCGAGTTCCACGGAGCTCATGCGCGGCAGATTTTTGTCGGCCTCGTCGCCGGCTTCGTCGGTTGCGCCGAAGAAGTAGCCGCGCAACTGGCTGTAATGGCCCTCGCGGGCATGGCGGATGCGTTTGACCACCCGCGCCAGCGGGACGCCGAGGTGCATGAGGGTGCTGGAGGCGAGCATCAGGCTGCCTTCGAGTTGTTCGGGAACCACTTCGGTCGCCCCGGCCTTCTGGATCTTCTCCATTTCGGTGATGTCGGTAGTGCGCACGATCACCGGCAGGCTGGGGTTGAGGTCGCGCACCAGGTTGAGGATTTTCAGGCTGGCCTTGGTGTCGTGAAAGGTGATGACCAGCGCCTTGGCGCGGCGCAGGCCGGCGGCCATGAGGATTTCGCGGCGTCCCGCGTCGCCGTATACGACGTTTTCACCGGCAGCTTCAGCGGCATGGACGCGGGTCGGGTCGTAATCAAGGGCGATGAAGGGAATTGCGTCATCTTCGAGGAAATGCGCGAGATTCTGCCCGGTGCGACCATAGCCGCAGATGATGGCGTGGTCGGAAACCGCCGAACTTTTGACCATGACGCGGTGCAGGTTGAGCGCCTGGTCGTTCCATTCACCCCGGTAAAAAAGCTGGACGATGCGTTCGCTGTGCTGGATCAGGAAGGGCGCAACCAGCATCGAGAGCAACATCGCGGAAAGGGTGATTTGCAGGATGCGGCCTTCCAGCAGGTGCAGCGCACCGGCCTGTTCGAGCAAAACGAAGCCGAATTCGCCGGCTTGCGAAAGCGCCAGGCCGGTGCGGATGGCGACCCCGTTGTTGCTGCCCGAAACCCGGCTGATGAGTGTCACGAGGAGGGCTTTCCCGGCGATCAGGACGGCCAGCAGGAGCAGTATCCACAGGAAGTTGGCGAACACTTCGCGCAAATCCAGCAACATCCCGATAGTAACGAAAAACAGCCCCAGCAACATGTCGCGAAAGGGCTTGATGTCGGCTTCCACCTGGTAGCGGTATTTGGTCTCGGAAATCAGGATGCCCGCCAGGAAAGCGCCCAGCGCCAGCGACAGGCCGGCCTGTTCGGTGAGATAGGCGAGTCCCAGCGTGACGAACAACACGTTGAGCATGAACAGTTCGGAGGACTTGTGGCGCGCCACTTCATGAAACCACGGACGCACCAGCTTCTGGCCGAGGAACAGGATGATGGTAAGTACGATGACCGCCTTGCCGAGCGCCAGTCCCAAATCCATACCGAGATGTTCCTGGCGCGCCGCGAAGGCCGGGATGAGGATCAGCAACGGCACCACGGCGATGTCCTGGAACAGCAGGACGCCGATGATTTGCCGCCCGTGCGCGGAATGGAGTTCGACGCGCTCGGTGAGCAGCTTGCTGACGATGGCGGTGGAGGACATCGCGATGATTCCGCCCAGCGCCACCCCGGCCTGCCAGGTCAGCCCCAGCGCCATTGCCGCTGCGAGCACCAGAGCAAGGGTGATCCCGACCTGCGCGCCGCCCAGTCCGAAAACCTTGTGACGCATCGTTTTGAGTTGTTGCAGGCTGAATTCCAGGCCGATGCTGAACATCAGGAAAACCACGCCGAATTCGGCCAGATGCGAGGCTTCGCCACTTTCCGGCACCCAGCCCAGGGCGTGTGGGCCGGTGACGATGCCGACCAGCAGGTAAGCGAGCAGGGCCGGCAGACGCAGATGACGAAACAGCGCCACCAGCAGCACGGTGACGGTAAGCAGGATCAGGACGAATTCGAGGGTGGAGTGCATGTGTGGAGTTGGAGCCTCGGAAACGGGAAGCCAGGATGTGGAGGGGGTTTTGCCGCTACCTGGCCCCTAGTCCGTGGCCCCTATAGTATACTTGCGGCCCATGAATAACGGCGAAAATATCCCGGCGACGCGTAATTTGCTTGATCTGGCGCGTGAAGTGCTGGACATCGAGGCGCGCGCCATCGAGGCTTTGAAAGAGCGGCTGGACGAAAGTTTCAGTGCGGCGGTGCATCTGGTGCTCGCTTCACCGGGACGTGTGGTGGTCAGCGGGATGGGCAAATCCGGCCACATCGCCCGCAAGATTGCCGCCACCCTGGCTTCCACCGGCACCCCGGCCTTTTTCGTGCATCCCGCCGAAGCCAGCCACGGCGACCTCGGCATGATCACGTCAGGCGATGTATTGATCGCCCTCTCCAATTCCGGTGAAAGCCCGGAATTACTCACCATCGTCCCCATCGTCAAACGCAAGGGCGCCAAGCTGATCGGCATGACCGGCAACCCGGCCTCGTCGCTGGCCCGCGAATCCGACGTGCATCTCGACGCCAGCGTGGCCCAGGAAGCCTGTCCGCTGGGCTTGGCCCCGACCGCCAGCACTACTGCCGCGCTGGCGCTGGGCGACGCCTTGGCGGTGGCGCTGCTCGATGCGCGCGGTTTCGGTGCGGAAGATTTTGCCCTGTCGCATCCCGGCGGCGCACTGGGACGGCGGCTGCTGGTGCATGTCTGCGACCTGATGCACGGCGGCGCGGCGCTGCCCTGCGTGAACGAATCCGCGCTGCTCAGTGAAGCGCTTCTGGAAATGACCCGCAAAGGCTTGGGGATGACCGCCGTGGTTGATGGAGAAGGCCGTCTGACGGGCATCTACACCGACGGCGACCTGCGCCGCACCCTCGACAAAAGCGGCGACATCCGCGCCCTCAAGGTCAGCGAAACGATGTCGCGCAATCCCCGCACCATCGCGGCGGAGCGTCTGGCGGCGGAAGCGGCGCAGATGATGGAACAATACAAAATCAACGGTTTGCTGGTGGTGGATGATAATAACAAGCCGGTCGGCGCGCTGAATATGCACGACTTGCTGAAAGCGGGAGTGGTTTAAAAAAATGAATGAGGAACTCAGGGGGAGAGCCAGAGGTATCCGGCTGGCGGTGTTTGACGTGGATGGGGTAATGACCGACGGCAGCTTGTTTCTCGATGACGAAGGGCGTGAATACAAGGCCTTTAATTCGCTCGACGGGCATGGGCTGAAAATGTTGCGCAGGAGCGGCGTGGAACTGGCGATAATCACCGGGCGCACTTCGCAACTGGTCATCAAACGCGCCGCCAATCTGGGCATTCCCCATCTTTATCAGGGGGTGGAAGACAAACTGGAAGCGTGGCGCGAAGTCACCGCCAAGCTCGGCCTGGCGGCCCACGAGACCGCCTTCATGGGCGATGACGTGATCGATCTGCCGCCGATGATCCGCTGCGGCCTGGCGCTGACGGTTCCCGCCGCGCCGCCGCTGGTCAAGGAGCGCGCCCATTACGTCACCCAGGCCGGCGGCGGACGGGGCGCGGTGCGCGAAGTATGCGAACTGATCATGGCCGCGCAGGGCACTCTGGATGCGCAGATGGCGCAGTATTTGAAATGACGATGAGGCAGCCGGGAGTCAAGAGCGCCAGGACGAGAGCGATTCGAGCGCTGGGCGGGTGTTGTGGTTCGCGACTCTCGACTCTCGACTCTCGACTGCCCTCCCCATGAATTCCCGTCTTTCCGTCTGGTTCCCGGCAGGGCTGGTATTTCTGCTGGCCGCGCTCACCTTCTGGCTGGATCGTGTGGTCGAGCCGCCCGGCGCAAAACGCGACGGCAGCCAGCGCCACGACCCCGATTACTGGGTGGAAAACTTCACCGCCACCCGTCTCGGGCCGGACGGTGTGCCGCAATACGTGCTGGTCTCCGGCAAGATGACGCATTTTCCCGACGATGATTCCACCCACCTGGTGAACCCGCATCTCACCCGTTACGCCAAGGATTTGCCGCCGATGCACATCCGCTCGCAAACCGGCCAGGTTTCCAAGGACGGCGAACACGCCTGGTTCAGCGGCGACGTGAAAGTGCTCCGCGAAGCCGGGCGCGGGCAAAGTGAACTTACTGTGACCACGCCGCTGCTGCATGTGATCCCCGACCAGGATTTTGCCGAGACCAACCGCGAAGTCACGGTGCGCAACGCCGGCACCACGATCACGGCGGTCGGCATGGAATTCAACAGCAAGACCCGTATAATCAAATTTCTCTCGCGCGTGAAGGGGCAACATGTCAAAACCAAATAAGCGCTGGGCCGCTGCGGCGTTATGCTGTTGCCTGAGCGTAGCGACGGCGCACGCCGAACTGGCGGATCGCGGCAAGCCGGTGAATCTGGAAGCCGACACCATGACCGTCGATGACCTGAAAAAAGTCAGCATCTACCAGGGCAACGTGATCCTCACCCAAGGCACCCTGACGATCAACGCCGACAAGCTGATCGTCACCGAAAACCAGGACGGCAGCCACCACGGCAGCGCCACCGGCAACCCCGCCACCTTTCGCCAGAAACGCGAAGGCGTCGAGGAATACGTCGAAGGCTGGGGGCAACGCATCGAATACGACGAAGGCCGGGATATGGTGGAACTCTTCACCCAGGCGCGCATGAAGCGCAACCAGGACGAAGTGCGCGGCAATTACATTTCCTACGACGGCAAGACCGAGTTCTTCAAAGTGATCGGCGGCAAGGAAGCGGTTACGCCCAACAACCCGAAAGGCCGGGTGCGCGCGGTGATCCAGCCGAAGAAGAAGGTCGAGGGGGAGGTCGGCGGGGCTGCTTCCGCCGTGCTCAAACCCAGCGACAGTCTCGCCAATCCACGCGAATATTGATTGAGCAGAACATGATCCAGACTCTTGAAGCGGTGATCGAATGTGACGGGCGGGTGCGCCTGCTTGATCCGGTCAACCTGACGGAAGCGCATCGGGCGTTGGTCACGATATTGGATGATGCGCCACGGGTGACAGCCTCTGAAACCGCGTTGTTAAGCGAAGACGCACTGGCGAAAGACTGGAATCGTCCCGAAGAGGATGAGGCATGGGCGCACTTGCAGCCGGTTCGGTAGTTCTCGTGCCATTTCCATTTTCCAATTTGTCGGAAGCCAAATTGCGCCCTGCTATCGTATTGGCAGACGCTGGGCGCAATGACTGGATATTGTGTCAGGTCACGAGTAATCCGTTTGCGGATTCGTGTGCGCTAAAGTTGGGTGACGTTGATTTCCGGCTGGGCGGTTTACGGCGAATCAGTTATGTCCGTCCCGGAAAACTGTTTACTGCCTGTGGTGATTTGGTGGTGTCTCAGATTGGGGAACTCGAACCCGTTGCATTGGCAAAAATACTTGATGCCGTTGTGGCTATCCTTAAACACCAACCTCCCCTTACTCTGGCGTCTTAACAATGAGCGAACTAATCGTACAAGGCCTGAAAAAGCGCTACAAAACGCGCTGGGTGGTAAAAGACGTGGCGTTGGAAGTGCGCAGCGGCGAAGTGGTGGGCTTGCTCGGGCCGAACGGCGCCGGGAAAACCACCAGTTTCTACATGATTGTCGGCCTGACTCCGCTCGACGGCGGGAGCATCCAGCTGGACGGACAGGAATTGTCGCGCCTGCCGATACACCGCCGGTCGCGGCTGGGCTTGAGTTATCTGCCGCAGGAAGCGTCGATTTTCCGCAAGCTGACGGTGGCCGAAAACATTCGCGCGATCCTCGAACTGCGCGACTTGTCCGGCCAGGCGCTGGACGACCGTCTCGACGAATTGCTGCACAGTCTGCACATCGGCCATTTGCGCAACAATCCGGCGCTTTCGCTGTCGGGTGGCGAACGCCGCCGCGTGGAAATCGCCCGCGCACTGGCCAGCGAACCGCGTTTCATCCTGCTTGACGAACCGTTTGCCGGGGTGGATCCGATTGCCGTGCTGGATATTCAGAAGATTATCCGCTTCCTCACTTCGCGCGGCATCGGGGTGTTGATTACCGATCATAACGTCCGCGAAACCCTGGGGATTTGCGACCGCGCCTACATCATCAACGACGGAACCGTGCTGGCGTGGGGAAAACCGGACGAAATCGTTTATAATGAAAACGTAAGAAAAGTCTATCTCGGCGAGAATTTCCGGCTCTAAAAAATACAGCGCACGGCGCATCAGGCCGGGAGCCACAAAATGAAACACAGCCTTCAACTCAAACTCTCCCAACAGCTCACCCTGACTCCACAACTGCAACAATCGATCCGGTTGTTGCAGCTATCGACGCTGGAGCTCAATAACGAGATCGAAACCTTCATTGAGCAGAACCCCTTTCTGGAGCGTCCCGAAAGCAGCGAAAACGATGGTGAAGGCGGTGGCGGAGAGGACGGCGTGGTTGCTGCGCCGCAAGCGCCGGCCCCGGTTGTCGAACAACCCGTCAACCAGACTGAAACCGAACGTGAACGGGAACGCGAACGGGAACCCGGCGAAGACGGCTTTCCCGATCTGGAGTGGGAGCAGGATGGTTCGGGCTGGACGATGCGCGACGAAGACGAGGACAGCGACTTTTCCAGCGCCAAGGCCGAGACCATCAGCCTGCAAAACCACCTGGCCTGGCAATTGGGGTTGACCCAGTTGTCGGAGCGCGACAAACACATGGTCGAGGTATTGATCGAGTCGCTCAACGAAGACGGTTATCTCACCCAAAGCCTGGAAGAACTCGCCGAAATCCTGCCGCTCGAACTCGAAGTTGACCCCATCGAGTTACATACCGCGCTGCTGCATCTGCAAAATCTCGATCCGCCCGGCGTCGGAGCGCGCAATCTGGCGGAATGCCTGACCCTGCAACTTGCGATGTTGCCGCCGGATACCCCGGCGCTGGGCGTCGCCACCGAATTGGCGAAAGACCATCTGAGCCTGCTCGCCACCCGTGATTTCGCCAAACTCAAGAAAATCCTGAATTGCGACGACGACGCCCTGCGCGCCGCGCAGCAATTGATTACCAGCCTCAATCCCCGCCCCGGCGCGGATTTTTCCAGCGACGACACGCGCTACATCCAGCACGATGTGGAAGTGCGCAAGGTCAAGGGAAAATGGGTGGCGACGCTGAATACCGAGGCGATGCCCAAGCTGCGCATCAACCGCATGTACGCCGATATCCTGCGGCGCAACCGCGACAACTCGGGACGTTATCTGGCGAGCCAGTTGCAGGAAGCGAAATGGATGATCAAGAACGTCCAGCAGCGCTTCGACACCATTTTGCGGGTGTCGCAGGCCATCGTCGAACGCCAGCGCAACTTCTTCGAACACGGCGAAGTGGCGATGCGCCCGCTGGTGCTGCGCGAAATCGCCGAGGAAGTGGGTTTGCACGAATCCACGATTTCGCGCGTCACCACCCAGAAGTTCATGCTCACCCCGAAAGGGATTTTTGAACTGAAATATTTTTTCGGCAGCCACGTCGCCACCGATACCGGCGGCGCCTGCTCCGCCACCGCGATTCGGGCGCTTATCAAGCAGTTGGTGAGCGCCGAAAACCCCAAAAAACCGCTTTCCGACAGCCAGATCACCGATATCCTAGCCCAACAGGGTATCGTCGTGGCGCGCAGGACTGTGGCAAAATACCGCGAATCCTTGCAAATTCCAGCGGTCGGCCTGCGCAAGTCCCTTTAAACCCAAGCACTCACAATCATAAGGAGCAATATAATGAACCTCATCGTTACCGGTCATCACATCGAAGTCACGCCGGCCATTCGCGAATATGTGACTGAAAAGATCAAGAAAGTCACTCGCCATTTCGACAACGTGATCGACATCAACGTGATCCTCACCGTCGAAAAACTGATCCAGAAGGCCGAAGTCAACGTTCACGTCAGCGGCAAGGACATCTTTGTCCAGGCTGAAGACGCCGATCTTTACGCCGCCATCGACAGTCTGGTTGACAAGCTGGATCGTCAAATCGTCAAACACAAGGAAAAAAACAGCGACCACCATCGCGGCGGCAAAAACGTCAGCGCCGAATAATGGCTTTCGCGCCGGGGGATGAAGCGACAATGTCCACGCGACTTTTCCTTCCCCCGGCAACTCCTTCTCGTATTTTCCCTGCCTGACATCCCATGAGCCTGGTCGCGGATCTTCTTCCCCTCTGCAACGTGGTTGCCGATCTTGAAGTCGGCAGCAAAGCGGAATTGCTGGAAAAACTCGGGACGTTGTTCGAAACCGGAAATTCCCAACTGGCTCGCGCCAAAGTCACCGATAGTCTGGCGACGCGGGAAAAACTCGGCTCCACCGCGATGGGATGCGGCATCGCCATTCCCCACGGGCGGATCAAGGGGTTACGCGACGCCGTCGGCGCATTTGTGCGCCTCAAAGCGCCGCTGCCTTTCGATGCCCCGGACGGCCAGCCGGTCAGCCTGGTGTTTGTCCTGCTCGTGCCGCAACAGGCCACCGACCTGCATCTGCTGATTCTTAGCGAACTGGCCCAGTTGTTCAGCGAAAAACCCCTGCGTGACGCGCTGCGTAGCGCGGCGGACGCCGCCACCCTGCATCGTCTCCTGACTTCCTGATACGCCGCGCCGCCATGTCCCAGATCAGTGTGCGCAAGATGTTCGAACAAACCGGCGAAAAACTGTCGCTGGAATGGGTCGCCGGACACGGCGGCGGCGATCGTCTGCTGACCAGCGACACCGTACAGAAGCCTACCCTGGCGCTGATCGGCCATCTTAATTTCGTCCATCCCAACCGCGTTCAGGTGCTCGGCTGCGCGGAAATGGACTATTTGCGCAGCCTCAACAGCAGCGCGCTGGCGCAGGGTATCGGCAATCTCTTTTCCACCGAACTCGCGGCGGTGATCATCGCCAACGGCGAGTTGGTGCCCAACATCCTGATCAGCGCCGCCAACAGCGCCGACGTGCCGCTTTTCACTTCGCCGCTGGCCAGCCCGTACATGATGAACGTGCTCAACCACTACCTTACCCAGGTATTGGCGGAGTCCACCTCGGTGCATGGGGTGTTCCTCGAAGTGCAAGGCATGGGGGTGCTGATTACCGGCGATTCCGCCATCGGCAAAAGCGAACTGGCGCTGGAAATGGTGACGCGCGGGCATCGCCTGATCGCCGACGATATCGTCGAATTTTTCCTGGTCGCCCCGGATACCCTGGAAGGGCGCTGCCCGGAACTGCTCCAGGATTTCCTCGAAGTGCGCGGTCTGGGCATCCTCAACATTCGCCAGTTGTTCGGCGAAACCGCCGTCAAGCTGAAGAAAAACCTCAAGCTCATCGTCCAGCTTGAAAAACTGGCGGGTTCCGATCTGGCCGGGCGCGACCGCCTGCAATTGCAGGAATACAGCGAAGTGATCCTCGGTGCGACGGTATCCAAAGTGCGCATTCCCGTCGCGGCGGGGCGCAATATCGCAGTGCTGGTGGAGGTCGCAGTGCGCAACCACATCCTGCGCCTGCGCGGCATCAACAGCACCCTCGAATTCATGGCGCGCCACGAAGGTTACATGTCCGGCGGAGGCTAGACCATGCAGCTCATCCTCATCAGCGGCCTGTCCGGCTCCGGTAAAAGTATCGCCCTCAACGTCCTCGAAGACAGCGCTTATTACTGCGTGGATAACCTGCCTGCGCAGATGTTGCCGTCCATCGTCGCCTACCTTCAGGACGCCGGTTATACCCGCATCGCAATCAGCGTTGATGTGCGCAGCGCCGGTCAGCTTGACCACCTGCCGGGTGCGCTGGTGCAAATCCAGGAACACGATATCGACGTGCGGGTGTTATTCCTCGAAGCCAAAACCGAAGCGCTGGTGAAACGTTTCAGCGAAACGCGGCGGCGTCATCCGCTCAGCAGCGAAGGCCGCACCATTACCGAATGTATCGAGCTGGAGCGCGAGATGCTTGCCGCCATCAACGACATCGGGCATCGCATCGACACCAGCGACCTGCGCCCCAACACCCTGCGCGCCTGGATCAAGGACATGATCGGTCTGGACGAATCCTGCCTTACCCTGTTGTTCCAGTCGTTCGGTTTCAAACACGGCATCCCGCTCGACGCCGATTACGTCTTCGACGTGCGGTGCCTGCCCAATCCCTATTACGACCCGCAGTTGCGCCCCCTCACCGGGCGCGATGAGGCGGTCGCCGCGTTCCTGGAAAAGGACGATATGGTGCAACGTATGTTGGGCGACATCCGCACCTTCGCCGAAAACTGGCTGCCCGCCTTCATCCGCGACAATCGCAGCTACCTCACCATCGCCCTGGGCTGCACCGGCGGTCAGCACCGCTCGGTGTTCTTCACCGAGCGCCTGAGCGCTTACTTTCGTGGCAAAGGCCACCAGGTCTTGGTGCGGCACCGCGAACTGCCCCATGCCTGAATTGCGCCACCTGCGCCCCGGCGACTGGCTCACGCTGGCTGCCGGTTTGGCGAGCACCGTCTGGTTATTTGCGACCCTCTGGCAAACCGACCGCGCCGACCGCGCCATCGTCCGCGCCGGCGGCAAAATCATCGGTGAATACCGGCTTTCCGAAAACCGCACCATCACAGTGACAGGCCCGCTGGGAACCAGTCGCATCGCCATCCTGGAACGCCGCGCCCGTGTCGAACAAGACCCCAGCCCCCGCCAATACTGCGTCAAACAAGGCTGGCTGACGCGCCAGGGGGAAATGGCGGTGTGTCTGCCCAACCAGGTGAGCCTGGAGTTGGCCGGCTCGAAAAAGTTGTATGATTCGGTGAGTTATTGAGTCCCTGCCCCATGCAAATCACCCTCGCCACCACGCCCGAAGACCACCGCATTGCCCGTTTGGCGGCGTTTGCCATTGGTTTGTCGGTGGCCGAGGCGGTGATCCCGTCGCCGTTGCCGGGGGTCAAGCCGGGGCTGGCCAATATCGTCACCCTGGTGGTGTTGCAGCGCCTGGGGCTGCGCGCAGCGGTGTGGGTGTCGTTGTTGCGGGTGGTGGCGGGCAGTCTGATATTGGGCACTTTTCTTTCGCCGTCTTTCGTGCTGTCGCTGAGCGGCGCGTTGTTCAGTCTGGCGGCGCTGGCGCTGTTGCGCCATTTGCCGGGGCGCTGGTTCGGCCCGGTGACGTTGAGCGTGGTGGCGGCGTATGCCCATTTCGCCGGGCAACTGGTGGTGGTGTACGGGTGGCTGATGCCGCATCCGGGCATCCTCTATTTCGTTCCGGTGTTTGCGGTGGCGGCGCTGTTTTTCGGTGCGCTCAACGGGCTGGCGGCGGCGCGCCTGCTGGCGGAGGAAACGCCATGAAAGTGTTTTTCGTCCAGGCGGCGCTGAGCGTATTGCTGCTGGCCTTGCCCGGTCTTGCGGCGGCGGCGGAGTGGACGGTGGTTCACGTCGGGCCGGAGGGCAACCAGTATTATTACGACGCTTCCAAGCTGACCATCAGCGGCAACGAAATCACCTACTGGAAAAAAGTGTTGTTCAAAAAGCCGCTCGCCTACAAAGGCCAATTGGCGGCCAGCGCCTTATATCGCGAACGTATCCATTGTGGCGACTTTACCGTCAAGCCGCTGTCTCATGTCATCCACGCCGTCGGCGGCGGGGTGATCGAACAGATCGCGGCGGAGGGTGAGGCGAGCGCGATTATTCCCGATACCTTCGGCGATCTTTTCGAGGCCGCGTTGTGCCCCCAGGTTCGCGCCAAACGCGACGAATCGCCCCGCAAGACAACCGACAAACCCGAGGGTAAGATGGACTCGCCGCCCCCGGAACTCAACAATCAGGAAATCCCGCCCGGAACCTTATGAATGCCCCCACCATCACCCTTGCTCTGAGCGGCGCGTCGGGAATGCCGTATGCCCTGCGTTTGCTGGAAATGTTGCTGGGCGCGGGATGTCGCGTGTATCTGCTGTATTCCCAGGCGGCCCAGGTGGTGCTGGCTCAGGAGAGCGACTGCCGGCTGCCCGCCGACAGCCGCGCCGCCCGGCAAATTCTGGCTGAGCGTTTTCAGGCGGGCGAAGGCCAGTTGCAGGTGTTCGGGCGCGAGGACTGGTTCGCCCCGGTCGCCTCCGGCAGCCATCCCGCCGATGCGATGGTGGTTTGCCCGTGTTCGATGGGGACGCTCGCGGCGATTGCCGGCGGCTTGTCCGACAACCTCATCGAACGCGCCGCCGACGTGATGCTCAAGGAAGGCCGCAAACTCATTCTGGTTCCCCGCGAAGCGCCGTTTTCCGCGATTCATCTGGAAAACATGCTCAAACTGGCGCGTTTGGGCATCACCATTCTGCCTGCCAACCCGGGCTTTTATCATCACCCGCAGAGCGTCGCCGACCTGGTGGATTTCATCGTCGCGCGCCTGCTTGACCAGCTCGGCATAAAACATCAGTTGCTGCCGCGCTGGGGAGAGGAAAACCATGGCTAAGTTTTACCCCGCGCTGACCCCCGAGTTGCGCGATTTCATCACCCGGCAGCATCTGTTTTTCGTCGCCAGCGCGCCGCGCGAGGGGCGCGTCAACGTTTCGCCGAAAGGTCTGGACAGCCTGCGTATCCTCACCGACAACCGCGTTGCCTATATCGACCATACCGGCAGCAGCAATGAAACCGCCGCCCACCTGCTCGACAACGGGCGCATCACCCTGATGTTCTGCTCCTTCGCCGCCGATCCGTTGATCCTGCGCCTGTATGGCGAAGGTGTCAGCGTTCAGCCGGCCCATCACGAATGGGCGCAACTGATAACGCTGTTTCCCACGATGCCGGGGGTGCGCCAGATCATCGTGATCGACATCGAATCCCTGCAAACCTCGTGTGGCGGCGGAGTACCGCTATACGAATACCAGGGACAGCGCGACACCTTGCCGCGGTGGGCCGAAAAAAAAGGCGCGGAAGGAATGCGCGTATATCGCAACGAAAAAAATCGGGTCAGCATCGACGGCCTGCCGACCGGACTGGAGAATTAACATGAGCAAGATGTGGTGGAGCCTGCTGTTAAGCCTGTTTCTTGTCGCTTGCGGCGACGAACCGAAACCCTACAAACCACCCGTGCCGCAAGCCGGTAAAAGCGACCCGCTGGGTGCGCCGCTGTTCCACGAGCAGCGTGAAGCCCTCGACAAGGCCAAGGAAGCCGGGCAAATGCTGGAGCAGGCCGCCAAGCTGCGCGAAGAAGCGGCGCAGGCGGCGGGACGCCAGTAGGCTAGTAGAGCGTTCCATCAATAGCATTACAGATTAGCCTATAATACCCATGGTGCTTGCGCAACTCTTGTACGGAGGGAATCATGGCGGGAAAG
>CAYVIN010000094.1:0-15381 GCA_964451375.1 uncultured Sulfuricella sp.
AAGGCGCTGTTCGGCGCGGAATACGCCAATGTCCAGCCGCACTCCGGCTCGCAGGCCAACGCCGCCGTGTACATGGCGATGTTGAAGCCCGGCGACACCATTCTCGGTATGTCGTTGGCCCACGGCGGCCACCTGACCCACGGCGCTTCGGTGAATTTCTCCGGCAAGGTTTTCAACGCCATCACCTACGGCCTGAACGCCGAAGAATCCATTGATTACGACGAAGTTCAGCGTCTGGCTACCGAACACAAACCCAAAATGATCGTGGCGGGCGCTTCCGCCTATGCGCTGGTGATCGACTGGAAACGTTTCCGCAAGATCGCCGACAGCGTCGGGGCTTACCTGTTCGTCGATATGGCGCATTACGCCGGCCTGGTGGCTGCGGGTGTCTATCCCAGCCCGGTGGGCATCGCCCATTTCGTCACCAGCACCACCCACAAAACCCTGCGCGGCCCGCGCGGCGGTCTGATCTTGTCCAGCCTGGAATTTGAAAAAGCCCTGAACTCGGCGATTTTCCCGAATATCCAGGGCGGCCCGCTGATGCACGTGATCGCCGCCAAGGCAGTGGCGTTCAAGGAAGCCGCCAGCAAGGAATTCAAACACTACCAGGAACAGGTGGTTGAAAACGCCCAGGTGATGGCCAAGGTGCTGAAGGAACGCGGCTTACGCATCGTCTCGGGACGCACCGAATCCCACGTATTCCTGGTTGACCTGCAAGCCAAGAACCTCACCGGCAAGGATGCCGAAGCCGCACTCGGCAAGGCCCACATCACAGTCAACAAAAACGCGATTCCCAATGACCCGCAAAAGCCATTCGTGACCAGCGGTATCCGTATTGGCACCCCGGCGATGACCACCCGTGGCTTCAAGGAAATCGAGGCGGAACAACTTGCCCACCTGATCGCCGATGTGCTCGACGCCCCCCTCGACGAAGCCGTACAAGCCCGCGTCGCCAAGGAAGTTCAGGCGATGTGCGCGAAGTATCCGGTATATGGCAAATAAGCAATTCTTAATTTTGAATGTTGAATTTTTAATGGATGAGCGCCTGCGGCGCGGACTATCCAATTCAAAATTCAACATTAAAAATTCAACATTGCCTTTATGAAGTGCCCCTTCTGCGGTTCCACCGATACCCAGGTGATTGATTCCCGAGTCAACGAGGAAGGCGACAGCATTCGTCGCCGGCGGCGTTGCGCGGGCTGTGACAAACGTTTCACCACCTACGAAACCGCCGAATTGCGGATGCCGCAGGTGGTCAAACAAAACGGCAGCCGCGCCGAATTCAACCACGAAAAAATCCGCACCAGTTTCTTCCGCGCCCTCAACAAACGTCCGGTTCCCACCGAACTGGTGGACAACGCGATTCAGCACATCGAGCAAAAAGTCCTGAGCCTCGGCGAACGGGAAATTTCCTCGCGGCAAATCGGCGAAATGGTAATGACCGAATTGCGCAAACTCGACAAGGTGGCTTACATTCGTTTCGCCTCGGTTTACCGCAGTTTTCAGGATGTCGATGATTTCCGCGACGTAATTCGCGACCTCTGATGTTCTCCACGTCCGACCACGAATTCATGGCCTACGCGCTGCGTCTTGCAGAGCGCGGCCTGTACACCACCAGCCCCAATCCGCGCGTCGGTTGCGTCATCGTCAAGGATGGCAAGATCGTCGGCGAAGGCTGGCACGAACGCGCCGGACAGCCCCACGCCGAAATCAACGCCCTGCAACAAGCCGGCGCCGCCGCGCGAGGTGCTACCGTTTACGTCACCCTGGAGCCGTGCGCGCATTACGGGCGCACCCCGCCATGCGCCAAAGCGCTGATCGAAGCGCAGGTCGGGCGAGTCGTCGCAGCGATGCGCGACCCCAATCCGCTGGTTTCCGGCGAAGGGCTGGGGATGCTGCAACTGGCCGGCATTCAGGTCGAACAGGGGTTATTGGAAGCGCAGGCCCACGAACTCAACATCGGATTCGTCTACCGCATGACTTGCGGGCGACCCTGGGTGCGTCTCAAAGTCGCCGCCAGCCTGGACGGCAAAACCGCGCTGAACAACGGCGTCAGCCAATGGATTACCGGCGATGATGCGCGCCGCGACGCGCACCACCTGCGCGCCCGCTCCTGCGCAATGATCACCGGCATCGGCACGGTATTGGCGGACGACCCGCAACTCAACGTGCGCGCCGTCGAAACCACCCGCCAGCCTTTGCGCATCGTGCTCGACAGCAAGCTCAACATGCCGCCCACCGCGAAAATGCTCAAGGAAGGCAAAACCCTGATCGTCACCGGCAACGACAACCACGAAAAAATGGAAATTTTGTGGAAAGCCGGCGCCCAGATGTTGATCCTGCCGCTCAAGGACGGGCGTATCGATCTGGAGCGAATGCTCGACGAACTGGTCAGACGCGAAATCAACGAAGTCACGGTGGAAGCCGGCCACACCCTGAGCGGCGCATTCCTGCAAGCCGGGCTGGTGGATGAAATGGTGTTTTATTTCGCCCCGCTGCTGCTCGGACACAAGGCGCGCGGCATGTTCGACCTGCCCGAACTGACCGCCATGACCGGCAAGGAAATCAGGATCAAGGATGTCACGATGGTGGGCCGCGATTTGAAGATTCGCGCCGTGCCGCTGGAATAGGAGAAAAAATGTTTACCGGAATCATCCAGGCGGTGGGAAAAATCACTGCCGTCGAACCGCTGCAACAAGGTGTGCGCCTCACCGTAGACGCCGGGCGTTTACCGCTGGAAGATGTCGCCATCGGCGACAGCATCGCCCACAACGGCGTGTGTCTGACCGTCATCGCCAAATCCGCCAACACCTATCAACTCGACGTATCGCGGGAAACCCTGAACTGCACTGTGGGCCTCGGCGAACCCGGCGAAGTCAATCTGGAAAAAGCTCTGCGGATGGGCGACCATCTTGGCGGCCACCTGGTTAGCGGCCATGTTGACGGGGTAGGCTCGGTGGTGGCGTTCGACGCCATCGGCGAGTGTTTCCTGTTGCGCATCAAGGCCCCGCTGTCGATTGCCAAATACATTGCCTACAAAGGCTCCATCGCGGTGAACGGCGTCAGCCTCACCGTCAATACCGTCGAACACGACGAATTTACCATCAACCTGATCCCTCACACCTTGCAGGAAACCACCCTCAAACACCTCCAGGCGGCTACGCCGGTGAACCTGGAAGTAGACCTGCTGGCGCGTTACGTGGATCGTTTGAACAGCTTCCAGGAAGGCGCAGCATGAACATCAGCACCACCGAAGAAATTATCGCCGACTTCAAGGCCGGCAAAATGGTCGTCCTGGTGGACGAGGAAGACCGCGAGAACGAAGGCGATCTGGTCATGGCGGCGGAAGCCGTGACGCCGGAAGCCATCAACTTCATGATCAAATACGCGCGCGGCCTGGTATGCCTGACACTCAGCGAAGCGCGCTGTCGCCAGCTCGACCTGCCGCTGATGGTGTCCGCCAACAAGCTGGCGTTGGGCACCAATTTCACGGTTTCCATCGAAGCCGCTGAAGGCGTAACCACCGGCATTTCTGCGTCCGACCGCGCCAAAACCATCCTCGCCGCAGTAAAAAAGGACGCCAAGCCCGCCGACCTCAACCAGCCCGGCCATATCTTCCCGCTTAAGGCGCAGACCGGCGGGGTGCTGGTGCGCGCCGGGCATACCGAAGCGGGCTGCGATCTGGGTTTGCTGGCCGGCGTCGAACCGGCGGCGGTGATCTGCGAAATCATCAAGGAAGACGGCGAAATGGCGCGTCTGCCGGATTTGATCGAGTTTTCCAAACAGCACAACCTCAAGATCGGCACCATCGCCGACCTGATCCACTACCGCAGCAAAAATGAAAAGCTGGTGGAGCGCGTCGCCGAACGCACTGTGGCGACCTGCCAGGGTGAATTCCGCCTGTTGACCTATCTCGACAAAACCGCCAACGAAGTCCATCTGGCGCTGGTCAAAGGCGACATCAAGCCCGGCGAGGAAACCCTGGTGCGCGTCCATGAGCCCCTTTCGGTCATGGATTTTCTCGATATCGCTTCGCTGGAGCACAGCTTCAGCGTACATCAGGCGATGGAAGCGCTGAATCAGGCCGGCAGCGGGGTCATCGTACTGATGCGCCGCAGCGAATCCGCCGACGACCTGCTGGCGCGCATCCAGCGCACCACACCGAAAGCCCCGGCCAAGGTGGATCTGCGCAACTACGGGATAGGCGCGCAAATACTCCGCGATGTCGGCGTCACCAAGATGCGTCTACTCGCCACGCCGCGCAAGATGCCGAGCATGGTCGGGTTCGATCTGGAAGTCACGGGCTACGTAACACCTGAATAAACGAGGGGGAAAAAATGGAAAAATGCACCAACTATAACGAAATCGAACGCAACTTCGACGGCGAAGGCCTGAAGATCGGCATCGTCATGAGCCGTTTCAACATCGACGTATGCGAAGGCCTGCTCTCCGCCTGCGCCTGCCAGTTGAAAAAACAGGGCGTGGAAGACGGCCACATCGACCTCGCCACCGTGCCGGGCGCGCTGGAAATCCCGCTGGTGCTGCAAAAGATGGCGAAAAGCGGCAAATACGACGCGCTCATCGCGTTGGGCGCAGTGATCCGTGGAGAAACCTACCACTTTGAACTGGTCGCCAACGAATCCGGCAGCGGCGTCACCCGCGTCATGCTGGACGCCGGCATCCCCATCGCCAACGCGATACTCACCACCGAAAACGACGATCAGGCGCTGGTGCGGATGAGCGAAAAAGGCCGCGACGCCGCCCTGGTCGCCATCGAAATGGCCAACCTGCTGAAAAAGATATGAGCAAAGCCCCCCGCAAAAGCCGCCGCAAAGCCCGCGAATTCGCCCTTCAGGCCCTTTATCAATGGGCCTTGTCGGGCAACGACGCCGGCGAAATCGAAAAACAGCAGCGTGAAGACAAAGGTTTTGCCCAATGCGATGACCAACATTTCAAGGTGTTGTTTGAAGGTGTCATCGCCAAGGCCGCGCAACTCGACGAACTCCTGCAACCGCACCTCGACCGCCCGATGAGCGAACTCAGCCCGGTGGAACACGCCCTGCTGCGCCTGGGCGGTTATGAAATGCAAAGCTGCCCGGATATCCCCTACCGGGTAGTCATCAACGAAGCCGTCGAACTCACCAAAACCTACGGCGGCACCGACGGCCACAAATTCGTCAACGGCGTACTCGACAAACTCGCCGCGAAAATCCGCGCCGTAGAAGTCGCGGCGATGGCCAACAAGTCACGCGGATAACGGGTAGTCAGTCAACCTGTAACTCAGGGTGGGAGGGCCGCCCCGGCGCGACGCGGTGGCGCTACGGAGACATACTCCGGGTTAACCGCTCCCGTGCGTTGGGGAGACCACGTTCCCTGGCGGCTCCGTTTCACCACAAATCCCTCGATGGCGGGCCTCCCGGCAACATTTTGCCTTCGTCGCTATTCCTGTATTTCAGAACAATTCCGGGCCGCCGATAGGCGGAAGCAGAGTCTGGCAAGAACCGCCATGGTGCGCGTCCTCCCGGATTCCGCTGCGTTTTATCCGAGCCAATTTCATCTCCCTCTCCGAACCCCCCGTCTTTCCTTGTTCTCCAGTCATGTCACCGGAGGACGGGCATGTCGGCGATAGTGATTACTAACGTTCCGGTGTTGTTGGGGGGATCACAAAGCTGTCATGTCGCCCGGTTATGCTGAGCGTTGGTTTAATGAGGCGTCATCATGTTCAGTATTTCCAATCGTGATTTGTTCGACAAGGATTGCCGGGGCGGGTTTTTCGCCGAAAGCGAAAATCCGACGCTGACTTTCGGCAACGTTTCCTACAAGAAACGCCGGGCGGCGGCGCTGGGTTTTGCCGCGCCGGGCAGCGAGCGGAGCGCGCCGCTGGATGGCGAGGCGCTGGCGATTCGCGCCCATCTCCATGAGATTGTCGAGCAGGGGTTGCTGAGTGCGTTGTTTCAGCCCATCGTGGATATGCGTAATGGCCGGGTTTATGGTTTCGAGGGCTTGATACGCGGCCCTTCCGATAGTCCGCTACATGCGCCGGTGAGCCTGTTCCGCGCGGCTGAACTGAACAATATGAGCGTCGAGGTGGAACATTTGTGCCGCCGGGTGGTGCTGGAGCGTTATGCAGAACTCGGCCTGCCGGGCAAGCTGTTTCTCAACGTCAGCCCGGAATGCCTGATCCAGCGCGATGCGCGCAGCGGCGAGACGTTGACCTATATGGCGCGGCTGGGCTTGGAGCCGGAGCAGGTGATCATCGAGTTGACCGAGAGTCAGCCGACTTACGATTACGATTTGCTGCGCAAGGCGGTGGATCACTACCGCAACATGGGTTTTCTGATTGCGATGGACGATCTGGGGGAGGGTTTTTCCAGTCTGCGTTTGTGGTCGGAGTTGCGCCCGGAATACGTGAAAATCGATATGCACTTCGTGCAGGGCATCAATGTCGATCCGGTGAAGCTGCAATTCGTCCGTTCGATTCAGGAAATCGCCGAAAAATCCGGTTGTCTGGTTATCGCCGAGGGGATCGAAACCCAGGCGGAGTTGATGCAGATTCGCGATTTGGGTATCGCTTTCGGGCAGGGCTATCACATTGCCCGGCCCAATGCCGCGCCGACCGCGACGCTGCCGGCGGAGGTGGCGAAAGCGCTGCTCGGGAAAAACGTGCGTCGCGAAATGGGCGGAGAGCGTAATCCGACCGCGCAGAAGCTGTTGCGGCGGATCGAGCCGGTCAGCCCCGATACGCCCAGCGATACGGTTTACGAGATTTTCAACCGCGACCCGGAACTCTACGCCTTGCCGGTGGTGAAGGAGGGCAAGCCGGTGGGGTTGATCAACCGTTACAAGCTGATCGACGGTTTTGCCCGGCCCTTCCGCCGCGAGTTGTATGGCAAGAAGCCGTGTGCGCGCTTCATGGATGGCGCGCCGCTGACGGTGGAGAAGGATTTGAGCATCCAGGAGCTTTCCAATCTCATCGTCGAGGCGGAAAAACATCATTTGTCGAACGGTTTCATCCTCACCGAAAACGGTATGTACCTGGGAATGGGCACCGGCCACGATCTGATGCGCGAAATCACCGAGATGCAGATCAATGCGGCGCGTTATGCGAATCCGCTGACCATGTTGCCGGGCAACGTGCCCATCGATGAACATATCGAGCGGCTGGTGCAGGCGCGCGCGAGTTTTTGCGTGTGTTATTGCGATCTTGATCATTTCAAGCCGTTCAACGATGTGTACGGTTATCATCGCGGCGACGAGGTGATCCAGCTTACCGCCAAGGTGTTAAGCGGTTTTTGCGACCCCAGCCAGGATTTTATCGGGCATGTCGGCGGCGACGATTTCATCATTCTTTTCCAGAGCGCCGATTGGGAAACCCGCTGCAACCATATTCTGAAAATGTTCGGGGAGTGTGTGCTGAGCTTTTTCAGCACCGAAGACCGCGAACGCGGCGGTTACGTTACCGAGGACCGCCAGGGCAAAAAAGTGTTTCATCCGCTGACCAGCCTGTCGCTGGGAGTGGTGAAAATCGCGCCGGGGCAGTTCCGCTCGCTGCACCAGGTCGCCGCCGCCGCTGCGGAAGCCAAGAAACAGGCTAAAAAAATCCCCGGCAATGCGCTTTTCGTCGAGCGCCGCGATCCCGATACGCCATCCGCCCCCGCCAACGCCTGAACGCCACCGATAACGGCTTGCCGAAACCTCCCCTGCAAGCTAAAGTTACGCCGGTCATTTGACGGCCCCCGCTTCGGGGGTCTGGAGGAAATTCAAGTGTGGGCAATTATTGAAGCAGCGGGCTGGCCGATTTGGCCGATACTCATCGCATCGGTGCTGGCTTTGGGAATTATCGGCGAACGTCTGTGGTCGCTGCGCAGCAAGGAAATCGCGCCATCCGGTCTGTTTGACGAAGTGGCGCGGGAATGGAAAAAGCAGGGCGGCAGCGATACCCTGATCAATCGCATGAATATGCACTCGCCGCTGGGCAAGGTGTTTGCCGCCGGGCTGCGCAACGCCGACGGCTCGCGCGAAGTCATGAAGGAATCCATTGAGGAAGCGGGGCGCGCCGTCACCGGCGATCTGGAGCGTTTTCTCACCACCCTTGGCACCATCGCCTCGGTCAGCCCCTTGCTCGGCCTGCTCGGCACCGTCATCGGTATGGTGGAAATTTTCGGCGCGTTAAAACCCTCCGGCGGCAGTCCGGCGGAATTGGCCCACGGTATTTCGGTCGCGCTCTACAACACCGCGATGGGCCTCATCGTGGCGATTCCCAGCATGATTTTTCACCGTCATTTCCGCGCCAAGGTCGATAGCCTGGTGCTGGAGATGGAAATGCAGGCGATCAAGCTGGTCGAGTTGGTTCACGGCGAGCGGAAATAAATCATGAATTTCCAACGCGGACGGCGGCGCGAAGACCTCGAAATCAACCTGATTCCGATGATAGACGTGCTGCTGGTGATCCTGATTTTCCTGATGGTGACCACCACCTTCTCGCAACTCGCCGAATTGCAAATCAATCTACCCACCGCCAGCGGCGAGCAAGCGGCGGAAAAACCGCTGGCCATCAACGTGATCGTCGATCCCGGCGGACGTTATCTGATCAACGGCAACCTGCTCGCCGACGGCGGCGTCGATGCGATTGCGCTGGGCCTCAAACGTGCAGCGGGCGACAAGGTCGATCCGGTTGTCGTCATCAATGCCGACGCCAAAGCCACCCACCAGTCGGTGGTGAACATCATGGAAGCGGCGCGCCAAAGCGGCTACAGCCACATCACTTTCGCCACCCAAAGCGCGGTTCAGCCCAGGAAACAGTGACCTGGATCGAGCGGCAATGGCGGCGTTTCGGCCCCTGGCAGATCATTCTGCTGCCTGCGGCGGGAATGTTCGGCGTACTCGCCGGGGTGCGCCGCCTGTTTTATCGAGTCGGCATTTTTCAAGTTCAGCGTTTGCCAGTGCCGGTGGTGGTGGTCGGCAACATCGCGGTCGGCGGGGCCGGCAAAACGCCGCTGGTGTTGTGGCTGGCGCACTTTCTCACGGAGCACGGCTACCATCCCGGTATTATCAGCCGGGGTTACGGCGGCGCGGCGCTTGTCCCGCAGGCGGTGACGCCCGGCGGTGATCCGGCGGTGCTGGGTGATGAGCCGCTGCTGCTGGCGCGGCGCAGCCTTTGCCCGGTGTGGATCGGGCGGGATCGTGCGGCGGCGGGACGCGCCTTGTTGATGGCCCATCCCGAGTGCGACGTGGTGCTTAGCGACGATGGTTTGCAGCACTACGCGCTGGGGCGGGACGTGGAAATCGCCGTGATTGATGGGGCGCGCGGCTTCGGCAACGGACTGTTGCTGCCCGCCGGGCCGTTGCGCGAGAGCCGGGCGCGGTTGACGGTGGTTGATGCAGTGGTGGTGAACGGCCCCGGAGAAATGCCGGGATTACGCATGAATCTGGTCGGCGAGTTTTTCCGCAAGTTGGGCGGGGAAATACAATGTGGTGCGCTCGATTTCGCCGGGCGAAAAGTCCACGCCATCGCCGGCATCGGCAATCCACAGCGATTTTTCGCCGCTTTGCACGATAAAGGGCTGGATTGCGAAGAACACGCTTTTCCCGATCATCACCCCTACACCCCCGACGATCTGGCTTTTGCCGGGGATGACACGGTTCTGATGACCGAAAAGGATGCCGTGAAATGCGCCGCTTTCGCCAAGCCGAATTGGTGGATGCTGGTCGTAGACGCCCAGGTGGACGAAAAACTCGGCGCTTTGATATTAGAAAAATTGAGGAAATTCGATGGATGCAAAACTGCTTGAAATATTGGTCTGCCCCTTGTGCAAAGGGCCGTTGGTCTACAAAAAATCCGCCGCTGAACTGATTTGCAAACCCTGCCGCCTGGCTTACCCGGTGCGTGACGATATCCCGGTGATGCTCGAAGACGAGGCGCGTAAGCTGCCGGCGGAGGAGGAATGTTGAATGTTTAGTGTTTAATGAATAAAGTCATGCGCCGCAGGCGACTGCAATTAAACATCTAAAATTAAACATTCAACATTATGAAGTTCAAAGCCGTCATTCCCGCCCGCCACGCTTCCACCCGCCTGCCCGGCAAGCCTTTGCTGGATATCGCCGGTAAACCGATGGTGGTGCATGTCGTCGAACGCGCCCTGGAAAGCGGCGCCGAGGAAGTCTGGGTGGCGACCGACCACCCGGCCATTGCCGACGCCGTTGCGGGGTTTGGTCACAACGTCTGCATGACGTCCCCCGATCACGCCTCGGGTACCGACCGCATCGCCGAAGTGGCGGCGCAACGCGGCTGGGGCGCAGATGAAATCATCGTGAATGTGCAGGGCGACGAGCCGCTGATTGCGCCGCAACTGATTCGCGAGGTGGCGCAACATCTCGACCGGCTCCCCGATGCCGCGATTGCCACCGCCTGCCATGCCATCCACGACCGCGATACCCTGTTTAATCCGAATGTCGTCAAGGTGGTTGCCGATAAACTCGGCTATGCGCTGTATTTCAGCCGTGCGCCAATTCCCTGGGCGCGCGACGCATACGCTGTCGGCGAATTCCCCGCCGGGCTGCCGGTTTTTCGGCATATCGGCATCTACGCCTACCGCGCGGCTTTCCTGAAAACCTACGGCAGTCTTGCCCCCGCCGCCATCGAGCAATACGAGGCGCTCGAACAGTTGCGCGCGATGTGGCATGGTTTCAGGATCGGCGTCGCGGTGACTGAAAATGCCCCTGCCGCCGGGGTGGATACGCAGGCGGATCTGGATAGAGTAAGATGCCTGATGGTGAAATAAGATTTATGGCTGGATACAAAATTTGTATTCGCATCGCTTAGGCTTTTTCAATATGCTTGAACAGAAAGTTGCCTAAAAACTGTAAGAGTTTGCTTACCGTTGCAGGACGAGCTTATAGTTTTCTTTAACGTCTCAATCATATAAATTAGGGAGTCGATATGCGTCTGATTCTGTTGGGCGGCCCTGGCGCCGGTAAAGGTACGCAAGCCAATTACATCAAGGAAAAATTCGGTATTCCGCAAATCTCCACCGGCGACATGCTGCGCGCCCACGTCAAGGCAGGCAGTGAGCTGGGCGTGAAAGCCAAGGCCATCATGGATGCGGGCGGTCTGGTTTCCGACGACATCATCATCGGGATGGTGAAAGAACGCCTGACTCAGGACGACTGCAAAAACGGTTACCTGTTCGATGGTTTCCCGCGCACCATTCCCCAGGCCGAAGCCATGAAGGCTGCCGGCGTACCTATCGACTACGTGGTGGAAATCGACGTGGCCGACGAGGAAATCATCAAGCGTATGTCGGGTCGCCGCGTTCACTTGGCTTCCGGTCGCACCTATCACGTGGTGTTCAACCCGCCCAAGGTAACCGGCAAGGACGACGAAACCGGCGAAGACCTGATCCAGCGCGACGACGACAAGGAAGAAACCGTCAAGAAGCGTCTCGATATTTACCATGCTCAAACCGAGCCGCTGGTGAAGTATTATTCCGACTGGGCCGGCTCCGGCGACGCCAAGGCCCCCAAGTGTGTGAAGGTGGCCGGCGTAGGCAAGGTTGACCAGATTCGCGACGCCGTTTTCCAGGCGCTTGGCGCTTAATCAGAAAAGACGGGCAAACGATGAAAAAGGCAATTCCGGAATTCAGCGACCGCGAAATCTGGGCCGTCGAAACGGCGGTCAAGGAACGTTACTGCAAGGCTGTCGAAGTGATGCAGGCCGACGTTGAACTGCGCCTCGATCCCGTTATGCCCGTATTAACCGTTTGTCCTGCCCTGGTGTGGCAGGACAGTGGCGCGACCTTCGTGATTTCCAAAGTGGGCGACAACCGTTTTCGTTCCCAATTCTTCTACTCGGTTCGCGAGCAGTACGGACCGGGATACGAGGAGTTCGACGATTTGCCGCTGTGCGTGGTCACCATCCTGAAAATGCAGGAAGACCTGGAAAAACACCGGAGTACGGCTCAAGCCAATTGATTTTCAAGACCTAGACGGGAGAGGGATACATGGCGAAAAAGAATGCATTTTATGCGCAGTCCGGCGGTGTAACCGCCGTTATTAACGCATCCGCTTGCGGCGTGATCGAAACCGCGCGCAAACACAAGGATGTCATCGGAAAAGTGTACGCAGGCCGCAACGGCATCATCGGCGCACTCACCGAAGACCTGATCGATACCAGCAAGGAATCCGACGCGGACATCGCCGCGTTGCGCCACACGCCTTCCGGCGCTTTCGGTTCCTGCCGCTTCAAGCTGAAAAGCCTGGAAGCCAACAAACGCGAATACGAACGTCTGATCGAAGTTTTCAAGGCCCATAACATCGGCTATTTCTTCTACAACGGCGGCGGCGATTCGGCGGATACCTGCTTCAAGGTTTCCCAGCTTTCCGAAGCCATGGGTTATCCGATCCAGGCTATTCATGTGCCGAAGACCGTGGACAATGATCTGCCGATCACCGATTGTTGCCCCGGCTTTGGTTCGGTTGCCAAATACATTGCGGTTTCCACCTTGGAAGCGTCGTTCGACGTGCGCTCGATGGCCAAGACCTCGACCAAGATTTTCGTGGTTGAAGTGATGGGGCGTCACGCCGGCTGGATCGCCGCTGCGGGTGGTTTGGTCGAAGATCACGGCATCCCGGTGGTGATCCTGTTCCCGGAAGTGGAATTCAATCAGGAAAAATTCCTCGCCAAGGTTGACGAAAACGTCAAGAAACACGGCTTCTGCACGGTGGTGGTCTCGGAAGGTTGTCATTACCCGGACGGCAAGTTCCTCGCCGAACAAGGCACCCGCGACGCTTTCGGTCATGCCCAACTGGGTGGCGCTGCGCCGGTGGTTGCCAACATGATCAAGGATGCGCTGGGCCACAAGTTCCACTGGGCGGTTGCCGATTATCTGCAACGCGCCGCGCGTCACGTGGCCTCCAAGACCGACGTGAAACAGGCTTACCAGCTTGGCAAGGCGGCGGTTGATCTGGCGATCAAGGGCCGGAACTCGGTTATGCCGACGGTGGATCGCACTTCCGACAGTCCCTACAAATACAAGATCGGCGTGGCTGATCTCAAGGATGTGGCGAATGTCGAGAAATTCATGCCCAAGGACTTCATCACCAAGGATGGTTTCGGTATCACCGAGAAGTGCAAGCGCTATCTCACGCCCCTGATTCAGGGCGAAGATTACCCGCCCTACAAGGATGGGTTGCCGGAATACGTGACGTTGAAAAACGTCGCGGTGCCGAAGAAATTGGCCGAGTTCAAGATTTAAGGAAATAATATGCTAGCCGCTTGGAAACGAAACATTCACTCAAGCGGCGAGTTTCGCATCCCTGCAAATGAACTTTTTGCGGGGATGTGTCCGTTGTTAAAGATGATTATGCGGTAGATGTTATCTGACGCAAGTCGGTTTTTTAACGGTTGGTGTTTTAACAGGAAGAGGGGGTAATACATGTCAACAGGTCTGATATTTGCGTTGGTCTGCGCAATTGTGGCGCTTCTGTATGGAGCGGTTTCGATTAAATGGATTTTGGGTTTGCCGACCGGCAACGACAGGATGCGGGAAATTTCCGCAGCTGTGCAGGAAGGTGCGTCGGCCTACCTTAATCGCCAGTACACAACCATCGGGATCGTCGGTGGAATTCTGCTGGTTATCATCTTTATCGCGCTGGGTGTTAAAACCGCCATCGGTTTCGCGCTGGGCGCAATTTTGTCGGGCGTGACCGGTTACATCGGCATGAACGTGTCGGTGCGCGCCAATGTGCGTACCGCACAGGCCGCCAGCGAAGGGTTGAATGCAGCACTCAACGTGGCTTTCAAAGGGGGGGCGATTACCGGTCTGCTGGTGGTTGGCCTGGGCCTGTTGGGCGTGGCCGGCTACTATGCCGTGCTGACCCTGATGATGGGCGTTGACGCAGCGGAAGCGACGCACTCGTTGGTGGGGCTGGCTTTTGGTAGCTCGCTGATTTCCATCTTTGCCCGTCTTGGCGGCGGCATCTTTACCAAAGGCGCAGACGTGGGCGCTGATCTGGTGGGTAAGGTGGAAGCCGGGATTCCCGAAGATGATCCCCGCAACCCTGCGGTGATTGCCGATAACGTTGGCGACAATGTGGGCGACTGCGCTGGTATGGCCGCCGACTTGTTTGAAACCTATGCCGTGACGATTATCGCCACCATGGTGCTGGGTGGTCTGTTGATTTCCGGTTCGCCGCAGGCGGTGATTTATCCGCTGGTGTTGGGTGGCGTATCGATCATCGCGTCGATTATCGGCACTTTCTTTGTCAATACTCGTGAAGGCGGCAAGATCATGAACGCGCTGTATCGCGGTCTGATCGTTTCCGGGGTGTTGGCGGTGATTGCCTTTTACCCAGTGACCACCTGGATACTCGGCGAAGGCGTGATGATAGGCGACAAGCTGGTCTCCTCGATGAACCTGTACTTGGCTTCCCTGATCGGGTTGGCGCTGACTGCGGCGATGGTGTGGATTACCGAGTATTACACCGCCACCGAGTTCAGCCCGGTGCGCCATATCGCTGAAGCCTCCACGACCGGTCATGGCACCAACGTCATCGCCGGCCTTGGCGTGTCGATGAAGTCCACTGCGGCGCCGGTGCTGGCCGTGTGTCTGGCGATCTACGCGGCATACGCGCTGGGTGGTCTGTACGGCATCGCTATCGCAGCAACTTCCATGTTGTCGATGGCCGGTATTATCGTGGCGCTCGACGCCTACGGCCCGATTACCGACAACGCCGGCGGTATCGCCGAAATGGCTGGTCTGGATGAAAAAATCCGCAACATCACCGATCCGCTCGACGCCGTGGGCAACACCACCAAGGCGGTCACCAAGGGTTACGCCATCGGTTCCGCCGGTCTGGCTGCACTGGTGCTGTTTGCCGACTACACCCATGCATTGTCCAGCCATGGCAGCACGGCGCTGACGTTTGACCTGTCCAACCATATGGTGATCATCGGCTTGTTCATCGGCGGCATGGTGCCTTACCTGTTCGCTGCAATGGGCATGGAAGCGGTGGGGCGCGCAGCCGGCTCGGTGGTGGTCGAAGTGCGCCGCCAGTTCAAGGAAATTCCCGGCATCATGGAAGGCACCGGCAAGCCAGAATACGGCACCTGCGTGGATATGCTGACCAAAGCCGCGATCAAGGAAATGATTGTTCCCTCGCTGCTGCCGGTCGCGGTTCCGGTTATCGTTGGTCTGACTCTTGGTGCTCAGGCGCTGGGTGGTGTGCTGGTCGGCACCATCGTTACCGGGATTTTCGTGGCGATTTCCATGACCACCGGTGGCGGCGCCTGGGATAATGCCAAGAAATATATTGAAGAAGGTAATTTCGGCGGCAAAGGCTCGGAAGCGCACAAGGCCGCCGTGACCGGCGATACCGTTGGCG
>CAYVIN010000095.1:0-15319 GCA_964451375.1 uncultured Sulfuricella sp.
GTTATAGGATAATTGTGCTTAAGTCAACAACATTGAGGGTTGGGGTGGGGGCGATTTAAAATCATGCAGTTGTGAGATTTGCCCGCCCCCATCCTGTCCTTCCCCCGTGGGGGGAAGGGACGTACTAACGGCCCTGGTATTCATATCTGACAAAGTAGAATTAAGTAAAAGCAGGTTTTAGTTTTGAATGTTGAGTGTTGAGTTATGGAATGCGCTTCGCGCCTGATTCAATCCCGACGCGCTTCGCGCGGCGACCTCAACTAAGCACTAAACACTAAACATTCAAAACTGTTTTTGTCTTTCGCTTACAGGGCATTCAGCAACCCCGGCAAGTCGCGCACCAAGTTGATGTTCACGTCAAAGCCGTTAACTCCGCGTATTTCCAGGCGTCCGTCGGGATAGACGTAGAGGGAGAGCGGATAGGCGGGCGGCGCAAGTTGCGCGGGTTTCGGCGGGACACAGGTCAAGGTGTGGCCGTTGGCGCGGACTTCGATTTCGGCGGGGCGCAACGGATTTTCCGCCGGATGGTGGTAGGCAAAACCATAATTCCCCGTGCCGATTCCGGCGGCAAGAAGGTCGGGGCGGAATTCTCCCGCCAGGGTTTTGGCCAGCAATGCGCCACGCTGGAAGATTTCCACTTCCAGCGCTTCGCCGGGGGCGCGTTCGTTCATGATCCAGCCGTTTATGCTGTTCCCCACCACCGAATCAAGATTGCCCCGGCAACTCGGATATCTTTCGTAACTCAGCGGGATACTTTGGCCGAGCCGGTCGATTTCGACGACCATCTCTTGCCATTCCGCGTCACTCAGCAGCAGCTCGTTTTTCCATTCCTTGTCCATATGCGGGACAACCTGCGGCTCGCGGATTTCGTTGGCCGCAGAAAGATATAACTCGCGGGTAACAGCGACGATTTGCGCGGCCTCCGCAGCGTTGAGCCGCGAAACCACGGTGATGTAGCGCAACTCGGGAGGATTGGCGCTATCGCGGATTTTAGCGACGAGGCGCTCGATGTTGTGTTTGAAGGTGGCGAATTTGCCGTTTTTGCGCAATACCGCGAAAGTCTGCGGATCCAGCGAGTCGAAGGAAATATTGAGGTGGTGCAATCCGCTATCGGCGAGCGCGTCGATCAGTTCATCGCTGAATTTCTCGCGCGCCATATTGGTGGTCATCATCACCTTGCGCCGGTATTGCTGCGGAATCATGCGCAGGAATTCAGGAAGCTGCGGATGCAGGGTCGCCTCGTGGACGCACGACAGCATCAGCCCGCCATCCTGCACATAAGGCAGGAACTCGATGAAGCGCGCAAAGGTGGCGCGGCTCATGTAGTCGGTGTGTTTGATGCGGCGGTAGTCCGTCAAACAGAACGGGCAACGCAAATTGCAGTTATTGACGATGTCGGCAAAAATCACATAACGCTCAGCCGGAATCCCTGCGCGTTGGTATATCGCGGGACTGCCTGCGAGTTCGATGCCGGTATCGGCGATTTTGACGCGAATTTCCTCGCCACCGCAGAGATTGAGAAATACCGGGTGGCTGAAGGCATGGTGGCCGTCGCCGACTTGCTGGGCGGCAAGGTCTTCGCGAAAACCATCAGCGCGCACCAGGGCGATTGATTGGTCGTTGCGGAATATTTCCAGAATCAGTTTTTTTTGTGGTTCATCCGGGATGGCGGCCCATCCCGAAATGACGCCGCCCTGGCATACGTCGAGATAACCCTGCGGCGGAGTGGGAGGTGAAGATGCGGCGGACGGGCAAACATGCTCCGCCCCGCCCTGTTTCAAGGCATGGGGGGTTTTTTTGAATAAGCTCATTTTCTTCGAATGCGGACCGTTCGAAGCGCCCATTCTACGGCATTTCCGCCCAAGTCTGACTTGACCGGAAACAAGAAATGGCAGGGCTGGGCGAAATGTTTTATTGCGGGAGTTATCGCCGGAACTTACCGGCGCACGGCGACACGAGAGTGCCGCCGTCTTTTCAGTTCAACGAGGAAAAATCAACGCTCAGCTGACCCCGCGTTCCCCGCTGAGATTGAGGTCGAGCTGGCGGCTCGACGACGAGGCGTCGCCGGGGCGACTGCCGTCGCACCGTCCACCTTCGACTTCGGCGAGGTATTCGGCGGTGATGTCGCCGGTGATATAGGAGCCATTGAAGCAGGAGGCGTCGAATCCGTTGATGGCGGGATTGGTCTGGCCCACGTCGCGCACCAGAGCGTCGATATCCTGATAGATCAGCGCGTCGGCGCCGATTTCGGCGGCGATTTGCTCATCGGTGCGATTGGTGGCGAGCAGTTCGTCGCGGGTCGGCATGTCGATGCCGTAGACGTTGGGGAAGCGCACCGGCGGTGCGGCGGAGGCGAAAAACACTTTGCGGGCACCGGCATCGCGGGCCATCTGGACAATTTCCCGGCTGGTGGTGCCGCGCACGATGGAGTCATCCACCAGCAGCACGTTTTTGCCCTGGAATTCCACCCCGATGGCGTTGAGTTTCTGGCGGACCGATTTCTTGCGCATTGCCTGCCCCGGCATGATGAAGGTGCGGCCAATGTAGCGATTCTTGATGAAACCTTCGCGGTACGGCAGGTTGAGCTGCTCGGCGAGTTGCAGCGCGCTGGGGCGGCTGGTGTCGGGAATCGGAATAACCACATCGATTTTCAGATGGCCGAACTGGGTGCGGATTTTCTCGGCCAGGCTTTCGCCCATGCGCAAGCGGGTTTCATAAACGGAAACACCGTCGATTACCGAATCGGGACGGGCGAGATAGACGTATTCGAAGATGCATGGGTTGAGACTGGGGTTCTCGGCGCATTGCTGACTAAAGAAGTTCCCGTCCAGATCGATCAGGATGGCTTCACCGGGCGCTACGTCGCGCAACATTTTGAAGCCCAGCACGTCGAGGGCCACCGATTCGGAAGCGACCAGGTATTCGGCGCCCGCGTCGGTGTCGGAACGCCCGATCACCAGCGGGCGGATGCCGTAGGGGTCGCGGAAGGCCAGCAGGCCGTAGCCGGCGATCATCGCGACCACCGCGTAGGCGCCGCGGCAGCGGCGATGCACGCCGGCCACGGCGGCAAAAATATTGGCCGGGGTGAGGCGGTGATTGGTGGCGTTGGCGTGGAGTTCGTGGGCCAGCACGTTGAGCAGCACTTCCGAATCGGAGCGCGTATTGACGTGGCGCAAATCGAGGCGGTACAAATCCTGCTGAAGCTGGTCGGTATTGGTCAGGTTGCCGTTGTGTCCGAGGACGATGCCGAATGGCGAGTTGACGTAAAAGGGCTGCGCTTCCGCCGAGGAAAAGGCATTCCCGGCGGTGGGGTAGCGCACGTGGCCGATGCCCATGTTGCCGAGCAGGTTGCGCATGTCGCGGGTGCGGAACACGTCGCGCACCAGGCCGTTGTCCTTGTGCATGTGAAAGGTGTTTCCTTCCCCGGTGACGATCCCCGCTGCGTCCTGGCCGCGATGCTGGAGCACCTGCAAGCCGTCGTACAGCAACTGGTTGACTGGGGTTTTTGCGACTACGCCAAGAATTCCGCACATGGTTATTTGCACTCAAAATAAGTGAAACACAAAAACGTTTCTGAATGGGTGGGCGATGCCGCCGCTCAAAGTGTCCGGGAGACTGGATCATGCGCACCGCGCATTCCGCAACTAAACACTAAACACTCAAAACTAAAAACTGCTTTACTTCAATCGTAACTGATTCGCTTCGCCAACTGTTCCGGCAACCACGGCTTGACTACTCCAACAAATTCCTCAAACGGCGCACTGAGCATTGCATTGCGCCAGAATGTCTGATGCGGCAGGGGTGTCATACCTGCCAACATGACCAGCACCATCACGATCAACACGCCGCGCGTCAGACCGAACAAGGCGCCCAGACTACGATCCAGAGCACTCAGACCAAGAGTTTTGATCAATTCCGCAATGGCGATGGTAAACAGGGTTGCAATCAGCAGCGTCCCGAGAAACAGCGCCACAAAACCCGCCAGAACCCGCAAGGTCTCCGAAGGAATCGCTTCAGGCAAATACGCCGACGCCGGGACGGCATAATGCGACGCCACCCAGAATGCCGCCACCCATCCCGCCAGCGCCAGCGCTTCGCGAACCAATCCGCGCAACACGCTGATCAACATGGAAATACCGACGATCAGCAAAACCGCATAGTCGAAAGCTGTCATCGAAACACTTAGGGTTTGGGAACCACGTCACCCACCACGTTCACTGCCTTCAGCTTATCCCGTGCAGTTTCCGCTTCCTTGCGCGTGGCGAAGGGGCCGGCGCGTACCCGATGTTTGTCGCCGCTGGGCGTTTTCATCACGTCTGAATAATTGCGGATACCCAGCGAAGTCAATTTAGCCTTGAGTTGCTTGGCGTTTTCCGGCAATGCGAAGGCCCCCAGACGCACGACGAAACCACTTTGCGAAGGCGCACCATCGGGTTTCTGAGTGGGTTTGGTTTCCTTGGCAGGTTCGGGTTTGGCGACCGGTTTGGGTGGTTCGGCGGGTTTTGCCGAGGCGACCTCCCTGACGGGTTCGGATGATTTAGCGGACTCGCCAACGGCGCCGGGTTTGCCGGCTTCGACCTTGGCCGACGCCGGCTTGGATTCGTGTAGCGACGCCTGTATCTGCCCTGCTGGCAAAACGGCAGTATGCTGAACCGGTGGCGTTAACGGCGCTTTTTCGGCAGCAGGCGGAGTTTGGTGTTCTCGGGTTTTTTCGGGGGCGGGTTCCGGCTTGACCGGCGGAGGCGTTTCAATCGGAACAATTTTCGGAGACAGACTGGTCGGGCCTTTGCCATCCTGCGAGGGAATGTTGATGGCGATATCTTCCGAAACCGGCTTGGGCTCGTCGTCGAGCACCATTGGCAGGAACACCACCAGCGCAGTCACCAGAATGACGGCTCCCAGCAGTCGGCGTTTGGCGCGACGCCGGAGTTGGTTTTGCTCGTCGCTCAGGGAGGAATTTGCCATGCGAAGTTTTAGCTTGATGCGCTTGTCCGCGCCGGGAGGGCACCCAGCACTTCCGCCACCGTGTAAAAGGAACCGAAGGCGGCTATTCTATCATCATCCCCCGCCATGGCACAGGCTTGCCGGAATGCCGCCGCCACGTCGGTGAAGGTTTGTACTTTTGTCGCCTCTCCGGTTTTTTCGAGCACCTCGGCCAATTCAGCCGCCCCAGCGCCGCGCGGCTGGGCGATGCCGGCCACCAGCCAATGGTCGATACAGTCGCGGAGTTGATCCACGACGCCGGTCATATCCTTGTCGCGCAGCATCGCGAATACCGCGATGGTTTTCCCGGTGGGCGGCAAGTTACGCAATGTGGCGGCGAGTGCGGCGGCAGCATGGGGATTGTGGGCCACATCGAGGATGATCTGGGGGCGTCCCGGCAACATCTGAAAACGCCCGGTCAGCGTGACTTCCAGCAGCCCCCGGCGAATTTCGTCGCTGGTAACGGGCAAACGCTCCTTGAGCGCTGCCAACGCCGCCAGCGCCCCTGCGGCGTTGCCCAGTTGGTAAGCGCCGCGCAACGCCGGGTGAGGCAACACTACGCGCCGTCCGCTATGCTCCCAATATCGCCATTGGGTGGGTTCGACGCTGTCGTAGCCATAGTCCTTGCCGATAAGCCGCAAATCCGCGCCGATGGCTGCGGCGTGATCAAGCAGGGTGGATGGCGTATCCGGCTCGCCACAAATCGCAGGCTTGGACGAACGAAATATGCCGGCTTTCTCAAAACCGATGGCGGCGCGGGTATCTCCAAGATAATCGGCATGGTCAATATCGATACTGGTGACGATGGCGCAGTCTGGATCAAAGGCATTCACCGCGTCGAGACGGCCTCCCAGGCCGACTTCCAGTATCGCGACATCGAGCTGACTACGCTGGAACAGCCACAACGCCGCCAGGGTGCCGAATTCAAAATAGGTGAGAGCAATTTCGCCCCGCCCGGCATCCACCGCCGCGAAGGCCGCGCAGAGCGACTCGTCATCCGCTTCCACGCCAGCCAGGCGTACCCGTTCGTTGTAACGCAGCAGATGCGGTGAAGTGTAGAGGCCGGTGCGATAACCCGCCGCGCCGAGGATGCGCTCCAGCATCGCGCAGGTGGAGCCTTTGCCATTGGTGCCGCCGACGGTGATGATGGGAAAGCTGGGCTGGAGTCCGAGCCGCGCCTTTACGGCAACGACCCGTTCCAGCCCGAGTTCGATATTTTTGGGGTGGAGTGTTTCGAGATACTCAAGCCAACCAGCCAGGGTTTCAGGCATTCGCAGCCGGCAAACGCATCGTCATGGAGAGCAGATTGGCAAGGCGGTCGCGCATCTGGCGGCGATCCACGATCATGTCAATCGCCCCGTGCTCAAGAAGGAATTCGGCGCGCTGGAAGCCTTCCGGCAGGGTTTCGCGCACCGTTTGCTCGATCACGCGCGGGCCGGCAAAACCAATCAGGGCATTCGGCTCGGCGATAATCACGTCACCGAGCATCGCGAAACTGGCGGATACCCCGCCCATGGTCGGGTCGGTGAGGATGGAAATAAACGGCAGGCGCGCTTCGGCGAGCTTGGTCAATGCGGCGCTGGTCTTGGCCATTTGCATCAGCGAAGTCAGCCCCTCCTGCATCCGCGCCCCGCCACTCGCGGAAACACAGATGAACGGGCAAAGCTGCTCGACCGCCGCCAGTGCGCCACGCGCGAAACGTTCACCAACCACCGAACCCATCGAGCCGCCCATGAACTTGAATTCAAAGGCCGACGCAACCACCGGCAGATTTTTTATGCTGCCCTGCATCACCACCAAGGCATCTTTTTCGCCGGTTTCGCGCTGCGCTTCGACGAGGCGGTCGGGATAACGCTTGCTGTCCTTGAATTTCAGGATATCGATGGGAGCGATTTCCCCGCCGATTTCAAAGCGCCCTTCCGGGTCGAGCAACATGTCAAGGCGCACCCGCGCGGAAACCCGATTGTGGTGGCTGCACTTGGGGCAAACCTCCATGTTTTTTTCGAGGTCGGAGCGGTACAGCACTTGCTCGCACGACGGGCATTTGCTCCACAGCCCTTCCGGGACGGTTTTACGCGCACCTTCGGCCTTGCGCTGGATTTTCGGGGGCAGCAGTTTCTGGAACCAACTCATGGTGTTCTCCTCCGCTTAGCGATTCTGGTCGATGGCTTCTCTGAACCCTTTGACCAGATTGTAAATATTGTCGGGCAATTGTTTGATGGTGGAATTTTCCACTTCCTGAACGATACGACTACCGATCACCACGGCGTCAGCAATCGCGGCCATTTTCGCCGCCATTTCCGCGTCGCGGATGCCAAAACCCACCCCCACCGGCAAGTTCGCGGCAGCGCGAATCTGCGGTATCTTCGCGGCAACTTCCGACAAATCGAGGTTCGCCGCACCGGTCACGCCTTTCAATGACACGTAGTAGATAAAACCCCGCGCCAGCTTGGCGACATGGGCAATGCGCGTCTGCGGCGTCGTCGGGGAAAGCAGGAAAATCGGATCGATTCCGGCTTTGTCCAGACACGCCACCCATGCGGCGCTTTCCTCGGCGGGATAGTCCACCGTCAATACGCCATCGACCCCGGCCTGCGCCGCAGCGACCGCGAATTGTTCCTGGCCCATCGCTTCGATGGGGTTGGCATAGCCCATCAGGATCACCGGGGTGGTCTGATTGCGTTTGCGAAATTCCGCCACCATGCCCAACACATCGTTAAGACCCACGCCATGTTTCAGCGCGCGCTCGGAAGCGCGCTGGATGGTCGGGCCATCCGCCATCGGGTCGGAAAACGGCACCCCCAGTTCGATCAGATCGGCGCCGGCTTCAACCAGCTTGCGCATCAATTTGACGGTGTGGCGCGGCGCGGGATCGCCGGCGGTGATGAATGGGATCAGGGCTTTTTTGCCTTGTTGTTTGAGTTGTTCGAAAGTCGATGCGATACGGCTCATGGTTTGTTCATTCTCAATATAATTACTGTCCGGTCGCCCCGGCGATGGCAAGAATAATACCTTGGTAACAGGGCATTTCTCACGCGTACATCAGTCGTCCACGCGGCTCGGGAATGGCGCGGCCCAATTCGTGTGCCGTATCGAGCCAAAATTCCATTGCGTCCTGTATATTCTTAAGCGCCTCGTTCTGGGTGTCACCGTGAGCCATGCAGCCAGGCAACTCCGGCACGTCCGCTACGAACACCTGGTCTTCGTCGCTCCAGTAAAGAATGATTTCATAACGGTTCATCTTCACCCTCCAAGCAATTTATACTTCACGAGAACTTTCCGGATTTGGCGTACCTGGTATGCCTTCGCCTTGTCACCTAAGCGTTGAAGATTGATGATTTCTTCAACCCCTTCTTTATTGAATAGCGTATGACTTCCTCCTACACGCTTTTCGAACCCCAGGTTATCCAGAAGGTTGCATAACTCTGCAAAGGAAATATTGGCATCGCTGTCACCCCGCAAAATTTGCAGCAACAGCTTTTCGTATTTTCCCACTGCTAAAGTTTGATCCCGGACAAATCCGCAACCGTCATCATGTCCTTGTCGCCGCGCCCCGAGAGGTTGACCAGCAGCACTTGCTCGCGCGGCAGGGTGGGCGCAAGTTTGGCGGCGTAGGCCAGGGCGTGGCTGGATTCCAGGGCGGGGATGATGCCCTCGAAATGACACAGGTCATGGAAGGCTTGCAGGGCTTCGTTGTCGGTGACGGCGACGTATTCGGCGCGGCCATGATCCTTCAGCCAGCAGTGCTCGGGGCCGACGCCGGGATAATCGAGGCCGGCTGAAACCGAGTGGGTTTCGGTGATCTGACCGTTGGCATCCTGCATCAGGTACTGGCGCGCGCCGTGCAGCACACCGGCTTTACCGGCATTCAGCGGGGCGGCGTGGCGACCGGTGTCGAGACCCAGGCCGCCCGCTTCGACGCCGATCAGGCGGACGGCGGCGTCTTCGATGTAGGGATGGAATATCCCGATGGCGTTGGAGCCGCCGCCCACGCAGGCGATCACCGCGTCGGGCTGGCGACCGATCATTTCCGGCATCTGGACGCGCGCTTCCTTGCCGATGATGGCCTGGAAATCGCGCACCAGCATGGGATAGGGATGCGGGCCGGCGGCGGTGCCGAGGATGTAGAAAGTGGTTTCGACGTTGGTCACCCAGTCGCGCATCGCTTCGTTGAGCGCATCCTTGAGGGTTTTCGAGCCGGATTCGACCGGCACCACCGTCGCGCCCAGCAGTTTCATGCGGTAGACGTTGGGGGCCTGGCGCTTGATGTCTTCCGCGCCCATGTACACCACGCATTCCAGACCATAGCGGGCAGCCACCGTAGCGCTGGCAACGCCGTGCATCCCCGCGCCGGTTTCGGCAATGACGCGCTTCTTGCCCATGCGTTTGGCGAGCAGCGCCTGGCCGATGCCGTTGTTGATCTTGTGCGCGCCGGTGTGGTTGAGGTCTTCCCGCTTGAGATAGATTTGCGCGCCGTTGAGGTGTTCCGACCAGCGCTTGGCGTGGTAAATCGGGCTGGGACGGCCCACGTAGTGCTTCAGTTCGCGGGCGAATTCGGCCTGGAATTCCGGGTCGTTGCGGCATTCCTCATAAGCGATGCGCAGTTCGTCGAGCGCCGCGAACAGGGTTTCCGCCACAAAAACGCCGCCATAAGGGCCGAAATGACCGGAGGCGTCGGGTAGATCATAAGCTTGCATTGCGTACTCCCAACATGAACGCGGCGATTTTCGCCTCGCTCTTGATTCCTTTGGCGGCTTCCACGCCGCTTGAAACATCCACCGCCCATGGCATCACTTGCCGTATGGCGGTGGAAACATTGTCCGCATCGAGCCCGCCGGAGAGCACCACCGGCAACGGCAAATCGCCCGGAATCAGGCTCCAGTCAAAGGATTGCCCGGTGCCGCCGGCCTGGCCCTCGACATAAGCGTCGAGCAGCAATCCTTGGGCGTCCCGATAGCGGGTCGCATATTCTACCAAATTAAGCCCGGCTTTGACGCGCACCGCTTTCAACCAGGGAACACCAAACGAGGCGCACAGCTCCGGGGCTTCGTTGCCGTGGAATTGCAGTACGTCGGGGCGCACCTCGCGCAGGACGATTTCGACCTGTGCCGGATCGGGATCGACGAACAAGGCGACGCTGGTGACAAATGGCGGCAAGGCGCGCGCGATGGCGTGGGCCTGGGCGGGCGTCACGTTGCGCGGGCTGGGAGGATAGAACACCAGGCCAATGGCGTCGGCGCCGTGGCGGGCGCAGGCCTGGCCGTCTTCGATACGGGTAATCCCGCAGATTTTTGTGCGAACCATCGGTATAAAGCAGTGCTTAGTGTTAAGTGTTGAGTGTTAAGTGGGGATGGGGGAATTGTAGTGGAAAGGGCGGGCTTTCCGGCAAATTCCAGCGCGGATCGTAGCCGACCCCCGCCAGATACAGGCCATCCGGGGCGAACGTCGGAGCGGCGCGGGTGCGGTCGCGCTGGGCCAGCAGTTCCTCTATCCAGATGGGCGGGTGTTTGCCCTTGCCGACATAGACCAGCGAGCCGACCAGGTTGCGCACCATGTGATGCAGGAAGGCGTTGGCGCGCAAGTGAAAGAAAAGGCATTCGCCGCGTTGTTCGATACGCAGCTCCTGGAGCGTTTTGATCGGGGATTTGGCCTGGCACTCCGAGGAGCGGAACGCGCTGAAATCGTGCTCTCCAAGCAGGTACGCCGCGCCGCTGCGCATCGCTTCGAGGTCCAGCGGTGCGTGATACCAGCCCACCTTGCCGCTCAGCAGTCCGGGGCGCGACGGGCGGTTGAGCAGGACATACAGGTAGCGGCGTTCCACCGCACTGAACCGGGCATGAAAGTCGTCGGCCACTTGCCGTGCCCAGGTAACCGAGACGTTGGCAGGCAGGTGGGCGTTGACCCCGCGCACCCAGGCATTGTCCGGGCGCGCGACGGGGGTGTCGAAATGCACCACCTGGCCGAAAGCGTGAACCCCAGTGTCGGTGCGCCCGGCGGTAACCGCGCCGATTGGACATCCGGCGATGGTGGAGAGGGCGTGTTCCAGCGCATCCTGGATGCCGCAGCGATTCGATTGGCTTTGCCAGCCGCAAAATCCGTTGCCGTCGTATTCCAGCCCCAAGGCAATTCTCATAACGCCAGTCCTGTCAGAGCGGCCAGAACGACCCCCAGCGCCAGCCAATTTGCGGCGGAAGGCGTAACAAACGTGAACTCAATTGTATGTTGCTGGATCGCTCCATCGCCTTCCAGCGCGCTGTGCAGCTTGTCGCGCCAGTCACGGGGTTTGAGGTGGAGGGTCTGTTCGGCATAGTAAAGGGTCAGCCAGATGCGCGCGGCGATCCGGTCACTGGCCACGCCGAGCAGCGCCAAGGGGCGTATCAGGTAATAGATGCCGGCCAATAATTCCTTGCCCGGCGTGGCCGCCATCACCAGTGCGAGACCGGCAAGTAGAATGGCGAGCCGCCAGGCTTGTTGACTGCCGGTAAGCAGGCCTTCGCCGGTCGGACTGAATGCGCCGAGGGCCGGGATAAGCTCCACTCCCGGCGTCGCCAGCGCGTAAACCAGGAAAATCGAGATCAGCAGCCAACGGGTGCGGCGCAGCAATTTGACGAAGGAACTGGCTTTGGCGGCAATCAGGAACGGCAGCAGCGCAAGCGTGGCGAGAGCCAATGCCGGGATGCCCAGCCAGGGCAGGAACAGGGCAAACGCAAGCCACATCAGAAGGCGCGTGGCGGGGTGGAGATTCATCAGGAGGAAATGCGGCACGGACTACAGATTCCGCGCCGCACGGTTGGATTAACGCAGGTCGGCAAGAAGTTTCTTGGCTTCGTCCTGCTGGTCGTCGGAGCCTTCGTTGAGCACTTCGCCGAGGATTTCCTTCGCGCCTTCCTTGTCGCCCATTTCCATGTAGGCCTTGGCAAGGTCGAGTTTGGTGGCGGCTTCCTGATAGCGGGTGCTCAAATCCAGCGCCGGGGTTTGCTGCTGGTCGCCGTTCAGGTCGAGACTGATATCCGACAGGTCAAGATTGGGTGCAGGCTGTTCTTCGTGAACCGGCGCACTTTCTTCCCCGACGTTGAAGTCGAAATCAAGCATCGCTTCGTCGCTCATGGCCGGCGGCGTGATTTCGATTGATTCTTCGACGACTTCTTCGGGTTTGACCGTTTCAGCTGGGGGCGCAGGTTGTTCCGACATGAGCGCTGACAGGTCGAGCAGAGAGTCGTCGGCAGGGGGTTCCGCCACAACCGCTGGGACTTCCAGGGGCGCGGGCTCAACCGGCAACTCCAACGCCGGGGCGGGTTCCGCTGCGTCGAGGGGGAAATCCAGTTCCGCCATTTCGCTGGTTTGTTCCTGCCAGGATTCGGCGCTGATTTCGGGAATTTCCAATGCCACCTCGGGCTCCGGCTCGACTTGCGGCGCACTCACCGGCAGATCGAGATCGAAACTCAACATGTCGTCTGCGACCGGCGCAGCCTCTGGTTCGGGAGGCGCTGCGGGAGCGCTGTCGCCAAGGTCGAAATCAACCAGATTGCCCTGTTCTGCCGGGATATCCTCGACCGGCGCGGCTTCTGCAGACAATGCCGGCATGTCGAGGTTGAAGTCGAGCAGACTGTCTTCCGCACCGGCGGATTCGGGTTGGGCTGGTTCGGCAACCGGTTCTTCCGCCTGCCCGAGGTTGAAATCGAGATCAGGAGCCAATTCGGCGATGGGTTCTTCCGCGACGGGCGTTTCCAGAGGAACATCCAGCGGCAGGGCGGCGTCACTCGCGGATTCGAGGTTGAAATCGAGGTCGGGCGAAGCGTCCAACGCTTCGTCGGAACTGCCCAAATCAAGCATTTCATCTGCGCCAGCCGCAGCAACCATCATCGCTGCAGCAATATACAGGGAGTTCTTCGGGTCGAGGGCGCGGCCCATTTCGGCGGCTTTTTCCCAATCCGGGTTGGGTGATCCGCCGGTGGCGGCATAAAGCTGACGAGCCAGGGCTTCGTAAGAACCCATATCCTTGCGCCCGGCGTAAATTTCCAGGAGTTTGAGTTGAATCTCGTGACGTTGCGGATCGCGGGCCATCGCTTCGCGCAGGATTTCCTCCGCTTGTACGTCGCGGCCATAAGCCATATAGACTTCGGCCTCGGCAATGGGATCGACATCGGTGGTGTCGATAGCCCCCATACCGGACTGGGTGAAATCGCTGAGCACCGACGAGACGGCAGGCGTCAACTCGGCTAGCGGTGCGGTATTCGGCGGTGTTTCTTCATAGGCGACCGGAACCCGGCTGCCCTTGCGGTGATCGGTGACTTTTTGCTCGCGGCGCGCTTTCAGCTGGCGAAAGCCCAACGCACCGAGGAGCAAGGCAAGTAACCCGCCACCGCCAAGCATCATCGGGTCGCCCAACAATTCGTCAAAAATCGACGGCGGGGGAATTTCGGGTTGCTTGGGTTGCAGAGTAACAACCTTGGGCTGTGGCTTGGGCTGGGGCTGCTCTTCGCCAGCCACGGACACGCCCGACACCACCGGGGGCGGCGGTGCAACCGACTCGGGTTTCTTTTCTTCTACGGATGGCTTGGGCGGCTCGGATTTCTTTTCTTCCAGAGGCGGCTTGGGTGGCTCCGCTTTCTTTTCTTCAGCCGGTTTGGCAGGCTGTTGTTGTTTGGCGGCCTGTTTTTGCAGGTCGGCCATGCTCTGGTTGCGCAATTCAAGAAGTTTGCGCATGTCCTGAATGTTTTTCTCAAGCTCCGCGATACGTGAATTCGCTTCCTTGAGCGCTTTTTCCTGAGCGATGTTGTCTTCCTGACGGGCCGCCCCTTTGGCTGCGCCCACGTTTTCGCTCTTGGAAAGTTTGAGTACGTCCTTTGACGGATCTTTCTTGCTTGCTTTATCTTCTACTGCGCTGGTGATCTTGCCACCCGACGACTTGCGGCCATCGTCTTCGTGTACGGGCTTCGCGCTTTCGACCGTCGCAGCGAGCTTTTGTCGGTAGGTGTTCCAGTTTGCCGCGTGAGCGCGAACTTCCTGGGTCGCTTCTACGTGATCCAGCGAATTGACCTGGGCGTTCTCGGGAATATTGAGTATTTGCCCGGTTTTCAGGCGATTCATGTTGTTGCGGGAAAATGCCTGCTGGTTGGCGCGATAGAGCGACACCAGCATTTGTTCCATGCTGACACCTTCCGGCTTGACCGAAGTGGCGATTTTGGAGAGCGTATCGCCGGGTTTTACCGGGCCATAGGTATCACTCTTGGGGGCGGCTTCTTCGCTCGCTTTAGCGACAGGGAGAGCTTTGGCGGGAGTCTTTTTGGTGGTTTTTTTCTCCCCTAAAGACTGCTCCATTTGCAGCGCCGGAACAACGGCCTTTTCGGACGGCGTTTCGACGGCAACAGGCGTCTTGAGCGCGGGCAGTTCCACTGCGGAGACTTGCTGCTGTTGCTCAACCGCGCTGGGTGGATCCAGCAGTACGGTGAATTCGCGCAACAAACGACCAGACGGCCAGTTGACTTCCACCAGGAGATCAAGGAAGGGGTCATTGATCGGCTGGGCGCTATTGAGCTTGATCACCCATTCGCCAGTCACTTTTTGTTCAACGGCGAAGCGCAGTGACGTAACGGCAAGGCTGCGCTCGATTTTCGCTTGCTGGAAAACTTCAGTGGAGGCAAGGCGGGCGCTCAGCGTACCTTCTTCGTTGCGTTCAACCGAGAGAAGTTCGATTTCGCCATTGAAGGGCTGTCCCAGCCCCGACCTGACAGTAAGTTTGCCCAATCCGACGGCTTCCACCGCCAGCGGTGTGAGCAGAATGCCGGCACCGATCAATGCACTGATGATTGTTTTGCGCACTACGCCACCCTCAAAACTTTTATGGATTGCTAATTAAAATAACATCATGCATTTAGTGATGCAAGCTAAACTTAAACATCCAGTTGATGCGGTAACCCGGTGTGTCGAAAACCGCATCGGGTATAACGATGTCCTCAAGTGTGATTCCCCTTGTTCCCGTAGGGCAACGAGGGGAATCAAAAAACATCAGACCATCAACTTCAGACTTTATCGGTGAGGATACGCAACATCCGGCGCAACGGCTCTGCGGCGCCCCACAGCAACTGGTCGCCGACGGTAAAGGCGGATAAATATTGCGGCCCCATGTTGAGCTTGCGCATCCGGCCTACCGGCACCGTCAACGTGCCGGTGACGGCAGCCGGGGTCAGTTCCTTCATGGTGATCTCGCGGTCGTTCGGCACCACTTTCACCCAGTCGTTGTGGGCGGCGATGATCGCGTGAATATCGGCGAGCGGCACGTCCTTGGTCATCTTGATGGTCAGCGCCTGGCTGTGGCAGCGCATCGCACCGATGC
>CAYVIN010000096.1:0-15208 GCA_964451375.1 uncultured Sulfuricella sp.
CATAAACCTGCCCGGCATCAGCGGAGTCGAAGCCTTGAAAATCCTGCGCGCCGACCCGGCCACCGCGCAGCTCACGGTGATTGCGGTAAGCGCCAACGCCATGCCGCTGGATGTCGAGCGGGGCCTGAAGGCAGGGTTCTTCCGCTACATCACCAAACCCATCAAGGTTGACGAATTTATGGAAGCGCTGGATAAAGCGCTCGAATATGCAGGGCGGCAGAACGGGATAGCCCCGTGAACCTGGTTAATCACACCGACATCCTGAACGCCGCCGTCCTCATCGTTGACGATGAGGAACCCAATGTCCTGTTGCTCGAACGCACCCTACGCAACGCCGGTTATACCTCCCTGACTTCCACCACCGCCGCGCAACGGGTCGCCGAGTTATATCGCCGCCATCGCTATGACCTGATTCTGCTCGACATCAAGATGCCCGACATGGATGGCTTCCAGGTGATGGAAGCCCTGCAAAAAACCGCAGCCGACGACTATCCGCCGATCCTCGTCATCACCGCCGAGCCGGGCCACAAACAACGCGCCCTGCAAGCCGGGGCCAAGGATTTCGTCACCAAACCGTTCGAGTTGATCGAAGTGCTGACGCGCGTTCACAACATGCTGGAAGCGCGTCTGCTGCACAAGGCCATCGAAGACCACAAGGAAGATAATCCGGCGCTCTCCAACGTGATTCAGCGCAACATCCGCAAAATCATCGCGGTGCGCCGGAAAGCCACCCACGAACAAAGCCTGCAAGACCGCATCGCCAATGTGATGACCTCCTTTTCGGGCAGCATGGCGTTTTTTTATGTACATATCATCTGGTTTTTCCTGTGGTTCGTTCTCAACACCGGACATCTCTGGATCACCCCTTTCGACCCTTACCCCTACGGATTCCTGACCATGGTGGTGTCGCTGGAGGCGATATTCCTGGCGACCTTCGTACTCATCAGCCAAAATCTATTTAGCAAGGAAGCCGAACGCCTCGCCGACCTGGGACTCCACACCAGCCTCTTGACCGAACATGAACTGACCCGCGTATTGCAGATGCTGCGCGCCATTCAACACAAAATCGGCATCAGCAACGACGAGGACAGCAACCTCGCCGACGCAGACCTGGCGATGGAAACCCGGCCCGAAGACGTGCTGGCCGAAATCGAACGGCTGCAAAGGCGCGAGATGGGGGTTGCGGGTCAGAAACGCAAAACCGGATAACCGTAGCGCCCTCACTGAAGAGCACAGAACCATGAAATTCAAGGACTATTACGAAATCCTCGGGGTGCCGCGCGACGCGACGCAGGAAGCGATCAAAAGCGCTTACCGCAAGCTGGCGCGCAAATACCATCCCGATGTCAGCAAGGTTCCCGACGCCGAAGTGCGCTTCAAGGAACTGGGGGAAGCCTATGCGGTGCTGAAAGACCCGGAAAAACGCGCCGCTTACGATCAGGTCGGCAGCGAGTGGAAACCCGGACAGGATTTCCAGCCGCCGCCGGGCTGGGACGCCGGCTTTGAATTCAGCGGCGCAGATTTCGGCGCAGAGCCGGGACTCGGCCATAGCGACTTCTTCGAAGCGCTGTTCGGCCATCGAAGCCGCGCCGGACGAAGCGCGCGTGGCGCAGCGCAAGGCCAGGATCACCACGCCAAGGTATTGATCGATCTCAACGACTCCTACCTCGGCGCGCAACGCAGCATTACGCTGCGTATGCCGGTTGCCGATGGACAGGGCCGCACCACCTTGCAGGAACGCCGCCTCGACGTGAATATCCCCAAAGGTATCCGCGCCGGCCAGCATCTGCGTCTGGCCGGTCAGGGCGCGCCGGGACAAGGTGGCGGGCCAAACGGCGACCTGTATCTGGAAATCGCCTTCAACCCCCATCCGCTGTATCGCGCGGAGGGGCGTGACGTTTATCTGGACTTGCCGCTGGCCCCCTGGGAGGCCGCGCTGGGCGCGGCGCTGACCGCCCCTACCCCAACCGGCCCGGTGCGTCTGACGATACCCGCCGGTTCGCCGGCAGGCCGGCAGTTGCGTCTCAAAGGCCGGGGCTTGCCGGGGTCGCCGCCAGGCGATTTGTACGTGATTCTGACCATCGTCCTGCCGCCCGCCGACAATGAAACCGCGCAGGCCGCCTACCGGGCGATGGCGGAAACCTTCGATTTCAACCCCCGCTCACACATGGAGGGAAATCCGTCATGACCCATCTCACCTTTATTCAAGCCCCGGTCGTCGAAGAATGTGTGCAATTCACGCTGGTCGAGCTGTGCCGGGCTTGTGACGCCGAAGAGGCGCACATCCTCGCCTGGGTTGTCGAAGGCGTGTTGGAACCGCACGGCGAGTCCCCCAGAAACTGGCGTTTCAGCGGCGAATCGCTGCGCCGCGCCAAGCTGGCGGCGCGTCTCGCCCGCGACCTGGAAATCAATCCGCCCGGCGTGGCCCTGGCGCTCGACCTGCTCGACGAAATCGCCGAATTGCGGGCGCGTTTGCGGCGTAGCGGCGGCTGATGCGGCATTAACCCATGCCCATCCATAGTCTCACCACCGAACAGGCGCTCGCCAGTCTGAACACCACTGCCGCCGGCCTGGCGACTGCTGAAGCGGCGCGCCGCCGGGCGGAATTCGGCCCCAACCATGTCGAGGAAGTGGCTCGCCAATCGCTGTTGCTCAGCTTCGCCCGCGAATTCACCCACTTTTTTGCAATCATCCTGTGGCTGGCCGCGATACTCGCCTTTCTCGCCGAACATTTCGATCCCGGCCAGGGCATGGCCCGCCTGGGCATCGCCATCGTCGGCGTGATTCTGGTCAACGGCATCTTTTCCTTCTGGCAGGAATACAAGGCCGAACAAGCCGTGGCCGCACTCCGCCAACTGCTGCCGCAAAAGGTGCAGGTGCTGCGCGACGGCAAAATCGCCGAGCTGCTCGCCACCGAGCTGGTGCCCGGCGATATCGTGCTGCTGGAGGAAGGCGTGATGATCCCGGCGGATTGCCGGGTCATCGAAGCCTTCGGGCTGCGCGTCAACACCGCAACGGTCACCGGCGAAGCCATGCCGATGGCGCGCAATGCCGAACCGAGCGTTGAGGATTCGGCGCTTTACGCCAAAAACGTGGTGCTGGCCGGCACCTCGGTGGTATCCGGGCAAGCCCGCGCCGTGGTGTACGCCACCGGAATGCGCACCGAATTTGGCAGGATTGCCCATCTCACCCAGACCGCCGGGGCGGCTTCGTCGCCCTTGCAGCGCGAAATCGCGCGTCTGTCGCGGATCGTCGCGGCGCTCGCCACCGGCATGGGCGTGGCGCTGTTTTTCGTCGGCCAGGCGATGGGGCTGCCGACCTGGGAGAACCTGCTGTTCGCCATCGGCATCATCGTCGCCAACGTGCCGGAAGGACTGCTGCCGACGGTGACGTTATCGCTGGCGATGGCGACCAAACGCATGGCCAAGCGCAATGCACTGGTGCGCCACCTGCCTGCCGTCGAGGCATTGGGTTCAACCACCACGATTTGTTGCGACAAAACCGGCACCCTGACCCAGAATCACATGTCGGTGCAGCGCCTGTGGCTGGGCGGTGGCTTTGTGGCGTTCGGCGAACTCGCAGGACAAGCATCCCTGAGCGGGGATCACCGCGAATTGTTTATCAACGCGGCGCTGTGCCACAGCCTGAAATCCGTGGACGAAGGCGGCCAGAAAAAGCTGCTCGGCGACCCGATGGAAGTGGCGCTGGCCGGGATGGGCCGCCAAGTCGCCGGTGAACTCGGCGATTACCGGCGCATCGACGAAATCCCCTTCGACACCGACCGTAAACGCATGTCGGTGCTGGCCGACGGCCCGCAAGGCCGGATGTTGTACTGCAAGGGCGCGCCGGAAACGGTGCTCACCGCCTGCACCCATATCCAGCTCGATCACGGGACTGTCCCGCTCGACCCAGCGGCAACTACGCACCTCCTGGCAGCCCAGCAACAGATGGCCGAAGCCGGTCTGCGGGTGTTGGCCTTTGCCCATTGTCCGATTAAAGACGGACTACCGGGCGAAGAAAGCGGCATGATCCTGAGTGGGCTGGTCGGGCTGGAAGACCCGCCGCGCCCCGAAGTCCCGGACGCCATCGCGCGTTGCGCCATGGCCGGCATCCGCATCATCATGGTGACCGGCGACCATCCCCATACGGCGCTGGCGATTGCCCGCCAGATCGGCCTGGTGAAAAGCGACCAGGCCGTGGTCATCGACGGCGACCAGTTGCGCACCATCACCCCGGCCCATCTGCAACTGGCTCTCGACGCCAGGGAGATCATTTTCGCCAGGGTCGCCGCCGACCAGAAGATGTTGATCGTCCAGGCCTTGCAGAAAAAAGGCGAAATCGTCGCCGTCACCGGCGACGGCGTCAACGATGCACCGGCCCTCAAAACCGCCGACATCGGCATCGCCATGGGCATCGCCGGCACCGATGTCGCCAAGGAGGCCGCCGACCTGATCCTGCTCGACGACAACTTCGCCAGCATCATCGCCGCCATCGAGGAAGGCCGCGCGGTATTCGAGAACATCCGCAAATTTCTCACCTACATCCTCAGTTCCAACATTCCCGAACTGATCCCCTACCTCGCCTTCGTGTTATTTCGGATTCCCCTGCCGCTCACCATCATCCAGATTCTCGCCGTTGATCTGGGCACCGACATGCTCCCGGCGCTCGCCCTGGGCGCAGAAAAACCCGACCCCGGCGTCATGCAACGCCCGCCCCGCGCGCGCAACGAACGCCTGTTGTCATGGGGCCTGCTGGCCCGCGCCTACCTGTTTCTGGGGGTATTGGAAGCCGCAGCGGCAATGGCAGTGTTCTTCGTAGTGCTAAACGCCGCCGGCTGGCAATACGGCATCATCCTCGACCGCGACGATTCGCTCTACCTGCAAGCCACCTCGGCCTGCCTGGCGACGATCGTGGTGATGCAGTTGATGAATGTCTTTCTGTGCCGCCACCCCGTCAAATCGTCGCTGTCCTTCGGGCTGTTCAGCAATCCCTATCTCCTGCTCGGCCTGGCGGCGGAACTCGTGATGATCCTGCTCATCATCTACACCCCGACCGGCAACTGGCTGTTCGGCGCGGCCCCGATTGATGCAACCGTGTGGCTATGGGCGCTGGGCTGCGCCGGAGTGATGTGGGCATTGGAAGAATTGCGCAAGGTGTGGCTGCGCAGAGGGCTGGCGGGGAAAACAGCGCCTTGATCGGCGCGGCTCTGGGAAATAGCCTCACGCCATTTGCTAGCAGCCAGTCAACCTGAAACGAAGGGTGGGAGGGTCGCCCCGGCGCGACACAGTGTCGCCACGAAGACAGGTTGCTGGGTAACCGTTCCGGCGCGTTGGAGACACGTTTTCCCTGGCGGCTTCGTTTTGCCACCGGTCGCCCCGAGGGCGGAGCGGAAAAGCAAAATTGAGCTGTTCTATTTGCCAAGCTATAGCCCGCAGTTGAATCCTGAAGAACGTCTGAATGCCGAGCTGAAACATGCCATCGGATCAAAGGTACCGGCTCGAACCAAAAAAAAGCTTCGCAATGCGGCAACCAATCACATGACCGAACTCGAAAAATCACCCGAAAGGGTCAAAGCATTCTTCCAAGACCCGAAAGTTCGCTATGCCGCATAGACACTTATTCTCGCCGAATCAATAGGTTGGTTCAATGCGCCGGCAGCAAACGCCCCAACGGCGTCAGACGACCTCGAAAACAATCATCCGAAACCCACCGTTCACCAAGCGCAGCGACACTGCCACATATGCCGCATCGAGCGCAGAATCAAACAGCAGGATCTGAGATCAGCGGCAACGTCAGTAACACTTCCGTGCCACCCTCGACATTGCGGATGGAGATGTCACCGCCCATGTTGTCCATAATCATTTTCGACATGTACAAGCCGATTCCGGTGCCTTTTTCCTTTGTAGTGAAGTACGGGTCGAAAACCTTTTCCCGAATTTGTTCGGGAATGCCACCCCCATTGTCGCGGATAATGACCGTGGCGGACTTTTCTCCTTCTTTCATATTGATATGGACTTTGCCGATGACCTTCTTGGCGGCAATGGCTTCCTTGGCATTGCTCAATGCGTTCAATACTACTTGGGCGAATTCATTGGGATAGCCGAACATGATGCAGGGTTCGACGCACTTCTCTACAGATAAATCAATGTGGTTGTTCTTGAAGCTTTCGCTGACCAGTTTGATGGCCTCATCTAGGCTATCCGCAGCATCAAAGCGCTGTTTTTCCTTGTTGGGTTTGAAAAAGTTTCGAAAATCATCAATGGTTTGGGACATCTTCTCGATACTGCGGAGTGCCGTATCTTTATATTCAGTCATGGAATTCTGATCCAGAAAGCCGTCCTTGTAGTCAATCGCTAAATTTTGCACCACCAACCCCAAGGTATTCAGTGGCTGGCGCCACTGGTGGGCGATATTGCCGATCATCTCGCCCATTGCCGCCATACGGGACTGCTGAATCATCAGATGTTCTTGCGTCATTCTCTTGGCGGTTTCATCCTGGACACGCTGTTCCAGGGTTTCGTTGAGTGTTTGTAGCGCCATTTCCATCTGTTTGCGCTCGGTAATGTCCACACCAATGCCGCCGAGCAAGGGAGGCCGCCCTTGCATGGGAATGCTGAACTTGTGTGTCTGATAAGACCTCAGCTGAGCATCTGTGCACAACACTTGCTCTTCTGTCATCACATACCCGTCTTCAAGCGCACGCCGGTCATCGGCAATCATCTTTTCCGCCAATGCAGGCGGAAAAAGGTTCCAAGTTGATTTTCCAATCCAGTCCCGTGCGCCTACAACCTCCACCATGTAGCGGTTGGCAAATAGCGTGACGCCGTCTTCATCCTTAATGAAGGCTGCTGCCGGCAGTGTTTCCATAAACAGACTAAAGCGGTTTTCGCTCTCGGCCAACGCCAGTTCCATCTGTTTGCGCTCGGTAATGTCCTGCAATGAGCCGAAAAGGATCGTGACCCTGTTATCCGGGCCCATCTCTGCAAAACTGCGAGCGAGGCACACTCGCGTCTGACCATCCTCACGAATGGCGCGTAATTCCAACTCGTAAGGTGTTCCATTGCTTACGGCCACTTCAACCGCAGCTCTTAATCGAAGTAAGTCTTCCGGATGGTAGAGCTTGTGATGTTCTGCGAAGGATGGCGCGCCATCGGCTGGGTTTCGCTGAAAGATGTGAAACAACTCGTCCGACCACGTCACGGTATCCGTCGCTACAAGCCACTTCCAACTGCCCACATGGGCGACGCTTTCAGTCCGTTCCAGCATGGCCTGTTTGTGTCGCTGTTCCTCCTCTGCCTTCTTTCGGTCAGTGATGTCATAGCAATAGCCAATATAGCCAATAAACTCGCCTGAGCTGTCATAACGGGGGTTGCCCTGATCGATTAGCCAGCGATAGGAACCGTCGTTATGCCGCAAACGGTACTCCATACTGAATGTGGCTCGATTGTCAAAACTGGTGGTGTAGATTTCCAGGCAGCGGTTAAAGTCATCGGGGTGTACGCCTTGAGTCCAACCGTTGCCACGTTCTTGCTCAAGCGTCCTTCCGGTAAAGCGCAACCAAATATCATTGAAATAGTTACATTGCTTGTCAGTGCCCGCCGTCCATATCAGCGCCTGCCCCCCATTTGCCAAGGTGCGAAAGTGTTGTTCGCTTTCGCGTAGCGCCGCTACCGCCAGCCGATTATCTTTGAGTCCCCGGAGGCGCAATAAGATCACCCAGATGATGCTTGTGCCAATAACGATTGCGATCAGAACAACAAGCGTCCGGTGGTCTTCCCAGATTGTGGTGAACGAGACGACTTCATCGAATGGCGGAGTTCTTAAGCCTCGCATAAGGCGATCAACCGAGCGATAGTCGCCGGGAATCGTAAATCCCCGGATTTGTGCGGCTCTTGCAACTTCACTGTCTTCGGGAAGATTGAGCGCCGCACTCGCAATCTTCTTTGATATTGAGGAATCGACCCAGGGCATCGCCGCCAGCGCCCACTCAGGATAGAGGCGTGTTGAGAGCAGCAGGGGATAGTCCGGTATTGCGTTCGCCTTGATGACTCTGAATTGCTCGATGGCAATCTTGCCTTCACGGGCCATCTCCTCAAGCAGCCCGGTACGTACGAAGCCCGCATCGACTTGCCCTGCATTGAGCGCCGCGACTACGCCATCCTGAGTACCCGTTGCGGTTAGCTGAAAGGCATCTGGCCGAATTCCAATCTCCAGCAACTCGAAGGCCTGTGCCTGAAAGCCACCTAGCGACTCCTTGGTGCTTGCTGCAATGCGTTTTCCTTTGAGGTCAGCAAGGTTGCGGATGCTTTGGTTCTTCGCTGTCGTGATAATGACACCGCCAAAGCTCGTAACGGCCTGACCATGTTCCAGTTCAACCAAAGTGGCTAACGGGGAATAGAGATTCTCTTTTATCGACAGTGCAACGTAGTGCGCCGGCTGCGTGAGAACAATATCAGTCTGCCTGTTGCGAACCGCTTCGTCGAGTTCAGGATAGTTGAGCGCCTCTAGAACGATGCGATGGCTTGGTAGCTTCTGTGCCAAATAGTCGGCGACGGGTTGCCACCGCTTGAGCATTTCCGGCTTTGGCCGAAACGCCAGCACGGTGAAGTGCAAAATTGGGCGATCACCATGATCGCCAATTCCAACGTTCCTGGAGGTCGTTTCAGGGAGAGCCAATCCCGAGTACAGGATTCCCATTAGAAACACCATCCATCCAATGGCGGACAACCGCCATACCTGCGCATCGTGCGTCACACCCAATGCCTCCCTACGTTTATACTCTATAAGTCTAGCAGCCTGTCGGGCTTAATACGCAGACCAGCACAATTTTCAACATATTGATTTAATAGCCGTATTAAAAAAACTGGAGCCGTACCGCGCAAAAATTTTGTCGATCATTCTGCAAGGGGAACGCTCCCGCCAGCTCATTGTTGATTAGGTTGCACATGGTACGCGGCAAGGCGACACAGCTTCTACCATGGTTTGGATAGGCGGGACATACACCATGCAGCGCGGCATTGGCTCCGCCCTCTTCAAATCCGCAGGACATAAACTCCCAGCAGCTCAACCCTGCTTCGACGCAGCGGCAGGATTCTGCATCGCTTATTTTATCGACCTCAGCAGAAAAAAATGCCGTCAGCGGACTGACGGCGAATTGTTGGAGGTGCATTAAGAAAAACCTGAGGGGGCTTAACTTAACGACTTCAAATATACATGAGCCAGATATTCGCACCAGTGGCAAACACCTAGTCCGCAAGCCTTCCACCCCCTAATATACCATAGGGGAATACCCTATCCCAAGCATGTCCCTTACGGGCAACTTCGGCCATTCTCGCGCTACCTGCTAAGCAAGTTGTCACAAGTACGCGTTGTCAGCCGCAGTCTTGGCAGCTTCCGGGGTGGCGAACCATCCAACACTATTGGATTCTATGCCTTGGCCATATGGGACGTAATGAACCGACTCGTAAATCAGAGATTCTCATCAATGACCGGCTCGCCGCAACGTTCTTCAGCCACTGTCCATTTCCGCACCAAACTGAACCCCACCGCCAGCAACGTCGGGCCGATGAATATGCCGACGAAGCCGAATGCCAGTACACCGCCCATTACCCCGAGCATGACCAGGAGAAACGGCAGGCTGCTGCCACGGCTGATGAGCAGCGGTTTGATGATGTTGTCCACGCTGCTGATCAGGAAAAATCCCCATAGCAACATGAATATCCCCCACCCGGTTTCGCCTTGCTGAAACAGCCAGATGGCCGCGCCGCCCCAGATCAGGGGCGGGCCAACAGGAATCAGGGAAAGCAGGAAGGTGGCGACCCCCAGCAGCAAAACCGCCGGAACACCGGCGATGGCGAAGCCGATGGTTGCGACAAAACCTTGCGCCAGCGCGGTGCCCAATATGCCGTAAGTCACCCCACGCACCGTGTTGTTGACGATGGCGAGCACATCGGGCGCCTGAACGCCGGCCAGCCGCTCCATGCCGACCCGGATTGAATGGCTCAACACTGCGCCATCGCGATAAAAGAAGAAGCCGGCAAAAGCCGCCAGGCTCATTTCCATGACACCTTGCCCGAGCAAGATGCCGCCGCTGAGGAGAAAATTCCGTGCCGGTTCCAGCAAACGTTTCGCCAGCGCCAGCATTTCCTCGTGATTGCCGGCGATATTGCGCCAATACTCCTCGAGGAGTCCGCCCACCAGCGGCAACCCGGTCAGCCAGGCGGGCGGCGCCAGCGGCCCGGATTCGATGGCTTTTCTGATTGTCTCGTAAAGGGCGCTCACATCGTCGGCAAGGTTGTACGCGACCAGCGCCAGCGGCACGATGACCAGCAGTGTCAACGATAACGTCATGCTCAAGGCCGTAAGGGTGTGGCGGTTTTTCAGCTTGCCCAGCAACCATTGATGAAACGGCCAGGTCGAGACGCAGACCACGGCGGCAAACAACATGGCTGCCATAAAGGGGCGCAGCACCAGGAAGCAACCGGCCACCAGAATAGAAACGGCGGCGAGTTGGGCGTAAGTTTCAAAGCGTTTTTCCATCGCAGTTAACCTTTTCCAACAAGAATTGTTCAGGATTAGCCGCGATGCTACCGCATGTCGCCGGGCTTGGCTGGTTCGTTGCGCACTAACTGACAATTCACCGCGTTATGTTCGATAACGCACCGATACCCAAGCGTTTAAACACCATCATGGGGTGTGGCTGATCGGGATTCCGTGTTGGAATTTTTCAATCACAGGCTCTCAGCCCTGTGTGGACGCAAACCGCGCCCACCTTACCCTGTTTCTCAGCGACGCCCGTCAGGCGGATGGTGAATTTCCCTTGAAAGTGAACTTTAAAATCGTTGCTTCGTTGGTTGGCGCAGCCCTGCTGGTGGTGCTGGGTGTAGCGACATCGTTGTCGGCTTTTAATCAACTCGGGGCGGCTGCCGAGGCGCGCAGACATACCCGCATCGTAATAAACAGCGCAGATGACCTGCTCTCCAAAGTGCGCGATGCTGAAACCGGGCAACGCGGTTACGCGCTGACCGGCGACGAGGAATTTCTGGAACCGTATCTGGCGGTGCGCGACAACATCGGCGCACATCTGGCGGAATTGCGCCGGATTACCTTGATCCCCGCCGCCGATAAACATCTGGACGCCATCGCACCGCTGGTGGACGCCAAAATGGCGGAAATAGCCCAAGTCATCGAGTTGCGCCGCAACCATGGCGTCGCCGATGCGCGGGATGTAGTCGCCCGCAAAAACGGCAAACATCTGATGGATGCGATACGCGCCGAAATCCGTGATTTCACTTTATTGGAAGAAGCCGATCTGGCCCAGCACGAAGTCGAATTCCAGAACAACATGCGCCAGCTGTTTATCATCATCGTCATCGCCAGTGTACTGGCGTTGCTCGCCGCGCTGGCTTTTGCCTTTTCTCTCTATCGCGGAACCCAACAGCGCCTCAAGGACATGGTTCATCTTGAGACCCGCCATTTGCTGGAAGCACAGCAGGAATCCAACCGGCAACTGCAACAGGCCAACCTCACCTTGCAGGTCAGCGAGGAAAAACTCGCGGTGACGCTCAACTCGATAGGCGACGGGGTCATCGCCACCGACGCCGAGGGGCGGGTCACGCTCCTCAATCCACTTGCCGAACAACTCACCGGCTGGGCGCATGAACAGGCGAGCGGACGACCGGTCGATGAAATCTTTCACATCGTCAACCAGGAGACCCGCGAACTCTCCACCATCCCGGTCAAGGAAACCCTGGCGCAAGGCACGATCCAGGGCTTGGCCAATCACACCGTGCTGATTTCTCTGGACGGTAGCGAGTGCGCCATCGCCGACAGTTGCGCGCCGATCCGCGACCGTGATGGTCAGGTGGTCGGCGCGGTGCTGGTGTTTCGCAATGTCACCGACGAATACGCCGCACAGCAGGCCTTGCATGACAGCGCCGGGCGGATTCAAGCCATCCTCAACACAGTCGCGGACGGCATTGTCACCCTGCACGCGAACCACGGCAGCATTGAAACCATCAATCCGGCTGCCGAGAAAATGTTTGCCTGTACCGCCGCCGATGTCATCGGACAAAACATCAGCCTGCTGATACCGGAAATAGAACACAACTTGAGCAACAACTCCCTGGAGTATTACCGCGCCAGTGAAGCGGCGCGCGCCGTCGGTGCGGGCCGCGAAGTTACCGGACGGCGTAGCGATGGCACCGTGTTCCCGGTGGAAATTGCGGTCAGTGAAATGTGGCTGGGTGAAGAACGTTTTTTTACCGGGATTTTGCGCGACATCACCGCCCGCAAGCAGGTCGAAGCCGAGCAGAAAAAACTCGATCAACGCCTGCGCGACCAGCAGTTCTATACCCGCTCGCTGATTGAAGCCAATATTGACGCGATCATGACGACCGATCCGGCGGGGATCATTACCGATGTCAACCAGCAGATGGAGGCGCTCACCGGCTGCACCCGCGACGAATTGATCGGCGCGCCGTTCAAGAATTATTTCACCGACCCGGATCGCGCCGAGGCAGGCATCAAGCGGGTGTTGAGCGAAAAAAAGGTCAGCGACTACGAACTCACGGCATGCGCCAGGGACGGCAAGGAAACCGTGGTGTCCTACAACGCCTCGACTTTTTACGACCGCGACCGCACCTTGCGGGGGGTATTTGCCGCCGCCCGCGACGTGACCGAGCGCAAGCGTCTGGATCAGGTGCTAGTCGAAAAAAACATCGAACTGGGCAGCGCCACCGCTTCGGCGGAAAAAGCCAACCTCGCCAAATCGGATTTCCTTTCCAACATGAGCCACGAAATCCGCACCCCGATGAACGCCATCATCGGGATGTCCCACCTCGCGCTGAAAACCGCGCTGACCCCGCGCCAACGCGATTACATCAAGAAAATCCAGGGTTCCAGCCGGCATCTGCTGGGCATCATCAATGACATTCTCGATTTTTCGAAAATCGAGGCCGGAAAATTGATGGTCGAACACACCGAATTTGAACTGGAAAAGGTGCTCGACAACGTAGCCAACCTGATCGGCGAAAAAACCTCGACCAAAGGCCTGGAACTGATTTTCGACATCGACAAGGATGTGCCCGCCAAGCTGATCGGCGACCCGTTACGACTCGGGCAGATTCTCATCAATTACAGCAACAACGCGGTCAAGTTTACCGAGCGCGGCGAAATCGACATCGCCATCGGCATTCAGGAACAAACCGAGCATGACGTGCTGCTGCACTGCGCCGTGCGCGACACCGGGATCGGACTGACCACCGAGCAGATTGGGCGGCTGTTCCAGAAATTCTCCCAGGCCGACACCTCGACCACCCGCGAATTCGGCGGCACCGGACTGGGGTTGGTGATCTCCCGCAAACTAGCCGAATTGATGGGGGGTGAGGTGGGGGTGGACAGCGAACCGGGCAAAGGCAGCACCTTCTGGTTCACCGCCCGCCTCGGCAAGGGGCTGGATCAGGAGCATAAGCAGGTGTTGTCGGATGACCTGCAAGGCAAGCGAGTGCTGGTGGTGGACGACAACGAAAGTGCGCGCGAGGTGTTGGTCGAATTGCTTGAAGGGATGAGCTTCGGCGTTGATCAAGCCGACTCCGGTCAAATCGCCATCGCCTCCGTGGATAGCGCCGAGGCGCAGGGCAAACCCTATGAAATCGTGTTCCTCGACTGGCAGATGCCCGGTATGGATGGCATCGAAACCGCCAAACGTATCCGCGACCTGCCGCTGAGCCACCTGCCGCATTTGATGATGGTGACGGCTTATGGCCGCGAAGAGGTCATCAAGGACGCGGAGGAAACCGGCTTCGAAGACGTGTTGATCAAACCGGTCAACGCCTCGGTGTTGTATGACGGCGTGGTACGGATACTCGGTGGGGTCGTCGATGGCCCGCGTAGCGCCGGGGACGCGCCGACCGACACCTTCGAGCAACTCGCCGCCATCCGGGGCGCACACATCCTGCTGGTGGAAGACAACGATCTCAACCAGGAAGTCGCCACGGAGCTGCTGAGCGACGCCGGCTTCGTCGTCGATCTGGCGGAAAACGGCAAAATCGCGGTGGACAAGGTCAGCGCCGCTCAATACGACATTGTGTTGATGGACATGCAGATGCCGGTCATGGATGGCGTCGCGGCAACCCGCGAGATTCGCCGGGACGAACGTTTCAACACTCTTCCAATCGTCGCGATGACCGCCAATGCCATGCAGGGCGACCGCGACCGCTGTCTCGCCGCAGGCATGAACGACCACGTCGCCAAACCGATAGAGCCGGAAGACTTGTGGAAAGCCCTGCTCAAATGGATACCCCCAAAACATTCGCCGACGCTCGCGGTCGGGGTGAGACCGCAGGTCACAGCGGATGTCGAATTACCGTCGGATATTGAAGGACTGGACATGGTTAATGGACTACGCCGCGTACTCGGCAAAAAGAGTCTTTATCTTTCGATGCTGCGCAAATTCGTGGCCGGGCAGAAATCCGTAACCGGTGAAATTCTCAAGGCGCTGAAAAACAACGACTGGATAACTGCGGAGCGGCTCGCCCATACGTTGCGCGGGGCTTCCGGCAATATCGGCGCAACCGGCCTGCAACATCTGGCGGAAAACCTGGAGGCGGCGATCAATGGGCATCAACCCATTGAATCGCTGGAAGACAAACTCGCGGTGCTGGAAACGCAGCTGGAATATTTCATCTCCCAACTCGAAATGAAGCTGCCCAAGGAACAGGTCAATACACCAATCGCCGTTGATCCTGAACAACTCAAGACCGTCTGCGCCCGGCTGGATGCCCTGTTGTCCTGCGCCGACGCGGAAGCGGTGGACGTGCTGGAAGCCCATACCGACCTGCTGAACGCAGCGTTCCCCGCGTCCTACCGCAAAATCGATGAAGCCATTCGTTCCTTCGACTTTGACAGCGCGCGCACGGCATTAAGCGCAGCCACAGGAACATAACTTTGAAAAATTGCCGGTTACCCCCTCTCCAGCCTGCGGCTAGCGTATGCACACATCTTTCCAACGCATTGATAATGCGCGAAAAAGAAGAAGCGGCGAGTCCCCTCCCCTTCAAGGGGAGGGTTAGGGTGGGGATGGGGTGTAACGGCGTGGGGATGGGGTGTAAAGGCGTGGGGATGGGGTGAAAGGCGTACACCACAACGCAAGGTATTGATTTTATATGTGTCGCTCTTACCCCATCCCCCTCCCAACCTCCCCCTTGAA
>CAYVIN010000097.1:0-15156 GCA_964451375.1 uncultured Sulfuricella sp.
CGGAATTTCTCCCGTTGATCGGCGTCCGCTCAGGCAACTGCCGGATTTAGGATAACAGGTGTCGGCTACGCATTCAGGCCGCCTGAGCGAGATCAAATTCGGTATGAATCCGGGTGTAGGGTACGAAAAGACGCCCGGCTTCATCTTTCTCGATCAGGCCGCGTTCGGCTAGCGTTGAAACATCGCGCAGCACCGCGCTGGGATCACGCCCGAGATTTCTCGCCAATTCCCGCAGGCCGCTATGGCCGGCTTTCTGAAGCGTCGCCAATACGCCCCAACGCGCCGGGGTAAGCACCCTGAACAACGCCGAAGGCGATTCGAAACTCAAGGTTTCACCGGCATATTCGCCCTTTTCCCAGGTTGCGGCAAAATGTTGCCCGGCATTTTCCAATGCCTCCATGGCATCGCTGTCGATATGGATGGTCAGTGTCCTCATGGTTTTCCCCTCTGCCTACGCCCTTCCTATTCTCCTCCATGCACCTTCCCGTAAGCCTCCAGCAAGCGGCGGTGCATGTCGCAGCCTTGCAGCATCGGCCCCAGCGAGGTAACGCCAAAGAAGCGTTGCTCCCGCGCCAGCAGGGCCTGCGCCTGGGCCAGCGTTGCTACGCCATAGAGTTGTTCCAGGGCCGGGCGGAAAGATTCAACCTCTTCCAGGTCGAGCAGACTTTCGATGCAGCGGTACACGCGGCGGCGTTGGGCGTCGAGCTGGCCGAAATGGCGCACCCAGTCGCAGCCTTCACGGATGGCTTCCTCATCGCCGCAGACCAGCGCCAGCAGGGTTTTCAGCTCGCCCACGCGGAGGTCTTCCCAGAGCGTCCCGGCGTCCGGGGCAAGGCCGATCAGGCCAGCCACCGGGCGCTGGTCGTCGATCCCCAGGTCATTGAGCAGCTTGAGCAACGCGGCGCATTCCTTTTCGGTCAACTCCGCGAGGCGCAGGATGTCCGGGCGCACCCGGTTGCCGACGCTGGTGTTTTCGTATTCCAGGTCGTCCACCGGGTAGATTTCCGAAATGCCCGGCACCAGGATGCGACAGGCGTACACCCCGAGATAGGTGAATTCCGCCACGTACACGTCGCAACCGTCGGCGTGGGCGCGCTCCAGCAGCCAGTGGTAATCGCCTTCGGTGGTATCGCTGAAATTCCAGTCACTGAACTCGAAATCGGCCTGGCTGCCGAGGAAATTCCAACTGATCACCCCGCTCGAATCGACGAAGTGGATTTCCAGATTGGGTGCGCTGGCGATTTCGTCGAGGTCGAAACCGGGTTCGGGAAAACCGCCCAGCGCATCCAGCCCGCGCCCTTGCAGCAATTCGGTAAGCGCCCGTTCCAGGGCGATCTCGAAGCGCGGGTGCGCGCCGAAGCTGGAAAAACACCCCTGGTCGGCGGGATTGAGCAGCGTCACGTTCATCACCGGGTATAAACCGCCCAGCGAGGCGTCCTTGACCAGGATGCCAAAGCCCGCCTGACGCAGGTCGTGGATGTCTTGCGCGATGCGCGGATAACGGGCGATGACCTCGTCCGGCACATCCGGCAGGCACAGTCCTTCGGCAATCACGCGGAATTTGACGTGACGCTCGAATATCTCGGAAAGCGCCTGGGCGCGCGCTTCGGCGGCGCTATTGCCGGCGGACATGCCGTTGCTGACGTAGAGATTGCCGATGATATTCACGGGGAACCACACCGTTTCTCCGTCGCGCTGGCGGATATACGGTAAGGCACAAATCCCCCGTTCGGCGTTGCCGGAATTGGCGTCCACCAGCATCCGCGCCGGGATTGCCCCGTCGGGGTTGTAGAACTCGCGTAATTCGGCGGACAGCAGGCCTTTCGGCCAGGCCTTGGTTTTACCCAACGGAAACCATTTTTCCTGGGGGAAATGGACGTAGGAACGATTGGCGATATCCGCGCCAAGGTAAAAATGCGTCCAGAAGTAGTTGGTGCTCATCCGCTCGAAGAACTCGCCCAGCGCGCTCGCCAGCGCCGCCAGCCGGGTTGATCCCTTGCCGTTGGTAAACAGCAGCGGGCAATCGCGCTCGGAAACGTGTACCGACCAGATGTTGTCCACCGGGTTCAGCCAGGAGCGCTCCTCGACGTGAAAATCCAGCGCGGCGAGGCGCGCCTGCATGGTTTCGATGGTGGTTTCCAGCGCGGCGTCCTTGCCGGGGATAAAGGTGTTGGTGTGCATTAGGGAATCCGGTTGGAAAAATGGGTTATGGAACTGATGCCGTCAGCAATTGAGCACCCGGCACAAGCGCTGCGCGAGTATCGAATGTCAGCATGGCGTTGCACCCGATGCGCCCATAGCGGGCAATCATCAGGCAATCCGCAAAGTCGGCGCTATGGTTTTCATAGTGGTAAATGGCCTGTTCCAGCGTCGATTCATCGTCAAAGTGCAAATCTCGCGCCTCCAGCAAAGCCTTGAGGGTTCGCAGAATGGCGTCCTTGGAATAACGATAATGGCTGCGCAGAACCCACTCCGTTTCGAGTACGGTCAAAAGGCTGACATGCAACGGCTGTGCAACAACAACCGCCTGTTCTATCGCCCTTCGTGCGGCTGCGCTCTGTTTATCGTCATCGCGCACCAGAAAACGCACGAGAACGTTGGTATCCAGCCCGAACATCAGTCGCGCCCGATGTTCATCTGGTCTATCGAAACGGAAATACCCTCCGGCGCGGCTAACATCCCGCACATATCGACAATGCTGCGCTTCTTGGCGCGCATGATGACCGTGCCGTCCGGCATCAAGGTGAAATTGATCTGGTCTTGCGGCTGTAATCCCAGCCCATCGCGAATATCCTTGGGAATGGTGGTTTGGCCTTTACTTGTCAGGGTGGCGATGGACATGAACAGAATCCTTACAAACTAGCAAAAAGTAAGGAAATTATAGCAGGCACAGTGTGAATTTTCACTGCCCGTTATGCTTTCCCGCTCGTAACTGCTCAGGGGCTAGGGACTAGGGGCTACGCGGGAACGAAAGGTGGTAAAAGCCGCCCAATCTCCGCGCTCCAGATATCAGGAAGAACTATGGGCGCGGAGACGGTGCCGATCACTTGCGGAAAACGTTATCGCTTAGCCCCTGGTAGTCAGTCACATTGGAACGGCGGGATAGAAACATGTAGGATGGGTGAAGCGATAGCGCACCCATCATATTGAAAATAATCATTATTCTGTTCGATGGGGGCGCTACGCTTCACCCATCCTACATCCCGTCGCTTCATGTTGACTGACTACTAGTCCCTGCCCCCTAAGTAGTTACTCCCGCTCAACGCTTCATCCATAAACCGCCGCCACACCTTATCCGGCTGCCAGACTTCGCGTAGCGGGAAAGCGGCTGCTTCGTCGCTTTCGTGCAATTGAAGCTTGCGGTACAAGTAAACAAATACCGACACGCGCATGTTCTTGGCGCAATGCACCCAGGTCGGGGTGCCCTGAAAAACCGTCATCAGGTGGAAAAACAGGCGCAGTTGGTCGTGATCGGGGAATTCCCAGATTACCGGGATGTGGAAATAATTCATGTCCAGCCCGGTGACGATTTCCGCTTCGCCGGGCAAGGCGTTGGGCGAGGTCGGCAAGGCCAGGTTGATCACGGTTTCGATGCCGTGGCGCGGAAACTGGAGGATATCGGCCTCGCTGGGCTGGCCGGAAGTCCATAGCCAGTCGAAAACCTGGTGGGTGTTCATCGCTTCGAACATCGCCCCTCCCGAAAGTCAGGCCTTGAACTGCTCGTAATGTTTGGCAAACATGGCTTCCAGATCGTCCACCACCTCCTTGGCCGGTTTGCCTTGCAGGACGTGTTTCTGCATGTGGCTGGAGGCTTCGTGGAGCAATTGATCCATGTTGAGCATCGGGTAGGTTTCGCGCAGGCGTTTCAGCGCCTTGACCACCGATTCCTCGGCGGGCCGGGGTATCGCCAGCGGGAACTGCGGTATCGCGGGCGGCGTGTCGGCCTGGCGCACGGTGAGAAATTCGACGAAGGCCAGCACGGTATCGCGCTGCTCGTCGCTGAGTTCGCGAAACAATTGGATCAGTTTCTTTTCTGCATTGGTTTTCATGAATAGTCCTGGAGGTTCAGGGCGCGGTATAAATCGCCGAATACTTGCGGTTGTCGAGCATGTCGGCTTCACTCAAGCCGTAGCCGACGTAGAACACCACGCCGACCATGCCGCTCATGCCGACACCCGGCCATAATACGCCGGAGTGATCGCCCAGCACGGTTTCAATAATCGCCGGCAAGGTCTTCCCGTCGTATTGCACCCAGCCGCTGGGCGCGAGAAAAAACAGGATGCCGGACGGCAATTGATAGGCGACATAGATTTTCCCGGTCTTGCCCCTGTCGGCGCTCGCCACCGACAGGCTGGCGCTGATGGTCGGAGCCTGCGCCGGGCCGCTGACATCGGCGCGCGCCGTGAAACTGCTTGAACCCAGGCTGAAAACGCTGGCGTAATCGCTGCTCAAGACGGTATCCGGCTTGCTCAAGTCCACGACCTGGCCTAGCCTGCCATCGCTGGAGTCGCCCCACGACCAGACCTCGCCATTGCTCGCCAGCGCCAGCACGTGGTTTTTCCCCGCCGCCACCTGGCCGATCCCGGAAACGCCGCTCAGCAATCGCGGCAGCAGGCGGTTATCGGAATCGGCAACCGCCATCTGCCCCGACGTATTACTCCCCCACGCCCACACTTCACCGCTGGCAGTTACCCCCAAAGTATGGCCCCAGTTCCAGGAAACATGGGCGGCACTGCCCTCCCCGCCGCTGGCCGCGAGGGTTGCAAATGCCGGATAGGACAACACTACCGGGGCGCTGCGGTCATTGGTATCACCGGTACCCAATTGGCCTGAGGCGTTTTTACCCCAGCCGTACCAGTAACCGTCGCCGGTTTGTGCGAAAGCATGGGCGTAGCCCGCGATAATCCGGGTTGCGCCGCTCAACCCTTTTACCGGTGTCGCGCGGGTCGTGGTGCTGCCATCGCCAAGCTGCCCGGAATCGTTGCGCCCCCAGCCGTAAACCTCGCCGTCGGTGGTCAAAACCAGGGTGTATTGCCCGCCCACCGCGATGCTGCGACTGCTTGGCAGACCGGCAACCCGCAGCGGCACGGTGCTACCGGCGCTGGAAAGCACCCCGTTGCCGAGTTGCGCATACCAGTTCACACCCCAAGTCCAGACGCTACCATCCTGCCCCAGCGCCACCGAATGCGAATCGCCGCAGCCGATGGCGGCGATATTGGTGAGGCTGGTCAAACGGATGGGTGTATTACGCTGGGTCGTGGAAGCGTCGCCCAACTGGCCGTATTGGTTATTCCCCCAGGCGTACACCTCGCCCGCCGCCGTCAAGGCTAGGCTATGGGTATCGCAAGCCGCTACTGCTGTGGCTTTCAGGCCGTTGATGGCGAGCGGGGTTGCGCTGGAGGTCACGCCCTCCACCCCCAACTGCCCGTAGGTATTGCCGCCCCAGGCCGAAATCGTACCGTCGCCGGACAACGCCAGATTATGAGTACGTCCCGCCGCCACCTTGGCCGCATTGAGGCCCGCAATTTTGCGGGGAATCGGGCGCATCGTCCCGAACATCCCGCGCCCTAGTTGCCCGGCGCTATTGTCACCCCAGCCCCACACCCCGCCGTCGCCGCCGACAGCGATGCTGAACCATTGCCCGCCCAGCACCAGCGCGGAATTGGCCGGCGCGCCGCTTACCGCAACCGGGCTGGTGCGCTGGGTTTTGCTGCCGTCCCCCACTTCCCCGGCGCTATTCTGCCCCCAGGCGCGCAGGCTGCCATCGGGCGCCACACCGAGCGCGTGATACAGACCGCCCGCCAGTTGTTTGTAACCCTGTAGCGCGCCAACCGCTGCAGGAACCAGCCGATTCTCGGTCGTCCCGTCCGCCAGTTCGCCTTCGTTGTTGCGCCCCCATCCCCACACGCTGCCATCGGCCCGCTCGGCAAACAGGAATTCCGCCCCGGCGACCAGCCGGGCCACGTTGCTAATCGCAATTTGGGCAGGCAACGAACGGTTGGTTCGGGTGCCATCGCCCAACTGCCCGGACTGATTGTTGCCCCACGTCCATACCGTGCCGTCGCGTTTCAGCGCCGCCCCGCATCCCGAATAACTGCGGCACACTGCGACGCCGACCACATCGTTCAACCCGGCAATCTGAACGGGTAGCGCCGCATCCACCGTCGTCCCCAGCCCGAGTTGCCCGTAAATATTGAATCCCCACACCCACACCGTGCCATCGCGCTTTAGTGCAAGATTGCTGAACCCGCCCGCCGCGATGGCAATCACGTCCGACAACCCCTGTACCTTCGCCGGGGTATCGCGGGTAGTCTGCGTCCCGTCGCCCAACTGCCCGTAGCTGTTGTTGCCCCACGCCCAGACTTCGCCATTGGAAAGCAGCACCAGGTTATGGATATCCCCGGCGCTCGCCGCCACCGCGCCTGTGATCCCCGCCACCTGGCCCGGCACGATGCGCTGCTTGAGCGTGGCATCGCCGAGTTGCTGGGAAGTATTGTCGCCCCATGTCCAGACCGTGCCGTCGGTGCGCACCGCGACCACATGGCGGGTGCCGGCGGCCAGTGAAGGAGGCAGCGATGCTCCACAGGCCGGCACTATCATGCTCAAACCAAGCCACAAAATCATGACCACCTGTAAAGAATACCGGATCTGCCACTTGTACCAATGCGAATCACTCATAGGACTCTCCTGTCGTTGCTGAAAAATGCCGTTAACCGGCCTTTGCTATCGCCACCGCCACCACCTTGTATTCCGGGGTCATCGCATCCACATCGAAGATCCCGCTGGTGAGATGGTTGATTGCCGCTTCGGGAAAATGGAAGGTGGTGAACAATACCCCCGGCTGCACTTGTTCGGATAATTCCGCATCCAGATGGGTTTCGCCGCGTTTGGAACGCACCGTAACCCGCTCGCCATCGGCAATCCCGTGGCGAACCGCGTCCTGCGGGTGGATCAGCAGCACGTCGCGGCTGACCAGTTCGGCGTTGGGGGTGCGGCGGGTCATGGTGCCGCAGTTGTAGTGTTCGAGCAGGCGTCCGGTAGTGAGGATATAGGGATAGTCAGCATGGCCGCCAGCAAGTTCCGGGGTCTCAACGAAATCGACCGGTATGAAGCGCGCCTTGCCGAGCGGGAAGCCTTCGACGTGGAGGATTTGGGTATCGCTGCCGTCGGGGCGCACCGGCCATTGTTTGCCGTTGTCACCCAGTTCATCCCAGCGCACCCCCGCGAAGAATGGCACGACACGGGCAATTTCATCGAGTAACCGGGCGGCGTCGTAATCCGGCTGGGGATAACCCATACGTTGCATGATGGCGGCGATGATCTGCCCGTCGGGCAGGGTTCCGGGCAGGGGTTCGACGGCCCGGTTGACGCGCTGGATGCGCCGCTCGCCGTTGGTGAAGGTGCCGTTCTTCTCGAAATGCGAAGACGCGGGTAGCACTACATGGGCAAGCTGAGCGGTCTCGCTCATGAACAATTCCTGCACCACCAGGAAATCCAGGCGGCTCAACGAGTAGCGCACCTCGCAGGAATTGGGATCGGTCTGGAGCAAATCCTCGCCGACCACCCACAGCGCTTTCAATTTGCCGTCGCGCGCCGCGCCGAACATTTCCGGGATTTTGTAGCCGATGTTAGCAGGCACTTCTCGCCCATAAACGGTGCGGTAATGCTCACGGACTTTTTCATCGGTAAAGTCCAGGTAACCCGCGCCGAGGTTGGGCTGCGCGCCCATGTCCGCCGCGCCCTGCACGTTATTCTGGCCGCGCAATGGATTGATGCCGACGCCGGGCCGTCCGACGTTGCCGGTCATCAGCGCCAGCGCGGCGAGCAGCATCACGGTGCGGCTGCCCTGGTAATGTTCGGTGACACCCAGGCCGTGAAACTCCATGGCGCGTTCGGCGTTGCCGTACAACTGCGCAGCCTGTTTGACCAGGTCGCGCGGAACGCCGCACAGGCGTGCCTGTTCGTCCGGGTCGAGGCTTTCCAGATGGGCGCGAAAGGCCGCCCAGCCTTCGGTGCGCGCGTCGATGAAAGCCGCGTCGATCAGCCCGGCATCCAGCACTTCGCGCAGCAACAGGTTGAGCAAGGGCACGTTGGCGCCGGGGCGCGGCTGCAAGTGCACCGGCGCATAGCGTGCCAGCTCGGTTTTACGCGGGTCGATGACGATGAACGGCACACCCCGCATGGCGCGCTGCTTGAGCTTGGCCCCGGTCACCGGATGGGCTTCGGTGGGGTTGGCCCCCACCACCAGCAGGCAATCGGCGAGTTCCATTTCGTCTATGGAATTGGTCGCCGCCCCGGTACCGAAAGTGCGCTGCATCCCGAACGCGGTCGGCGCGTGGCACACCCGCGCGCAGCCATCGACGTTGTTGGTGCCGATCACGACCCGCATGAACTTCTGCATCAGGTAGTTTTCCTCGTTGGTGCAACGCGCCGAGGAAATGCCGGCGATGGCGTCCGGGCCGTGTTCGGCCTTGACCGTATTGAGCCGTGCGGCAATGTAATCGAACGCCTCGTCCCAGCTCACCGGCTGCAACACGCCATCTTTGCGCAGCAGCGGCGTGGTGAGGCGCTCCGGGTGGCGGTAATACTCGAACGCATAACGCCCCTTCACGCAGGTATGGCCGCCGTTCACCGCGCCGTCCGCCCCGGCGATGGCGCGGATTTCGCCGTCCTTGACCAGCACGTCGAGATTGCAGCCGACCCCGCAATAAGTGCAGACGGTGCGCACCCGTTCGGCTTCCAGCGTTTTCGCGCCATAGCGGTCGAACAGCGCGTTGGTCGGGCAGCTTTGTACGCAACGCCCGCAGGCGACGCACTCAGAGTCCTTGAAGTTGCCATCCAGCGAGCGGATCACCCGGCTCTTCCAGCCGCGCCCGTGCATCGCCAGCACCTGGCGGCCCTGCACTTCGTCGCAGGCGCGGATGCAGCGGTGGCAATGGATGCACTGGCTGGGGTCGAAACGCAGGTAGGGGTGGCTGTTGTCGATTGCCGAACCGCCCTCTCCCCCGGCCCCTCTCCCGCCTGCGGGCGAGGGGAGCAGGTCGTAGCGCGCCAACAGCTTCTGAAATTCGCTAGGCAGCTGTCCCGGCGCGGGCTGGCGCTGCTCGGCGGGGTAGCTGCCCAACAGCAGTTCGAGGATGTTGCGGCGCAGTTTCTCGACGCGCGGGCTATCCGGGTAAATGGTTTGCCCGGCAGCCACCGGGGTGTGGCAAGAGGCCATCACTCTTGGCCGTCCGCCCTGCTCCATCTCGACCTCGACACTGCATATCCGGCACGAGCCGAAGGGCTGCAAGGCCGGTTCATGGCACAACACCGGAATCGCCTCGCGCCCCAGGTGGCGGCTGACAAATTCGTAAATCGTCTCGCCTGCCACGATTTCATAGGGCAGGCCGTCGATATAGGCGAGCTGGTTCATAGTGTGTCCTCCGCAGTCAAAACTGGCCGCAATTCGTCAGCGAAGTGTTCCAACACATTGCGCACCGGCAACGGCAACCCGCCGCCCAAGGCGCACAACGAGCCGAGTTCCAGGGTTTCCAAAAGATCGGCGAACACCTCGCCATCCAGCGGTTGCTCAGGACTGGCGGATGCCAGCAATTCAAAGCCGCGCCGCGTCCCGAGGCGGCACGGATAACATTTGCCGCACGACTCTTCGGCACAGAAATGAAAGAGGTGGCGCAGGAAATCGAGCATCGGGAAATCCGCCGGAATCGCTACCACGCTGGCGTGGCCGAGCAGGAAACCGGCAGCGGCGAAAGATTCGAAATCCACGCCCAGGTTGGTGATGCGTCCGACCGGCAGCACACCGCCCAGCGGCCCGCCGACCTGCAAGGCCTTGACCGGCTCCTTGAAGCCGCCGCCCAGTTCATGGATCACTTTCGTAAAAGGCGTTCCCATCTCAACTTCGTAAACGCCGGGCCGCTGAAAACGGCTATCCAGGCACACCAGCTTGGTGCCTTTGCTGAGCGCCGTCCCCCGCGCCGCGAACGCCGCCCCGCCATGCGCCAATATCCACAGTACACAGGCAAAGGTTTCGACATTGCTGACCACCGTCGGCTGGCCGAACAGGCCGGATTGCGCGGGATACGGCGGTCTTACCCGCACTTCCGGGCGCAGCCCTTCGATGGAATTGAGCAACGCGGTTTCCTCGCCGCACACGTAGGAACCCGCGCCGCGCACGATGTGAAAGCGGAAGCCGTGGCTTTCCCCCGCATGGAAAGCGTCAATGGCGGTCTGGACGCGCGCTACCGCCTCGGGATATTCGGCGCGGATATACAGAACGCCGCGATCCGCCCCACACGCCGCCCCGGCAGCCCGCATCCCCGCCAGCACCAGATGGGGCCGCTCTTCGAGCAGCCAGCGGTCGGAAAACGCGCCGGGGTCGCCCTCGTCGGCGTTACACACGATGTATTTGGCCGCCCCCGGCGCATCCGCACATGCCTGCACCTTGCGCGCGAAGGGAAAGCCCGCCCCGCCGCGTCCGCGCAGTTGCGACCCATGCAGTTCCTGCAAAATCGTCGCCGGTTCCCGCTGCGCCAGTTGATAAACAGTTGCCGCATCGCCCTCGAAGACGGAATTCCGGACTGCGGAAAAATAGGGGATCGCGGCATCTGTCCCAGCCAGATTGCCGCCGGAATAATTACGCCCGTCGATCTGGTAAGCCCCGCCGCAGTAACAATGCCCCAGACAAGCGGCCTCGCCGACCGCATCCGCACCAAATTGGTGCACCAGCTCGTCATGCACCGCGCCTTGTTTCCCGCCCAACAAACACGCGGTGCCATTGCACACCCTGGCGCGGCGCGGCATCCGCCCCGGTTCGAGAAAATCGTAGAAAGATGCCGTGCCCAACACCGCCGCCGGTGAAAACAGGCTGTCTTCCGCCAACGCCCGCATCCGCTCGCCACTCAACCCCGCCGGACTTTGCGCTACGGCCTGCAAAGCCGTCAGCAGGCTCCCTTCCCCCCCTTTTCGCGCACCCAGCGCGCGCAAGTTGTTCGACATGGTGTTCCCCGGCAATCAGCAAAAAAGCAATGCTGCCACAGAGCGCCGCTACACCAAAGCATTGCCGGCAAATTTCGCCGCAACCCGCACTAAGTCCTATGCCGTCAAGTTAGGCGTATCGGCTAGCCCACGCCTGGGAGCGCCGGCGTCTCGCCGGCCTGCCGGCAGGATGCCGGCGCTCCGGCGGACATTTGCATAACGGCACCTGATTAGTTACGTGCCTCAGTTAGGCGTTTTTCCCCGGTGGCTCACGTGGTGAGCCACCGGGGTGGCAATAATAGACGCATCCCACAAAGGAGGTGCGTCATGGCAATGAACCGCGTTCAATTTCAAAAGGGGCTGTCGATGGCCGGGTTTCTGAATCAGTACGGGACGGAGGCGCTGTGCCACGCGGCGCTGGTGGCGTCGCGCTGGCCGACTGGCTTCGTCTGTCCGCATTGCGGCGAAACGCATCACAGCACCTTCCTCCGTGCGGGCCGACAGCACTGGCAGTGCCAAGCATGTCAACACCAGACGACGGTCACTGCCGGCACGATCTTCCAGGCGACGAAGTTGCCGCTGACGCTCTGGTTTCTGGCAATGCACCTGCTGACCCAAGCGAAGAACAATGTCGCCGCTCTGGAACTCATGCGTCATCTGGGCGTGAGCTACAAGACCGCCTGGCTGATGAAGCTCAAACTGCTGCAAGTCATGATGGTGCGTGAATCCACCCGAGTCCTTAACGGACGCGTCGAAATTGATGACGCTTATTTGGGCGGCGAACGTCCAGGCAAGCGCGGTCGGGGCTCTGAAAACAAGGTCTCTTTCGTCGCGGCTGTGCAGACGACCGTGGACGGCAAGCCGATATTGGCTTGTTTCGCCCGTATTCCGTTCACCAAGGAAGCCGTCGAAGCCTGGGCCAGGAAGGCGCTGTCGCCTTTCTCTCGGGTGCTGTCTGATGGCTTGGGCTGTTTTCGGGGCATAACCGCCAGCGGTGCCACGCACTCCCCTATCATCATGAGCGCCGGCACCGGGCGGGAAGCCGCACAACACCCGGAATTCCGCGCCGTGAATACCGTGTTGAGCAACTTGAAAACAGCGATCAGTGGAACCTACCATGCTTTTGATTTCCGTAAATACGCCGACCGTTACCTGGCGGAGGTTCAATACCGTTTCAATCGTCGCTTCGACCTTGACGCCATCCTCAAGCGCCTTGCTCGCGCTGCGGCAACTACCGCGCCTTGCACGGAAAAAACCATTCGCGCAACTGAGCCATGTAACTAATCAGGTAACGGCATGAGCACCAAGCCCCAAATAAAAAAGGCAAGCCGCATAGCGGCCTGCCCTCGTATTGGGATAGGACTTCCCGAATCGGCTCAATGGAAACCGATACTTCCTTTCCGCCCGGCGGATATCTTCCTGCTGTTCAAGTCCTTGACCACCAGATGATCGCGCTTGTCCAGCTTGGCGTTGCCGAAGGCATCCAGCAACACCTTGCGCATGTCGCGCGGCGATACGGCGGCCAGGCAATCCAGCACGTCCTCGCCGGGTTCCGCGACGAACACCCACTTATGCTGCTCCAGGATGTCCCGGTAAATCGAGCGGGCAATCTTGATCGAGGCATCGTAATCCGGGCGTTCGATCACATAGACGTTCATCCGGTTAAGGATAGGCTCGGGGATACTGCTTTCATCGTTGGCGGTGGCCACCCACAGGATGTTGCTGGCATCGATGTCCACCTCGACGAATTCATCCTTGAAATGAATCGCCGTTTCGCGCTCCAGCAAGCCGTACAGCGCGCCCATCGGATCGTAGCGGCTATCCCCGCCGGCCTTGTCCACCTCATCGAGCGCAATCAGCGGGTTGGCGAATTCGCCGTTGATCAGCGACTGCGCCACCTTGCCCGGCTTGGCGTTGGCCCATTGCGACGACGCCCCGGAGAGTATCCAGCCCGCAGTCAGCGAACTCATCGAAACGAACTCGAAAGACGTACCCAGCACCTGCGACATGCTCTTGGCGAAATGGGTCTTGCCCAGCCCCGGATCGCCCAGCAACAACATCGGCGTAAACTGCATCGGCTCATCCCCGTCGATAGCCAACGCCATGAATTTCTTGAGATCGTCGATCACCTCGCGGAAATTGGGCGAGCTATCATAGAGGCCATCCAGCCCATCGGTCGAAGACGGCTTGACGATGAAACGCACCCCGCCGGTTCCTTTCATCTTCTCGTAAAACGACTGGAGATATTCATTCCGCGCCGCCCCGCCATTCTCCATCGCGCGCTGAACGTCAGCCACGTTGTAAATGGTTTTGTACCCGGCAATCGGGATATGGTGAGTAGCGGTTTCCATGATGAACCTCCTGATGTTTCAAGTTGGCCTGCGCTATTACTTAAGCATGGATGATGCCAGCGTGTGCGGTTCTGGGTTGCGGCAAAACCCGCGCTCTTATTGATGATTACGTCCATCTGGAGGAAAAGTTGACTGACTTGGTGAGGATAAGTCGATCTATATCACAGGGCTATCGACTTTCCCTCTTTTTGGAGACTTTGGTCAAATTGCACTGGCGGGAAGGATTGAAAATACCCCGTACTTTGGGCGGTCATTCTGGCTGTCGGCTATGTGCCATTTGCTGCCGGTCGAGGTGTGAAATATCCGGCAAGAACGCTGATGGCAACAAGCGGCCAGAAGCGGTATTCGCCTACGCCGAGATGACGAGCGGCAAAGAACCTAGAGCTGTCAGTCGAAACGGTCTGCTGTAACGGGCATTAGTCGACGAGACATTCTTTTTATCGTATTACCGGCGGATTGTCGTTGTGTGCGGGGAACCATGGTCATATTCGATTTACGCGAAGAAGCGCGGTTGGTGTCCTTTCTTTATCTGGTCGGGGGTGGCGCCGTGAGTTTTGGCTTGCTGGCTCTAGTAGTCAGTCAACGTAGAACGGCGGGGTACTTGGCGCGAAATATGCTGGATGAAGGCATCGATTGTTCTGGGAGGAGCGAAGATGCCTGGGCCGAAATACCGAGTAATGCTAACGGACGAAGAGACGGAGTACCTTGAGAGCTTGCTGCGCAAGGGCAAGAGCGCGGCGCGCAAGCAAACGCGAGCACGGATATTGTTGAAATCGGCTCAAGGCTGCACGGTGGAAGAAATTACCGCCGCCCTGGCAATATCTGACGATATGGTCGGCAAAGCCCGGCGACGTTGTGTCGAGGAAGGTGTTGAGGCGGCTCTTGAGGACAGGCCGCGTCCGGGAAACAAACCGAAACTTAGCGAGCGGCAATGCGCGCACATCATAGCGACGGCATGTAGTACGCCCCCGGAGGGCCATGACCATTGGACGCTACGGCTACTGGCGGACAAGGTGGTGGAGCTGGAATATGCCGAGAAATATAGTCACGAAGCGGTGCGTCAGCTTTTAAAAAAACACGCTAAAACCGTGGCAGCAACAGGAATGGTGCATTCCTGAAGTCAGCGGTGCCTTTGTGGCGGCAATGGAAGATGTGCTGGATATTTATGAATTACCTTACAACCCCACCTGCCCGGTGGTATGTTTCGACGAAAGTCCCAAGCAACTCATTGCCGAAGTGCGCGAGCCTATTCCAGCCCACCCCGGCGCACCGGCGAAATTTGATGTCGAGTATCAACGCAAGGGTGTGCGGGATCTGATGATGATCTGTGAACCCAAACGCGGATTTCGTGAGGTGCTGATTACAGAACGACGAACCAAGACGGAATTTGCCCATTGCATGAACCGTGTTGTGGAACTCTACCCGAATGCGCAAAAAATTATCGTCGTGCTGGACAATCTCAACACTCACGGAAAAGCGTCTCTCTACGAGACGTTCCATCCAGAAAAGGCCGGGGAAATCGCCCGGAAAATTGATTTCCACTTTACGCCAAAGCACGGCAGTTGGCTCAATATCGCGGAAATCGAACTGGCGGTGTTGTCCAATATGTGCCTGAGCAAACGGATACCCGATGAGGTCATGCTCAAAAATGAAATCGAGGCCAACGTCAAAGAGCGTAACCTCAAGGCAATTCCAGTCAAATGGCGATTTACCACTCAGGACGCTCGCAGGAAGCTTCGACGCTTGTATCCCGTCGTTTCAGCGTGACTGACTACTAGCAGCCTGTCGGACTTAAAGAACGGCAAATCCTCCGAGTCCCGGAGTTGCA
>CAYVIN010000098.1:0-15032 GCA_964451375.1 uncultured Sulfuricella sp.
CAATATTCAGCCATTGGCTGCATGACTGAGGCGACAACTACCTTGACGCGCGCCGCTCCGCAGTAACTGAAAACAGGGGAATTCGTGTGTCCAAATACGAAAAATCGACCGCTTTGCCGCCCTTTCGCAGCGGGGCGCCTTCTTCGCCGGTTTAAGTCCGACAGGCTGCTGGCGAAATGCCGGGCTTACCCCACGTGTTTGATAGGCGAGTGATTCAAACGCCCGAGCCTCGCGAACTTGCTCTCGAAATGACGGGCAGGCCGCGAGTCGGCATTGCGCCGCTCGGATTACTGCGCCGGTCTGGAGGCGACTGCGGTGAGGATGGCTTGCAGGATTGCGGTGGGTGTCGGGGGGCAGCCGGGAACGGCGACATCCACCGGAATGACGTTCGAGATTTGGCCGCAACTGGCGTAGCTCTCGCCGAAAATGCCGCCGGTGCAGCCGCAATCGCCTACCGCGACCACCAGCTTGGGTTCCGGGGTGGCGTCGTAGGTACGTTTGAGGGCGGTTTCCATGTGCCGCGCCACCGGGCCGGTGACCAGCAGCATGTCGGCGTGACGCGGGCTCGCGACGAAGTGGATCCCCAGCCCTTCGATGTTGTAATAGGGATTGTTGACGCAGTGGATTTCCAGCTCGCAGCCGTTGCATGAGCCGGCATCAACGTGGCGGATCGCCAGCGCGCCGCCGAAATGCTTGAGGATGTCGGCGTGGATTTGCTGATCGCCGACCCGCAGCGATTCGTCGGCTTGCGGCGGGGTTTCGGTCTTGATGCCGGTTTTCAGCATCTGTTTGAGGATTTGATACATATGACGCCCTTACAAGTCCGCCCCGGTATAGCTGAGATTGAACGATTTATTAATCAGCGGAAAATCCGGCACGATGTTGCCGATGATCGCGTGCTCCAGCACCGGCCAGTTCTGCCACGACGGATCGTGGGGATGTACGCGGTACAGGCTGTCGTTGGCGCCGCTGTGCAGGGCCACCAGGATTTCTCCGCGCCAGCCTTCCACCCAGCCGATGGCGAAGGCGTTGTCGGGCGCCGACGGCACCTCGAAGCGCAACTCGCTGGGCGGCATCCGGTCAAGGATCAGGTTGATAAGGCGGATCGACTCGAAAACTTCCTCGAAGCGCACCGTCACCCGCGCCGCCACGTCGCCGCTGCGGTGGGTGGCCATGCGCACGTCGAGCTGGTCATACGGCGCACACGGGTATTGAGCGCGCAAGTCCCAGGCTTGGCCGCTGGCGCGCCCCGGCATCCCGGTTAGCCCCAGTTGCGCGGCCAGCGCCGGTTTCACCCGCCCGGTGGTCAGGAAACGATCCTGCACCCCGGCGTGTTCGTCGTAAATTTCCTTGAGGACGTGAACCTCTTTTTCGATTGCCGCCAGGCCGTCGCGCAGGCGCTGCGAGCCCAGGTTGGTGATGTCGCAAGCCACGCCGCCGGGGACGATCCTGTCCATCATGTAACGGTGCCCGAAAAGTTCCTGGTTCAAGCGTAGCGCGTCTTCCTTGAGCCGCCAGAACTGGGCAAAACCGAACGCCAGCGCCACGTCGTTGCCGAGATAGCCCAAATCGCCGAGATGGTTGTGAATGCGCTCCAGCTCCAGAAACAGCGCGCGCAGCCACACCGCGCGCGGCGGCGGGGTAAATTCGGAAAGGCTTTCCAGCGCCATCGTGTAGGCCCAGGCATAGGCCACCGTGCTGTCGCCGGACACGCGCCCGGCGAGCTTGGCGCCCTCCGTGGGGCTCAGGCTTTCAAAGCGCTTTTCTATGCCCTTGTGCTTGTAGCCCATGCGCTGTTCGAGGCGCAACACCCGCTCGCCGATGATCGAGAAGCGGAAGTGGCCGGGCTCGATGGTGCCGGCATGCACCGGGCCCACCGGTATCTCATGCACACCGTCGCCTTCCACCGGGATGAAGGGGTAGGCGTCGGTAAGCGTCGGGGAAAAGAATTCGCCGTCGAAATCCTTGCGTAGCGGATAGCTGCCTTCGCGCCAGCCGCCATGGCGCAGCCACTTGCGCTGATCGTCGGCGCCCGCCGGAGAAATTCCGAGAAGATCCATAACGGCGCGCTGCATACGGTTGGCTGCGGGGAAAAGATCGCTGATGTCGGGGAAGCCGTCCTGCCCGGCGTCGAGCGGCAATTTCAGCGCATACAGGCCAGGGGGGCCGGCCAGCGCCACGTGTACGGTGAAGTATCCGCTGCGCGGGCGCTCGTCGCAGCCCCATAACGCCATCAGGCGTCCGCCCTGGTTATGTACTTGCTCGCACAGCTTGCGATAGCCTTCCGCGCTCACCACGCCGCGCCAGATCGGCATGGCGCTGTGGAGCGGTTGGAGAGTTACGCCGATGTCCTTGAATTCGATGGTCATGATTTCACCCGATCAACGCCGCCGCCTGCCGATACCAGTCGGCCAGATAGGGCGGAATGTAGAGCCCCAGCATCAGCACCAGCCCCAAGTGTACGAATACCGGAATCAGAGCGGGCGGATGGGGCAGTTTGGGCGTATCGGATTCGCCGAAAACCATAGGCTGAACCTTGCTGAATATGGCGGCGAAGGCCACGCCCAACGCGATCAGCAGGAACGGGGTGGTCCACGGATAAGCGTGCATGGCGGTGGTGATAATCAGGAATTCGCTCGCGAACACGCCGAACGGCGGCATCCCGAGAATCGCCAGGGTGCCGACGATCAGCCCCCAGCCGACCGGCGGGGTATGGCGGATCAGCCCGCGAATCTCGCTCATGATCTGGGTGCCGGCATTTTGCGCGGCGTGGCCGACGGCGAAGAAGATCGCCGACTTGGTCAACGAATGCACGGTCATATGCAGCAACCCGGCGAAGGTCGCCACCGGTCCGCCCATGCCGAACGCAAAGGTCATCAGCCCCATGTGTTCGATGGAAGAGTAGGCAAACATCCGCTTCACGTCTTTTTGCCGCGACAGGAAAAACGCCGCCATCACCACCGACAACAGCCCGAAGCCCATCATCAGGTCGCCGGCGAAATGACTTTCCAGCGCGCCATCGACCAGCACCTTGGTGCGCACCACCGCGTACAGCGCGACATTCAGCAACAGTCCCGAGAGCACCGCCGATACCGGCGTCGGGCCTTCGGCATGGGCGTCGGGCAGCCAGTTATGGAGCGGGGCCAAGCCGACTTTGGTTCCGTAGCCGACCAGCAGGAACACGAAGGACAGCGACAGTACGGTCGGTTCAAGATCGCCCTTCACCGCATTGAGATGAGTCCACAGCAGCGCCGTGCCGCCTTCGCCAAGCACTTTTTCCGCTGCGAAGTACAAGAGGATCGTACCGAACAGCGCCTGAGCAATTCCCACGCCGCACAGGATGAAATATTTCCACGCGGCTTCCAGGCTGGCCGGGGTGCGGTACAGCGACACCAGCAGCACGGTGGTCAGCGTCGCGGCTTCCATCGCCACCCACAGGATGCCGAGGTTGTTGGTGAGCAGCGCCACCAGCATGGTGCAGGTGAACAACTGGTACATGCTGTAATAAAGGCGTAGGCGCGGCACGGTCAGCTTGCCGTGGTGCTGCTCGATGAGCATGTAGGGGCGCGAGAACATCGCCGTGGTGAAAGCGACGAAAGCGGTCAGCGCCACCAGGAAGACGTTGAAGGGATCGACGAAAAACATCTCGTCCAGCGCCAGCAGCGGCCCGCCGGAAATCACCTTGATGGTCAGCACCACCGAAGCGATAAAGGTGGCGAAACTCATCCAGGTATTCAGCCCCGCCGCATAGGAACGATGGCCGAACAGCGCCAGCAGCAGGCCGCCGAGGAGGGGGATGAAGAGAACCAGAAAGATTTCCATAATTTAAATTAAATGCTTAATTTTTAATGCTTAATGTTTAATTATTGAGCCGCTGGCGCGGCGGCGCTTTTTCTAATGTTTGATTTTTAATGCTTAATGTTTAATTAATGAGCGCGCTCCCGCGCCGCTTTTCATTAAGAATTAAACATTCAACATTAAAAATTGCCTTTCCTATTCTTCCTTCAGCTTTTCCATGTGTTTCAAATCCAGGCTGTCGAAAGTTTCGCGTATCTGGAAGAAGAAAATCCCCAGTATCACCATGCCGATCAGCACGTCCAGCGCAATCCCCAGTTCGACCACCATCGGCATCCCGTAGGTGGCGCTGGTGGCGGCGAAGAACAAGCCGTTTTCCATCGCCAGGAAGCCGATCACCTGCGGCACCGCCTTGCTGCGGGTGATCATCATCAGGAACGACAGCAACACACAGGCCATTGCGATACCCAGCGTACTGCGGGCGATGGTGCCGGACATTTGCGAAATCGGCGCGGCCAGGTTGAAGGCGAAAATCACCAGCACGATCCCGAACAACATAGTGGTGGGGATGTTAATCAGCGTCTCCACGTCCCATTTGACGTTCAGCTTGCGGATCAGGCGATGCAATATCCACGGCAGGATAATGACCTTGAGCACCAGAGTCAGGCCCGCCGAGTAATACAGGTGGTGCTGGTGCGACGACCAGGCGACGATGAAGGTCGCCACCGACAGCACCAACCCCTGCCAGGCGAACAGGTTGATCAACGACAACACGCGGCGTTGCGACAACATGCCAAAGGCGATCAACAGCAGCAGCGCTGCGCACAGGTTGATGAGCTGGCCGGCAAAGGGAATGTTCATGTCAGCTCTCCAGCAGGAAATGGATCAACATCCCCAGCACTCCCAGCAGGAAGGCGGTGCCGAGGAATTCCGGGGCGCGGAAAATGCGCAGCTTGGCGGACACCGTTTCCAGCAGCGCCAGGCCGAAGCCACACGCGAGCAGCTTGGCGACCAGCACCACCACGCCCAGCGGCAAGGCGCTCCAGTTACCCGATTCGGCAATACCCCAGGGCATGAACAGGGCGATGCCGATGGTGGTGTAGGCGAACAGCTTGATGCTCGACGCCCATTCGATCAGCGCCAGATGGCGGGCGGAGTATTCGAGAATCATCGCCTCGTGGATCATCGTCAATTCCAGGTGGGCGGAAGGATTGTCCACCGGAATGCGCGCGTTTTCGGCGAGTAGCACCATCAGGAAAGCCACCCCGGCGAACGCCATGCTGGGATACAGCACCAGTTCCTTGTGGGCGAATTGTTCGACAATGATGGTCAGGGAAGTGGAATGACTGATCAGCGAAGCGGTGAAAAAAACCATCAGCAGCGCCGGTTCGGCGAGAAACGACACCAGCATTTCGCGACGTGCGCCCAGTGTGCCGAAAGAGGTGCCGATGTCCATCGCCGCCAGCGCGATGAACACCCGCGCCAGCGCAAAAATCCCCACCAGCGCAATCACGTCCACCGCCGGCGAAAGCGGCAGGTCGGTCGCCACTACCGGCACCAGAGCGGCGGCCAGCCACATGCAGGCGAACAGCATGTAGGGCGTGAAGCGGAACAGCCATGAGGCGTTGTGCGCCAGCACCGCATCCTTCTTGAAAAGTTTGATGAGGATGCGGTAGGGCTGCAACAGCCCTGCGCCGCTGCGGCTTTGCATCCAGGCGCGGCACTGGTTGACCCAGCCCATCAGGAGCGGCGCCAGCAACACCACCACGGTGTCCTGGAAAAGCTGAAAAAGCAAAGTAGAGAGACTCATCGGATAAACGCCAACAAAGCCAGCAGGGTCAAAAAGCTATACATCAGGTAAAGGTGGATACGGCCATGCTGCAACTTGCCGAACAAGCCGGACAGCCAATCCACCAGACGCGCCAGCGGCAAATACAGCCATTCCCACAGCAGATCGCGGGTCTCGCCGTGATAACGCGGCTGTTTGTCGAAAGGACTCGGCACTTCGCGGATGATGCCGAAGAAAAATTCAAAAATCTGGCGGATCGGCTGGCCGAAGCCTTCGGCGCTGTCCTGCATCCGTGAGGTCTGCTCGGGATAACCGCAATCCCAGGCGTCGCTGCGGCGCACCCGGCCATGATAGAGCTTGCGCACCGCGATGAAGGTAAACGCCAGCCCCACCAGGATGATCGCGAAGAGGATCGCCGGGCTGTAGCTGGCGCGCTCTTCCGCCACTGGCGTCAGCCACAGCAGTCCGGACTTGGCGGCGCTCGCGCCCAATTCGGCATGCACCAGCATCAGATTGACGTTGTCGATCTGCACCACCACCATCACCGGCAGCAGGCCCAGCCCCAGGCAGCCCAGCGCCAGCCAGGCCATTCCGATGCGCTCCCAGGGGCCGGCGTCGTGGGCATGTTTGAGATTCTCATCGCGCGGCTGGCCGAGAAAAATGATCCCGAAAAATTTGACCATCGCATACGCCGCCAGCGCCGCTGCCAGCGCGAGCGCCGCAGCGGCGACCGGAATCAGCATATTGAGATAGGAATGCGGCAAACCGGGCGAGAGCAGGAAGGCTTGCAGCATCAGCCATTCGGAAACGAAACCGTTGAGCGGCGGCAGCCCGGAAATCGCCAATACGCCGATCAGGGTGAGCGCCGCGACTCTGGGCATCTGATGGATCAAGCCGCCGAGTTTGCCGAGATTGCGCTCACCGGTGGCATGCAGCACCGAGCCGGCGCCAAGGAACAGCAAGCCCTTGAAGAACGCATGGTTCAGCGTGTGATACAACGTGGCGGTGAGCGCCACGGCAGCCACGGCATCCTTGTGGTAGCTATGGAAAATGATGGTCAGGCCAATGCCGGTGATGATGATGCCGATATTTTCGATGGACGAATAAGCCAGCAGGCGCTTCATGTCGGACTGCACGGTGGCGAACAACACGCCAAACAGCGCGGTAATCAGCCCAAGCGCCAACGCCAGTGCGCCCCACCACCACAATTGCATGTCGAGCAGATCGAAGGTGACGCGCAGAATGCCGTAAATCGCGGTTTTCAGCATGATCCCGCTCATCATCGCCGACACCGGCGAGGGCGCGGCGGGATGGGCTTCCGGCAGCCAGGCGTGGAGCGGCAGGACGCCGGCCTTGGCGCCGAAGCCGAACAACGCCAGCAGGAAGGTGACGCTTGCCCAGAAGCTGCTCAAGTGCGCCTCGCGCATCGCCGAGAAGGTGTAGCCGTCGGCGTGACCGCCCTGCATCACGCCGAAACACAGCAAGATGGCGATGGCGCCGACGTGAGCAATCAACAGATAGAGAAAACCGGCGCGGCGGATGTCCGGCACTTCATGGTCGGTAGTAACGAGAAAATACGAAGAGAGCGCCATGGTTTCCCACGCCACCATGAACATGTAGGCGTCGTCCGCCATGAACACCAGCGCCATGCTGGCGAGGAACACGTGGAATTCAAAGCACAGCAGGCCGAGCTTGCCGGCTTCCATATTGCGGAAATAGCCGGCGGAGTACAGGGAGATGCCGATGGCGGCGGCCCCCAGCACAAACAGGAAAAACGCCGACAAGGCATCAAGGCGCAGATGGAACGGCAGATCGGGCAGGCCCAGCGGCAAGACCAGGGTGCTCGCGCCGCCGCCCAGCGCTTCGAGGCCGGCGACGGCCAGGATCAACGCGCCCAGCGCCCCGGCGGGAAACAGCAGATTGGTTATCAGGCGCGGCTGGCTTTGTAAAAACAGGCCGGCAAAGGCGAGCGCGAGCCAGAACAACACCACGCCACTCGCGATGTTGATCGGCAAAGCTGTTGTTAGCATCCCCACTCCCTCAAATGCAATTTTTAATTCTAAATTTTTAATGTTTAATTAATAGCCAATGGTCGCGCCGCTGGCGCTCATCCATTAAACATTAAGCATTCAACATTGTCTTGAAAATACCACAAAATCCACCTAGCCCGCCACTTGACGCATCAGGCGGCATTGCGCGTTCGGGTCGGCGGCCAGCACCTCGGCATAAATTGCGTCGAGGGCGATGTCTTCGTTGGCAAAGATATTCTGCTGGCCGATGTACTCGAACAGTCCGGTGTGGCGCATCACGTCGAGCACCTGCTTTTTCAGGCCGCTGAAGACGATCTTGACGCCGTTCGAGCGCAGCCGCTGAGCGAGGTGGTGGATCACCTCCTCGCCGGACGCATCGAGCTGGTTGATGCCGTCGCCGACGATCAGCAGATGGCTGGCCTTCGGGCTGTTCGACACTGCTTCAAGGATGGTGTCTTCGAAATACGGCACGTTGGCAAAATACAGCGAGCCGTCGTAGCGAATCGCGATGATGTAATCGCTGGTCGGCAGGTTGTTGACCAGCGCGTCGCGCAGGGTGCCATCGGGATAACGCCCAAGAATCGCGACACGCGGCGACATGGTGCGGTACAGATAAAGGATGATCGCCAGCCCCGCGCCGACCATGATGCCGTTGTCGAGATGCGGCGCAAACGCGAGGGTGGCGATGAATGTCACGATGGCCGCGATACCGTCGTGTTTATGGGCGTGCCAGGCGTGTTTGATGGCCTTGAAATTGACCAAGCCGATCACCGCCATCATGATGACCGCCGCCAACACCGCCTGCGGCAGGTGATAGAGCAGCGGGGTGAGAAACAGCAAGGTAATCAGCACAATCACCCCGGCGAATACCGACGACATGCCGGTTTTCGCTCCTGAATTCAGGTTCACCGCAGAGCGCGAGAAAGAGCCGCTCACCGGGAAGGACTGGCTGAAACTGCCGACGATGTTGGCGATGCCCTGGCCCAGCAATTCCTGGTTGGGGTCGATGCGTTCCTTGGTCTTCGCTGCCATGGCCTTGGCGATGGAAATCGCCTCCATGAAGCCGACCAGCGAAATCACCAGCGCGCTGGAAAGCAGGGACACGATGGTATCCCAGTTCATTTTGGGCAAATCCAGCTTGGGCAGCCCGGACGGAATCCCGCCAACCACTTCGCCGCCGCCAACCAGCTTCAAATCGCCCTTGTCGACTTTCTTGATGCGCCAGCGGTAGCCGTCGGATTTCTCACCCGCAGGCACCTGCCCGGCCAGATACAGTTTGGAAGGCTGCCCCTCGCCGGCCACGGTCTGCTCGAAAATGAACTTGCGCAAGGCGCGGCTGGTCTTGCGGTTTTCGCCCTCGGCATCCTTCAATTCCAGCTTGAGTAATTCAATTTCATAGCTCAGCGCGGCGGTGCGCTGGGTGGCGTCTTCGTGGCCTTTCTGCTGCTGTTTCAGCTCCGCTGATTTGGCGGCGAGGCGATTGTTGATTTCGTCGATACGGATTTCGTTTTGGGAAAACTCGCTGGCGAGGGTTTTGACTTCGGCATCGACGATTTCCTCGATTTTGCCCTTGCCGTTGTGCTCGAAACCGATGCCCCAACTCACCACCGTGGTCAGCGCCACCGCGATCAGCACCCCCGGCATCCTCGGCGCATATTTCTTCAACCCCCACATGATGGCAAAAGCGGAAACGCCCATCGCCAGAGTTGGCAAGTGGGTTTCGCCGATTTGCAGCAGGACTCCCCAGATGTCTTGAATGAAGTGCTCGCTACGCCCCATCGACACGCCGAAGAGCTTGTTGAGCTGCGACAGGCCGATGATGATCGCGGCGGCATTGGTAAAGCCGACGATCACCGGATGGGACAAAAAATTGACCACTACGCCCAACTTGAAAATACCCAGCGTCAGTTGCACCAAGCCCACCAGCAAGGCCAGCAGAATCGCCAGCGCCACGAACTGATCGGAGCCGGTTGCGGCCAGCGGCGCCAACGCGGATGCGGTCAACAGCGACGCCACCGCCACCGGGCCGGTGGCAAGCTGCGCCGAAGAGCCCCACATCGCCGCGATGATCCCCGGCAGGAACGCCGCATACAGCCCGTAATAGGCTGGCAGCCCGGCCAGTTGGGCATACGCCATGGATTGCGGAATCAGCACCAGCGCCACTGTGATGCCGGCAATCAGATCGGCCTTCACAGCGTCGCCACGCAAGGGAAGCCATCTCAGGAAAGGCAAGAATTTATTGACCAGCATGACAGTCTTTCTTATTAAATTTCTGGTTTTTGATTTTGGGGGGCGGGCGTTCACCCCAATAAATAAACAACACGGCTATTTCGTCGCCACCAGCGGGCAGGCCAGTTTCTCCCATACATTGGCCGGCCCTCCCCAGTTTTCCGGGGTGTCGATGACCACGCAGGTCACGCATTCGTGGGTATTCCCGTAGCGCACCACTTCCTGGGCAGACAAGGCCGTCTGCCAAGTGAGGCGATACGGCACTTCATCTGCATCAATCAGTTGCAACAATTCCGCAAGCAGCGCAGGCGGATTTTCCCGGTCGCCCTGCAGGAGGATTTCCAGCCCCGCGTTCATGCGTTTCGCCAGCCCGGCGGCGGACGTAAACAAGCGTCGTTCGAGACGCTTCTCCTGGACGGCCAGCAATACCCGGCGGGGCGGAAACGACACGGCAATCCCGATATGACTGTGGGTGGCTCAATGCGCCGGGGTCTTGCAGGGGGCGGCAGCCCCTTAGCCCGCCGCTTTCGAGGAACGGATCGTCAGGCCGCGCTTGAATGAAACGTCGCAGCTTTTGGGTTGAACCACGGCCTGCCACAGGGCTTGCAGTTTTTTCATCAGAGGGGGCATGGCGTTTTCCTTTCCAGAGTGGGGTGTTGCTCGGTAATGTCTATGCAGATTCCGTGCCATGCCTGAACAAATACGGTAACTGGCGGTAAATTATAGGTAATTGCGGTTTTTTGGGAAAATCGCCGAGCGGGTAAAAGTTGTTGCATAACGCAACAAAACATCCCGGATAAAGGCCTAACACCCTATTTTTATAGCGATGAATTAGACTGTTACATTTGCGTTGCGGGGTGTTTCAGTTTGCAACAATCGCCGGTAGAATACCGACATGGATTCGCTGCGCCGGAAAATCACTCTCGGTTATTACGTCATCGCTACGCTGGTGGTGGGGTTGTCGCTGTTCGCCTTCCTCGAACTGCGCCTGATCGAGCAGAAAATCCTCGCGGGCGCGAAGGTTTACGAGTTTTTCGACACCACCCTGGAAATGCGCCGTTTCGAGAAAAACCTGTTTCTCTACCACCAGGCGACCGACTGGCGCGAATCCGAGACCTACCTGGAACGCGCCAAACTCCTGCTCCGCGATAATGCCGCCGAATTCGCGCTGCTCGCGCCGCCTCGCCGCATCACCCAACTCTCCGTAGAGCTGGCGCGTTACGAACACCTGCTGGCGGACTACTGGCGCAAGCAGCAAAACGACCCCGGCGGCGCTGCGCAAATGGAGTCCACCATCCGCCTTTCCGGGAAAGACATCGTCACCCTCGCCGCCGACATCGCCGGAACCGAACGCGCCGCGCTGCAAAACGCGCTGGAACGCCACCGCATGAATCTGGTGGTGTCGATTTTGCTGCTGATTGTGCTGGTGGTGCTGGTCGGCCAGGTGTTGTCGCGGATGGTGGCGCGCCCCCTCAAACAGCTAGAGGAAAGTATGGAAGCCATCGCCGGCGGCCACCTCGCCAAACTCGACATCCGCTCCGGCGACCGCGAAATCGTCTCGCTCACCGCCGCTTTCAACCACGTCATGCACGAACTCGACCTGCGCCAGCGCCACCTGGTGCGCTCGGAAAAACTCGCCTCGCTGGGCACCCTTTTATCCGGCGTCGCCCACGAACTCAACAATCCGCTCTCCAATATCTCCACCTCCTGCCAGATATTGATCGAGGAAGGCGACACCTGCGATGCCGGGTTCCAGCACGAATTACTCACCCAGATCGACGAACAAACCCTGCGCGCCCGCAACATCGTGCGCACCCTGCTGGATTTCGCCCGGGATCGCGATTTCAAGACCGAACCCCTGCCACTCGCGCCGCTCATTGAAGAAACCCTGAGCTTCGTCAAAGGCCAGATCCCCGCGCACGTCGCCGTGCGCCGCGAAATCCCCGATCACCTCACGGTAGCCGCCGACAAGCAGCGTTTGCAGCAGGCTTTTCTCAATCTCATCAAAAACGCCGTCGAAGCCCTCGAAGGCGCAGGCGAGATCGTCATCCGCGCCACCCGCCGGCGGCCCGGCGAAGAAAATCGCGACGCCGCCGGATACACCCATTACGGGCATTGCGACGCCAGCCGCGAAAGCGTGGAAATCGAAATCAGCGACAACGGCAGCGGCATCCCGCCGCAAGTCCTGCCGCGTATCTTCGACCCCTTCTACACCACCAAGGATGTCGGCAAAGGTTCGGGATTGGGGCTGTTCATCGTCTTTGAAATCGTCGAAGAACACGGCGGCTGTATCGCGGTCGCCAGCACAACGGGAAAAGGCACAACATTTCGGGTACAACTGCCGAAAGGCAGTGTTTAGTGCTTAATTGTTAATGGATGGGGGCGCGCCGTAGGCGCTCCACAATTAAACATTAAGCATTAACCATTAATAAACAAGGTTTTTATCATGGCTAACGGCAAATTGTTGATCGTGGACGACGAAAAGGTCGCCCTGAAAAATCTCGAACACGTCATGAAAAAGGAAGGCTACGAAGTCACCGCCACCCAGAGCGGCGCGAATGCGCTCGCCTACCTGGAAAAACAGCCCTTCGACCTGGTGCTGACCGACTTGCGCATGGAAAAGGTCGATGGGATGCAAATCCTCAAGAAATGCCGCGACAGCTTTCCCGACACCGAAGTGGTGCTGATCACCGGCTACGCCACCCTAGAATCGGCGGTGGACGCCATGAAACACGGGGCTTTTTACTACATCGCCAAGCCCTTCCGCCTCGACGAAGTGCGCAAGGTCGTCAGCGAAGCCCTCGAAAAACTTCGCCTGCGCCGCGAAAACCGCGATCTGCGCGAACAGATCGACAACTTCCAGGGCAAGGTCAAAATCATCACCCAGGATGCCCACATGGAACGCCTGCTTGAAGTCGCCCGGCAAATCGCCCCCACCGATTGCAGCGTGCTGATCGTCGGCGAATCGGGCACCGGCAAGGAACTTTTTGCGCGTTACCTGCACGTCAACAGCAACCGCGCCAACGGCCCCTTCCTCGCCGTCAACTGCGGCGCATTCAACGAAGAACTGCTCGCCAACGAACTGTTCGGCCACGTCAAAGGCGCCTTCACCGGCGCGCACGGCGACAAAAAAGGCCTCCTCGAAGCCGCCTCGGGCGGCACCCTGTTCCTCGACGAAGTCACCGAAATGCCGCTCTCCATGCAGGTCAAACTGCTGCGCGTCATCCAGGAACGGGAAATCCTCCCGCTGGGCGGCACCACCCCGGTCAAAGTGGATGTCCGATTCATCGCCGCCACCAACCGCGACATCCAGGAAACCGTAAAGGCCGGCGACTTCCGCCAGGACTTGTATTTCCGTCTCAACGTCGTCAACCTGCTGGTGCCCCCGCTCGGCAAACGGCGCGGCGACATCCCCCTGCTCGCCTACCACTTCCTCAAAAAAGCCGCCACACTGATGAAAAAAAACGTCACCGAAATCGCCCCGGAAGCCATGGAACTCCTGAAGATTTACGACTTCCCCGGAAACGTCCGCGAACTCGAAAACATCATCGAACGCGGCGTCGCCATCAGCACCGGCGAAAACATCGCCGCCGCCCACCTCCCCGACGACCTGCGCGAACTCACCATCCGCACCTTCCGCAAAAAGGAAGGACGCATCCCCTCCCTCGAAGAACAGGAAAAAGACTACATCCAGTGGGTGCTCAGCGAGGCCAACGGAAACCAGACCCTCGCCGCCCAGATACTGGGCATAGACCGCGTCTCGCTATGGCGGAAATTGAAAAAATATCAGTTGGAAATGTAGGGCTTGAACCATCAGCAAGGTATTCACGGGAAATCCAAAACGCAGGAAGGATAGCGTGATAAGTGAAAGGCAAAAACAGTTTTGAATGTTTAGTGCTTGGTTGAGGTCGCCGCGCGAAGCGCATCGGGATCGAATCAGGCGTGAAGCCCATTCCACAACTAAACACGCAACACTAAAAACTGCTTTTTCTTGGCGAACCGCTTTCAAGCGGCGAACACCCTATGCCTTGGCAAAAATGCCATCCCTCCGAAACCTGCGTCTTTCCTTGTTCTCCGGCAACATCGTTATCCAGCGGGCGTTACGGTGTAAGTGTTCGCTAACATCGTGCCCGGCGCGCGGTGGGAGCGGTCTCCCGACCGCGAGCGGTGCAAAACGCAGCCGGTAAAGTGAGGGGGCGACGGCGCAGGGAAATGAGCAATTTTATTTTGAGGAGACAGGAAAATGACGCCGTTCCCATTTCACCGCCATTTCACCACTTGGAGTTAGGCTGCGATCTCAAGATATTCAACGATGCTGGCTGGTTGCGGAACGGCCAAACCATCTTCGCGAAGCCCTTCAATGTGAAATTCAATAGCCTCACGAATTTCATTCTCAGTTTCCTTGACAGTCTGCCCGGTAGCAACGCAACCGGGCAAGTCAGGAACGTAAGCCGAGTAGTTGTTTTGTGTTTTTTCGACGACGATGGCATAACGCATAAATTTACTCCTTCAGCCCTGCTTGTTTGAGGATGCTGTTCAAAGTGCCGGGAGCCAAATCATCGCTGGGTTTCCCGGCTACAGTAACGCGGCCACTTTTGACTGGATGTTTAAACTGGCGATGACTGCCGCGAGTGGCGATAAGAAACCAGCCGTCAGTCCGTAGAACAATCAAAATATCGCTTATTTTCATTGCGCTAAATCAATGGGGTCAAAATCAATTGATTTGTCATGACTTAACCATTTGTCACGGCCTTTCTGGGTTCGGATGGCGCAGAATACCAGATGTGGGAGGCTTCAATCGAGTCCGACCCCATTGATCGTTGCAAAACCCGCGTAGTTCCTTGCTCTCCTGCAAGGTCATTATCTGGCGGGCGTTACGGCGTAAGTGTTTGCTAACATCGCTCCCGGCGCAGGGTGGGAGCGGTCTCCCGACCGCGAGCGGTGCAAAACGCAGCCGGCAAAGTGAGGGTGTTCGCCGGTGTTTTCTGATGAGGCCCGTGCATCGTGCCGACCCTACGATAATATTTTACCGGATGACGGTGAATACTTTCACAGCCTCTGGAGCGTGGGAGCGGTCAAACTTTGCCAGACCTGCCTCATGATGTGGATGATATGCGCCAAACAATATAACTTTTTACTAGTGTCCGGTTAAAACCCGAATAGACTCAGTTGGTTGCACGACGCACCTG
>CAYVIN010000099.1:0-14815 GCA_964451375.1 uncultured Sulfuricella sp.
GGAATTTCTCCCGTTGATCGGCGTCCGCTCAGGCAACTGCCGGATTTAGGTTTATCCATCCTTAAATCTAGGGGATAAAGCTCGCGTTCACAAGGAAGTGGGAGGAGTTGGCGAGTACTCTCGCGGAAAGGCACGCGGGATAAGGAGGTGCTCGGAAAGCCGCGCCAGTCGTGGCTTTCCGAGGGGATGCTCAGCATCAAAGGGTAGAGAAACCAATAGAGAAAACCAATAGAGAAAACCAATAGAAAAACCAATAGGGTCAGACTCGATTGATTTTCTATCCCATAGCCGGTACGCTACGCTTTCCACACATCGATAAGGCCATCCCATGGCGCGTCTTCCGCGTTTCGTTCTGCCCGGTCATCCGCAGCATGTGATTGTCCGTGGCAATAATCGCGATCCTATTTTCAACGCCGACGAGGACTACCATTTCTACCTCGACAAATTGCAGGATGCCGCCAGGAAGCATCAATGCGACATCCATGCCTATGTGTTGATGACGAATCACGTCCATCTGCTGGTTACGCCTCATACGGAGGATGGCATTTCCAAAATGATCCAGATGCTGGGACGCTATTATGTCCAGTATTTCAACTACACTTACCAGCGTAGCGGAACTCTGTGGGAAGGCCGATACAAGGCCAGTCTGATCGATAGCGATGCCTATGCCCTGACGTGCTACCGATACATCGAGCTTAACCCGGTGAGAGCCAATATGGTTGCTCACCCGGCGGAGTATCCCTGGTCAAGCTACCGGGGGAACGCTCTGGGCGAGAATGACGCGCTGCTGACGCCACACTCGCTGTTTCTTGCCTTGGGTAATTCAGACGATGTGCGACAAGCGGCTTACCGGGCATTGTTCGAGGTGTGTTTCGACGAAAAAACGCTGGAAGAAGTGCGCTCATCCATCAACAAGGCATGGGTGCTGGGGAGCGAGCATTTCAAAACCCGGATCGCAACTCAGCTTAACCGCCGCTCCAGCCCACTCCCCAAAGGCGGCGACAGAAAATCGGGGAAATCGTGACAAATCAATCGAGTCTGACCCCATTGAAAAAAGGACACTCATGCCACTCTTGAACGACCATCTCTCCGTCTGGGAAATCGGGTTTCGCTGGGCCGGATACGATCCGCAGAAATTTTGGTTGCGCATTCCGCTGGTTGTACGCGACCAGTTCCGCACTTTGATTCAGGAAATCTATGAGTCGCGCCTGGAATGTATGACCTTACGCGTGGAGAAGTACCACGGTCACGCGCCGGAGGTAGACAAACACTATCTCCAGCATTGGCTGCCGGCCATTGAGGCCTGTATAGCCGGGCAAGGAATCGACCGGAAGTTGCTGAAATGGGCGAGCATCGACCGCCACGCGCTGTTTGTCTGGTGTGAACGCCACAAAATCCCGCTCCCGGAGTTCTGGTTCCCGCCCGGCTGGGGTGCAGAATATGAATGGGGCGGCGCTGCCACGGTCGGCGAGGAGACGCCGCCGGCGGAAACGCCGGAACAACGCCGCACCCGGATTGGCAAGGATCACCGCGCCAAAATGGCTTGTCAGCAAATCGCCCTGTGGTTCTGGTCGAAAAAACCCGACATGGGCGTCAAGGACATTATCCTCAGCACGGAGATTCAGGAAATGTGCGATGGCCAGCACTACGAGTTCGTCACCGTGCGGCGCTGGATTGCCGAGGTTGCGCCGCACAAGCCCGCATAGCTGCCGGTGACGCTTCGCTGCCCGGTTACCGTCGTTCCACCCACCAGATCATCCCCAGCGCCGCGCTCATGAACACCAGGGTCGGGACGATGGCGGAAAACAGCGGCGGCCAGTCGTTGAGCAGGCCGAGATGGGCAAACAGCCGGTTGAGCAGGTGAAAACTCAGCCCCACCATGATGCCGGTGAATATCTTGGCGCTCACCCCGCCGGAGCGCAACTGGTAGCTCGCGAACGGCAAGGCCAGCACCAGCATGACCAAAGTCGCGAGGGGATAGGTCAGTTTGGCCCACAGGGCGATTTCGTAGCGGGTGGTTTTCTGCTTGTTGTCGCGCAGGTGGTGGATGTAGAAATACAGGTTCCACGCCGACATCTGTTCCGGCACCACCAGCAGGACATTGAGGATTTCCGGGCTGAGCACCGAGTCCCAGTAGGCCTGATCAAGATGATTGACGATGGCGCGCTGCGCTTCAAAGCGGGTTTGTGACACGTCGCTCAGTTTCCAGCGTCCGTCTTCACCATGAACGCCCTGTGTCGCGTAACTGATGGTGCGTAGACGGAACTGCTCGTCGAAGTCATAAATCTTTACCCCACGCAAGGTGGTGTCAGGCAGCACTTCCTCGACATTGACGAAACTCGCGGCATCCTTCACCCACAACCCGGAGCGGAATTCCTGGGCGATCACGCCTTTGGTCGCCTTGAGGCGCAACTGGCTGGCAAAACGCTCTGCCGATGGCGCAATGAATTCGCCGAATACGAAGGTCAATATGGCAAACAGCAATCCGACCTGCAACAGCGCCAGCGCAATACGCCACAGCGGCAGACCGGAAACGCGCATCACCGTAAGTTCAGAATGGGCGTTGAGTTGCGCCAGGGCAAACAATGCGCCGATCAGCGCCGCGATGGGAAACAGTTCATAGATGTGACCAGGCAGGCTGAGCGCCACGAAAGCCGCCACCTGAGCGAGACGATAGTCGCCTTTGCCGAGGTCGCCGAGTTCGTGGATCAGGTCAAAAAACCCGAACAACATGAGCAGTGCGGCAAACACCGTGAGGGTGCCGAGGGTAACTTCGTGGGCGAGATAACGGCTTAACGTCCTCATCTGCTGCGGAACCGGTAGTAAATATCGCCAAAACGCGCCGCCAGGGGTTTGCCGACCGTCAGGCGACGCCGGAAATACCAGATCGTCACCACCAGCATCAACCCATGCACTAAAGGAATGCCGACCAACGCGCTCATTTTGGACTGCGCGACCCACGCTTGGGCAATCGACAGGCTGTTGTTGTAAATCATGTAGATAAGAATGGCGAGAATCAGATTGAGCGAACGACCGGCGCGCGGATTCACAAAACTCAACGGTATCGCCAGAATTGAAAGCACCAGCGCGCTGATCGGCAAGCCGATACGCCACAGGAATTCGCTCATGTTCTGCGGATTGGGGTCGCTCAGCAGTGTCGGGGTATCCAGCGATTTCACGGTGGGCGCATTACGCCGTGCTTCATAGGGATCGACGCGCACTGCGTATTTCTCGAATGCCACGGTTTTGTAATTGGCCTGCCCCGGCGTACCTTCGTAGCGCCGCCCGTTGAGCAGCACCAGGAAGCGGTCGCCATTTTCCAGGGTGGTTTGATAACCTTGCTGGGCGACCACGATGCCGAGTTTCTGATGCTGGATGGCGCGCACGAAAATGTTGCTGACGGTATTTTTTTCGCCGGCGAAACTTTCGACGAAATACACGCGGTCGGAATGCCCGGATTCCTTGAACACCCCCGGCGCGATGCTCGAAGTGTCGTCGCGACTGTTCACCTGACGCCGATATTCCTCGCTTTTCGCCAGCGCCCAAGGCGTCACCACCAGGCTGAGAAGCGCCACCAGCAGAACCACCGGCAGGGCGAAATAGGCCACCGGGCGTATCCATGCGGTGAGGCTCTGCCCCGAGGAAAACCACACCACCATCTCGCTGTCCCGATAACAGCGCGTCAACGACAACAGCACGGAGATAAACAACGTCAGGGAAATCAGCACCGGCAGATAATTCACCACGCTGAAAAGGAGAAACGCCAGCACTGCGTCATTGGCCAGCGACCCGCTGGCCGCCTGACCGAGGAAGCGGATCAGCATGGTGGTCACGGTAATCATCAGCAGAACCGTGAAAACCAGCAGGGCGTTGTGCGCCATTTCGCGCAGCAAGGCGCGGCGGAAAATATTATTCATTGAGCGCCGGCCCCGCGCCGCAGTAAATGCCGTGAATTATGGGGAGCCGGACTTCCTTTGCGCAGGCGGCGTCAAGGCGGTTAAAAATTGTTTTTTTTGACATTCAGACAGAATTTCGCAAATAATCGCGCTTCGGAGCAAATTTCGCCCATACGACAGGCAAGGAGCAATTTGTGGAATTTAGCATAAAAAGCGGTAGCCCGGAAAAACAACGCACCGGCTGCGTAGTGGTGGGCGTATTCGAATCCCGTAAACTCAGCGACGCAGCGGATCAAATCGACCGCGTCTCCAAGGAACATCTCAGCGACATCCTGCGCAGCGGCGACATGGACGGCAAACTGGGCAGCACCCTGCTGCTGCGCAACGTCCCGGAAGCCTTGAGCGACCGCGTCATGCTGGTCGGCCTCGGCAAGGAACGCGAATTCCGCGACAAGGAATATCGCCAGTCGATCTCCGCCGCCATCAAGGCGCTCGGCGAAACCGGCGCTATCGACGCCACAGTTTATCTCAGCGAACTCCCGGTCAAACGCCGCGACACGGCCTGGAAAATCGAGCAGGCGGCAATCGCCACCCAGGATGCGCTGTACCGCTTCGACCAGTTGAAAAGCAAACCCGACGAAACCAAACGCCACCTCAAACGCCTTACCTTCAGCGTTCCCAGCCGCAAAGACCTCAGCGACGGCGAAAGCGCATTGGCTCGGGGCCTGGCCATTGCCGACGGGATGGAACTGGCGAAAAACCTCGGCAACCTGCCGGGCAATATGTGCACCCCCATCTACCTCGCCCAGCAAGCCCACGAAGTCGCCGACGCACACGGCCTGAAAGTCGAAGTGCTGGAACAATCGGACATGGAAGAACTGGGCATGGGTTCACTCCTTTCGGTAGCCAAGGGAAGCCGTCAGCCGCCCAAGTTCATCATCCTCCAGTACAACGGCGGAAAATCTGAAGAAAAACCGATAGTGCTGGTCGGCAAAGGCATCACCTTCGACGCCGGCGGGATTTCCCTCAAACCCGCCGCCGAAATGGATGAAATGAAATACGACATGAGCGGCGCAGCCAGCGTCCTCGGCGCCTTCAAGGCCGTGGCGACCCTCAAGCTGCCGATCAACCTGGTCGGCCTGATTCCCGCCTGCGAAAATCTCCCTGACGGCAATGCCAACAAGCCCGGCGACGTGGTCACCAGCATGTCCGGCCAGACCATTGAAATCCTCAACACCGACGCGGAAGGCCGCCTCATTCTTTGCGACGCCCTCACCTACGCGGAACGTTTCGAGCCGTCGGCGGTGGTGGATATCGCCACCCTCACCGGCGCCTGCGTGATTGCTCTGGGGCATGTCGCCACCGGTGTGCTCGCCAATAACGACGGACTGGCCCGCGAACTGTTCAATGCCGGCGAAGAATCCGGCGACCGCGCCTGGCACCTGCCGATGTGGGATGACTATCAGGAACTGCTGAAGAGCAACTTTGCCGACATGGCCAATATCGGCGGGCGCGCCGGGGGCACGATCACGGCTGCCTGCTTCCTGTCGCGCTTCGCCAAGAAATATGATTGGGCGCACCTCGACATCGCCGGCACCGCCTGGAAATCCGGCAAGGATAAAGGCTCCACGGGACGCCCCGTCCCGCTGCTGGTGCATTTCCTCAAGGGCAGGGTCTAGAACCGGGAACCGGGAAGCGAGGATTGAGGACTGAGTAAAACCGCCGCGTAGAGGCACAACCACTCAGCCCCCGGCCCTCAGTCCTCGAAACTGTTTTTTATGACTCAAATCGACTTCTATACCAACGCACCGGACAAATTCCGGGTCGCCGCCAAATTGGCGGAGAAGGCCTATGGTCAGGAACAACGCACCTTGATCTATACCGCCGACGCGCGTAGCGGCGACTTTCTCGACAACCTGATGTGGACAATCCCGCCTATCGGCTTTGTGCCGCACTGCCGCGCCGGCGACGAACTGGCGGACATGACCCCGGTAGTCATCGACCATCGCGGCGAAGACATCACTCACGATGACGTATTGATCAACCTGTCCGGCGAACGTCCGGCGTTTTTCAGCCGTTTTCACCGGCTGCTCGAAATTGTCGGCGATGACCCTGCCGACATCGCGGGAGGACGAGAGCGCTGGGGGTTTTACAAGGAACGCGGCTATCCGCTCAACCACCACGACCTCGGAAAAAATCGCCGATGACCGCCGACCTGCCGCCCGAAGAGGACAACAGCGAAGTTCTGGAAAAGCTTGACGCACTGCTGCGCAAACACCAGAGCCCGCCACCGCCCCCTCCCAAACCGGCAGCACCTCCGCCCGCTACCCTGCTTGCGCCGACACCACCGGAAACGCCACCCACACCGGATTTCGATGACATTCCGGTGCTCACGGAAATCATCGGGGACATCCCGCCGTCACAAACTTCCGCACCGCCAAACAGCCCGGAAGACACCATTCGCAGCCTTGAAGAACGACTCCATCGCGAACTCGACACTCGCATTGCACCGGAGCTTTCGCTGGCATTTCAGGAAGCCATGGACAAACTGCTGATGGACGCCAAACTGCAAATCAGCGCCACCGTCCGCGATCATCTGAGCAAAGCAGCGCCCCCCACCCGCAACCACGACTAGCCCAAAACCCCTTCACACCAAGATGTTCAGCAGGCAAATCACGCGGTAGAATTGCGCCCTTCGCCAACCGACCGGGATATCCCATTTGAAAATCTGCATCCTTTCAGACAGCCACGACAACCGCGAATTACTCGCCGAGGCCGTGGAAGACGCACGCGCCGCAGGGGCTGAGGCGGTGCTGCACTGCGGCGACCTGGTCGCTCCCAATATGCTGAAAATGTTCCGCAAGATGGAAATGCCGGTCTATCTCATTCACGGCAACAACAGCGGCGACCTCTTTACCCTTTCACGGATGGCCCACGAACCGGGCAGCCATATTCATTTCTACGGACAGGACGCCGCCGTCGAACTGGGCGGACTACACATATTCATGGTTCACTACCCGCACTATGCCCGCGCCATGGCCTGCACCGGCGATTGGGACATCGTCTGTTGCGGCCACGACCACAAGGTCAATGTCGAACAGATTCCCAACATCAAAGGCGGCGCAACCTGGCTGGTCAATCCCGGCACGGTAGGCGGCGTAGCGGCCCCGGCCACCTACATTCTTGCCGATCTGGCAGAACTGACCTTTGAAGTCCGCGAACTGGCGAAGAGTGTCCAACTGAAAATGTAAGCCCGGTTAACATCCAGAAAAAAATTCTGATTCAACCATAAGAATATTCAATTAAATTTACCCGGCTGGGCAATGGATAGCCGTATCGTTTCGGGGTAACATTGCGCAGTTTTTTCGTATCTTTAAAGTCCTTAAGTCCTTTTTAGGCAACGGAGGTAATTCTGATGACGGAAGTCGTTGCAACCAACCAGACCATCCTGGTCGTGGGCGGCGGCATCAGCGGCATGACAGCGGCGCTTGAAGCGGCTGAATGCGGCAAGGATGTCGTGCTGGTGGAAAAAAATCCGGTACTGGGCGGCCGCGTGTCGCAGTTGTACCGCTACTTTCCCAAACTGTGCCATCCGGTATGCGGGCTGGAAATCAACCAGCGTCGCGTCAAGATGAATTCGCGCATTCGCGTATTGACCATGGCCGAAGTCACTGGCTTGAGCGGTTCCAAGGGCGACTACACCGCCACCGTCAAGATCAGCCCGCGCTATGTGAATGAAAACTGCACGGCCTGCGGCGACTGCGCCAAGGCTGCGGACACGGAAATCTCCGATGTTTTCAACTACGACTTGGGCAAGGTCAAGGCGGCTTTCCTGCCGCACAAGATGGCTTATCCCCAGCGCTACGTGATCGATCCCTCGGTGGTTGCCACCCCGGAAGGCGAGAAAATCAAGGCCGCCTGTAAATACGACGCCATCGACCTCGGCATGAGCGAGGAAAGCGTCCAGGTCAAGGCTGGCGCGGTGGTCTGGGCGACCGGCTGGAAGCCTTACGACGCCAACCTGATTCAGCCGTATGGTTACGACCGTTTCAGCAACGTCATCACCAACGTCGAATTCGAGCGCCTGGCCGACCCGCACGGCCCGACCGGCGGCAAGATTCTGCGCCCTTCCGACAACAAGGAAGCCAAGAACATCGCCTTCATCCAGTGCGCCGGTTCGCGTGACGAAAACCATCTGCGTCACTGCTCGCGTTTCTGCTGCACCGCCTCGCTCAAGCAAACCACTTATGTGCGCGAGCGTTACGGCGACGAAGGCAAGTCCACCATCTATTACATCGACATCCGCGCCATCGACCGTTTCGAGGACTTCTACGCCAAGGTATGGAACGACCCGAACGTCAGCTTCGTCAAGTCCAAGGTCGCCAAGATCGTTCAGGACGAGAAGAGCGGCGACGTGGTGTTGCACGGCGTGAATACCGAAGGTTACAAGCGCTACGCCGACAGCTACGACATGGTCGTACTGGCGGTGGGCATGGCCCCCAGCGTCCCGGCAGGCAACATGCCGATGGGCGTGACGGCGGATGCCAGCGGTTTCATCACCGTGAGCGACGAAAATGGCGGCTTGATTCCGGCCGGCTGCGCGACCAACGCGCTGGACGTAAACCGCGCGGTGCAATCGGCGACTGCCGGCGCACTGCGGGCGATTCAAGTGATCAACTCTGTTGCCGGCGTGGAGGGTTAACGAATGGCGGACATGAAAATAGCTGCGTACTTGTGCAAGGGCTGTGGATTGGGCGAACGCCTGAACATGGCGGCCCTCACCAAGGTAGCGCAAAAGGAAGGCAAGGCCGCTCTGGTCAAGGAACACGATTTCCTGTGCAACGCCGACGGCGTGCAAATGATCCAGAACGACATCAGCAACGAAGGCGTCACCCACGCGGTGATCGGCGCCTGTTCGCGCCGCGCCAAGACCGAGGCATTCTCGTTCAGCGGCGTCCATGTAGGCCGTGTGAACCTGCGTGAAGGCGTGATCTGGATTCGTCCCGACAACGACGACGCCAAGGAAACCACCCAGGAAATGGCGGAAGACTACATCCGCATGGGTTGTGCCGAAGCCAAGCAGGTCAAATTTGCCGCAGGCAATACCGAGTGCGGCGGCAACAAGCGCATTCTGGTGGTCGGCGGCGGCGTGTCGGGCATGACCGCCGCACTGGAAGCCGCCAAGACCGGCTACGAAGTGGTGATCGTCGAGAAGGCCGCCGAACTGGGCGGCTGGGCAGCCAAGCTGCACAAGCGCATCCCCTTCAACGAGCCGTTCCAGGATCCACAACCCAATGGCGCTGCCGAACTGGCCGCCAAGGTGCAGGGCAATAGCAAGATCAAGGTGTACACCAATGCGGTGACTGCCAAGACCAGTGGCGCTCCGGGCCGTTTCAGCATCGAAATCAGCCAGAACGGCGCGACCTCCACGGAAGATGTCGGCGCGATCATTCAAGCCACCGGCTTTTCCACTTACGACATCGCCAAGCTACCCGAACTGGGTGGCGGCAAGTCCCCCAACGTGGTTGACCAGGCTGGCCTCGAAGCCCTGGTAAAGGCTGCCAACGGCGGCGCGGTGAAACGCCCCGGCGACGGCGGTGAAGTAAAGCGCGTGGTGTTCGTGCAGTGCGCCGGCCAGCGCGATGCCAGCGGCACCCACCTGCCTTACTGCTCCGGCGTATGCTGCGCCACCAGCGTCAAGCAGGCCATGTACTTCAAGGACGCCAACCCCGATGTGGACACCCTGGTGCTCTACACCGACCTGCGTCTGCCCGGCAACAACGAAGACTTCTACCGCAATGCCCAGCGCAAGGGTGTGACCTTTGCCAAGGGCAAGGTCGCCAGCGTGGAAGCCAACGGTGCCCAGTGCAAGGTGAACTTCGAGGACCTGATCCTCAACGACCAGACCAGCATCGACGATGCCGACCTGGTGGTTCTGGCGACCGGTCAGGTACCCAATTCCGGCACCGATATCGACCAGCTCCAACTGGCCGAAACCGAGTTCCTGGCAACCAGTTCCCCGGAAGCGCAGACCAAGATCGACAACCTGAAAGGCGTCTCGATCCTCAACCTGCAATACCGCCAGGGTCCGGACATGCCGCAACTGAAGTACGGTTTCACCGACTCGCACTTCATTTGTTTCCCCTACGAAACCCGCCGTACCGGTATTTACTCCGCCGGCCCGGTGCGCCGTCCGATGGACATCGCGCAAGCCATGGAAGACGCCACCGGCGCCACCATGAAGGCCATCCAGGCGGTGGAAAACGCCGCTGTGGGCCGCGCCGCGCATCCGCGTTCGGGCGACCTGTCGTTCCCGTCGTTCCGCAAGGACGGCTGTACCCAGTGCAAACGCTGTACCGTGGAATGCCCGTTCGGCGCGATCAACGAAGACGAACAGCGTTATCCGGTGTTCAACGAAAGCCGCTGCCGCCGTTGCGGCACCTGTATGGGTGCTTGCCCGGTGCGCGTGATTTCGTTTGAAAACTACTCGGTGACGACCGTCGGCAACCAGATCAAGGCCGTCGAGATTCCCGACGAGTTCTCGGAAAAGCCGCGCATCCTGATCCTCGCCTGCGAAAACGACGCCTACCCGGCGCTCGACATGGCAGCGATGAACCGCATCGAATACAGTCCCTTCGTGCGGATCATCCCGGTACGTTGCCTGGGTTCGGTCAACACCATTTTCGTCACCGACGCGCTGAATTCCGGCTACGACGGCGTGATGATGATGGGTTGCAAACACGGCGACGATTACCAGTGTCACTTCGTCAAGGGTTCCGAGTTGGCGAACTACCGCATGAGCAAGGTGGACGACACCCTCAAGAGCATGAGCCTCGAAAAAGAGCGCGTGCAAACCTTCGAGGTCGCGATCACCGACATCGAGCGCGTCCCGCAACTCATCAACGACTACGCGGCCAAGATTCAGGAAATCGGCATGAGCCCCCTGAAGGGCTTCTAGGAGACGACTATGAGCGATAAATACCGCAATAATTTCCTCAAGGAAGTCGAGGACAAGGTCGAAGAAGGCAACTGGGTCAAGATGTGCATGCAGTGCGGCGTGTGCGCCGGCTCCTGCCCCTTCGGCCCGCACTGGGCGCATCCGCCCCAGGAAATCTTCATGATGATCCGCGCCGGCAAGCGCGAGGAAGTGCTAAGTTCCGACTCGATGTGGATGTGTACCTCGTGCTACCAGTGTATCGTGCGTTGCCCGCGCAAACTGCCGATCACCCACATCATGCACGGCTTGGCCACTTACGCCTCGCGTCTCGGCCTGGTGCCGAAATCCCAGCCGACCCAGGCCTTCGGTCAGTTGTTCTGGGACAACCTGGTCAAGGTTGGCCGCGTCAATGAACTCAAGCTGTCACTCGGCCTGTACTTCAAGGACGGCTTCGGTCAGGGTGTGCAGAACGCCATGGCGATGCAGGGCGTCGGCATGGGCCTGATGAAAGCCAAGCGCCTCAACCCGATGGAATTTTTCGGCGGCCACGGCGTTTCCGACAAGAGCGGCTTCCACGCCATGCTGAAAAAAGCGCAGGAACTCGAAGACCAGCGCAAGAAATCGGCCTAAGGAGAGACACATGGCTAAACAGTATTCGTTTTATCCCGGTTGTTCGTCGCAGAAGGGGGCATCCTCCTCCAACTATCTGACCTCGACCAACTCGATGTGCAAATACCTCGACATCCAGTTGAACGAGATTCCCGACTGGAACTGCTGCGGTGCCTCCATCGGCTACGCCGGCGGCGGCGAACTGCCGCGCCTGACCCTGTCGGCGCGCAACATCGCCCTCTCGGAAAAGCACAACGCCGGTCAGGACGTGGTTGCGACCTGCGCCGCGTGCTGGCTCGCCACCCGCGAAGCCAAGGAACGCCTCGACCACAGCGCGCAGATGAAGGCCGACGCCAACACCGCGCTGAAGGAAGCCGGTCTGGTCTACAACGGCACCCAGAAGGCCCGCCACATGGTTGAAGTACTGATCGAAGACATCGGCTACGAAACCCTCGGCAAAGGCGTCAAGAAGCCCCTCAAGGGCATCAAGTTCGCCGGTTACGTGGGCTGCCAGACCAACCGCCCGTTCGGCGTGGATGGTGAATCCTTCGAAAACCCCCAGTATCTCGACCGCATGGTCGAAACGCTGGGCGGCGAAGCGGTGACCTACGACCAGAAAGTCACCTGCTGCGGCGGCGCGCTGGCGTTCTCCGAGCCGGAAAAGGCCCAGAAGCAGATCAAGGACATCATCGAATCCGCCTACGACCACGGCGCCGACATGATCGTCACGCCCTGCCCGCTGTGCCAGGCCAACGTGGAAATCTACCAGGGTGAAGTGAACAAGCGCTATGGCACCAAGTTCAACATCCCGGTCACGTACTACTCGCAACTCATCACCGTCGCCTACGGCGGCAGTGCTTCCGAGGCTGCTCTGGACGGGCAACTGATCCGCGCCACCAAGCTGGAAGAAGTCGCCGGCAAATAAGCGACAGGCAAGCGTTATAAAATTGAGGGGCGCCAATCTGGCGCCCCTTGTTGTTTTCAGGAGAAACTCAAATGATGATCAAGAAACCCAAGACGGTCGATGAATACATCGACCTGGTTCACCAAGCCGTTTACGAAATCGACGAACTGCGGGCCATGGTCGAAGACGACGACAACATGAAAGGCACCATCCTCCCCTGGGTGGACGCGATGGACAAGGAACTGCGCAGCATGTACGACAGCATGACCAACGGCACCTATCAGTTCGACCCCAACGGCCCCAACCTCCCGTTCATGGAGATCGTCAAGAAATTCGGCGCCACCATCCCCTTCAAGCCGTTGCTCTCGATCATCAACGATACCCACCGGCTGGGGCTGGATATCGACGGCTAACGGCGCGACGAGCAGAAACGCTGACCTGCGCCGGTGGAAGTCCATGGAAAACGGGCAACCGGGTTCATCGCCTTTCGCCGCTTGCAACGCTTGATGCGCGGCTCGTCGTCCGCGTTTTTGACAATGCCTCTTCGGATGCAGCAAGGGACTCCCCCCAAAACGCCCGCAGGGTCGGGCCACTTGCTGACGGGCCGCCACCAAAAACAAATTCGGCGATTTCCCTGAACCAGACCCGGCGGCCCATCTTGGCGTACCAGCGCATGCCGTGCGCGAAATCATCGCCTTTGCTGAAAAAGGTTCGCAATAGTGCCTTGGGCCGCAATTGTAGGATCACCTCGATGGTTTTCACCCAGAGCAGAACTCGCCACGGAGGAACCTTATTGGTCGCCAGCACTTGGTGTTTGTAGTCCCATTTTCTGGTATCGATCTGGATAACCTTACGTTCTTCTACGGTGGAATAGAAAGGCGTCCAACGATGAGGCGTGACGTAGAGTATCTGTATCTGGTCGGGATCATATTCCAGCAAGTGCTTCAGGGAATGCCAGTAATCCCGATCCGACTCTTCTTCGAACCCCACGACGTAAGTTGCCATGGAAATGATGCCGTGTCGTCTCAACAGGCGGATGGCTTCCTTGTCGCTGTTGCAGCTCGTGCCTTTTCCGATTTTTTTGAGGGTTGATTCGCTGTAGGTTTCGATACCCAAAAGAAAACGGATGACCCCGGCTTCTCGATACAAGTGCAGAATGTCGGCATCCCTGACGATATCGCTGGCGCGGGTTGATCCGACCAGAGTCAGGTTAACCTTTTCCGCGATGAGCGCCTCCAGAAAAGTCTGCCAGGCCTTGCGTGAACCGGTCGGAAGCTCGTCGGCAAAGTTGATGACCTCGACGCCATGTTCCCTATGCAGCCAAGCCAATTCCCTGGCGAATTTCACGGGATCGCGATGTCGCCATTGCGTCCAGAACCCCCGCTGCCCGCAGTAATTGCAGGCATGGGGGCAACCTCGTGAAAACTGGACGACCACGGCCCGCTGGTTGCCCCAGTACGAGTATTTCGCGTGATCGATGAGTTCCCAGCCGATTCTGAAGTCATCCAGGTGATCAATCAGTTCGGCTTTTCGCGTGGTGATCGGGTGAGCCTGTTTCCGGTAGGCAATCCCCGTGATGTTGGCGATGCCCGAACCGGCGTAGAGGGCCGTCGCAAGGAGCGTTGCGGTCAACTCACCCTGCCCGCGCACGATGAAGTCGATCTGGGGACACTGGTTCAAAATATCTTCCCAATGATACGTAGGGAAAACGCCACCGTAGACAATCCAGGTTCCCGGAGATTTTTTCCTGATTAGGCGCGTCAGCGCGTCAATCGTGGCATGGGCCGATGTCGAACCGGAATGTCCAACCATCACGACATGGGGCCACGCCCGAACAACCGCCTCGACAATTTGTTCGATTGCCATCGGGCCGAACTCGGCGTCGAGCAATTCGACGTGGAATCCCTGGTCAAGCAATGGCCCGCCGATGCTCAACAAACAGAGAGGAGGCAGATGTTCTTTTGGAACGCGGCTGCCAATCGCAGTGTGAGGTGGGTTTATCAAGAAAATTTTGAAATCGTGGGTGTTCATGTTGTTCCAATCACGTAGAAGACGGGAACAACTGTAGAGCGAACGCGCATTTCCCAGGTGGAGCCGCAGTGAACTTGTGTGAAGCGAAAGTGAATTTGCTCGCGACCACGGCGAGTGGATTTCGTCCGTGTCTTTCAAAAATCCAGACTCGATAGCGAACAGGCGCTATGCAACATGACTGCGAAGAAACCCGAGTCTGTACACGAATATATCGACCTGATACGCCAGGCCGTCAACGAAATCGACAAGCGACGTTCCATGTACGACGCCCCCCCCCAACGGCCCCAACCTGCCGTTCATGGAAATCGTCAAGAAATTCCGCGGCCCCATCAGGGCCATCCCACTATAAGGAAGAAAAACGGATTTCATGCTTCGACCCAACCCCCTCCCCCTTTGGGAAACCGGGATTGAGGGGGATTTCCGCGGTGGCGGCAATTC
>CAYVIN010000100.1:0-14683 GCA_964451375.1 uncultured Sulfuricella sp.
CCCTGAGTAGTTACCTTAACTGAAGAATAAACACCCGCCCCCGGTTCCGGGTTTTTCGTGAGAGCAATTCGCTCCGCGCGCTGGTAAAGCAGACCTGCTTGTCTATATTTGGAGTATGGCAGGGCAGCAGGATGGCCTTGCCGGAGTTTCCCCGCCTCAGCGAAATCAACAAACGGAACAGGCGCGGACTTTCACCGTGAGATTGCCCTTCCGCCCCGTTTCAGGGACGGCGCAGGGCGTTGCCCAACCCGTTTCACGTCAAGAGGAGTTGATCATGAAATCCGTTTCCTTGCGAAATCTGGCCGTTGCCGCCCTGGCGCTGTTGTTCTCCGCCATGGCCTCGGCCAATCTGTTCGAGGCCTGCACTACCGAAACGACATTGCAGAACTCGACTTACATCGGCGCGTGTTCCTACGAACAAAGCGATACTTTCAAGCTCACCACGTCGAGCTATGTCACCTGGGTGCGCATCTGGTACGACACCTCGAAATCGCCGAGCGGCATCAGCGCGACGATGACCGGGCCGAACAACTTCACCATGACCCAGACCACCACCAAGGGCGGCTGCTACGCCGGCTGGTGTGAAGGCAAATTCATCGTCAACGATACCCTGGCGGCGGGAACGTACACCGTCACCGCCAGCGCCTCGTCGGTGTGCCGCGATCCGAGTGGGGCTTCGACACTGATCGTGTATGGCTGCACGGCCTCCGCCCCCACTCCCAGCAGCGGCAGCTATGGCGCAAATCTGCTGGTCAACGGCGATGCCGAATCGGTTCCGGCAGCGAGCAGCGGAGTGACCAGTTTCCCCGGCTGGACGAGTGACGGTTACGTCACCATCCTCCAGTATGGTGTCGGCGACTATATCAGCGCTTCCTCGCCCGGCCCGACCCCTCGTGGTAACAACTTTTTCTATGGCGGCTCGGCGGCGGCGGCGTCCGCTTCGCAGAGCGTGAGCCTGTCTTTTGCCTCCAGCGCGATTGATTCCGGCGCGGCGAGCTACATCCTGTCGGGCTGGCTGGGCGGCTGGAGCAGTCAGGACGACAGCGTCACCGTAAGCCTGGGGTTCTTCGACGCGAACCAGAAGCAGTTGGGTACAAGCACCACTATCGGGCCGGTGAAGGCCGCTGATCGCAACAGCGTCACGTCATTGCTGGAACGCAAAAACACCGCCTCGGTACCCGCCGGAGCGCGCACCGCCAAGGTAACGGTCGCTTTCAACCGCTCCGCCGGCTCGTCGAACGACGGCTACGCCGACAACCTTTCGTTGGTGCTCAGCCAGTCGGGTAGCTCCACCACCACACCGACCACCCCAACGACGCCGACCACGCCCACCACCTCGACGTTGAGCAGCCGCGCCGACTGCGTGTTCGGCTGGGGTGAAACCACCTACCCGGAACTGTTCTCGCCATCCGGGGCGGTTTCCAAGGCGCTGGGGCCGTACTACTACCGTTATTATTCCAGAACCAACAGTTATCTCGGTATCAACACCAGTAGCGAAAATCTGGTCTATGTCGGGCTGCTCTCCAGCAATGCGCTGCTTGATCTGGGCGCGCTGACGACCTGGCTAAAACAGGCGGGCTGCCAATAAGTGCACTGCGTGTCGCCCCACTCGGGGCGGCGCGATGGTGAGTCGGCTGGGCGCGATGTTGTCGCGCCCAAGCCGAGTAATGGGTTAAAACGCCCGATCAGAGCGGCTTTTCAAGCCACCCCATTAGAAAGCCGTATCCATGGCCGATCTTCAGCAATGTCATTGACTGGCGGGTGTCTCCGCGTAAGTAACAACTAACATAACTACTCAGGATAACGCAAAGCTACAGCATACAAGCCCCTCTCCCGCAGGCGGGCTAGCGTATGCACACATTTTTCCAACGCATTGATAATGCGCGAAAAAGAAGAAGCGGCGAGTCCCCTCCCCTTCAAGGGGAGGGTTAGGGTGGGGATGGGGTGAAAGGCGTACACCACAACGCAAGGCATTGATTTTATATGTGTCACCCTCACCCCATCCCCCTCCCAACCTCCCCCTTGAAGGCTACCGTATGCACACATCTTTTTCCGAATTGCCGGGTTGGCGAAATAAATCACCGTTTTCCTGAAATCGAGCACCGCTGCCCTCTCCCCCGCCCCTCTCCCACTCACGTGGGAGAGGGGAGAAAAGCGCGGATTGCCCCACCGTTGTGCGCACGGACACTCCCCTCGCCCATGGACATGCACCCTGAAGGGCATAAAGGAGAGGGGCCGGGGGAGAGGGTGACCAGCGATTGAGGAAGTGTTGCCAACTGCAAAGAAAATCGTTTGAATTTGCTTCCTGCGTCGTATAAAAATTTGGGCTAAAGATGTGTGCATACGGTAGCCCTTGAAGGGGGAGGAGTTTGCTGCGCCAACTTGTGTGCATACGGTAGCCCGCAGGCGGGAGAGGGGTTGGGGAGAGGGAAGAAAACCTCCTGAGGAATTGCCAACTAACATATTTTGATCGTTCCCACGCTCCAGCGTGGGAAAGCGGGTCGGGACGCTCCAGCGTCCCGAATTTCGGGATAACCGGCCATCAACCACGACGCGCCACCTCCACAACCCGCATCCATCATCACCCAAGCCGGATTAAAAATGTTAGTGAATACTCTCGCGCTAAGGCCCGCTACATCTCATTCAATGACAATCAATTGAATAATAATATTATTATTTTAATGCGTTGATATTGTGCATAAAACCTGTTGGATGCGGTTCCGTGTGCCCACCGTTTTGGCGGCCTAGCTGAATAATGCGCGACGCTGGAGCGTGGGAACGATCAAATTACTTGCGTGATTCCGGAGTGGGCGCGACAAGGCCGCGCCCACGCTGCCGGGCTACTTGGTGCAGATGGAAGAGTATGAGTTGACGGTACAGTTATACCCGGGCAGTCGCACCGGCGGAACGCAAATGGCGGATCCAATATTATTGTAATACTTGCATCCACTTACGGCTGAAGACGAACTTGATGATGACGAACTTGACGACGACGTGCTTGACGACGAGCTGCTTGACGACGAGCTGCTTGACGACGAGGGCGGCTTGGCGGCGTCTTTTGCACGTTGCAGTTCCGCCAAATACGCCGTTTTGAATTTCCCTGAGCTGTTATCCACCAGGCACTGGAATAGACTGACTTCGGCGGCCGGCCCCGGATCCACGCTACCGCTGTACAGGTATCCATCTTTGCAATTACGGTACTTCTGAGCCGTAAGCTCGGCGTTATAACAGGGGCCGGTATGCAAATCCACGGCGATTTTTTCCCAGTGCGCAGGCTGGCCGTACTTGGCGACGTAATTACAACTGACTATATAGTTTGGATAATCGAGAATTTGCGGCCCCAGAGCGTCAACATCCGGCGTCGAAGAAACAGGTGGCTGCGGTGTCGGGGTGGATGTAGGCAAGGCACATGCTGTCCCATCATAGTATCTGGGGGGGGTACATATTTCGACGCAATAACCGTTTACCTTCATTTGCTGCGTCGAAGCGCAACCGGTCGTCGAAGACTGGGACTGCGTGAGGGCCTGCGCCAGGCTGGAATCAGCCTGCTTCACAGTAGGGGTATCAGTTGGGGAGGATTGGGGCGTGTTTTCGGTGACATCTGGAACACCAGGAGCGCTATCGTTGCTGGGGTTTGGGTTGCTGGCGCCGGTGGTTGATTTCCATCCCCTGGCAAACCACTCCATGACCGTATTGCCTTTGTCCTTTAGCGTGGAAATCAAATTATTGATCTTGCCTGCCCCGCAATCTGTTTCGCAATTCGCGGCGGCGTTGGTTGCCAGACCGACACCCACCATAACTGCGCCAGCCGGACAAAGTGCGCCGACGGAGTAGGTGCAAACGATGACGCCGCCGGCGGCAATGACTTTTCCTATGTCTTTTAGATTTTTCTTCGCCTGCGCCTGATCTGCGGGGGAAGTAAGCGTTATATCAATGTCATCCGGCTCTGCGGCAAGTTGCCCATTATTGGTCAGCGGCGTGGAGGCAAGCTTCCCCGAAGCATCGACGGCCAAACCATACCCCAGCGTGAATTTGCCATTCGCGTCATAAAGCCGGAATACCCCGCCGTTCAAGCCCCATTGAACCGTGGCGAATTCGCCGGTTTTCTGATTGACGAACTTTCTGGGCAGGCCGTGAGTGCCGTAAATGGTGCGAATTTGATTGCCTGTCGCGTCTTTGAATAACGTTTCAGTCAACGCAAAAGGCGTCCCGGCGCTGTCCTTGAGTCCCCAGTAGGTGAGTTCCTGCCCACTGATATTGGTGACGGAAACTAACGGTGCAACGCTTCCGTTCGTCGAGGGCTGGGTATAAGGCGTGATAGCGAGCTTCCCCTTGAACTGAATCGTGTGAACCAGATGCACCGCAGCATTGTTATTCATGTCGTCGTAACAACGGCTCACCGCCGCGAACGGAAGGCAACGCCCGTATCCCAGATAGACCTTGGTGTCGCCCAGCGCGGATAAATCGGTTGCGGATTCCACGATACCGACATCGGTATTGGCCAGCGTCCCACGGAAGTATGTTTGAAGGACGGGCGACCAACTGCCGTCAGGCCCGTGGTAATAAAGAGTCGAATTCGGCAGAATCGCCACCACAAACAGCGCCCCGGTAGTGCCGATGTCGTTGGGATGTACGTTGACCCGTCCTTGCAGGGTTTGTCGGGTAATGTCGCCGCTGGCCGTCACGGATGCGGAAAAGCCCTGACCGGATGAAGGGGAAGTTGATGCCGTAGCGCCGGATTTGACCGTGAGGATAGTTGTTGCGGTTTTGCTAACGCCACCCTCGCTATAGCTGGCAGTGATGGTGACAGGGGTGTCGGTGGTGACCGTCTTGGCGGTGACCACGCCGGTACCGGACACGGTGGCGGTCGCGGTATCGCTACTAGTCCAGGTTGCGCTGACATCGCGGCTGGCGCCGTCGCTATACCCGCCTTTGGCGATGAGGGTAATGCTGCTGCCCGATTTGACGCCGGCATCGCCGCTGATGGCGAGGCCGGTCAACTTGGCGCTGACAGCACTGGCTGGCACGGTCACGTTCGCGGTGGCCGTTTTGGTGACGCCATCCTGGGTTTGCGTAACGGTGATCGTCACCCGCGTGTCGGAACTTACATATCCGGCGCTGAGTTTGCCTTCGTTGACGGATAACGCGACGGGATTGCTCGAAGCCCAAGAGGGATTTACAACCACGCTACCGCCGCCGCTTCCATCGATCACGACGTTGCAGTAAGAGGTGCTGCCGGCGCTCACGGTGGACGGGCAAGTGAGTATAAGCGGCGTCGTATTTGCAGTCGCAAAACCACAAAGCAGCAAAAGAGAGGTTGCAAAAAGAGCGGAGAATAAGGTAGCCAGGAAGCGCTGAACCGAACACATGACGGGGATGCTCCTTTGTGGGATTGGACGGATAGTGGCAGCTAACCCCCTAGTCGGTCAATGGGGTTTTCCCTAATTGGGTATAGCACATCAGCCGATTCGGTGGGCACAAAAAACATGCCCACCGGGCTTAGGCTATTTCCCGCAAGAACCATAGGACTTCACTCCGAGGCAAGCGTAACAGGCGCAACTGCCCTTACCCTGCGTCCTGCACGGGTCATATTTACAGGCGGGGTTAGTGCTTGACGGAGTCGTCGTCTGGGGCTGAGTCGGTTGCGTATACGTCGGAGTCGGTTGCGGGGTCACGCACACCCCATTCTGGCGCGTCTGGTTGGAAGCACATCGTGTTACACAGACGCCATTGATCACTTCCTGGGCTGAAGTGCAATCGGGCACACACACCCCGTTCTGCTCCTTTTGATAAGCATCGCAAATCAGCTTGTTGACGCATTGGCCGCCTTTCAGTGTCTGCGTCGCGGGATTGCAGACGGGGGTCGAGGAAATACATTGCTCGTTTTGGATCACGTTCGGCGCGGTACACATGCGTGGTTCTATGCAATACCCCTTGTTGTCCGACACATAACCGTAGGGGCAAGCGGGTATGGTTTCACACATATTGGTCAGCGCAGACATATACTGCCCGTCAAAACACGGCGACCAGGACGGCGTTGTCGAAACCGACTGATTTTTTATTGCAAGCGCCTGCACAGCCGACGAGTCGGCTTTTTGGGTGGCGGGGATATCGGTCGTCGTATATTGCGGCGGGTTATCGATGACATCGGGAACGCCGGGGCCGCTATCGGCACCGGTGCTGTTCGTGCCGGTCGATTTCCATCCCTTGGAAAACCACCCCATGACCGTATTGCTTTTGTCCTTCAGGTTGGAAAACAAGTTGTTAATTTTGCCCGCCCCGCAATCGGTTTCGCAATTCGCGGCGGCCTTGGTCGCCAGACCGACGCCAACCATGAATGCGCCCGCCGGACAGAGTGCGCCGCTGGAGTAGGCGCAAACCATCACGCCGGCGACGGCAATCGCATTTCCGATGTCTTTGGCGTTTTTCTTCACCAGCGCCTGATCCGCAACGGAAGTGACAGAAATATCAATGTCATCCGGGTCTGCGGCAAATTGCCCGCTATTGGTCAGCGGCGTGGCGGCAAGTTTCCCCGAAGCATTGACGGCCAGACCGTACCCCAGGGTGAGTCTGCCATTTGCGTCATAAAGCCGGAAAACCCCACCACTCAAACCCCATTGAACCGTGGCGGATTCCCCGGTTTTGAGATTCACGAACTTTCTGGGCAGGCCATGAGTGCCGTAAAGGGTGCGAATCTGGTCACCGGTCGCGGGGTCTTTGAATAACGTTTCAGTCAATGCAAAGGGCGTCCCGGCTTTGTCCTTGAGTCCCCAGTAGGTAATCTGTTGCCCGCTGTTATTGGTGACGGAAACCAGTGGCGAAACGGCGCCGTTCGTCGAGGACTGGGTATAGGAGGTGATGCCGAGTTTCCCCTTGAACGGAATCGTATGAACCAGATGCACCGCAGCACTGTTATTCATGTCGTCGTAACAACGGCTCACTATCGCGAACGGAAGGCAACGCCCGTATCCCAGATAGACTTTGGTGTCGCCCAGCGCGGATAAATCGGTCGGGGACTCCACGATGCCTACATCGCTACTGGCCAGCGTCCCACGGAAATAAGTTTGAAGGGAAGGAGACCAACTGCCGTCAGGCCCGTGGTAATAAAGAGTCGAATTCGGCAGAACCGCCACCACAAACAACCCGCCCGTATTGCCGATGTCGTTGGGATGTACGTTGACCCGTCCTTGCAGGGTTTGCCGGGTAATGTCGCCGCTGGCCGTCACGGATGCCGAAAATCCCTGGCTGGATGAGGTTGGAGCCGGTGTTGTGGCGCCATTGGTTGAAGCGGCGGGAGTAGAAGTCTCGACAGGCTGTCCGCTACGAACCAAGCGAGCATAGAGTCCGCTGACCGTGTTGGAATCGTAGCCACCGCTGTCGCCAGTGTCGAAAGCGACGAACCACGTGTAACCCGATCCCCCGCCATAGGCATAGGCCGATGCCGACCAAAAATTCGACGCCGGTGTGTTGGGAAAAACCGTTGGGTTGATGGTGGGCGCTCCGGCGCCGAACCCCATCGCTACGATGGTTCGCAGTTGCTCTATGGTGGGCAGCGCCCAGCCATTGGAACCACGCGCCAACGCAGCATTCAAGGTGTACAGTTGCGCCGCACCGCTGCATGTCGAACCCGACCAGGTTTGCCCCTCCGCGCAGCGCTTCCAGGTCAGCCCGGTGGTTTTATGGGTGACGGTGCCGTCCAGATTATCGGTGAAGTCGCTCGTCGCGGTGCTTGTCGCAGCCAATACTGCGCCACCTGGCAATCCGCCAAGCAAGAGTACGGCAACCGCAAACAAGGCGGCCAGGAAGCGCTGGACTGAACACATGACGGGACACTCCTACTTGTGGGATTTGGATCGATAGTGACGGCAAACCCCCTAGTCGGTCAATGGGGTTTCCCCTAATTGTATTAAAGAACGTCTGTATCGAATTCGCGCCCGACGAAAATTTCCCTTCGCCGCTTCGGTGGGCGCAAACGCCGCGCCCACCGCTCTCTAAGTAAAAGCAGCTTTTAGTTTTGAGTGTTGAGCGTTTAGTTGTGGAACGCGCTTCACGCCTGAATCAATCCCGACGCGCTTCGCGCGGCGACCTCAACTAAACACTAAACACTAAACATTCAAAACTGTTTTTGTCTTTCACTTAACAAGCTACTCCCCCTCCTCATCAAACGCCCACAACTGGTGGGCGTCCAGCAGCAGGCGGTAGCGGCTTTCCGCTGCGTCGAGGCGGGTTAAGGTTGCGCTGAGGCCGGCTTCGAGGGCCAGGCGGCGGGCGGCGAGGACTTCGGCGAGCGGCGCTTCGCCGAGCGCGTAGGCGCGGGCGAGCAATTCGGCGTTGCCGCGCATCCGTTCGGCGGCGAGGCTGGCGCTTTGCCATCCTTGCCAGGCGGCTTGGGCGGTGGCGAGGGTGTTGTCGGCTTCCAGGGTGATCTTGCGCAGTATCGCCACTTCGCGCTGTTCGGCGGCGGTGGCCTGGGCAGCGGTTTCGTCGCTGCGGGCGGTGCGCGCCGGGCCGGCGAAGGGGATGGAAAAGGACAATCCCACCAGCCGTTCCGCGCCGCCGCGTTCCGAGGCGGCGCGTACGCCAAAGGCCGGATCGGGGCTGAGTTCGGCGCGGGCGCGCTCGCCGTGGAGCTTGGCCAGGGCGGTTTCGCGGCGCGCCACCGCCAGTTCGTGGTTGTATTCGAGGATGGCGGCGCGCCACCCGGCGGGGTCGCCTTCCACCGCTTGCGGTGCGATGGCGGGCAGGTTCGCGGGTAGCGGGATGGCGGCGTAACCCTGGGTGAGCGTGTTGGTCGCCAGCCGGGCTTTTAATTCGGCCTGGTGGCGTCCGCTTTCCGCGCCAGCCAGGGCGGCTTCGGCAAGCCCCATTTCGAGGCGTGGGGCGTCGCCGGCGCGCACCCGTTTTTCGACGATGGCGAGTTGTTCCCGGAGCAGTGCGCCTTGTTCGCGCCACTGGCGCGCCACGGCGTCTTCACGCGCCCAGCCGAACCACGCCTTGAGCAGGCCGCGCCCGCTTTCGTGGAGCGCGTCGCCATAAAGGGTGCGCATCCGCTCCGCTTCACCTGCGCCGAGGCGCTCGTCGATGGCGGCTTTGCCGGGCAGACGAAGGGGACGCTCGAGGGTCACGTCCCATTCCCCGAAGCGGCGGTTTTGCTCTTCCCGGATGGTGCGTTGCTGACCGGTGAGGCGCAAGGTGGTTTCGTGCGAGCCGGCGCTGATGCGCCGTTGCGCGGCCTCCCCGGCGCTCACGCCGGAACGCGCGGCAAGCACTTCGGGATGATTGAGCAGCGCGGCCTTGACGCTTTCCAGCGGGGGCAGGTCGGGAGCATCGATGAGGCCATGGGCGTGGACATTGACCATCATTCCAAGAGACCAAACCACGCTATAGAGAAATCGCTTCACAGGATAGGCGCTACCCGAAAGGCACAGGCGCGATAACGCATCCATTGCGTCTTGGTGTGATGGGTGCGCTATTGCTTCACCCACCCTACATTGGCTTCGTTCCTTGCTCATGCAAACCTCCCGAATTCGTATAGCGGCGCTATCCAGTAGGCCACTTCGCTGGTCGGCAGCGATTCCTTGAGATGCGCCACCAGCGATTCGGCGTCCCCGCGCTCCATCACCACTTCCATCTTGATGCGCCGCGCCCAGCCGCGCACTTGTTCGCTGGCGCTGTGGTAGATGGCCCCTTTGCCGTGGCCTTTGACTTCGTAGGAGGTGAAGCCGGCGGCCAGTTCGTAATGTTCAAGCAGGTGGCCGATGATGTTGCCCCCCAGGTTGCCGGGGAGGACGATGGTTAAACAACAGTTGGGTTGTTTCATTATTTTTTTCCTTTCACGCAGAAACGCGCATAAAGCAGCGGCAAGATCACCAGGGTCAATACCGTGGAGGTGATCAGCCCGCCGATCACCACGATAGCCAGCGGTTTCTGGATTTCCGAGCCGGGGCCGCTGGCGAACAGCAGCGGGATCAGGCCAAAGGCGGTGATGCTGGCGGTCATCATTACCGGGCGCAGACGCCGCTTGGCGCCTTCGATCACAGCTTGTTCGAGGCTCAGGCCTTGCGCCGCCAGTTGATTGAAATAACTCACCATCACCACGCCATTCAGCACGGCGATACCGAGGAGCGCAATAAAACCCACCGAGGCCGGCACCGACAGGTATTCGCCGGAAATCGCCAGACCCACCACCCCGCCGATCAGGGCGAAGGGAATATTGGCAAACACCAGGATGGCCTGCCGCACCGAGCCGAAAGTGCTGAACAGGAGCAGGAAAATCAGCCCCAGCGCGACCGGCACCACGATAGCCAGGCGCGCGGCGGCGCGCTGCTGGTTCTCGAACTGACCGCCCCAGGTGATCGAATAGCCGGACGGCAGGGGCGCGGCCTGCGCCACGGCGCGTTTGGCGTCTTCGACGAAACCGACCAGGTCGCGACCCCGCACGTTGGCCTGCACCACCACGTAACGCTGGGCGTTTTCCCGGTCGATTTTGACCGGGCCGCCCATCCGTTTGAGATGGGCGATGGTGGCGAGCGGCACGCTCACGCCGGACGGCAGGGTGAGACGCAAATCGGCAAACAGCGTCGGCGCGCCGCGCAAATCATCCGAGCCGCGCAGCAGCACCGGGGTGCGCCGGGTTCCTTCCAGCACCGTGCCGACGATCTGGCCTTCGAGCTGGGCGCGCAACATGTTTTCAACATCGTCGATGTTGAGGCCCATGCGTCCGGCGGCGAGCCGGTCGATTTCCACCTTGAGGTATTGCAGGCCCTCGTTCTGGACGCGGTACACATCTTCCGCGCCCGCCACGGTTTTCAGGGCGGCTTCGCTTTTTTCCACCAGGTCGTTGAGGGTTTGCAGGTCGGGGCCGAAGATTTTCACCGCAACATCGCCGCGCACCCCGATGATCATTTCGGAAACCCGCATCTCGATGGGCTGGGTGAAGCTGTAGGCCAATCCGGGAAAATCCTTCAAGACTGCCCGCAACTGGTCGGTAAGCCATTCCTTGCTGGGATTGCGCCATTCGGCGCGGGGTTTGAGCACCAGGAAAGTGTCGGTCTGGTTGAATCCCATCGGATCGAGGCCCAGTTCATCGGCCCCGGCGCGCGCCACGATGCCCTTCACTTCCGGGACATTGGCGAGAATCGCCTGTTGCAGGCGGGTGTCGAGGTCGGTGCTTTGTTTGAGATTGATCGACGGCAGTTTTTCCACGCCGATCAGGATATCGCCCTCGTCCATGGTCGGCATGAAAGTCTTGCCAATCAGGGGATACACCGCCACGGTCGCCGCCAGCGCCACCACCGCGCCGATGGCGATGATTTTGGGACTTGCCAGAGCGAACTTCAGCACCGGCTCGTAGATCGCCAGCAGACGCCGCACCAGCCACGGGTCTTCATGGCTGCCTTCCTTGAGCAGGAAGGAGGCGAGCACCGGGATTATGGTCAGCGACAGCAGCAACGACGCCGCCAGCGCGAACACGATGGTCAACGCCACCGGGATGAACAGTTTGCCTTCCAGCCCCTGCAAGGTCAGCAAGGGCAGGAATACCACGATGATGATGATGATCCCGGAAGTCACCGGCGTCACCACTTCGCGCACCGAATGGTAGATGACGTGTAAACGCGGCATGTTCCTTTCACCCTGGTCGTGGGCAAGATGGGAAACGGTGTTTTCCACCACCACCACCGCCGCATCCACCAGCATCCCGATGGCGATGGCCAGTCCGCCCAGACTCATCAGATTGGCCGACAGCTCGAACTGGCGCATCAGGATGAAAGTCATCAGCGCGGCGAGCGGCAGGGTCAGCGCCACCACCAGTGCGGCGCGCAGGTTGCCGAGAAACAGCACGAGCAGGATCACCACCAGCACGATGGCTTCCAGCAAGGCTTTCGCGACCGTACCGACGGCCCGTTCGACGAGGTCGCCGCGGTCATAAAATATCTCGGTTTTCACCCCCGGCGGCAGATTTGGGGCAATTTTCTGCAAGCGTTGTTTGACGCCTTCCACCACCTGCCGCGCATTGGCCCCGCGCAAACCCAGCACCAGCCCCTCGACGGCTTCGCCCTGACCGTTGCGGGTCACCGCGCCGTAGCGCGACAAATGGCCAAGACGCACTTCCGCCACATCGCCGACCCGCACCAGTTTGCCGTCGCGGCTGGTGATGACAATGCTGCGCAGGTCGTCGAGGGTTTTCACATTACCCTCGACACGCACCACCAGCACTTCCTCGCCGTCCTTGATCCGCCCCGCGCCGTCGTTGCGGTTATTGGTTTCGAGGGCTTTTTGCAATTGTTCCAGCGACACGCCGCGAGCATTCAGCGCGATGTTGTCGGGCATCACCTCGAAACTGCGCACCAACCCGCCCAACGCATTCACATCCGCCACACCGGGCAAGGTGCGCAGGGCCGGGCGAATCACCCAGTCGAGCAGGCTGCGCCGCTCCATTAAACCCAAATCGCCGCCCTCGATGGTGAACATCAACATTTCGCCAAGCGGCGTGGTAATCGGGGCCAGCCCGCCGGTCACGCCGGGTGGCAAATCCTTCATCAGCCCGGACAGCCGTTCGGCCACCTGATTACGCGCCCAGTAGATATCGGTGCCTTCCTCAAAATCGATAGTGATGTCGGTCAGTGCATATTTCGACAGCGAACGCAGGATGCGTTTGTGCGGAATCCCCAGCAATTCGACCTCGATGGGTGCGGTAATTCGCGCTTCCACCTCTTCCGGGGTCATCCCCGGCGCTTTCAGGATCACCTTGACCTGGGTCGAGGAAACATCGGGGAACGCATCGATGGGGAGACCCTGGAACGCCAGCACCCCGCCGCCGATCAGCAGCAGCGTGAGGAGTAACGTGACCAGGCGCTGGGTAAGGGAAAATTCGACGAGGCGGGTCATCATGATGAAAACCCCGCAATGTTAGTAACCACTTCGGCTGTGACGCCCGCCAGTCGGCGATATGGCTTGAAAGCCAAGCAGGACGCGGAGTTTCGCGGGGGGGTCATTCGCCACCCCCGATCCCTTGCCACATCCCCTTCAAGGACGCCGCGCCGCGCACCGCGATGCGTTCGTCACCTTTCAGCCCGGCGCCGATCAACGCGCCGGACGCCGTTTCGCCGGATAACGTCACCAGTTGGGCGCGGAATCCGCCGGGGGTTTGCACGAACACATATGCGCGTTCCTGATTGCGCACCAGCGCCGAGGCGGGAACCTGCCAATGGCTGGTGGCGGCGGCGACGATTTCCGCCTCGGCGTATTGGCCGGGGCGCAGATTTTCAGCGCCGTTGCGGATTTCCGCGCGCACCATCACGGTCTGGCTGCCTTCGCTGACCTGCCGCCCCACCTGGATAACCAGGCCCGCGCCGGGTTGCCCGTGCAAACGCACCGCTTCCCCGCCCTTCAGCGCGCCGGCCTGCGCCAGCGGCACCTGCAACTCGATCCACAAAGGTTTGAGACGCCCCAGCTTGTAGAGCGGTGAGGCCGCTTCGACACGCTGCCCCACCGTCGCCAATTGTTCCAGCACCACGCCATCTGCGGGAGCAAGGATTTCCAGCGCCCCGCTCAATACCCCGCTTTTTCCCAGCCGCTCCAGCGCGGCTTCTGTAAATCCGGCCAGGCGTAATGCCTGACGCCGTTCAGCGAGTTGCGCCGCACTTTCCTCATAACGCCCCTTGGCGGCCAGATAGCGGCTTTCCGCAACAATGCCTTCGCGCATCAGTTTGTCGTCGCGCTCCATGCTGTCTTTGGCCAATGACGCCTGGGTGCGGGCCTGCAAAAATCCGCGCTGCAAGTCGGCTAATCCGGGGCTTTGCAGACGCGCCAGCAACTGGCCCTTTTTCACCGCCACGCCGCTGGCGGCCCCCAGCGATTCAATCAGTCCCGCCAGCGGGGCGCTCACCAAAAACAACTGACTGTTGGGCACCACCACCTGCCCCGGCAGGGCATTTCCAGCCGCCGCGCCCACCGCGCTCAAGGTCGCCGTTTCGACGCCCATCGCCTGCGCCTGACGCGCCGTCACAGCGATTTCATCGCCACCCCAGCCAAACACAGGCGACAACAGACCACCAACCAACACCAAAATCGGAAATTTTGAAAACATGCCACTCTCCATTAAGAGTTGAACATCAACCTGGCAACCGCAACGGCGCAGGCCCAGCACAAAACAGGAAAATCAAATCGCGGCGGGAGGAGCTTGCGCGGGGGGAGTAAGACGCGGGGAAAAGAAATCAAAAAGCGGCGGCTGCGCCACCCGAACCACGCCGCCAAGGGCGGGCGGCGGCAGGATGATGCGGGCCGGAAGGCCGCTGGTTTCGCCGCCGGGAAGGGGCTGATCGCGGCGTAATTCGGTAGGCGCACTGACCGACGGGCTATCGGAAAGATCGACGCGGAATTCGGTATGCACCCGCAGCGGCGCACTGACTTCGCTCAGCTGGTCGAGATGAAGATGACCGCTGTCGCCCGCATGAATACCGCCCGCATGGGCGTGCAACAGCGGCGCGAGACATTGCAGGAATGTCAGCAGCACTATCAGCAGGAGGGCGTTCCACTTTTGGCTCATGGGCTTATTGTAACAGGGAAAAACCTGCTCCTGCGTGGGGCGGCGCACATCAGGCTCTACAGGTATAAGTAAAAGCAGTTTTTAGTTTTGAGTGTTTAGTGTTGAGTTGCGGTATGCGCTTTGCGCCCGACTCAA
>CAYVIN010000101.1:0-14318 GCA_964451375.1 uncultured Sulfuricella sp.
TTTTTCCGCCATGCGTCGTTGCATCCCCTTGCCGTATACCCCATACGGCGGCGGGGCTGCGCCTAGCCTGGCGAAAAAATCCATCCGTTTCATTTGTCATCGTTTTGGTGGAACTGAATACTAGTCAGGGCATTTCGAGTAAAATTCAGGTTTTGAATTATATTCCAGAAAGCGAGAAGAAAACTTGGCTTCCTTGAGCTATCGCGATGCCGGAGTGGATATCGACGCCGGCGACCAGTTGGTGGAAAACATCAAACCGTTCGCCAAACGTACCATGCGCCCGGAAGTGCTCGGCGACATCGGCGGCTTCGGCGCGCTGGTGGAAATTTCCAAAAAATACCAAAACCCGGTGCTGGTGTCCGGCACCGACGGCGTAGGCACCAAACTCAAACTCGCGTTCATGCTGAACAAGCACGACACGGTGGGCATCGACCTGGTGGCGATGAGTGTCAACGACATCCTGGTGCAAGGCGCGGAACCCCTGTATTTCCTCGATTATTTCGCCTGCGGCAAACTCGACGTGGCGGTCGCCACCGATGTCATCAAGGGCATCGCAACAGGCTGCGAACAAGCCGGTTGCGCGCTGATCGGCGGCGAAACCGCAGAAATGCCGGGCATGTACCCGGCGGGCGAATACGATCTGGCTGGCTTCGCGGTGGGCGTGGTGGAAAAAGATAAAGTCATCACCGGGCGCACCATCGTCGCCGGCGACGTGGTGCTGGGGCTGGCTTCCAGCGGCGCGCATTCCAACGGTTATTCGCTGATCCGCAAGATTATCGAGCGCTCCGGCATCGACCTCAATTCGGATTTCCACGGCAAGCCCTTGAGCGAAGTGGTGCTCGCGCCGACCAAAATTTACGTGAAATCGTTGCTGTCGCTGATGGCCCAGTTGCCGGTCAAGGGCATGGCGCATATCACCGGCGGCGGTCTGCTGGAAAACATTCCCCGCGTGTTGCCGGAAAACCTCACGGCGGTTCTGAAGAAGGATAGCTGGACGATGCCGCCGCTGTTCTCGTGGATGCAAAAGGAAGGCGGCGTTCTGGACACGGAAATGCACCGCACCTTCAATTGCGGCATCGGCATGGCGGTGATCGTCGCCGCAGCGGACGCCGAGGCGGCAATGGCCCACCTTGCCGCGCAAGGTGAAACGGTGTGGCGCATCGGTACGGTTGAGGCGCGTGGCGAGGGGCAGGCGCAGACGGTCGTGTTGTGAAACGTATCGTCATCCTCATTTCCGGGCGCGGCAGCAATATGCAGGCGATTCTGGAAGCCAAACTGCCGCTCAATGTAGCTGCCGTCATCAGCAACAAGGCCGACGCAAAGGGGCTGGAAACCGCCCGTGAACACGGCATTGCCACTCATGTGGTGAACCACCGCGACTATCCCGACCGCGAGAGTTTCGACCGCGCGATGGCGGCTTATATCGACGCAGTTGGCGCTGATCTGGTGGTGTTGGCTGGATTCATGCGCATTCTCTCGCCGTGGTTCGTCGCGCATTATGTCAATCGCTTGATCAATATCCATCCGGCGCTGCTGCCGGCTTTCACCGGGCTTGACACCCATGCCCGCGCGCTGGCCGACGGCGTCAAATTACACGGCTGTACGGTGCATTTCGTCACCAACGACCTGGATCGCGGCCCCATCGTGGCGCAGGCTGCGGTGCCGGTGTTTCCCGATGATAACGAAGAAATCCTGGCGGCGCGGGTGCTCGCCCAGGAACACCGGATTTACCCGGCGGTGTTGCGCTGGTTTGCTGAAGATCGTCTGGAAATCAGTTCCGGCGGGGTGGTGTCGATCAAGGATGGGGAAAGGCCGGATACGGCGTTGCGTTCGGCCTGGTAGTGCGCCCCCGCCGGGGAATTACGCCAGATCGGCGGGAAAGTTGCGGCTGCTGACCACGATTTTTTTGCCTTCCAGACGGATGAAGCCGTTTGAGGAAAGATCGCGCAGGGTGCGGCTGACCATCTCGCGGGAAGCTCCAACCATGTTGGCGATGTCCTGTTGGGAAAGTTTCTGATCCACCACCATTTCCCCGTCGTGTAATTCGGCGAGTTGTATCAGGGTGCGCGCCACCCGTCCGTAAACGTCCATCAACGCCAGTCCCTCGATTTTGCGGTTGGCGCTGCGCAGGCGTTTGGCGAGTTCCACCAGGATGTGCGAAACAATCTTGGGGTTATGGTTCAGGCAGCGGTCGAAATCCGGTTTGGTGATCACCGCGAAATGCACCGGCTCCATGGAGACTACGGTGGCCGAGCGCGGCTGGCTGTCGATCAACGACATTTCACCGAAATAATCCCCCGGCCCGAGGATCGAAAGAATCACCTCATGGCCTTCGGTATCGCTGATCAGGACTTTGACTTTCCCGGAATTGATGAGATAAATGCTGTCGGAGTGTTCGCCTTCGCGGATCACCACCGAATTTTTGGTGAAGGTGCGCACCGTTGCGGCGGAGGCGAGTTTTTCGATTTCCTCGTTTTCCAGGCCGGAAAACAGCGGAACGTTGCGCAGCAGAATCGGGGATACCTTGGCGGGCTGGTTCATCGTCATCTCTCCTACCGCTGGACGCACAGCGCAACGGTATCTGGTTTTTTGTGTTATTGAATCGACAGGACGGCGCGTTGTGTTCGCACTCAAATTTGCCTTGGATTATACATTAACACCATGAATCGCCTAGCTAATTGTGACCGTTTCGTGAAATTGCCGAGAGTCGGCGTAGTTTGCCGTTGGTTTTTTGCCGCACTCGGGCTGATGTGGGGAGCCGGCGTCCATGCTGCGCCGCCTGTGCAAATCGACGCCACCTACCGCCTCAGCAAGTCCGGCCAGCCTTTCGGCGTCGCCCGCGAGACCTTCCGGCGCGAGCGGACGTTATACCGCATCGAGAGTTTCACCCAGGCCACGGGCATTTTCGCGTTGTTTCTGAAAGGCGGGATTCGTCTGGTCAGCAGCGGCGAAATTGGTGCGGCGGGATTGATCCCCGCGCATTTCGAGCACCATCGCGGCAACGATCCCGACAAAGCGGTGTATGCCGATTTCGACTGGGGTAAACATAGCGTAACGCAGCGCTACGACGGAAAAATTGAATCCGAGGAATTGCCGCCGGGCTGCCAGGATCGTTTGAGCCAGCTCTACCAGTTCATGTTCAAACCACCCCGCCACGGCGAAATCGAACTGACGATGAACAACGGCAGGCAAACCAGCCGCTACCGTTACCGGGTGATGGGTGACGAGATGCTGAGCACGCCCGCCGGGCGTTTCGACACCGTGCATCTGAGCAGGGTCGGCGCAGGGCGCGGCGAAGGTGTGGAAATCTGGTTGGCCAGGGAACGCGGTTATTTCCCGGTGCGGGTGAGCTACGAAGAGAAGGACGGCGGAACCCTGGAGCAGACGGTGGAGAGCCTGGTCATCGGCGAGTGAGCGTTATTGGGAATTGGCGGGTTTACCCAGCGTCAACAACTTGGAGCTGACCTTCAACCCGCTCGACTCGATGGCGTGGAGATTGATTTCGAAGCGGACTTTTTCGTCTTCGACATATAAATTGATCATTGCGCCGCGCTGGGCGAATCCCTCGCTGTCGCTGATCACCAGAACCCCGTTGCCACGCGCCCGGCTCAGCACCTTGTCGAGATTTTTTTCCTGCGAATAGGGGACAAACACCATATTGCAGCCGCTGACGGCGGACGGCGAATCGATGGCGGTTACGTCGAAGCGGCGGTCTTTCACCGGTTGTCCGCGCAGCGCGTCGAACGCCTTGCCGAAAGGCGATACACCAAGCAGGCACAGGCGCACCTGGCCCACGACAGCGTCCGGCCACTCCACGAACTTCGCAAAGTTGTAGAGGAACACCGCTTTTACGTCGTATTCCTTGATCGGCTCAGCGGCGTATCCGGGGGACAGCCACGCCGCGCAAAACAGAAAAATCGCCGGAGCCAAACGCCCAAGCTTGCCTGGAAAAATAAGCCGATCCTCCCGGTGGCGATATCGATGGAGGGGAATCCCCTGTGAAAAATGCGGGAATTTCATCAAACCGTAATATTATCATCTTAGACGCTGGTGGTTCCATGCCGACGGCATGTCTTTTGACGCCTCCCCTGGAGCATGATACTTTTCCTTTATGACACATTGCTGCGACACTGACTCTCCCACCCCTTCGCCGGACGGCATGGGTATCCCGCGCACCGGAAAATTCGACGCCGTGGCCTTTGAACAAGCCGTTACCGACCTTTTGCGCGCCTGCGGGATATCCCCGGATTCCGCGCACACCGGCAAAACCGCCGCGCGGGTGCGCGCCCTCTGGGAAAACCGCCTGCTCGGCGGTTACGATGTCGATCCCGCCGAAGCGCTCGGTGAAGGCTTCGCCGACCCGCGCACCGACATGGTGGTGATTCGTGGCATCGCCGTGCATGGCGTGTGCCCCCACCATCTCGTGCCGTTTCGCGGCTTCGCCCATGTCGCCTACGTGCCCGGTGGACGGTTACACGGCTTCTCGCGCATCGCCCGCCTGGTGGACGCCATCGGCCATCGCTTCACCTACCAGGAATGGATGACCCGCGACGTGGCCGACGCGCTGGTCACCTACGGCCACGCCCAGGGTGCCGCCTGTGTCATCGAAGCCGAACAGCTCTGCCTGCTGCTCGGCGAAGACCGGCGCGGCGACGAGCGCGTTTACACCCAGGCCTTCTCCGGTTGCTTCGCCCACAACGACCAGTTGCGCAACGAATTCCTCCGCGCCATTGACACCCGCCGGGTTTGATCTGCGGCAGTCCGGTTGATTCGCCCTTGCGTGGTGCATACTTGCCCCCACTTTCACAGGTAAGGCACAGCAAATGTGCCACCCTGTCTTTGGACGCACCGTTTTGGTGAAAATCTTCCGCCGTGTCCCCCAATAACCGGCTTCTGCCGGACATGACGTTGGCACAAGCATTGCTAACCGTGTTGTGGTTTACCCCCGACTTTAACTCGTGACCGAATGACACAACCTATCCAGTTCCCGGTGAATCCGTTGAACGACCCTGCCTCGTCGCTGACGGATATCGAAAGTTACACCCGCGCCCGGAATGGCAGACGGCGCGGCGAATTTCTCAATCTCGCCATGGGGAGCGCCTTTCAGCCCATCGTCAGCCTGTCGCATCGCCGCGCGGTGGGTTACGAAGCGTTGTTGCGGGCGAACGCCCACGACGGGCAATACGTCGCCCCGCCGGTGGTGTTTGAGCGGGCGCGCAGCGAAAGTGAATGTGTCTTCCTCGACCGCTTATGCCGCTACTTGCACGTCGGCAACTTCCTGGCCTCAGCCGCCGCCCCGGATACCTGGCTGTTTCTCAACGTCAACCCGCTGGTCTCGGTGCAGGGCAAGGAACACGGCGCGTTTTTCGAGGAAATGCTCGCCTATTACGGCATCCCGCCGCACCGTATTGTGGTGGAAGTCCTGGAAGGTGAAATCGAGCGGGAGGAACAACTCGCCGCCTCGGTGGATCATTACAAATCGCTGGGCTGCCTGGTCGCCATCGACGACTTCGGCGCGGGCCACTCCAATTTCGACCGCATCTGGCGCATCGCCCCGCACATCGTCAAACTGGATCGCTCGATGATCGTCCAGGCTGCGTCCAACAACGTAGTGCGCCGCCTCCTGCCGCGTCTGGTCAGCATGATCCACGAATCCGGCAGCCTCGCCCTCATGGAAGGCATCGAAACCGAAGAACAGGCGTTGATCTCCATGGATGCCGGATTCGATTTCGTGCAGGGCTATTATTTCGGACGCCCGGCTGAAACTATCGTCCCGCTGGGCAGCGAAATGGTGGACATCTGTGACCGCTTCCGCAATTTCTCCGACCAGGAAAACCAACGCTACCGCCGCGAAATCCAGCGCTACGAAAGCCTCTTCGGCAACACCGCGCGCCTCCTCAGAGAAGGCCAAAACATCGAACAGGCGTGCCGCGAATTACTCGAACAACCGCGTGTCGAGCGCTGCTACCTGCTCGACATGGACGGTTACCAGCACGGCGCGAATCTCGCCGCCCCCGACCGCCTGCGCCCGCCCAACCCGCGCTTCGCCCCGCTCGCCGACGCCAGCGGCGCAATCTGGTCGCGCAAACCCTATTTCCGCCGCGCCGTCGCCCAGCCTAACCAGGTGCAGGTCAGCCGCCCCTACCTCTCCATCACCGGCGCAAACATGTGCGTCACCCTCTCCATCCTCACCGACACTATTGCCGGCCCACGCATCTTCTGCCTCGATCTGGACTGGTCGGATCAATATTGACTATGGTGTATACGCAAGCCGGGGCGAGGAACGGCACAGCGGAAAATCCCCTAAATCCGCCGCCAACACCGCGCAAATTTCACCTCAATTCCCCACGCCTGAAAACTTTTTTTGCAAAACTCAAAAAAAGCCCCGCGCCAGGCGTGGCTTTCCGGGTTAGCGCCTGCAAACCTGTTACTTTTCACAGGTTCCGAAACAAAAAATAACAGGTAGGATTTCCCCCTATAAAAAACCTTCCGGCGAACACCACCGAAACCGCAAAACCACAGGGGAAATCCATGCCACGCAAAATCGCCCGCTACGGCTGGCTGCCCGACCTGCCGGATCACCGTGACCACATCTACACCGTTCCGCCGGCGGTCGCCAAAACCCTACCGGCGCGCATCGACCTACGCAAACTCTGCCTGCCGGTGCTCGACCAATCCACCCTCGGCAGTTGCACCGCCAACGCCATCGCCAACGCCCACTACTTCGAACAGATCAAACAAGGCGAAATCGCGCCGCTGTTGCCCTCACGGCTGTTCCTCTACTACAACCAGCGCGCCATGGCCGGAACCACCGACCTCGACAGCGGCGCAATGCTCCGCGACGCCTTCAAAAGCATCGCCCGCCACGGCATCTGCTCGGAAAACCGCTGGCCCTACGATGTCGCCAAATTCACCAAAAAACCCGGCGTCGCCGCCTACAAGGAAGCCCTCAAACAGCAAACCATCAGCTACCGGCGGATTCCCCAGACCCTCAGACAACTCAAAGGCTGCCTCGCCGAAGGACGGCCCTTCATCTTCGGCTTCACCGCTTATCAAAGCCTCGAATCCCCGCGCATCATCCGCAGCGGCCAGATACCCCTGCCTTCCCCGGTCGAATCCCCGGTCGGCGGCCACACCGCCCTCGCCGTCGGCTACGACGACAACCGCCACGCCTTCATGTTCCAGAACTCGTGGGGCGAAAGATGGGGCGAACACGGCTACGGCTACATCCCCTACGCCTACCTGCTCGATCCGGGCCTGGCGGGGGATTTTTGGGTGATGGGGTTGGGGTGAGTTTTTAGTCACTTATCAGCCAACTGATGTCAAAACGTGACAAGAATAGGGTTTCAATCCGGCTCGTCCGGCTTGGGTTTATGTCAATATGGCGATATTGCGAACCCCAAACAGTGACGCCGCTAACACTCAATACACGCCGACGGAACGACTTGAACATGGCAACATCCGATCGCTAAACTGAACCAATGGAAATCGTGCCGCGTTCGCATGTGCCGCCGCGCCCGATTCCACAACCCGCTCCACCACCTGTACCACCTTCATCATGACAACCAAAACCAAGGAAATGCTGCAAGGCGAAATCCGTTATGCGATCCGGCTGACGCAGCGGACGGCGCGCCTTTATCGGCATCTGCAAACCACCGGCATCTTTTTTTCGATTCTTGGCGGGAGCGCGGCGCTGTCTGCGGTCGCCGGTGGTGTGCCGGGGTGGTGGTGGGATATTGCTGGCGGTTTCCGGGGCTGCCTTGATTGCCGTTCGAGCGGCGGACAAAATCGCCAAAAATGAGGCGGATATTCGGCGTTATGAGGCGCTAATGGTGAAGTCCCATAAACTGGATGCGGCCTCGCTGGAAGAAGCCATCAGCGACGCTCATCAGGGGGATGCCGAGGAAATCGAGTCGTTGCGCGCCGTTGCTTTCAACGATGTGGCGCTTGAGATGAACCGCCCGGACGTTTTGATGCCGCTCTCTATTCCGCAAAAAATCCTTTCCGCTTTGGCCTGACGCGCCTTTCTCCCCAACCCCGAATCCACGCCGCCCCGCTTGTGGGCGGCCCCCCCCCCGGTGCGACGCGGTTGCCGCTTCCTCACGCGAGCGGCACCGTCTCCGTGCCCGACATCCCGTTCTTGATGCCAGGACGCGGAGATTGGGCGGTTTTCACCGCCCGTTGTTCCCGCGTAGTCCTCCGCCCCTAACCCATACGGATTGTTGCTATTCACGCCACTGAGGACTTATCCTTACCCCATTTTGGTATTTTCCCTTAGCCCCATGCCTTCCCTGCGTCCCCTTCATTTTGCTGCATTGGCCGCCGTTGCCTGGTCGGTGGTGCTGAGTATTTCCCTGGCCTGGAATCTCGACAAGGCGCGCCAGCAGATGTTTGATCAGGCGTATGCCGAGGCGCGCGCCAATCTCAACAAGGACATTACTTTCCGGCGTTGGGGAACCAGTCATGGCGGGGTTTACGTGCCGCTTACCGAGACGCAGCAATCGGTTCCCTGGCTGGCGCACGTGGCGGGGCGCGATGTGGAGACCACCGACGGACGTAAACTGACCCTGCTTAATCCGGCTTCCATGTTGCGCCAGATGATGGATCGTTATAGCGAGGAATACGGCATTCAGGGACGCATCACCGGGTTGCGCCAGCTTAATCCGGGGAATGCGCCGGACGCTTGGGAAACCGAGCAGCTCAAGGTCTTCACGCGCGGCGAGAAGAAAGAAGTGTGGGCGGTGACGGAGAAAGGCGGCAAGCCGTATTTGCGTTATCTGCGCGCCATGATGATGGAGCCGGGCTGCGAGAAATGCCACGCGATTCTGGGGTACAAACTCGGCGACATGCGCGGCGCGACCGGCCTGAACATCCCTTTGACCCCTTATTTGCAGCGCCTCGACTCGATCCGCGTGAATCTCGTCTTGAGCCACGGAGCGATCTGGCTGCTTGGGCTGGCCGGCATCGGCTGGGCTGACTGGACGGCGCGTCGCCAGGAGGCGGAGCGGCGGAGCGCAGAACAGCGCCATTTGCAGGTTATCGAAGCGCAGCGCGACGCGGAGGAACATTACCGGACGATATTTGAACACGCTCGCGACGGGATTTTGATCGTTGACCCGGCGACCGGCCACTTTGTCGAATTCAACACCGTGGCGCATCGGCAATTGGGCTACGACGCCGACGAATTCGGGTGTTTGTCGATTTCCGATATCGAGGTTGAGGAAACCGCCGCACAAACCCAACAACACATTTCCATCATCCAGGCCCAGGGCTGGGACAATTTCGAGACCCGCCAGCGCCGCAAGGACGGCGAGATACGCAATGTCAACGTGATCGTCCAGATGTTGAACATCGGCGGCAATCCGATGATGCACTGCACTTTCCGCGACATTACCGAAAACAAGAAAAACGAGGCGGCGCTGCGCGACAGTATGGCGCGTCTCAACGAAGCGCAGCGTATCGCCAAGGTCGGCAGTTGGACGCTGGATTTGGCCGACAATCGCCTGGAGTGGTCGGCGGAAATCTTCCGTATTTTTGAAATCGACCCGCAACGTTTCGGCGCTTCCTACGAAGCCTTTCTGAACGCCATTCACCCGGAAGACCGCGACAAGGTGAATGGCGCTTATCGCGCCTCGCTGAAGGATCGTCTACCCTACGAAATTGACCATCGCCTGTTGCTTCCCGACGGGCGCGTCAAATGGGTTCAGGAACGTTGTGAAACCCTGTTCGACGAACACGGTGTGGCGCAGATATCGCGCGGCACGGTGCAGGACATCACCGACCTGCGCCATACCGAAGAAGCTCTGATTCTGTACGCCAACGCTTTCCGCTACAGCGGCGAAGCGATCATGATCACCGATCGCGACAACCGCATCATCGCCGTCAATCCGGCCTTTACCGCACTCACTCACTACACCGCCAAAGATGTGCGGGGCGAGAACCCGCGCCTGCTCGCCTCGGGGCACACCCCGTCTGAAACCTATCAGACGATGTGGAAAGCCCTGCAGGAGAACGGCTTCTGGCAGGGCGAACTGTGGGATCGCCGCAAGGATGGGCATATCTATCCGAAATGGGCGGCTATCTCGTTGATCCGCGACGACGCCGGACATCCCACCCACTACATCGCCAGTTTCACCGACATCAGCGAACGCAAGGCTGCCGAGGAGCGCATCCACCGCCTCGCCCACCACGACGTATTGACCGGTCTGCTCAACCGCTTCAGCCTCGAAGATCGGCTCCAACAGGCGCTGCTTTCGGCGCAGCGCGAAAACCGCCTGACTGCGGTGTTGTTCATCGACATGGACAGATTCAAGAGCATCAACGACACCCTCGGCCACCACGTCGGCGACCTGCTCCTCATCGAGGTGGCGCGCCGCCTGAAAGGCAGTGTGCGCGAAAGCGACATCGTCGCGCGCCTGGGCGGCGACGAATTCGTGGTGGTGTTGACCGGCCTCGATGACAGTCTGGCCCCCGCTCACTGTGCTGAAAATATCGTCACCCTGCTGGGCTTGCCCTACCTGATCGAAGGCCATGATCTGCATACCACCCCCAGCGTCGGCATCAGCATTTATCCCGACGACGGCGACGGCCCCGAAACCCTGATGAAAAACGCCGATACCGCGATGTATCACGCCAAGGAACTGGGGCGTAACAACTACCAGTTTTTCACCCGCGCCATGACCGCCGCCGCCGTGGAGCGGCTCGCCATCGAACACGACCTGCGCGTCGCGTTGCAGGAAAAACAGTTTGAATTGCATTACCAGCCCAAGGTGTGTACAGCCGATGGGCGCACCTGCGGCGTGGAAGCCCTGGTGCGCTGGCGGCACCCCGAAAAAGGTCTGATCCCGCCCATCAAATTCATCCCCATCGCCGAAGAGACCGGCCTCATCGAAGCCCTCGGCGAATGGGTGCTCGACGAAGCCTGCCGGCAACACGCCGTGTGGCGCGCCGAGGGACTCACCGGCATCCATGTCGCAGTCAACCTCTCCGCCCATCAGTTGCGCTCCCCGACTCTGGTGGAGCGGGTGCGCGCCATCATGGAAAAACACGGCGCCGACTACGAAGGGCTGGAACTGGAAATCACCGAATCAGCCGCCATGGACGACCCGGAACACGCCATCGGCCAGCTCAAGGCCCTGCGCAGCCTGGGCGTGACGCTCGCTATCGACGATTTCGGCACCGGTTATTCCTCGCTGGCCTATCTCAAGCTGCTGCCCATCCAGATATTGAAGCTCGACCGCGCCTTCGTGCGCGACATCGAGACCGACGAAAACGACGCCGCCATCAGTTCCGCCACCCTCGCCCTGGCCCGCAACATGGGCCTCAAAGTCGTCGCCGAAGGTGTGGAAACCGAAGGCCAGCGCGACTTCCTCGCCGCCCATCAATGCGATTACCTGCAAGGGTATCTATTCAGCAAACCGCTCCCGGCGGCGGAAGCCACCGAGTTTTTGAGGCGCGGGTAAGGGTGTTCGCCACGACCCTTGTGGGCGGCCCGCCCACGGGGCGAGTAGCGGTGAAATAAAATCCGCCGGGAAAGCACCTGCCCGGAAACCACCGCCTGAAGCTATTCTTCAAGCATGTCCTTATCCGACGGGCGTTGCAGCGTAAGTGAGAGCTAACATTTCAGCGGTGGCTTGGGGGGGGCGGGAGCGCCGCCATCCTGGCGGCAGGCCGGCGGGACGCCGGCGCTCCAAACCGTACCTGCCCCCTGGTAGTCGGGCACGTTGAACCAAGCGGGTGGAGACGAAGCGGCCATCTACAGCGCTTTTTTGACTACTGGCCGACCGTGTTGTCCGCGTCAGGGCGCGCGGTTTTGCGCGCACTTAGCCGCACATAGAAAATCACGCAGAAGTAGAACACCAGCGCCAACACCGCTTCGCCTCCCGCCAGCCAAGCCGACAGGCCACGGTCGGAGATGGCGCGGGTGAGACCCTCGCCGAAATACAGCAGGATCAACATCGACGACCATTGGTAGGTGTAGATTTTGCCGCGCACGATGCCGAACCACGGCAGCAGCAGCGGGGCGGCCTTGAGCACGGCGGCGGAACCGCCGGGATGGACGGGGGCCAGCCAGCCTTCCCAGGCGACGCACAGCAGCATCAGCGCCGCCAGCGAGAAGATGCTGCCGTAATGCAGCCAGGTGATTTTGTTCATTTGTCTGGGCCTCATTAAAAGTGATGGGTGATGGGTAATTCTACTTTGTCAGATTACGCCAACAGCGGCTTGGCTCCCTCCTCCAACGGGCTACCGTATGCACACATCTTTCCAACACATTGATAATGCGCGAAAAAGAAGAAGCGGCGAGTCCCCTCCCCTTCAAGAGGGCGTTGTAAAAGGTTTCTCCGTCCAACAAACGCTATTCGCTGCCCACATGGTTTCATGCCGCCATAACGTAGGTAAGTCCGGGGGACGGCGTCGTAACAAAGAATCGGCGACGGATATCCTCAAACCAACGTCGCCAAGTGCGTTTGATAAGGCTGATCGGGGCCATGGCCAGAGCCATTGCCCGGCTCAGGTTGTACGCCATGGCGTGCAGCGCAAACTCCAGGCAGACTGCCGTTAGCCCTTTGCGCCGAAACCGGTTCAACCCCTGCCGACCGCGCAACTGGCTGAACACCGGCTCGACCATCGCTTTGCGTTGGCGATAACACTGGCGAACCTCGGACTGCGTCATCTTGGCGCGCAACGCGTCTTTGGCTGCGTCGCAGATATATCGCTTGATCTGCCGTCCGCTTTGGCTGCGTGTGCAGCGCTCCCGCTGTGCGCATCCGGCGCAGGCCGGTGTGCCGTAGACCACATAGGCCGGGGCGTCGGCGTTGCCCCGATAACGACCGACAGGGGTGAGCCATTGGTTGCCCGGACAGCGGTAGCGGTCAGTCTCGGCGTCATAGGCGAAACGGCTTTTGGGGTGACATTTTTCCGATTGCTTGAGCCATTCTTCGCCTTGCTCCCGTCCTTCGGGGCACAGCAGTTCGATGGTTCGCGCCGCAGTGCTGTCGATCACGCCTTTGCTGAAATAGCCGGCATCGTAGAGGGCGCTGTGTACCGCCCCGAGGCGACCCGCCTGGTCAAGCAGGCCGGCAACGATGGCGGTCTCGCTGGACGGATGTACGTCGCAGGCGACGATGATGCGCGCTTCGTTGGCAAGCACCTGGGGTTTGTAGGAGGCGCGATAGTTGTTCTTGTCCTTTTGCGGCTGTACCACGGCTTCCGGTTCCAGCGGATGGATCAGGGTGGTGTCGGGGTTTCTGCCGTGGGCGGCGCGTTCCTGGCGGCGTTCTTCGAGTTGCCGTTGGGCTTGCTCCAGTTGTTCGACGCGGGGGTCGCCCGCCGCGCCTTCCTGAACGTTCGCACGGGCCTTTGCCAGGGCTTCTTGCAGCGCTTCTTCACGCATCAGCCGATAACGCGAGGAGGCCGCTTCGATAATGGTGCCGTCGCCGGCCACGACCGCTGTCCCGGTTCCCGTTACGCGCAGGACTTTCCGGGTGAGTTCTTCGAAAAACCCGAGGCTCAGCACTTTGTCATGACGCTGGATGAAGCGTCCGATGATCGAATGATCCGGCATGATGCCGCCGCTGATCCACCAGCATCCCACGTCTATCTTGGCCAGCGTCTCCAGGTCGCGCAGGCTGCTTACGCCGCGCATGATGCCGTACAGGATCAACCCCACGACGGCGCGCGGGGCATAAGGCGGTCGCCCGCCCGGTTGATAGTCCTTCTCGAATTCCTCGAACGACAGGTCGTCAAGCAGGGCGCGTACCCGCAGTGGCGTGCGCTGGCCGGTGCGGGTCAGGTGTTCGTCCAGGCGTACCTGGTTGATGAAGATATCCTTCGGATCCGGCATCTCGAAGCGTACCGCCAGCCTGTTTCCGGGAACGCCCGCGCAAGATTCCGGTGCTACCGCATCCACCAACTCCCCAAGCAGGGAAAGCTGATTGCTGGTGTCAACCGCTAGTACTCTTCGTTTGATGGCTTTGGGCTTCATGTTGTCGACCTTAATGGAGGTTTGTGCCATTTTACCCCGCCAGAGACGGATGCTTTTGCGACAGCCTCTTCAAGGGGAGGGTTAGGGTGGGGATGGGGTGTAACGGCGTGGGGATGGGGTGAAAGGCGTACACCACAACGCAAGGCATTGATTTTATATGTGTCGCTCTTACCCCATCCCCCTCCCAACCTCCCCCTTGAAGGGGGAGGAGTTTGCTGCGCCAACTTGTGTGCATACGCTAGCCCTCAACAGGGGAGGGTTGGGGTGGGGGCAATTTAAAATCATCCTGGAAAAGGCAGTTTGAACCGCAAAGGCGCAAAGACGCAGAGGAAAA
>CAYVIN010000102.1:0-14225 GCA_964451375.1 uncultured Sulfuricella sp.
GACTTCAAGAACACCGTGATCGTGATGACCTCCAACCTCGGCAGCCAGATGATCCAGCAGATGTCCGGCGACGACTACCAGGTCATCAAGCTGGCGGTAATGGGCGAAGTGAAAACCTATTTCCGCCCGGAATTCATCAACCGCATCGATGAAGTGGTGGTGTTCCACGCCCTCGACGAAGCGCACATCAAGTCCATCGCGCGCATCCAGTTGTTGTACCTGGAAAAACGCCTGGCGCAGATGGAGATGAAACTGGAAGTCAGCGACGCCGCGCTCTCCGAAATCGCCAGCGCCGGCTTCGATCCGGTATTTGGCGCGCGGCCTCTCAAACGCGCCATCCAGGCCAACCTGGAAAACGCCCTGGCAAAGGAAATCCTGAGCGGTCATTTCGGCCCGAAAGACACCATCCGCGTCGATTGCCGGGAGGGGGTATTCGGTTTTGCCAAAGGGTAAGGAGAAATCACCCGGTTTTACAGCAGGGGGACGCGAGTGTCCCTCTTTTTTTGCCGGTCGGCTGTGAACCTGTTACAAATAACAGGGTAGCAACCGCTTACCTGAACGACCTTGACTGGTAACGTTCTAGACCATCAGTTATCCGAAGTCACGGCGTTGTTCGCCGCTAGTGGGGTGGCGAAAAGCCGGATTCAGCTATAACATAGACAGCACATAAAACAACCTCCCGGTAGTTCTTCCAATTCCTTGGTTCGGTGATTCAGATGGCTGATAAAGAGCAAGAGACGCCGGACGGCGGGTTTTCCCTTTTCGAGCAGGAAGAGCGTGTTTTACAAAGCGCGGATTCCATGATCGGGATGCTGGAAGATGTCGCAGGCGGGGTGCGCGAACTGGCTGCCGCGTATCGCCAGAGCTACCGCGAGCAACGGCGTTTGTTGCGCATCAGCGACCGTCTGCAACTGGATTTGCATCAGGCCAACCAGACCCTGGAATCCCAGGCGGATGAGCTTAAACTGCTCAACGACGCGCTACGCAACGAGATTTACCTGCGCGAAGCGCTCGCCGAACAATTGCGCCTGCTCAACGAAAACCTGGAGCAGCGGGTTGCGGATGAGGTGGCGAAAAGCCGCGAGCAGGAACATTTGCTGATTACCCAGTCGCGCCATGCGGTGCTTGGCGAAATGCTCGGCAATATTACCCATCAATGGCGTCAGCCGTTGTTTGCCTTGAGCCTGATTGTGCAGAGCATCGAGCAGGACTACGAGGGGCCGGGGCTGGACGCGCCCACACTCAAGGAACATGTGTCCAACGCCAACCAGGTGATTCGTCAGATGTACGAAACCATCGACGACTTCCTGAATTTTTTTAAACCGAACAAACAGCCCGAGGACTTCAGCCTGAAAGAAGGGGCGGAAAGCGCCCTGCATCTGATTCTGAAAAGCATGAATTTCAAGGTGCGGGTGCACGGTGAGGATAGTGAGGATACCCTGGTCAGCGGTTACCACAATGAGTTTTCCCAGGTTTTGATCAACGTTCTGACCAATGCGCGGGACGCCATCAACGAACGGCGGATTCCCGAAGGTTGGGTGGATATCAACTTTGGTCAGGATGAGGCGAACGCCTGGGTGGATGTGCGGGACAATGCGGGCGGTATTTCCGAAGACATGCTGGAACGGATTTTTGATCCCTATTTCACTACCAAGGCGCAGGGAACCGGCATCGGCTTGTATATGTCGCGGATTATCATGAAAAATATGGGCGGCGCCATCGAAGCGAAGAACGCCGGCGACGGGGCGGTGTTTCGGCTGATATTGCCGAAATCGACGTTATTGTTGTGATGACTTATCGGAACGGCTTATTTCGGGAGCGTTTTCCATGCTAGTGCAGGAATATTATGGTTTCCAGCAGGATCTGAACCGGAAAGGGATCGTCTTTTCCTTTACCGGCTATGTTTCGGAGGGCATCCTGTTTGCCTTGGGCGAAGCGCTGAAGCAAAAAATGGTTTTGGACGAAACCGACTCCAACGTGACGAAACGGGTGTTTTCGGTATTCGTCGAGCAGGTACAGAACATCATCCGTTATTCCGCAGACCGCCTGGAAGGCGAAGTTGGCAGAAAAATCGAGCTGAGTTCCGGGATGATCGCCGTAGGCCGCGAGGCCGAGCGTTTTTTCGTGGTTTGCGGAAATATTGTGCGCCATGAAGATGTGGGCGTGTTGCGCGAACGTCTGGAGAAACTCTCCACCATGGATAAGGACGCCTTGAAGGCTTATTACAAAGAAAAACTCAAGGAGCCGGAGGAAGAGCAGAGCAAGGGGGCAAGCATAGGCCTGATCGAAATCGCACGGCGCGCCAGCGAACCGATTTCGTTCGACTTCATGGAGGTCGATCCCGGTCATGCCTATTTCTGTTTGAAGGCTTACATTTGAAGATGGCTATGGAAAACATACTGATACAGGGTGGTGACAGAACGCCCCACGTGGCGTTTGATTTCCGGCAGGGACATCTGGCGATGAGCGGCGAATCCTATCCCGAAGATGCCGCAGCGTTTTTCGGGCCGATTTTGCAGGCGGTGCGGGAATTCGTCGGAATGCCGGACAGCGGGCCGGTCGTGCTTGATCTGGAAATGAGTTATTTCAACAGCAGCAGCGCAAAAGCCTTGATGAACCTTTTTCTGGTGCTGGAAAAAGCCGCTGAACAGGGAAAGACGGTCACGATCAACTGGCGATACCACGCCGATGACGACACCATGCTGGAGTCCGGTGAGGACTTTGCGGAAGACTTTAAAAAGGCTGCGTTTAATCTTTGCCCCATCGCGGACTAGGGATTCTTGAATGGTGACTGAGGAAGGCCGTGAGGAGAGCGGCTTCACGCTGTTCGAGCAGGAAGAGCAGGTCATGGCTCGTGCAGACGCGATTGTCGTCAAACTGGAGTCGGTATCGGTCAGTCTGCGTGAGTTTGCACTAGCCTATCGGCGGGGCTATCGCGAGCAAAAACGCATGATGCGTATCAGCGACCGCTTGCAGGGGGATTTGCAAAGCGCCAATCAGCGTTTGGGTGAGCAGGCCAGGGAATTGCAGCTACTCAACGATGCGCTGCAAAGTGAAAACCAGTTGCGCGAAGCGCTCGCGACGGAATTGCGGCTGATTGCGACGACGGATGTTCTGACCGGCCTGCATACCCGGCGTCATTTGCTGGAACTGGGCGGTCTGGAGGAGAAACGCTGGCGTCGGCGCCAGCAGCCGCTGAGTCTGGTGATTTTTGATATCGATTTCTTCAAGCGGATCAACGACAGCTATGGTCACGCCGCCGGTGATGAAGTGCTGCGCACGTTTGCAGACATTTGCCGGGAAACCTTTCGCGCTGGCGACATCGTCGGGCGTTTCGGCGGCGAGGAATTTCTCGCCATCCTGCCCGCGACCAAAACCGTTGATGCCTTCCAGATTGCGGAGCGTTTGCGCAAGCGAACCGAGATGGAGTTGGTGCGCTTCGGCAATGCCGACATCCACTTCACCGTCAGCGTCGGTGTGACGGAAAAACGGGACGCCGACCAAACGCTGGAACAAACGATTTCCCGCGCCGATATGGCGCTTTATAAAGCCAAGAATGCCGGTCGAAACCGGACGGAATACGCAGACGATTGACCATTGGGGAAAACGATGAAAAGACTATTGGTGATAGCGCCGGCCTTGCTGCTGGCGTCATCCTGCTGGGCTGCCGGCAAGAGTTACACGATCGGGGTGGAAGAACTGGATTATTACCCGGTATATGCCATCCAGAGCGGGAACTACGTGGGTTACGCCCGTGACTTGCTGGACACTTTTGCCAAGGAACGCGGTTATTCTTTCGAATACAAACCGTTTCCGGTCAACCGCTTGTTCGTGAACTTTTTTCAGGGCCAGGTGGATTTCAAATTTCCTGATAATCCTCACTGGCAAAAAGACCTGCGCAGCGGCAAAAATCTCACTTATAGCGGTTCGGTGGTGACTTATATCGATGGCACACTGGTTCGCCCGGAACTGAAAGAAGCCGGACTGGATCAGATCAAAACCCTGGGGACGGTGGCCGGCTTCACGCCTTGGGCATGGCTCGACGCCATCAAAAACAAGCAGGTGGTGCTGCGTGAAAACGCCAATTCCGCAGCGCTTGCCCAGCAAGTCGTCGCGAAACGTCTGGATGCGGCATATGCCAGCGTGGCGGTAGTCAATTATCAACTCGACAATGTCCTGAAAACTCCCGGCGCGTTGGTGTTCAATAGCAAATTGCCTTACAGCAAGGACAATTATTTCCTCTCAACCCTGAATCATCCCGAGGTCATCGCCGATTTCGACGCCTGGCAGAAAACCCGCCAGGATCTGGTGCGTAGTCTCAAGAAGAAATACGGCGTGGAAAAAGGGGTGAACGACTAAACGGCGGCTCCCTATGGCAAATGGCGAATGGCGCGGCGACGACAAAATGATCAAGGTTGGTAAATTTTCCCAGGGACTGACTTTCAAGCAGGCGACCGTAACGCTTGCGGTGGTCGTATTGCTCGGGCTGTTCGGTTATCTCGCGGAGCTTTTCGTCGAATGGCGCAATGTGCGCGGCGAAGTACGCGACCAAATCCAGCAAACCTTCGCGCTGGTCAAAGGCTCGGCTGCCGAGGCCGCTTACCAGTTGCATCCCGAATTGTCGCGCCAGGTGGTCGAAGGATTGGTGGGCTACGATGCGCTGGAGAAAGCCGTCCTCAAGGATAATTTCGGACGTGTTCTCGCCGAAAAACACATGGCGCGGGGCGATGTTGGCGGAATCGGGGTGAACTTCTCCCAAGGCTTGTTCAAGGATGTGACGGCATTTTCCCTGCCGCTCAGTTATGCCATCTCCGGCAAAACCCAGGACAACGTCGGTCAGCTCGACATCACCTTGTCGGCGCGGGTCGTCGCCGGGCGCTTCATTGACCGGGTGGCTTTCAATGGCGTGATGGCGCTGATTCGCGATATCGCCATCAGCACCCTGGTGGTGATGGTGTTTTATTTCATGATCACCTTGCCCCTGCTGCGACTGAGCCGGGCGATAGCCCAGGTTGATCCCGATGCGCCGGGGAAATGGCCGGTTCCCCGCCTGAAAGGCCATGACAACGACGAATTGGGGTTGCTGCTGGGGACATTCTCCCGGCTATTGCAGGCGTTCCAGCGCGGCCTTGATCAGCGCAACGCCGCCCAGCAGGAACTCGTACAACTGACTCAGGAACTGGAAAAGCGCGTTCAGGAACGCACCCGCGACCTCGAAGAAACCATGGCGGCGCTCGCCGAGGAAAAGGCCGAAGCCGAGCGCGCCTTCGCACAACTCGACCGTACCCACAGCGATCTCGAAAAAGCCAACCGGCTGGTGCTCGAAAGTATCCAGTACGCGCGGCGCATCCAGAGCGCCATGTTGCCCGACAAACGCGCATTGGGTGAAGCAGTCAAAGACATCCACGTGTGGTGGGAACCCCTCCATGTGGTGGGCGGCGACTATTTCTGGCTGGAACGTTTCGGCAACAAGAGCCTGCTGCTGGTGGCCGATTGCACCGGGCATGGCGTCCCGGGCGCGTTTATTACCCTGGTCGTGGCTTCCGCGCTGGATCGCATCCTCCACGAACACAAACAACTCGACCCCGCGCAAATTCTCCGCTCACTCGACGAAATGGTGCGCGCCCGCCTGCGCCAGGATCGTTCCGACAGCGAATCCGACGACGGGCTGGATGCCGCCGTATGTATCTGGGATAGCGACGCGCAAAACGTCACCTTCTCCGGCGCGGGGCTGCCGCTGATTTATTCGGAAGACGGGGTCATCAAGGAAGTTCGCGGCAGCCGCACCAGCCTGGCCTATAGCACCAGCGGACAGGTGCATGAATACACCAATCACGTCATTCCGGTAAAGCCGGGAATGGCGTTTTACATGCTCACCGACGGCGTTTCCGACCACATGGGCGGCAAACCCAAGCGCCTGCTCGGACGCAAACGGTTGGCCGGGATCATCCAGGCCAACGCCGCAAAACCGATGTCGGAACAGGTCGGCGCCATTCAGCAGGCGCTGGATCAATATCGCGGCCAGGAGCCCCGGCGCGACGATACCACCTTGCTGGGATTCAGGCCGCTTTAGACGGGTTAATCCAAAGGGAAATCATGCGAAAACTTCAAAACCTGCTGGCCCCAGCGCTGCTGGTGCTAAGCACGACGGCGCCGGCCATGGACTGGAGCGTCAACGAAATCCAGTACCAGCGCGGCAACCTCAAAGCGCCCAGCTTCGCGGGCGGGGGCGGGCAATCCATGACCGACATCGTCACCGTACAACACGCCAGCGGCTGGGGCATCGGCGACCTGTTCTTCTTCGTGGATTTCCTCAACGACAGCCGCAAGGACGGTTTCAACGACCGCGACTATTATGGCGAACTCTACGCCAACTTCAGCCTCGGCAAGATCACCGGCAACCCGGTCGGCTTCGGCCCGGTCAAGGACATCGGCGTGATCGCCGGAATCAACAAAAGCGGCGACGCCAAAGTCCTGAAATATTTGCCGGGTGTGCGCCTCTCCTGGGATGCGCCGGGATTCGCCTTTTTCAACACCGACCTGACTGCCTATATCGACCGCAGCGAAGGCGTTGCCAAGGGTGGCGCGCCCACCGAAAACAACAGCTACATGCTCGACATCAACTGGGCGTATCCCTTTAACGTCGGCAACCAGAGTTTCAGCATCGAAGGCCACGTCGAATACATTGGCAGCCGCACCGACGAATTCGGCGGCCCGGTAAAAGCCTGGATACTCGCCCAGCCGCAATTCCGCTGGGACTTGGGCAAAGCCCTCTACGACAAGCCCCACCATCTTTTCGTCGGTGTGGAATACCAATACTGGCGCAACAAGCTGGGTGACCGGCAAACCAGCGAAAGCCGCCCGCAGGCGTTGGTGGTGTGGCGGTTTTAACCTAAAAACCTCAGTTGAACGGGTTGGAGTGTGCGGTTTTGCGGGTGTACCCCAAGGGCACTTCCCTTCGGGGCGCAAGCAAGGCGCGACGACGAGTAATGGCTATTCCATTGCGAGGAGGAGTAACGCAGCCATGCGCCCGCAAAACCGTGCAATTCGGCCCGTAGCGCCCTCACCAAATGGGTGAACGTCAAAACAATGGCAAAGTCATTTAGAACCAACACTGTAGGCATCATGGCAAGCGGTCAACTGAGGTTTTTAGGTTTGATGATCTGGAAAACCTCGGTTGACCACTTGCGCAAATACGGTATTCCGAATTGTTTCCTCGCCGAGGAAGGCTGGCTTAAGCGCGGCCTCAAGCGCCGGGTATAACAGCCGTGTCAGACCTGCGCATCTTATGCGTGTGTTTTATCTTGCGGCTCCACCAAAAGCCGTATGCCAACCGACTTCAGTACCGCCAGTATTCCAACATTCTGGAATGGTTTACGGCGAACTTTTCGGCGAGCGCCGGGTTGCCACGGAATATCTGCGTCAGATTTGATGAACCGTGTGCGTTTCAAAGGTGATGCCGAGAACTTTTCGGATCGCCGAGAAAACTGCGGACAGGCTTTCCATCGTTGGATTGCCGCGTGCGGAAAGCATCCGGTGTACGCTTTTGCTCGGGCGATTGGTCGCCGCCGCAATTTGTTCGAAGCCCACGGTTGCATTGACAACGTCGCGCAGCAGCAGGCGTGCCGCTTCCGCTTCGCCGTTGAGAAACATATCCGTTGCCTCCCTCAGCAAAGCCTCGGCAAATGCCGGATCGGTCTTGATCCGGGCTTGTACTGTTTCAGCGGAATCTACAGTAAGACGTCCCATGAACTTATCCTAACCTTTCTTTATGCCGGTCTTGCGGGCATGGTACTCATCCCGCAATTCCCTGGCGCGTTGAATGTCGGTCTTCTGGCTGTTTTTCGTGCTGCCCCCAAGCAACACAATCAATTTGTCACCTTCTTGGATCAGGTAAATTCGTATTCCCGGCCCCCAGTCAATCCGAAATTCCTTGAGCGTACCGTCGAGGGGTTTTACGTTTCCCAAGCTACCGGCCATCATTCTGGCGCGGGCCGCCGCAACCTTGGCGGCAAACTCGACAGACAGGCCGTTGAACCAATCCCTGAAATGGTTTTTTCCATTACCGGCTATGTATTCTTCGACCTTGATTGACATATCTTTGATGGTAACCTATGGGTTACTTCTGGGCAAGCGGTGCCACCGGATCAGGATCAATACACAAGCGTACCAGGGCGCGAACTGACGTTCCCTGCCCGAATCAAACCGCTAACGGCGGCTCATCCATCAAGGCAATCTGCTCGCGTAATTCAAGTATCCGATCCTGCCAATAACGCTGCGTGTTGAACCACGGGAATGCGGCGGGAAATGCCGGATCGTGCCAGCGCCGCGCCAGCCAGGCCGAATAATGGATCAAGCGCAGGGTGCGTAGCGCCTCGATCAGATGCAACTCGCGGGTGTCGAAATCGTGGAAATCCTCGTAACCGATCAGCAGGTCGGCCAGTTGGCGGGTCATGTCGCCGCGCTCCCCCGACAGCAGCATCCACAAATCCTGCACCGCCGGCCCCATCCGGCTATCGTCGAAATCCACGAAAAACGGCCCGTCGTTGCTCCACAACACATTGCCGGGATGGCAATCGCCGTGTAAACGCAAGGTTCGCACCGCACCGGCCCGCTCGAAACAGCGCCGTACCCCGTCCAGCGCCATATCCACCGCGCTGCGCCAGGGGGCTTCCAGTTCCGGCGGAATAAAGTCGTTATCCAGCAAAAACGCGCGCGGTTCTTCGCCAAACGTTGCGATATCCAGCGCAGGCCGCGCCTGGAAAGGCTCCAGCGCGCCAACCGCATGGATGCGCGCAATGAAACGCCCCATCCATTCCAGCGTCGCGGGGTCGCCCAATTCCGGGGCGCGTCCAGCGCGCCGGGCAAACAGCGCAAAGCGGAATCCGCCGAATTCGTGGAGCGTTGCGCCTTCCAGCACCAACGGCGGCGCCACCGGAATTTCGCGCTCCGCCAGTTCGCGGGTGTAAGCGTGTTCCTCAAGAATCGCCGCATTGCTCCAGCGTTCGGGCCGGTAGAACTTCGCCACCAGCGGCGGCCCTTCTTCCATGCCGATCTGGTAAACGCGGTTTTCGTAACTGTTGAGCGCAAGCAAGCGCCCGTCGCAGCGCAGGCCGATACTTTCCACGGCATCCAGAATGAAATCCGGGATCAACGCCGCAAAGGGTGGGGTGAGTTGGGTATCCATGGGGGTATTGTACAGGCAGGATGCGTAGGCACACTTTTGGAAGAAAAAAGCATGGAAAGCTATCCTCCCCACCAGGTTTGCCCATGAAGCGAAAACAGCGCACAATCGCTTCTGTTATTGAAGCGATTGAATCTCCATGGCAATCTGGATATGGCAACAACCCGGCTGGCCGGTCTTTCGCTATGACGAAAAGGCGTTGCTCGGCTTGCTCGGGCAAGCCCGCCTCAAGCAAGGCAAACTTTTGGGTCTGTCCGGCCTGCTGGACGGCGGGCTGTCGCTGCAAGCCCGTGCGCAAATCCTCATCGAAGAAAGCCTGAACACCAGCGCCATCGAAGGGGAACGCTTCGACCTCGACGTGCTGCGTTCGTCGGTGGCGCGTCACCTGGGTTTGCCGGCCAGCGGCCTTCCCGCCGCGCCGCGCGCGGTTGACGGGCTGATCGAAGTCCTCCTCGACGGCACCTCGGGATACGACCAGCCGCTCACCCAACAACGCCTGTTCGGTTGGCAGACCGCCTTGTTCCCCACCGGTTATTCCGGCCTGTTTGAAGTGCAGACCGGCGCGCTACGGGGCGATGAGCCGATGCGCGTCGTCTCCGGCCCCGCCGGGAAAGAAAAAGTCCATTTCGAAGCCCCGCCCCGGATCGGCCTTGACGAACAACTGGACGACTTCCTGAACTGGTTTTCCGCACCGCAGCAAGGTCTGGACGGCTTGCTGCGCACCGGACTTGCTCACCTGTGGTTCGTCACCCTACATCCTTTCGAAGACGGCAATGGGCGGCTGGCCCGCGCCATCACCGACATGGCACTGTGCCGCGACGAAGGCCAGCCGGTGCGGATGTTCTCGCTGTCCGCGCAAATCATGCGCAACCGCGAAGCGTATTACGCCATCCTGGAATCAACCCAGCGCGGCGGCCTCGATGTCACGCCATGGCTCGCCTGGTTCCTCGGTCAAGTCTCGGCGGCCTGCGACCAGTCCGAAACCACCGTGGGCCGCGTCATCGCCAAAGCCAGATTCTGGCTGCACCACCAGAACACCGAACTCAACGAACGCCAGCGCAAAGCCCTCAACCGCCTGCTCGACGCCGGTGCGGAAGGCTTCGAGGGCGGCATGAATACCCGCAAATACGCCAGCCTAAACAAAACCAGCCGCGCAACGGCTTACCGCGAATTGGCGGATTTGGTGGAGAAGAAATGCCTGGTTACGGTGGGGGCGGGGCGGGGGACGCGGTACGAGGTTAGGCTGGCGTGATTTGGGGGCGTGTTGGGTGAAATTGCATAGAGGTATCGGTTTTTCCAATCCTGGCAAAGAACTGGTGCGTATCCTTGCTAGTGATTTTATTTGCAATAAAATCAATCGAGTCATAGCCTGTCGATATGTTGATGCCGCACAAAAACTCAGAACAATTTGATCCCAAGTAATGGTGGCCGTTCTTGCGGCCAGGAAAGTCCCTTTCCGAAGACTTTCTCAAGGTCGCCGAGGAATGGTTGTTTCTGGTTCGTGAATACGGCAGCAGCAAGGTTGCAACACCTCCAACGTCACAGGAGCAGTTCCTGGAATTCCTTGCCCACGTTCACGATGGCTGGAAAGAGGCACAAAAACGCATTGCTGTCTTCCTCGCGGATGCTTTGGCGCGCCGCAATGAAGCTCAAACGAGCGAGAAAGAACAACACAGGCTCAACAACAAGGAAGGCCAGAACCAAGCCAGAGCGGTGACAAAGCAGATCAATCTGGAGATTGTGGTAGCTCGACGCATGTGCTGGAATTCAATTCGAACCTTAACCCGTTTAGCCCGTCACACTGATACCAATTTGTGCTACCATAAATCATGAAACGCAAACACCAGCGCATCTTGGAACTGATCTTTGTACGGCCTGTCTCGGCGAATATCCGCTGGACTGACATTGAGGCACTATTCCGGGAGCTTGGTGCAGAAATTGAAGAACGCGAAGGTTCGCGAGTGGAAATATTCTTGTTCGGCTTGGTGCGGGTGTTTCATCGGCCCCATCCATCGCCGGATACCGACAAGGGCGCGGTTGCAGCAATTCGCAAATGGTTGGAAGAGAGCGGAGTAAAACCATGAACACCATGACGATTAACGGCTATCAGGCAGTCATCGCCTTTGACCCTGAAATTCAAATGTTCAGGGGCGAATTCGTAGGGCTGAACGGCGGAGCCGACTTCTACGCCGCCGACGTAGAAGGCTTGAAACTTGAAGGCGCAATTTCCCTGCGCGTATTTCTGGAAGCCTGCGAGCGTCGCGGTATCGAACCGCGCAAGCACTTCTCCGGCAAATTCTCCCTGCGGGTTGATCCTTCCATCCACGAGGCGGCCGCCATCGCTGCTGCCGCTCACGGCCAGAGCCTGAACCAGTGGGCCACCGAAGCCATCAGGCAGGCCGCATTGGCTGGCTAACACCGCCCGGAAATCCGCGTCAATAGGCGATCTGCGAGAACACACGATGGAAATACCCGTGTTTATTGGCTTGCGGGCGAAGTATTAATTTCAATCGAGTACGACCCCATTGATTCCCATCGGTAGCGATAGGTGAACCGTGGTCTGGTCGTGGCAGGAATGCGAAGCTGACCCCTTTTGACTCCTTGTCGAGTGGTTGCAGGCGGCGTAGCGCCCACTTGGAGCACTGAGTTGAGCGCGTTAACCAAAAGGAGGTGAAAGACATGAATTCTCAGCAAAGAATCACCATCGAATCCGGCAAACGGGGCGGAAAGCCTTGCATACGCGGGTTAAGGATCACCGTCTATGATGTGTTGGAAATGTTGGCACAAGGCTTGAGTCACACCGAAATTCTGGAAGATTTTCCTGAACTGGAACCGGAGGACATCACCGCCTGCCTCGTTTTTGCCGCAAATCGCGAGCACAACCTGTATACGCTCACCATCGCATGAAACTGCTGCTGGACGAGAATCTTTCGCGGCGACTCGTACCCTTTCTGCACGCCGATTACCCCGGCAGCAACCAGGTTGCCTTGCTCGGCATGGAAAAAGCCAGCGACCGGGAAATCTGGCAATACGCCAAGAACCATGATTATGTGATTGTCACCAAGGACTCGGACTATCACGAACTCAGTATTCTTTACGGCGCACCACCTCAAGTTATCTGGTTGAAAACCGGCAATCAATCCAAGGCGGCAACCCTGAACGCCTTGATTGCCTACAAAAACACCATCGAGAAAGCATTTGCCGAGGAAAGCAAAGCTTGTGTCGAAATTTACATTAAAATCAATCGACTCTGACCCCATTGATCCTGGGGGACTTGGCGTCCAGTCAGCGGGCAGCGCGTCTTGCCTGAGTTGTTCCTTGAAAGACAGCACTTGTATCAGCCGGTCAGCGCCAAATGCGTCGCATAAGCTACGAAACTGGCGACAAATACCACCACACCGATACCAAGCGCCGGCAACCAGCCAAGATCCTTGCCAAACCGCTGGGCCACAAGTCTTGCAATCCAAGCCCCAGCAAAAACCATGGCTGGCGGTAAGCCATACACGAACAATAGAAACTCATCCCACACGTCCATTACTTTGCACCCCCGCCATTCAGTCTCGAATAGATTACGGCCCTGAGCCAGCTCTGTCGAACAGCGCGACACACGAACGGGCACCTCGAAAAACCCTCGATTCGTCGTCTCCGCGAAATCAGGAATCCAGCAAGAACAGCAACTTGGATTCCCTCGTTCGCGGGAATGAGCGTTTTTCGAGGTGTCCTACTTAATGCTACGCGGATCACGACACCAGTTCCACAAGAATCAGCAGGTTGTCCAGGCTGTAGACGCGCACCCTATCGCCGTCTTGCAGGTAATTAACCGGGCTGTAGCCTGAAAAAGATGGGAGATAGTGGGTGAAATGCCGCTCGCCCACGCTGAAATGGCCACGCCAGGTCGGCATAAGGTACCTGCTACCAGCAGCGAGTTGGTGAACCGGCACGACATCATAGACAGGGCCTTCCGTCATGTCGCAGGCGCCGGACATACATTGCGCTACCAGGGCCTTGGCCTGCTGCCGCTCGTCATATTCGAGCCAGACCATGATGGCGCTGATGATGGCGAAAAACACCGCCAGGGGACGAGCCGCATCAGCCAGGGTTTCGGAGAGACGTTTCAGCAACCAACGCGGTGCTAGGCTCTGTTGACGTATTGCCGGTGAGGTAAGATTTGCCGCTTTTCGAGGAAGAGGTTGGACGCGAGCGGGAATACGGGCAGGACGACCTTGACGGACGATGAGTGGGAGCGAATCCTTCCTGTGCTCAACATGGTCAAGGGAATACGCATAGGGATGGGGTTCCGATGCCGGCGGTTTGTGGAGGCGGTGCTCTGGGTATTGCGTGTTGGGGGGCAGTGGCGAGCGTTGCCACCGGAACGTGGGAACTGGAACAGCGTATTCAAACGCTATTCTCGCTGGTCGGAGTTTGGCGTCTGGAGCAAAATCCACGAGGAACTTGCGAAATCTGCGGACTTGCAAGAGGCGTTGATTGACAGCACGGTGGTACGCGCACATGCCTGTGCTGCGGGGGCGGCAAACAGCTTTGAGGGGCATGAGGCGCTCGGACGGTCACGGGGTGGCTTCGGTTGCAAGATTCACGCAGTGGCGGACGCCCTGGGCATGCCGCTCAAGTTTATTCTGACAGGTGGTCAGGAAGCCGATGTCAAGCAGGCAATACCGTTGATGCAAGGGATATCCGCTCAAGCGTGTCTGGCGGACAAAGCGTACGATTCGGATGAGTTTTCTGACTGGCTCGAAGGCCACGACACAAAACCTGTAATCCCATCAAAAGCCAACCGCAAAACGCCAAGGGAATGCGATTTCAGGCAATATCGCGAGCGACATCTCATCGAATGTATGTTTGGAAAACTGAAATATTTTCGGCGTATCGCCACACGATATGAAAAAACTGCGCTCAATTTCATGGGAATGCTGTCGTTCGCCGCTGCTATGCTGTGGTTGCGTTGAGGGGCGGCAATACGTCAACAGAGCCTAGCAGCCTGTCGGACTTCCCCCGTGAAAATCGCCAAGACACAGTCTGCTCG
>CAYVIN010000103.1:0-14127 GCA_964451375.1 uncultured Sulfuricella sp.
TGCGCCGGAACTGGCCGCCCAAGCGGTTTAAGAAGAATCGGCAGGGTAATCCTGCTGGTATTGGCAAACCAACAAAAGGAGGAAATCTCCCAGCGGTTGCTGGTGACACGAAGTGATGGGAAAACAGGTCGGACCGGCGCTTCAACATCCTGAGTAGCCCGGAGGCCGTTAAGGCCGAGCATCCGATGAGGAAGAAGCGCGCGGAAAATCCATCATGGCCAGAGCATCGAAGCTCACCAACAGGCCGGATATACGTTCGCAGCCGCACCTTGATCTCAGTACCTCGTGACACTTGCAAAATGGGAGGAGTCCATATACGGGCTACAACTGCTCCTGCAGCCCAGTCAACGAGGGCTTTGCGCCAGCGAGCTCTTCCCGAACCCGCCTTAACCTTCCCTTGACATCGCCCCCGCTAACATCTCCCGCATGTTTGTTATTGTCGGGAGAAATTCATGTCTGCTTATCGTCGGGTGATTTGTGCGGTTGACCAGTCGGGTCGGCGCAAGGAAGTGCTGCGCCGCGCGTTGCGTTTTGCGCGGGGGATCGATGCACAACTGGCGGTGGCCGGCGTGGTGGATTACCAGCCGGGCTTCGAGTCGGGGCAATATCCGATTTTGACGCCGGCGGAGTTCAAGCGCGAGACGGTGAAGCTGGTCGGTGAGCAGTTGAACGGGTTGCTGGCGGAAATCGGCGCGGGGCCGCTGGAGGTGCTGGTGGCGGCGGGGGAAGCGCGCAAGACGCTGATCGATATGGCGAGTTCGTGGCGTGCCGACCTGGTGATTGTCGGGGCGGATGCGACGCTGGGCTTGCTGGGTGAGGAGGCGGGCTGGCTGGAAAGCCGGGCGGCGCTGCCTTTCGATGTGCTGGCCTTCGAGACGCGCGAAAGTCTGGTGCGCAGCGCCGGGCGGATGGTGCGCGCGCTCGTGCCGAGTTTTTGAGGGGGATGGACATGACGACGCTTGCCAATGCCCCCTCGACTTTTGTTTGCCCGTTGTGGTTGTACCGGATGCTGCCGTTCCTCAAGTGGTGGCCGATGGTGAATCGCGGCACCGCCAAGGATGACCTGATTGCCGGGCTGACCGGGGCGATTATTGTGTTGCCGCAGGGCGTGGCGTTTGCCACCATCGCCGGTCTGCCGCCGGAATATGGCCTGTATGCGGCGATGGTGCCGGCGATTATCGGGGCGTTGTTCGGGTCGAGCTGGCACCTGGTTTCCGGGCCGACCACGGCGATTTCCATCGTGGTGTTTTCGGCGCTCTCCCCGTTGGCCGAGCCGGGCAGCGCCCAATATGTGCAACTTGCGCTGACGCTGACCTTCCTCACCGGATTTTTCCAGTTGGCGATGGGGCTGGCGCGGATGGGGGCGCTGGTGAATTTCATCTCGCATTCGGTGGTAATCGGCTTTACGGCGGGCGCGGCGGTGCTGATTGCGGCCAGCCAGTTGAAGAATTTCTTCGGCATTGACATCCCGCGCGGCGCGCATTTCCATGAAATCCTCACCCATTTCGCCAGCCAGATCGGCTCCATCAACCCGTATGTGACGGCGACCGGCGCGTTGACGCTGGCCGTGGGAATTTTGGTGAAGAAGTTTTTGCCGCGCTTCCCCTACATGATCGCGGCAATGCTGGCGGGGAGTTTCTTCGCGCTGGCGCTCGAACACCTGCTGACCGGCGGGCCGACCGGCATCCGCACCGTGGGCGCGTTGCCCAGCCATTTGCCGCCGTTGTCGATGCCCGATTTGTCGCTGGATGCGCTTAAACACACGATATCCAGCGCGCTGGCGATTACCATGCTGGCGCTCACCGAAGCGGTGTCGATTTCGCGGGCCATCGCGGTGAAAACCCAGCAGCGTATCGACGGCAACCAGGAATTCATCGGGCAGGGCTTATCCAATCTGATCGGCAGCTTCTTTTCCGGCTATCCGTCGAGCGGCTCCTTCAACCGTAGCGGCCTGAACCATGCCGCCGGGGCGAAAACCCCGCTGGCTTCGGTGTTCGCCTCGATTTCGCTGGCGCTGATTCTGTTGCTGGTCGCGCCGCTTGCCGCTTACCTGCCGATACCGGCGATGGCGGGAATTTTGTTCCTGGTCGCGTGGGGGTTGATCGATTTCCACCATATCGGCGAAATCCTGCGTACCAGCCGCCAGGAAAGCGTGGTGCTGATCGTCACCCTGCTCGCCACGCTGTTCGTCGAGCTGGAGTTCGCGATTTACGTGGGCGTGATCCTGTCGCTGATGCTTTATCTGAACCGCACCTCCAAGCCGGAAGTCGAGGCGGTGGCACCCGATCCCGATCATCCTTCGCGCAAATCGACGGCATTGCGCCCCGGCATGATGGAATGCCCGCAGCTCAAGATGCTGCGCATCAACGGCTCGGTGTTTTTCGGCGCGGTGAACCATGTCCAGGGCGAATTGCTCAACGTCGATGAACGGGCGCCGACGCAAAAACGGGTGCTGCTGCTCGCGCAGGGCGTCAATTTTGTCGATACGGCGGGGGCCGATATGCTCACCCGCGAGGCCGAGCGGCGGGTTGGGCAGGGCGGCGGGCTGTATTTGTACGGGGCGAAACCGGCGGTGCTGGACACCCTCGCCAAGGTGGGATTTTTCCGCAACGGCGGCAAACTCTTCACGGCCAAATCCGAAGCGCTGCGCGCGTTGACGTCGCAACTGGATGACGCCATTTGCGCAACCTGTACGGCGCGGATATTCAATGAGTGCGCGGGCAAGGGGAACAACTGATATCCGGCTGCCCTCATCGAGAGATTTGAGATCACACGATGTGATCTCAGATAGTTCGAGGGTGAAATGAAATGCGTGAAGTTTACGGCGAAGGTTGGCGCAAATGGCGATAACCTTCGCCTTTTCCTTATGGGGCAGTTGGAACATGAAATTCGGGGGAAACTGGTCGCCGTCACGCTTGACCTGCTCGTTCAGGCTGCTGGTGGTCACCCCATAAGGCTCATCCAAATCGGCGTCGAGCATATGCGCGGGAGCGCCGGCATCCTGCCGGCAGGCCGGCGAGACGCCGGCGCTCCCAGCTACCGTATGCTCAACGGGTTGGAAGATGTGTGCATACGGTAGACGCTCGCACACAAAGGCTTCAGGCTGCCTGCCCCGTCCCGGCATCCGCAAACACCAGTTCCGCCACCGTGCCTTCGCCTTCGCGGCTTTCAATCGCGATTTCCCAGCCGTAGCGGTCGCAGATGCGTTTGACCAGCGACAGGCCGATGCCTGAGCCCTGGCTCGCCGCGCCCTTGTAATGGCGCTGGAAGATGCGCCCGAGGTCTTCGTTGCCTATGCCCTGGCCGGTGTCGGCGACCACCAGCCGGTTGCTTTCCACGCGCACCGTGACTGCGCCGGATTCGGTGAAGGACAGGGCGTTGCGCACCAGGTTATCGACCACCACCGCGAGCAGCACCCGTTCCGCCGCCAGGGTTGGCTCGGCATGGACTTCCAGGTTGGCCTGGGTGGCTTTGCCGCGCAGCAGATAGCGGTGTTTGTCGAGTGCGGCGCGGGCGACTGCGGCCACCTCGCAGCCGGCGCGCGCCTCGGCGCCGGCATCCTCGCGCGCCAGGGCCAGCAGGGCGGCGATCAGGGCGCTGGTTTCCAGCGCGGCGCGTTCGATGCGGTCGAGGCGCTCGCGTTGCCAAGCGCTCAAGGTGTCGTCGGCCTGCAAGACTTCCGCCGCGCCCTGGATCACCGCCAGCGGGGTGCGTAATTCGTGACTCACGTCGGCGGTGAAGGCCTGCTCGCGCTCGATGAAAGCGTTGAGACGGGTCGCATAGCGCTCGAATGCGGCGGCCAGCGCGCCCACTTCATCGTCGCGCGTATTGTCCAGCACCAGCTTTTCCCCGCCCGCCGAGGCCCTCCCAACGCGCCGCGCCAGCGCAGTCACCGGCGAGGTGACGCGCCCTGCCAGCCACCAGCCGCCGATGGCTGAAAACAGGATCATCACCAGTACGCCCACCCCCAGCACCACCAGGAAGCGCCGTTCGCGGTTCTGCTGGCGCGCTTCGTTGAATAACATGTAATAGCGGCTGCCGGCGCGGTCGGCGACGGTGGCGTGCCAGTTCAGGCCATCGAAGGCGATTTCGTGGCTGCCGGGCGTGAGGGCGGCCAGTTCTGCCGGGACATCGCCCCCAGCGTCGGGCGGGGTGGCGACGAAACCGCGCACCGATGCGGTGGCGGGCGGCAGCGACAAAGGATTGCGGGCGCGCCGCGCCATATAGTCTTCCAGCTCGGCTTGCAGGGACTCGTCGATGAGGCGTTGATTGAGATTGTGGGCGGTGAAGAAGATCAGCGCGGCGAGCGCCAGCGCCACCGCACCGCCGAACAATGCGAAGGCGGCGGCAACGCGAAAGCGCAGGCTACGCCGGATTTCCATCGGAGACGGCGAGCCGGTAACCGATACCGCGCAGGGTGTGGAGCAGCGGCGTCTCGCCGGGGCCGTCCAGGGTTGCGCGGAGGATGTGCATATGGGCGCGCAGGGCGTCGCTGTCCGGCGGGTTGTCGCCCCACACCGCCTGTTCCAGTTCGGCGCGCGGCGCCACGCGCGGTGCGGCGCGCAGCAGGGTTTCGAGGAGCTTCAGGGGTATCGGCGGGAGTTCCAGGCGGCGTGTACTGCGGCGAACCTCGAAAGTGCCGGTGTCGAAGCTCAGATCACCCAAGGTCAGCAGGGCTGGGCCGAAAGCGCCCTGGGCGCGCCGCGCCAGGCTGCGCAAGCGGGTTTCCGCCTCGCGTAGCGCAAAGGGTTTGACCACGTAATCGTCGGCCCCGCTTTCCAGCCCGGCGATCTTGTCGTCCAGCGAGTCGCGCGCGGTGAGCATCAATACCGGCGTGGCGAGATGGGCTTCCTGGCGCAGCCGCCGGCACAGGGTGAACCCGTCGAAGCCGGGCAACATCACGTCGAGGACGATGGCGTCGTAGGTGTTGGTGGTCGCCAGGTGCAGCCCGCCGGGGCCATCCTCGGCGAGATCGATAATGTGTTGCTTGGCTTCGAGAAAGTCGAAAAGATTGGCGGCGATGTCGCGGTTGTCTTCGATGACCAGGATGCGCATCGCCGTTGATCCTCAGCGGCCCTCACCCCAACCCCTCTCCCCGAGGGCTAGCGTATGCACACAAGTCAAATCAAGCCGTTCGTGCTGAGCTTGTCGAAGCATGAATGGCTTGATTTGACTTGGATTTTTAATCCGTTCATCCTTCGACAAGCTCAGGACGAACGGATTAAAAATCAGTAAGTTGGAAGATGTGTGCATACGGTAGCCCGAGGGAGAGGGGCTTTTCTCCCTTCTCCCCTGGGGAGAAGGGCCGGGGATGAGGGCAGCCCAAGGTGAAATCCGGCATAACGCTCAGTCGAAAATCACCGTCTTGTTGGCGTACAGCAGGATGCGGCTTTCGATGTGCCAGCGCACGGCGCGCGACAACACCATTTTCTCCAGGTCGCGGCCTTTCTGGATGAGGTTGTCGAGTTCGTCGCGGTGCGAAATGCGGTTCACGTCCTGCTCGATGATCGGGCCGTCGTCGAGGATTTCCGTGACGTAGTGGCTGGTTGCGCCGATCAGCTTGACGCCGCGCTCGAAGGCCCGATGGTAGGGCTTCGCGCCATGGAACGCGGGGAGGAAGGAATGGTGGATGTTGATGATGCGGTTCGGATAATGCTTGATGAAGTCCGCCGACAACACCTGCATGTAACGCGCCAGAACGATCAGATCGACATGGTGGTGACGCAGAATCGCGAGTTGATCCTTTTCCGCCTCCAGTTTGCTGTCCTTTTCCACCGGGATGTGCTGGAAGGGAATCTTGTAGGCTTCCGCCAGCCACTGGGTATCGGTGTGGTTGCTGAGGATCAGGGGAATGTCGCAGGCCAGTTCGCCGCTTTGATGGCGGTACAGCAGGTCGGCCAGGCAATGGTCGTAACGCGACACGAATATCGCCATGCGCGGACGGTGACCGGATTGGGCGAGTTTCCAGGTCATCTGGAATTTTTCGGCAATGGGGGCGAAAAACCGGTCGAATTCCTCGATGTCCAGCTCGAAACCGTCGAGATCCCACTCCACCCGCATCAGGAAGAGATTCAGCTCGCTATCCTGGTGCTGGTCGGCGTGCAGGATGTTGGCGTTGTGCTGGTACAGAAAGTTGGCGATTGTTGCGACCAGACCTTTCTGGTCGGGGCAGGAAATAAGCAGGATGGCGGTTTTTTTCATGGTGGCCGAAGAGAATGGCGAAAAGGCCGCATTATAACCGCGCCGCTGGTTAAGCGCCTATTCGAAGGACAGAATCAGGCGTTTGCCGAGCGCCGCAGCGGCCTTTTCAAGTTGCTTCAAACTCGGCCAGTGGTGCGGGTCTTCGAGGCGTTTGGCGGCGGGCCAGGAGGTTTCCAGGGCGCGCGCCACGTCGGCCAGCGAGCGGTCGCCGCGCGCCCGGCGCACCAGCAGCGCGGATTGGACTTTGGCGTCGGGGGATATGTAGTGGGCGTCGGCAATACCTTCGCTGGGCGCAGGGATGGGCTTGTCGTTGTCGAGACGCCACGAAAGCATGGCGGAGAGTACTTCGGCAGCGTTGAAGAGCGCTTCGTCGAGTGTTTCCCCTTCGGTAAAGGTGTCGTCGAGATCGACGAACCGCACCAGGTATCCAGCAGGTTCCTGTGCTTCGATCAAGGCTGGGAAATGGATGTTCATTTCAGTCTGACTCCCGTCTGGCGTTGAATGGCGGCAAGTACCCCCGCGCTGATGTCACGTTTGCCATGTACTGGCACGGGAACGGCCACACCATCTTTGACCAGAATATGGTGGCTGCCGTGGATGCGATCCAGGCACCACCCGGCGGCTTTCAATTTGGCAATGATTTCGTTCCCGTTCATACCTTATTCAATATATCACAATTGATCTATTTGCCGCTGCTTAACCCACTTCACCCGCCGGCGTATCCAGGTTCGTGCCGTCGGTCAGCAATTGCGCGAACGCTTCGGCGGGCACCGGTTTGCTGAAGTAATAGCCCTGCATCACGTCGCAGCGGTGGGTGCGCAAATAGTCCAATTGGCCCAGGGTTTCCACGCCTTCCGCGACCACGTCGAGTTCCATGCGGTGGGCGAGGCCGATGATCGAGGTGGCGATGGTGGCGGCGGTTTTTTCGGTGAGGATGTCTTTCACGAAAGACTGGTCGATTTTCAGGGTGTCGATGGGAAAACGGCTCAGGTAGGCGAGGCTGGAGTAGCCGGTGCCGAAATCGTCGAGGGACAGCTTGATGCCGATCTGTTTGAGGCGTTGCAGGCGCTGGACGGTTTCGTCGGGGCGCTCCATCAACATGCTTTCGGTGAGTTCCAGTTCCAGGTATTCGGGTTTCAGGCGGTATTTGGCGAGGGCTTGTTCGATGACCTGTTCCAGTTCCGGGGAGCGGAACTGGCGCGCCGAGACGTTGACGGCGATTTTGACGTTGGGAATCCCGGCATCGCGCCAGGCGCGGATTTGCCGGCAGGCTTCCAGGATCACCCAGTTGCCGATGGCGATGATGAGGTCGGATTTTTCCGCCAGCGGAATGAACTGCAGCGGCGAAATCAGTCCGTGTCCCTGACGTTGCCAGCGCACCAGCGCTTCCGCCCCAGAAACTGCGCCGCTGCGCAAATCGACCTTGGGCTGGAAATGCAGCACCAGTTCATCGCGTTCCACCGCGCCGCGCAACGCGGCTTCCAGATCAAGGCGGGCCAGCGCATCGGTATTCATGTCGCTGGTGTAGAAGGAAAACTGGTTGCGCCCGTTTTCCTTGGCCTGATACATGGCGGTTTCGACATTGCGGATCAGGTCGGTGGCGGATTTTGCATCATCGGGGTATAGGCCGATGCCGATGCTGCCGCCTGCGTAAACCTGATGGCTGCTATTCATCAGGAACGGCAGGGACAATGCGGTGAGAATATCGCGCGCCAGCACGGCGACCTGCTGGGTATCGGTTACCGCTTCGATAAGCACCGCAAATTCGTCGCCGCCCAGCCGCGCCATGGTGTCTTCGCCGCGCAGGCGCTGCTGGATGCGCTCCGCCACCTTGCGCAGCAATTCGTCGCCGGCGGGGTGGCCGAGGCTGTCGTTGATGTTCTTGAAATGGTCGAGATCGATCAGTAGCACCGCGAGTTTGTCCTTGTGGCGCGCCGTTCTCTCGATGGCGTGGTCGAGCAGGGTGTGGAAGAGCAGGCGATTGGGCAGGCCGGATAGCGGATCGTAGTGGGCGAGCCGCTCCAGGTCTTCCTCGGTGCGGCGCAACTGGCTGATATCGGTGAAGACGCCGATATAGTGGCAAACTTCGCCCCGCTCATCGCGCATTGTGCTGATGGTCAGCCATTCCGGGTAAATTTCGCCGTTTTTGCGGCGGTTCCAGATTTCTCCCTGCCAGAAGTCGTGTTCTTTCAGGGTGGTCCACAGGTCTCGATAAAAGACCGGCTCGTGGCGTTCCGACTTGAGGACGCTGGGATTGCGGCCCAGCACTTCGGCCTCGCTGTAGCCGGTGGTGGTGGTGAAGGCGCGGTTGACCGCGACGATGTTGACTTGCGGGTCGGTAATGGCGATCCCGTCGCGGGTGGTCTCGAAAACCGTGGCCGCCTGGCGGAGTTTTTCTTCCGCCCGGCGGCGCGCCGTGATGTCCATGACGATGCCGTTCTGGATGATTTCTCCATTGACCTTTTCGGCGGGACTGGCTTCGATGAGCAACCAGCGCGTTTCCGCGCCGACGCGGAAGCGTCCTTCCCACAATAACGGGGCGAGGTTCTCGCGGGTGTCGTCCAATAGCCGCATCAGTTCCGGCAAATCGTCGGGCAGCGCCTGGGCAAAAGCCGCGCCGATTTCGGCCAGCCGGGAATTCGCCGGCAAGCCGAAAATTTCGCGAAAATGCGGGCTGGCGTAGTCGAAGGCCATTGCCCCGCCATTCAGCAAACGCAAGCGATATACCCCCACCGGAATACGTGTCACCAATTCCATGAACTGGCGGCGGCTTTCCTTGAGTGCGGCGTGTTCGCGGGCCAGGCGCGAGCGGTAGAACGCACCTTCCAGCACCGCCGGCAACTGGTACAGATAACCCGGCTGCTTGATCTGATAGCCGTAGAACCCCAGGCGCATCGCCTGCATGGCGATATCCTCGTTACCCTGCCCGGTAACCATCACGATGGGTACGTCGATGTTGCGGTGGTGATGGAGAATCTTGGCGATTTCGATGGCGTTGAAGCCGGGCAGGTTGAAATCCAGCAGCAACACATCGCAGACCGTGCGGGCCTGTTCGGGGTCAAGCAGACGATCCAGAACCTTGTCCGAATCCAACACGGTGTCGATGCGGATATGCGGGGCGTAACGCGCCAGGTGCTGGCGGGTCAGGTCGATGTCGAAGGCGTTGTGTTCGGCGTAAAGCACCCGGATCGGCAGGGATTTGCGCACCGCCTCCTCGCGAAAACGCAGCATCACCGATTCGAGATGGCGGGGCAGGGTATGAAGATAATCGTGGCGTTTTACGATGTAGTCGTCGGCCCCGTTGCGTAACGCCTCGGCAGCCGCGTCGTGGTCGCCTGAACCGGTGAGAATCGCCACGGCCAGCGGCAGCTTGCGTTCGCGGATGACGGCGAGCAATTCCAGGCCGCTCCCGTCGGGCAAGGACAAATCGGTCAGAATCAGTTCCAGATCGTCGGGTGGATCGAGGCGTTCGTAGGCAGCCGCGAGAGTCGCCGCGATTTCAACCTGGTGGTGGAACGGCGAGGCCGTCAGAAAGCGTTGCGCCAGCTCGGCATCGGCGGGATTGTCTTCGACGTAGAGAATTTTCATGATCGTATGGGTTACTGTTCAAAAGCGGGTTGAGGGGGCCGCCACAACCATTCCACACAAAACAGGATGTGGGCCGGGATTGGGGGCAGGATGGGAAAACCGCTCAAACCGGCGTGTTTTCCACTGCACCCCCAACGAGGGGGAAAACGTGACGGTGTCCCGTCAACGTTGTTGTTTTTGTAACTGCTCAGAATAACGTTGAGCGCCACTACACCAATCACTTCCCTCTGCAAAGCATAATCGATGGCGCATCATCAAACTCCCCTCTCCCCCAGCCCCTCTCCCATGTCCATGGGAGAGGGGAGCGTCCCTACGCCAGGTTGTGTGGCGAATCCCGCTTTTCTCCCCTCGCCCACGGATGTGGGAGAGGGGCGGGGGAGAGGGATGTTGGCGTTCGAGAATACCTGACTACAGAGGCGTAAGGTATTGGAACAAAAATGTGTACATAGGTTATCCCGGTCAGGGGGAAGGTGCAAAACGCTGCATCCTGAATCGTTATTTGCATATTACGTCAGCCCGCGTTAATCAGGTGCAGGGCGACTTGTTCAGCATTGCCCAATACAGCTCGATATGGGCGGCGACTTCGAGAAATTTCTCGAAATCCACCGGTTTCACGATGTAGGAATTGACGCCCAGCCGGTACGCGGCCTGCATGTCGCGCTCCTCGCCGGAGGAAGTCAGGACAACCACCGGAATGACGTTCAGGGTGGGATGTTCCTTGATCTGTCGCAATACTTCCAGACCGTCCACCTTGGGTAATTTGAGATCCAGCAGGATTACCAGCGGGTGAGGCTCGCCAGCCTCCCAGCGAGGCAACCAGGCGAGCGCCTCTTCACCGTCGCGCGCCACGTTTAGCGGGTTGGTCAACTTGTGGCGGGCAAAGGCGCGCAGAGTCAGGTCGAGGTCTACCGGGTTGTCTTCCACCAGCAGGATGGGTTGGCACAATCCTTCAATTTTCATTTTGGCAACTCCACAAAAAAGGTCGCACCCCGGCCCGGCGCACTTTCCGCCCAGGCTCGGCCACCCATGCGTTGCGCGGCCTTGCGCACGATAGCCAGGCCGATGCCGGTGCCCGGATATTCCTCGGCGCGTTGCAGGCGCTGGAAGATGTCGAAAATCCGGTCATGAAAACGCATGTCGAAACCGATGCCGTTGTCACGCACCCATAATACGGCGCTTTCCGCATCTTCGCGCACCCCGGCTTCAATCAGCGGATGGGGCGTGTTGCGGCTGAATTTGATGGCGTTATCGAGCAGGTTGCGCAAGATGGTCGCCAGGCTTTCGACATCGGCGCGAACTTCCAGGTCAGGCGGGATATCCAGATGTAACTCCACGGCGCGGCTTTCCAGTTCGCCGGCAAATTCCCCGGCTATAGCCTTGGCCACCTGCGCCGGAGAAATCCGCACGTTTTGCAGGGTGCGCCGCTCCAGACGCGAATACGCCAGCAAATCCTCGATCAACTGGTTCATCTGCTGCGCGCCGGTGCGGATGTTGGCGATGAAGGTGCGTCCTTCCTCGTTGAGGCGGCTGGCGTGGTCTTCCTGGAGCAGACGGCTGTACCCGTCGATGCCGCGTAACGGCGCTTTCAGATCGTGCGACACCGAATAGGCGAAGGTTTCCAGTTCGCTGACAGCCGACTTGAGTTGCGCCGTGCGTTGATCAACCTTTTTTTCCAGGTCGGCGTTCAACTGGCGGATTGCCGCTTCGGCGGATTTGCGCTCGGTCACGTCGGAGAAAATCACCGCAAAACGGCCCGGCTGCGGCGAATAAACGGTGACTTCGAAATATTTGCCGATTTCCCGGCTGAATTCCTCGAAATGCGCGGCTTCCCCGCTTAGCGCCACCTTGCCGTAACGCTCCACCCATAGCGGCTCATTGTTCGGCAGCACTTCCAGGACGGTTTTCCCGATCAGGTTTTCCGCCTTCAGACCGGTGAGGTTTTCAAAGGCCGGATTAACTTCGAGAAAGCGGTAATCGACGGGTTTGCCGTCGCCGTCGCAAATGATTTCGTGAAGCGCAAAGCCGTTCAGCATGGACTGAAACAGCTGACGGAAGCGCCGCTCGCTTTCCAGTAACGCCTGTTCGTCACGTTTGCGTTCGGTGATGTCGCGCACAATGGCCCACATGGCTTCGGGAAGGCCGTCTTCACTGCAAATCAGGAAGGCTTTTAGTTCCACCGGGAAAACCGAGCCGTCCTTGCGCTGATATTCCTTCTCGAAAACCTGCGACTGACCCAGCGGGATGACTTGTTCGCGGATTATCCGCATTTCCTCGTCGCGCCATTCTGCCGGGGTCAGATCGAGATAGGTAAGTTGCCGTAGTTCAGCGTCCGAATACCCGAGCAGTTCCTGATAAGCGCGGTTGAAATCAATCAGCCGGCCATTCATATCCACCATCGCAAAAGCGTCTCTCATGCTTTCGTGTAAACGCCGGTATTTCGCCTCGCTCTGTTGCTGGATGACACTTGCCTGGATTTGTAATTCCAGACTGTGGGCGCGCAGCGCCTGACGCCACAGCAGCAGAATCGCCGCCGATACCGCGCTGATTGCCGCGAAAGCCAACAGACTTACCCAGAATGTCAGATTGGCGAGCGGCGCGAGCACTTCGTCGCGGTCGATTTTGGCGACCAGGCGCCAGGGAGTGCCAGGCACCGGCTGGTAGGCGGAAAAGACCGCCACCCCGCGATAATCCACGCCTTCCATCACGTGTGGCTGGTTGTCAAGGATGGCCGCCACCGCCGGAGTGGTCGGATCGGTCAGGGGAATTCGAAAGGTCAGCACCGCTCCCTTACGGTGGCGCAATTCATTGAGGAACAGCGCGTTATCGCCGTCGCGCCGCACCAGTAGGCTTTCCGCACTGGGGCTGGGGGTTGGCCAGGACTGGATGTGCCGGAACAGGAACGGCTCGACCGGCGCATGTAATACCACAGCAGCAACCGGTTGCCGCGCCAGGTCGCCGCCATTCAGCGGCGCGATGAAATCGAGATGGATGCGCCCCTGTTCATCGCGGTACAACTCGCTGCGCTGCACCTGGTTCTCAGCCAGCGCGGCGGGGAGTAGCGCCTGTTTGACCTGCTGGGGGATTGCGCCGTGCTCCCCGACCGACAGCACTACCTTCCCGTCGCGGTCGAGCAATAGCGCGGAATCGAATCCCCAGGTTTTGATCAGCAACTTCAGGCGCTTTTCCACGTAGGAACGGGCGCGTGGATCGTTCCTTTTGACCAATAGTTCGGCGTGATCCGTGAAGCCTTCCGAACCCGACAACATCTCCGCGTCGTTGTGGCGCTCCTGCAACCAGGATTGGATTTGTCCGACTTTCAGGTTGGCTATGGCGCGCAAATCGTTGAATGCAGTTTCGCGCATTTGCGGGCCGTGCAGACGCACGATGGAAAAAGCAATCAGCGGGACGATCAGAACGAGGCCGACGAACAGGGCCAGCAGATTGCGCAGGTGCGGCGCGGCGGGCAGTGGGAGAGGGGGGGCGGATGCTGCGGCTTCCCAGTTTCTCAGGAGCAGGTAGAGCAATAGCGTGGTAATCAGGACAAAGGCGAAACCCTTGCCCATGCTGATTTTGAGGAGAAGCTCGGGGTCGTCGAGCGCGAGATTGAGTAGCCGGTCGGAGGCGAATATCCATAGCCCGGCAAAAAGCAGGTACAGCACTGCTACCAGTTTGGCATTGCCGGAATATTGCCTGGGTGTGCTGCCGGAGTGTGACATGGCCGATTCCTTATGGTTGGCCGGGCTGGAGGACTACGCTGGAACTTTCCCGTTCATGATCATATTAGCAGACCCCGACCATTACGCCCTGAACGAACATCCAAAATACGACAACGTCATTAAGTTCCAGTTGCCTTTTATCGGGCGGGCAACTAGAATTAGTGGAATTCTGCTCCGCAAAACACAACATGTTGTGGATATCCCTATGGATATCCTGTGGATAAAACCCCGCCGGACTGACTGAACACCCCGTAATTACTAGGAGGAATACCCCTGATGCAAGTTACCGCCGACACCGTTTCGCCCTCGCCCGTTCCCGGCTCCGCTTTCGCGTATGGCGAAGCCCAGCCCGCCCGCGACAATCTCTATTCCCAATACAAGGTGATCCGCCGCAACGGCAGCGTGGTCAGCTTCGAACCGGCCAAAATTTCCATCGCCATGACCAAGGCCTTTATCGCGGTGAATGGCGGACAGGGCGCGGCGTCGGCGCGGGTGCGTGAAATGGTGACGGGGCTGACCGAGGCGGTGGTGGGGGCGTTGCTGCGCCGCCAGCCGAACGGCGGGACATTCCACATCGAGGATATTCAGGATCAGGTCGAGCTTTCCCTGATGCGTTCCGGCG
>CAYVIN010000104.1:0-8643 GCA_964451375.1 uncultured Sulfuricella sp.
AAAAAAGATTGGCAGCATGAACCCGTTGGTGTCCATTATTGACAACCGACCTCAATGGCTCGCTACGCGAGTTTCACGTTAGACGCGGTCAGCTACAACGCATCCGCCGGAAAATCAATGTCGCGAAAAATCCCCGGATCGTTACAGCGGATCAGCGTCATTTCTCCACGCCGCGCGGCAATCAGCGAACGTGCGCCTTGATCGCCGTCGAGTTTGAGCAGGTCATCCCGCCAAGCGGCGGAAAAACCTACCGGATGGCCGTTGCGCTGCCCGTCGAGGCTGGGGGCGGCGACGCTCGCGCCGTTGCGTAGCGCATCGGCCACCGCGCGCACCGTGGCGGGATCGATGAACGGCATGTCGGCGAGCGCTACCAGCCAGCCCGCAGCATCACGGCTGGCTGCCACGCCGCAGGCGAGGCTGGCCCCCATCCCCTGTGCGGCGTTGGGGCAAGGCAAGGTTTTGATGTGATGGGCGTTCAGCAACGCGATCAGCGCCGCGTGATCCGGGCGCACTACCACCAGCAGGTCTTCCACTGCGGCTTTCAGACACAGCGCGCTGGCTAGCGCAACCGCGCTGCCATCCGGCAGTTGATGCAGCAATTTGTCGCCGCCGAAACGCGAAGACCGACCGGCGGCGAGGAGGATGGCGCTGAGTGGTAGGGGGGGCGCTGCGCACTCCATGCCTGTTTTCCCGTGTTCTGGATAACTTGTGGGGCGAATTTATTTGAAGTCGCGGCGCAGCGTCGCCGATATATCCAGGCGGTCGTAGCGGTTGACTGTGATGTTGGAGCGGTTTTCGATCAGGCTGATTTGCGGGCGCAATGTCCAGTCGGTGTCGAGGCGGTACGCCAGGCCAAGACTGAAGTCGCGTTGGGTGTCTTCGCGGAATATCTGGAATGCACTGTTGGCCCGGTCATATTCGCCGCGTTGGATGCCGCCGGCGGCGTACAAGTCAAGTTGGTCGGTGAGTGCGGTTTGGCCGGAGACACGCAGGCCTTTCAGACGTTTGCCGCCGTCGGCGCGCAGGTCGGTGTCGCGTTCAATGCCCGCGTAGACGTTGGCGAACAGCGCGGCGCGACCGTCGGCGCTGACATGCACCCAGCCGCCGCCACCGATGGTCTGGTTGAAATTGCCGGTGCGCAGCAGCGGATCGGGATAACGGTAGCGCACGTATTGGCTGAAGAGTACGGCCTGATTGGCGCTGTCCAGAGCGTGCCGCCATTCGCCGTTGAAGCCGCTGGATTCGCGGTTGTCTTTGTCGGCCAGGTAAAACCGCCCAAACACCATGCCGGCGCGGATTTTCTCGGCGCCATCGGCATAGTTTACGCCAGCCCGTCCGTCCAGCGCGGTGTAGTTGAAATTGCCGTAATTCTGGTCGAAGCGGTTGTGTATGTCGGCGCCGCCGTACAGCGACCACGCGCTGTTAAGCGGACGTTGCACTTCGCCGCCCGCTGCCATGCTTAGATAGTTGTCGGCGGTTTTGACGTTCACCGGGTTGAGGGTAAACAGTGAGGAAACCAGCGCCGGCACGAGGATCTGGCTTTGGTCGGTGGCGTTGTTGACGTTGTTGTCACGTCCGCCGCCAATTTCGAAATAGCCGCTGGCGTGGATATCCGGCGTGGTTTCGGCCAGTGCGATGGCGGCCAGATGGCTGCGGATGGTTTCCTGTGCGGCGGCGGGCGGCTGTTGCTGCGCCGCTCTGGCGAATTCGGCGCGGGCGCGTTCCCGGTCGCCCAGGGCAAGCCAGGCCCGCCCCATGTCGATGCGCGCCGCCGCGAATTGCGGATCAACGGTGAGGACGCGTTCGAAAATCAGGGTGGCCAAGTCGGGATGACCGCTGTTCAGCGCGGCCAGTCCCAGCAGGTAATCGAAGGCGGGTTTTCCGGCTTCGGCGAATTCGTGGGGTTCGAGCAGGGCATAGGCTTGCGCCGCCTGATTGGCGGCGATGAGTTTTTGCGCCTGAGCCAGATCGGCGGCGCCGGCTGGGGGGGCGGACAGGACGAGACACAGCGCGAGAGCGGAGAGTGGTTTAGGCATATTCATGTTTAAGGTCTCGACAGGACTGCGACGCCGGCCACTTGCTGGCCGCTGGTGGTGGCCATCCCGTAGGAAGTGACCAGCGCTTTGGCGGCGGGGCCGGCCAGCGCGCCCACCGCGCTGCCCGCGCCGACGCCGGAGCCGCAGAATGCACCGTTACAGGTTACCGAGAGCGGTACGCCGCGTTGCGCGAAATCGGCAATGGCTACATTGCCGTTGAAAGATCCGTTCCAGTTGCGCGCCTGGGCGTCGCTCACGGCCAGATGGTAGGCGGTCACTGCGGCGTTGGGGCCGAGGTTGATGCTGATATCGGCCTTGACGCTGCCGCCCATGCCGCCCAGTTCGTTGGTTGGCGGCGAAAAACTGTCCACCCTGGAAAAGCTCGCTGTGCCGCTCATTGCGGTCAGGGTTTCAAGCGGTGTGACGCCGCGTTCGAGAAATACGAAATGGTGAAAGCTGACAGGGATGGCCCGGCCCGCCGGGTCGAAGGAGACACCGCCGGCATAAATGCCCCAATGCGCATCGATGCCGTCTTCATCAACGACCCCGCTCTGGATCAGCTTCGCGTCGTTGGCCAGGTAATTGAATCGGGTGGCGTTGTTGGAGGCGGAGGCCGGATCGTGGTTGTCGCCGATCAGCAGGTTCGCGCCGCCGTCACCGGCCTTCACGCTGCCTGCCGTCAGGGTTCCCGCACCGTTATACACGCCAATCAACAGACTCGCGGGGGGGGCTGGGGAGATGCCTTTCAGGCCGGAATGCAACTCGACTTCGTCGTCGCCCACCTTGATGGGGGATACCACTTCGGTGTCGGCATGTCCCACCTTGTGTTCGTCGTCGATTTTTTCCAGTTGGCCTTTTGATTCAAGGCGGTCTGTGTGATTGCGCAGCTCGTGTTTAGCGGACTTTTCGGACTTTTCTTCCGCTTCTTTCCGGTCGTAATTTTCGGATTTTTCGGATTTTTCGGATTTTTCGGATTTTTCGGCATCGCCGTTGCGCGCATTGCGGGCGGCCCTTGCGGTGGGGTCATTGAAAATAGCCGGTGGCGTGTCGAGCAGCACCGGTGGCGCGCCGCGCATTCCGGCAAAACCGATCTGGTTGGGGCCGATGGCCAGTTTTCCGTTTTCCGTTTGCAATACGGTGGCCCCGGAAATCACCTTGTTATACGTGCCGGGTTCGGCAAGCGTCTGTTGTCCCGGCAACGCCGCCGGAACAAAGTAGGTTTCATGGTCGGTGCCCCGAATGCCCACCGTCGCATTGAGGGTGTGGATGCGGTACGCCCCTTTGTTGAGTTTGCCGATCGCGCCGGTGATAGCGCGGAAACCGCCCTTCAGCAATGCGAGGATGCTGCGTTCGCTACCATCTTCGACGCCCTTGAAGACAAATTCCTCCAGCGTCAACTGGCTGTCGGCGCGCAGCAAAATGGCGCCGCCGTCGCTCATGCGCAGTTGCAGAAGAGCATCCTTGGCGGTGAGCAGCGATTCGCCGGCGCATACCAGGTCGCTTTTGCCAAGAATTCGTGATTGACCTGCGTATTGGGCCTCAGCACGCCCGGTCACGAACAGCACCTGTCCGGCCGGAGTCCCGCCTTGTGCGGGTGTGCAGGCAGATGCTGCGCTCGCCACGCCGGCGCCTAAAAGAAGGAATATTCCGACGATCCTGATGTACCACCTGTTTGTCATTTTTTTCGTCCGTTTTTCTAGCGAGGGGGATTATGCCACATGGCTCTTAAGCAAACCTTAAGCCGGGGCAGGGTGGAAGGGCATTTTTACCGCTCACCGAGATTCCTCACCTTGATCATCTCCGCCAAAATCGCCACCGCGATTTCCGGCGGGGTGCGGCTGCCGATGGTCAGTCCCACCGGGCCGCGCAGGCGGTTGAGTTGGGCGTCGCTGAAATTGAAAAAATCGCGCAGGCGCTCGCGGCGCTTGGCGGCATTGGCCCGAGAACCCAGCGCGCCGACGTAGAAAGCCGGGGATTGCAGGGCTTCGAGCAGCGCCAGGTCGTCGAGTTTGGGGTCGTGGGTGAGGGCTACCACGGCGGTGCGCGAGTCGGGCGACATGGCGCGCACCACGTCGTCGGGCATATCGCTCAGCAGCGTGGCCGTGCTGTCGGCGGGCCATGCGGCGCGGGTTTCCTCGCGCGGGTCGCAGACCGTCACGGCATACCCCAGCGGGGCCGCCATGTCGGCGAGATAGCGGGCGATTTGCCCCGCGCCGATTACCAGCAGGCGCAGCGCCGGGCCGTGGAGGGTGGTGAGCAGGTTGCCGTCCCAGGCCAGGGTTGCGCTGCTCGCGGCGTTTTCCAGCATCACCTTGCCGCTGGCCATATGCAGGGTGCGGGCGGTCATCCGGCCCGCCGCGATATGTTCGCGCAGCACTGCCAAATCGCCAGGATCGGGGGCGGGTTCGACCACCAGTTCCAGCGTTCCGCCGCAGGGCAGGCCGAATCGCGCCGCTTCGTCGCGGGTGACGCCGTAACGCACGATTTGCGGCAATCCCCCGGCGAATTCCCCGCCGCGCACCCGTGCGATCAAATCTTCCTCGACGCAGCCGCCGGACACCGAGCCTGCCAATACGCCATCTTCGCGGATTGCCGCCCACGCACCGGCGGGACGCGGCGACGAGCCCCAGGTACGAACCACGGTGACGAGAGCGGCGTTTTGCCCGGCAGCGCGCCATTGAATCAGCAGGTCGAGAACCTGAGTGTCGGTAGTATCCATGCCGCGATTTTAACCGAATCCCCGCCGCGCCCTGTGTCACATCCGCGAGGTTGTGTTATCTATCTGAGAAGACTAGGATAGTTCCTCTCTATCAGGAGGTTGATCATGGCGAATTTCGGCAAGCAAACGTATCGGATGATGCTTTTGGCGGGGGTAATGGCGGCGGCGGGCGGCGCGTTCGCGGATACCCTGAATATCGCGCTCAAGCCGGGCTGGAATTTCATCGGCCTGCCCGGTGAGATGAGCGTCCAGGAATTGCAAAAGGCCAACCCCATGATTAGCGATGTGGCGGTGTTGCGCCAGGGATTGATCGTCAACGCCATGTGGAACAATCTGAAAATGGCGCGCGGCGAAGGCGTGGCGGTGTACGCCACCGGGAAAACCACGCTAACCCTGACCATCCCCGACATGCCCAAGGGACGGGCCTTGGCGCGCGCCGATACGATTACCTTGCCAGCTGGCATGAGTGCGCTTGCGCTGCCGGTGGAGACCACCGTTTCACCACGGATATTCGGCGACCGCGCCGTGCTGGCCTGGGAAAACAACGGCTGGAGCGCTTATCCCAACGCCGCCGCAAAACGTTACGGCTACGCCAATGCGCCGGTCTTGAAAGCAATCAAACCCGGCCAGGGGTTCCTGGTGATCGGCGATACGCCGCTCAGCGCCAATGTCAGTGATTTGACCAGCCAGCTCCAGCCCTTCGCCAGCAGCGGGGAAATGCTTGACTACCTGCGCCAGCAGGCGATAGACACGCGCAGCTATACCACCACCAGCGGGCCGGTGACTACCCGCGTCACCTATGATGCCAGCGAGTGCGCCAATAAATCGTATTCCGCTTCTCCCCTGACGCCGACAGTCAGTACGCCAACTTCCAGCTCAACGATACCAACGACATCGCCGACTGTCGCCGTTACGTCACCGACATCAAGCAGCAGCGGCACCACCAACACGACCAGCACCAACCGTCAGGAAAGCGGCGTGGACGAATCGGACATCGTCAAACACAACGGACGCCACGTTTTCTACACCAGCAATCGCAGCAAACGCATATTGTTCACGGATTTCGCTGCGCTGGCCGGCAACACCAAACCGCTCGGCGAAATCGCCCTGGGCGGTTGCCTCAACATTGAAGCGATGTACCTCGACGGCGACCGTTTGGCGGTGGTGCATGGCGACGGCATGGATTATCGGGGAGGTTGGAGTTACTCCGGTTACTCCACCTGGAACCGCGAAAGCTCGCTAGATATTTTCGATGTCGCCGATCCCGCCAACGCCAAAAAAATCGCCTCGCTGAAGCTCGACGGCTCGCTGGTGGAAAGCCGCATGATTGCGCAACAACTCTATCTGGTCGTTCGTTATGCCCCCTATCTGGTCGTGGACTACAAGAGGAAGAACGCCTGCGTCAGCGATGGCGAAAAGATTTGCGTACCGGCCTCCTCGTATTACCCGACCGATTATTACCACTGCTACCCAGCTTCAATGGCGAGCAACATCTCCGCCTCGTGCATGGTGCCGGACTACGACAACCCCATCGTCAAACAGGAAAAACTCGTTCCCAACCTCACCGACAAACTCACCGGCGCAACCCAGGCGCTATTCACCCCCGAGAAGTTCTACGCCCCCGCCAAACTCGACCAGAACAGCAACACCGTCTCGGTGCTCGCCCTCGACATCGCCACCGGCAAACTTATCGACAAAGTCGCCATCTCCGGGCAGATGGACACCCTCTACATGTCCACCGACAACCTCTACCTGGTGAGCGCCGACTACCCGCGATACTTCGGCTGGAAAATTGCGGCGGACAACGAAACCCGCAGCAAGGTCTACCGGTTTTCGGTCAGCGGCGGACTCGACTACACCGGCAGCACCTTCGTCGATGGCACCGTGCTCAACCAGTTCAGCCTCGGCGAATACCAGGGCGTATTACGCATCGCCACCACCCGGCGCTTCTGGGACAAGGACTGGCGCAGCAACACCGACAATCAGGTCGCCACCCTGCAAGGCGGCAAAAACGCCTTCGCCCAGGCCGGTGTGCTGGGCGGACTCGGCAAGGCGGGCGAAACCATCCGCAGCGCCCGCTTCCTCGGCAACAAGGGTTATCTCGTCACCTTCCGCAACACCGACCCGCTCTACACCCTTGACTTGAGCGACCCGAAAAATCCGCGCAAGGTCGGCGAATTGTCGATCCCCGGCTATTCCAGTTACCTCCACCCGGTGGACGAACAACGCCTGCTCTCCATCGGTCGCGACGCCAGCGAAAACGGCTCGACCAAAGGCGTATTGGTGCAACTCTTCGACATTGCCGACTTCGCCAACCCCAAACTCGCCGACAAACGTATCTATGGCACGGACTCATTAACCCGCAGCAGCGCAGAAAACGACCACAAAGCCTTCACCTATCGCCCCGATGGCATCCTCGCCTTCGACCTGGAATCGAAGGATTGCGGCAAAACCGACTATTGGCTCTGCCCTAACACCACGACCCTCAAGCTCCTCAAAGTGGACGGCCTGAAATTCCAGGACAGCGGCGAAATCAAAGGCAGCGATATCGCCTCCGGCTATTACAGCTACGGCAGCGACAAATATCGCGGGCTGCTTTTCGACTACGACGGCAAAACCTGGGCCGCCTTCCTCAAGGGCGAGGAATGGAAAGCCGGGTTGGTCGGGAAATAAAGCCCCACCCGCAGCGCGACACCCCGAACCGGCGGGGATATTACCCACCGCCCGGAGAGCCGCATCCCTGGCTGATCTCAAGGCATATCCTTGCGGGACGGGCGTGACGGCGTAAGTGTTTGCTAACATCTCGCCAGAGCACCTGGATTTGAGGTTGTTTGACCAGGCGAGGGTAGCGATGGCGGTAGAACAGTCATCGCGCGGCGCTGCCACCTTTTTACCCTCACCCATGGCCCATGTCCATGGGCGAGGGGAATGTTGGCATAACCTGGCAAAGTGGAATTAACCTGGAAAAGGCAGTTTGAACCGCAAAGGCGCAAAGACGCAAAGGCAAAACAAAAGGTTACCCGCTTTGGATCGCTCACCCAGCGGGTGAGCGTGGAACATTCCGCATGTTTTTGATTTCTTTGCGCCTTAGCGCCTTTGCGGTTCTGAACTGAGATTTTTAGGATTAACCGGCTTCTTCCTGCGGCAGGCCGGTGGCGGCGAGCATGGAGTTGGTGCGCGAGAGGCGTTCCACCAGGGTGCGCAGGAACATCTTGTTAAAGCGCAACTGGCAGCCATCGGAGAGTTGGTCAAGCAGGTCGGCCTTGATTTTCACCAGGGTCAGCGGGTTGGAGGCCGAGATGGTGGCGCTGCGCCGCGTCGGTGTCGGGTTGATATAGGACATTTCGCCGAAACAGTCGCCGGTCTTGAGGGTGTTGAGCAGACGCCCGGACTTGGTGACCAGCGCGCTGCCGTGGACGATGATGTAAAACGCTTGGCCGATGTCGCCTTCCAGGATCACCTGCTGCTTGGAAGGGAAAACCTCCCACACGCTGACCCGCACCACTTCCCAAATCTGTTCGTCCCGAAATTCCTGGAAAAAGGCGAGATTACGCAGCGCCGCGAATTTTTCCTTGTCGCCGATATCCTCGCGCAGCCGCTCCAACTGGATGAATTCGTCGGCCAGATCGCGGGCGAAGTCATACCAACTCGGATAACGCGCCGCCAAATCCTTGTTCATGGCGCGCGCCACAATGGCTTCCAGGCGCGGGGACACATCGCTGCGGAAGGTGCTCACCGGCTTCGGCTCGTCATTGAGGATTTTCATCACCATCGAATAACTGCTGGTCGCCTCATGGGGCAGGCGTCCCGCCAGCAATTCGTACATCACCACCCCCAGCGAATAGATGTCGGTCTTGGTGGTCAGGGCTTTGTCGCCAACCTGCTGCG
>CAYVIN010000104.1:8653-13853 GCA_964451375.1 uncultured Sulfuricella sp.
AAAACGTTGCTGGGCCCCACATGGGGCGGTGTCCCCGCCGGAATTTCGTACTTCCCCCCCCCCAGGGAATGGGTGGCGGCCGGGGGGGTAAGGGTTTGTTCGCGAATCTGCTCGGGCGACATATAGGCCGGCGAACCGAGCATCCCCGCCAGTTGGGTCTGGGTGGAACTGGACAGCTGGGCCAGGCCGAAATCGGTAATCTTGATGTCGCCGCCCTCGGCGAGCAGGATGTTGGCGGGCTTGATATCGCGATGAATGACCCCGTGTTTATGGGCGAAATCCAGCGCCATGCAGCACTTGTAGACCACCGCGACGATTTTTTCGATGGGCAGCAGGCTGTCGGGATGGCAAAAGTGCTTGAGCGTGTCGCCGGAAACGTACTCCATCACGATATAGCTACACGCTTCGTCCACCACCGCATCGAAAAGCGCCACGATGTTGGGATGGGAAAGTTTGCCGGCCAGCGTCGCTTCGTTGAGGAACAACTTGCGGTAACGCTTCAGTTCGCCGGGATCGGTGACGTTTTCCGGGCTCGCCAGCTTGAGCGCAACCTCGCGCTGGTTGAAAGGGTCGTGGGCGAGATACACGATCCCCGAGGAACCGCGCCCCAGTTCACGAACGATAGGGTACTTGCCGATCTGCGCTGGAACCTTGTTGCTCATGTCGCGACTATTTCTCCACTTTCCGCACGTCTTCCTCGCGAGTCCGCATCAGGTCGCTACCGGCGAATGCCCCATGTTCCGGCAACTCCACGTTCCAGCGCGGCAAAACGGTGATTTCCAGGCGCGCGGAAGTGAAGGCGCAATCGAGCAGGTGGCCGCCCCTGGCGCGTTCCTTGTCGAGGAAATGCAGATGATAGCCGGGCACCGTCAAACCGCCCGAAAATGGCGGGGAACGAAAGCCCACCACGGTTCCGGCGATATCGCGAAACGGGAATACCGACTGGTTTTTCACCACCTCGGTCAGCTTCGGGTAGGGCTTCTTCTGGGCCGGTACGCTGCGCGTCTTGATCGCCGCAAAACGTCCATGCACCTGCACCGCGTAAAACAGGTTGGCGGTCGGCAACAACGCATCGATGGCTTTTTCCAGCTCGGCAAAACTGGTCACCGGGCCGATTTCCTTGACGATGGTCGGCTGGGAAAACGCCACCGTGGCAAACGGCGTGGTCAGTTCATCGGGAACAATGCGCACCGCGCCATCCGCCTTGACCTGGTAGACCTTGCCGTCCAGCACCACCATCTCGCCGTCGAGACCATCGAACGTGCCCAGCCCCATGTCGCCGCGCCCCTTCAAGGCGCTCACCGGCGCGGCCCCATCGTAGACGCCTTCCATCAAGGCCTGGATGGTAGAAAACTGGTACAGCGCCGCATCGCCGGCAAACGCGGATAACGTCCAGAAAATCAGCGCAAGGGCTAGAACGACGGGCTTCTTCATGGTGTTTCCCCAAAAACCGCCAGTATAGCCGGAAACCCGTGCGGAACGCCCAGCAGAGCGGAGGTCGGCGCGCCCGCCTCTTCCTTCATCCTTCCTTTAAAGCCACGCTGCGCCCCGCACCCCGCTGGAATCCCCGTAGCAATTCGCCACCAGCCGCGTATCCACGCGGTCGGAAAAAACATATTGCCCCCACAGGCGCGGCACATTTTCATAGAGCCGGGCGATGTTCGACATCCCGCCGCCCAGCACAATCACGTCAGGATCAAGAATGTTGATCAGATGCGCCAAGGCCCGCGCCAGGCGGTCTTCATAGCGCTCCAGAGTGGCAATGCAGGCGGCGTCTCCGGCTTGCGCCAACGCGACGATGGTGGCTGTGTCCAGAGCCTGAGCGGTGACGCACAGATGATCCTGCGCCATCCCCGGCCCGGACAGCCAGGTCTCGATGCAGCCGTGTTTGCCGCAATAACACGCCGGGCCGGGCAATTCGTCGGCGCGCGGCCAGGGCAGCGGGTTGTGGCCCCACTCCCCGGCGATGCTGTTGGGACCAGTGAGCACATGGCCGTTCACCACAATCCCGCCACCCACCCCGGTGCCGAGGATCACCCCGAACACCACCCCGGCCCCGGCGGCAGCGCCGTCCACCGCCTCGGACAGCGCAAAGCAATTCGCGTCGTTGGCGATTTTTATCTCGCGCCCGAGCAGGGTTTGCAGGTCTTGCAGGATAGGCTGGCCGTTGAGATGCACCGAATTGGAATTCTTTAGCAGACCGGTCGCTCTTGAGATCGCCCCCGGCGTACCGATGCCCACCGACCCGCGCTCGCCCAGCTCGGCCTCCGCTTCAAACACCAGCCCGGCGATGGCCTGCAAAGTCCCCGGATAATCGCCGCGCGGCGTCGCGACACGACGGCGCAGCAGTTCATTGCCCCGCCCGTCGAGCGCAATGATTTCGATCTTGGTGCCGCCGAGGTCGATGCCGAGTTTAAGCATGGGGGTCACTCCTTTCCGGCACGACTGGCCGATGCCGCGTAAACGTCCGCATCGCGCCGCAAGCCGACGGCAATCACGAAGACCTCGACCAGCGCGCCATCGACGCGATAAACGATGCGCAGATTCCCGGTGCGCAAGCGGCGGAACCCGGCCAACGTACCGTGCAAGGGCTTGCCGACGATGTCCGGCTCGCCCAGTTGCAGGCGTTCTGCGATCACCTTGAGGATACGCCGCGCCTCGGGACGCCCCAGCGCTTCAAGATCATTCTTGACCAGCGGGTGAAACATTACCTTCCAGGCCATCATTCGCCATCCGCAAAATGCGCCGTCATCTCCTCCAGCGAAATCCGCTCGGCGCTCCCGCCATCGTTCAAACGCTCCCGCGCCTGCGCATCGACACGCAAATCCGCCAACTCGTTGAGCAGCAGCTCGTAACGCGCCACCGGCAGCAGCACCGCCTCGGGCACGTTATTGCGCATGATCACAAACTTGTCCTGCCCGGCCTTCAATTTATCCATCACCTCCCGCGAATGACGGGCGATGTCGGTAACGCTGATGGCTTGGTCGAGACGATCCAGAATAGCGGACATGACAGACTCCGAAACAGGTTATTGTCTGATTATTATACGACCACAATGCGGATCGGCGATGGGCGCGAAACCGGCTTTGAATTGTGGCGAATTCGCCAAAGTTAAAAGCGGGAGTAACAACTCAGGGCCACGCCAAACGGCGGTTTGCAAGCCCCTCGCCCGCAGGCGGGCTAGCGTATGCACACAAGTCAAATCAAGCCATTCATGCTTCGACAAGCTCTCAAGAAACAGCAAATACACACATTGTTATTCAATGAGTTACAGGCAGTCGAAATGGGCGAATCGGTCTCAAGATTGCGCGGAAACAGCCTGTGGGTTGAGCGTCAAACCAAATTCCTGAGCACGTTTTATCAGGGTTCTGATGGTGCGTTCGCGGTAACGTGCTTCATGCTTGGCTTGGTCTTCCTTAACGTAGGCGGCTTGCCCACTAAGCATCGCGTAGACGACCCGCGCAAGCTTGTGCGCTACCGCCGTGATGGCTTTGGGCGAACCCATGCGCAGAGCAAGCTTGCGGTAGTAGGCCCCCATGGCGCAGTGGGAGCGCGACAGCCCGAGAGCGGCGAGTTTGAGCGCTCGCGCAACCCGGTTGGGGATGCGCTTGCAGGCCCCGGAGAGTTTTTTGTTGCCGGAAATGCGTGTTCCGGGACACAGCCCCAGCCACGAGCAAAAATGCTTCGGGGTGGCGAAACGAGTGAGTGAACTCCCCAGTTCCGAAAGAATTTTCATCGCCGTGCCCACGTCGATACCCGGTACTTCGGTCAAATCCACACCGCACCAGTTCATCAGCGCCCGTCTGCCGTCAAAGGCCAGGGTGTTCTTGCGGCGTCCCTTGTTGCCGTTGGCCGTTGGCGTATTGTCAAAGGCGCGCATTGCATTAAGCAGCACTTCAATCTCGGCGTCCAGGCGCGCAACCTGCTCGCTGGCGAAGTCATAGGCCTTGAGCTCATGGGCAAGGCTAAACAGGTGTTCGCGGCTCCAGCGTCCTTCAAGCGCCTTGGCAATTTCCTCAATGCCGGCATGGATGCGGTAGTTCCTCAATTGGGCGAGCTTCATGCGGTCGCGCTCGCCCGCAACGATGGCGCGGATGATGTTCATGCCGGTCTCGCCGGTAATGTCGGTGATGACATTGGTCAGCTGCACGTTCATCTGGGTGAGCGCTTTTTGCATGCGTTGGGTGTGGCGGGCGCGTTCGTCAATGGTGATGTCACGCAGTCGCGACATCTCCCGCAACGCACAAACCTGCTCGTCCGGGCGATGCGCCTTACAAAGCAGTCCGAAGCTATGCAGTTGCTGCAACCACTGGCAATCAAGCACATCCGATTTGCGCGCCTTGACGTGGCGCACACTCTTGGCATCGACCAGCCATACGTCAAAGCCGTGTGCTTGCAGAAGCTCGTACAAGGGTATCCAGTACACCCCTGTCGATTCGAGCGCGACAGTGTCAATACCGCAAACGCAAAACCAATCGGCAATGGCGGCCAGGTCTTCGGTATGTGGCCCGAATTCGCGCACCGCGTGTTCGCCCTTGCCCACCCGGTCAGGCGGAACCGCTACATAATGACTTGCTCCGCCGATATCAATTCCGGCGGCGTTGGGATGCTTGATGCTCAGCGGCTCGATTGCCGTGCCGTCGGCCCGGTACCTGGTCAGGTCAACTCGTTGTGCCATGTCTCTTTCTCCGTAGGTGAATGTCACTCTCGGACGCGGGCATGTCGATATGCTCAATCTCTCAATCGGGATGTCGATCCGACACCTTGCTGGAAAATGCCAAGGCACCACAAGGACTCACCATACTCGCCGACGATGCCTCAACCATACTCAGAGGACGGGCTCAATGGCACCAGTGCTCAGCCGGCCTTTGTCCGAAAGTAACACCGGAAAAACCACCACAAACTCCGCCCTGTTTCTTGCCAACGCCTTTCGGCCTGCGGGCGAATATTCTACTCAGGACGAACGGATTAAAAATCAGTAAGTTGGAAGATGTGTGCATACGGTAGCGCAGGCGGGAGAGGGGTTGGGGAGAGGGTGGCGGCATAACGATGCAGTGGATCGAAACCACACCGCCCGCCAGGGTGCATGCGGTGGCGGCAATCCCATCACCGCTTCCGCCTCGCGGCGGCCCCGGATTCCGCGAGGCTTCATCCAATGGAATGGACTCCTCCCCCCTACGGCATCGTGTGTGCCAGACTG
>CAYVIN010000105.1:0-13697 GCA_964451375.1 uncultured Sulfuricella sp.
AAGAACAGGCGCAGAACCTCTCCACCTCGGTCAGCGTCTTCAAACTCGACACCAATACCTTGGCGTTGGCGCGCCCCGCTACGAGAAGCACAGCGGTTGCCCACGCCAAACCTGCCGCGCGTCCCGTTGCCGCACCCAAGGCCAAAGCCAAACCGGCAAAGGTCGCTGCGGTGGATGACGAGGAGTGGCAGGAATTTTAAATACCCGGGAGGAAACGCCTCGAAAGGAATTTCCTCCACCAGCCAAGGACTGGAATACTTCCCGAATAACAAATGGGTTTGCTTGGCAAGACGCCAACAGGCTGACAACCAAGGGCAGATTCTAAAAAATAATGACCAACGATCGCGAATTCACCTTTACCACCCAGGATTTTGAGCGGGTACGCAAAATGTTGTATGACCGGGTCGGCATTTCCCTCAGCCCGGTCAAAATGGACATGGTATACAGCCGCTTGGCTCGTCGTCTGCGCGCCACCGGCATGAATTCCTTCAGCGTTTATCTGAACAGTTTGGAGCGCGATGCCGACCCCGACGAAATCGAGGCATTCACCAACGCCCTGACCACCAACCTTACGGCATTTTTTCGCGAGGAACATCATTTCCCTGCACTCGCCGAGCACGTAAAACGTTACATGGGCAAGGGGCAACACATCAATCTGTGGTGCTCCGCATCATCCACCGGTGAGGAACCGTATTCCATGGCGATGACCATGGTTGATCTATTTGGCACCTACACGCCGCCAGTCAGCATCCTCGCTACGGACATCGACACCAATGTGTTAAAAAAAGCTGCTGCGGGCATTTATCCGCTCGACAGACTGGAAAAAATTCCACGCGATATGGCGAAGCGTTTTTTTCTGAAGGGTTCTGGAAGTCATGAGGGGCAAGCAAAAATACGCCCTGAATTACAAGCCATGATCAATTTCCGTCAGATCAATCTGCTCGACGACAAATGGCCCATGCGCGGCCCGTTCGAGGCGATATTCTGCCGCAACGTCATGATTTATTTTGACAAGCCGACCCAATACAAAATATTGGAGAAATTTGTGCCGCTGTTGCGCCCGGACGGATTGCTGTTTGCCGGCCACTCGGAAAGTTTTTATCATGCCGCCGATCTGTTTAAATCACGCGGCAAAACCGTATACGAATTAACCCCCGAAGCAAAAACAAAGTCATACCATGGCTAACGACGGCTATCAGGAAGTTCTTGCTCCTAACCTTTATTTCGACCGCAACTTTGAAAGAGAGGCCGCTAAAATATTGCCGGGGGAATATTACGCAACAACCCGCGACATGATCATCGTAACTGTCCTCGGTTCATGTGTTTCGGTATGCCTGCGCGACCGCGTCACGGGCATTGGCGGCATGAATCATTTCATGCTGCCACATAGTGACAATAATCAAGATAATCCCTTGAGCATGTCGGCGCGTTACGGCACCTATGCGATGGAAATGTTGATCAACCACCTGCTGAAGCTCGGAGCGAGACGCCCCAACTTCGAAGCCAAGATATTCGGTGGCGGCAACGTGCTGCGTGGTTTCACCGTTGCCAACGTCGGTGCGCGCAATGCAGATTTTGCGCTGGACTTCCTGAAAGCGGAAAGCATCAAGCTGGTCGCCAAGGATCTCCTCGATATTTACCCGCGCAAGGTATACTTTTTCCCGCATACCGGGCGGGTGCTGGTAAAAAAATTACGTACTGTCCACAACAATACGATTATCGAGCGCGAAAAAGAATACGAATCCCGCCTCGGCTATTCGAAAGTGGAAGGCGAAGTGGAATTGTTTTAATTGAGATGTCAGGGGTAAGGTATCCGGGTTTTTAGTCCGATCAGGCGTACAGGTTATTCGTGATTTCACGAAAATACGAATCAAGCCACGCCTCAACTACCTATCCCCGGCCCCTGTTAAGGAAATGTAAATGGCCATAAAAGTTCTCGTCGTCGATGATTCAGCGCTGATACGCAGCGTCCTGAAGGAAATCATCGACAGCCACAAGGATATGAAAGTCGTGGGTTCGGCACCCGATCCGCTGGTCGCCCGCGAACTGATAAAGCAGCTCAACCCCGATGTTCTGACGCTCGACGTGGAAATGCCGCGTATGGACGGCTTGGGGTTTCTGGAAAAACTCATGCGCCTGCGCCCAATGCCGGTGGTGATGATTTCCTCCCTTACCGAAAGAGGTTCCGATGTCACCCTGCGGGCGCTGGAGTTGGGAGCTGTAGACTACATCTCCAAACCGAAACTTGATATCGCCCGAGGTTTGCAGGATTACAGCAACGAAATTGCCGAGAAAATCCGCGCCGCAGCCCGCGCCCATATCAAGAAAACCAATCTGGATGTTCAAAAAAGTTTCTCCGCCGATGCGGTTCTGCCTTCTCTCGCCAACCACATCGCCTCCACGGAAAAACTGATCATTGTCGGCGCATCAACCGGCGGCACCGAAGCCATCAAGGACTTTCTCATCAAGCTGCCACCCGATTGCCCCGGCATCGCCATCACTCAGCACATGCCGGAAGCGTTTACCAAATCATTTGCCAACAGACTTGATTCACTCTGTAAAATCACAGTAAAGGAGGCCGAAAATGGCGACCGGATTTTGCCCGGACATGCCTTCATCGCCCCCGGTCATTCCCATCTGCTGGTGAAACGCAGCGGCGCAAATTATGTCTGCGAGTTGTCGAATGGCCCCCCGGTAAATCGCCACCGGCCTTCAGTAGATGTTTTGTTCCGCTCCGCCGCAAACTGTGTTGGGAAAAATGCGATCGGAGTAATTCTCACCGGTATGGGCAAGGATGGCGCTGCGGGAATGCTGGAAATGAAACAGGCGGGAGCATACAATTTCGCCCAGGATGAAGCGAGTTGTGTGGTTTTTGGTATGCCCAAGGAAGCGATTGCCGTGGGAGGAGTAGATGAAATCGTCCCGCTTCAACAAATGTCCTCAAAAGTAATGTCCTATTTGTCCACCTTGGGGCAACGCGCCTTCCGGGTTTAACGGTCTTTTTATAAAGGAAAAGTTTCATGACTATGCAAATCAACGTTCACAACGACGGCACCAACGTGACCATCGACATGATCGGGCGCTTCGACTTCAATGCCCACCGCGAATTCCGCAACGCCAGCGAAGATGCGCTGAAAGGCGCGCCAGGTGGAGAAATCGTTGTGAATATGGAGAAAGTTGAATACCTCGACAGCTCTGCTCTAGGTATGCTGCTTCTGCTGCGCGAAAAAGCCAACACTTCAAATCGCAAGCTTTCCCTGCACAACTGCAAGGGTATTGTTCAACAAGTGCTGGAAGTGGCCAACTTCAACAAGTTGTTTACCATCCGCTAAGAACGAAACAAGGGTGCCCCGCTTTCGCAATTTTCAGTCTAGAGTCAGACTGCGGCGCGGATTATCGCTTTCAATTCTTCATAGCGCCCAGCTGAGCGGGTAGCGTATTCCATGCAAAAAAAACTCAAGGTTCTGGTTGTTGACGACACAGAACTCAACCTGCTCCTGATCAGCAAGCTGATTACTGCTGAAGGTCACATCGCCATACCTGCCCGTAATGGTCAGGAAGCCGTGGATACCTTTATTGCCGAGTCACCGGACATCATTCTGATGGATGTGATGATGCCGGTAATGGACGGCTATCAGGCCACCGCCAGAATCCGCGAGCTTGCCGGTGAAAAATGGATACCCGTGATATTCCTGAGCGCTAAGGCGCAGGATCAGGATCAAGTTCAAGGGTTGGAATCCGGCGGCGACGATTACCTTACCAAACCCGTCAATCTCACCTTGCTCAAGGCCAAAATCAAGGCCATGCAACGAATCGCCGAGATGCAGCGGGTCATTGCTGAAAATGCCGAGCAATTGGCGCTTTACCGCGAAGAAAATGAACGAGAGGAACACCTTGCCAAACATCTACTGGAACGGATCATCTACAACGAGGAAATCAACAATCCTCTGATCCGGCACTATCTGAAACCCACCAGTAACTTTAGCGGTGACATCATTGCCGCCGCCGCCACCCCCGGCGGCATACTTCACCTCGTTCTGGCAGATGGAACCGGCCATGGACTTTCCGCTGCGTTAAACGCCATGCCGGTAATAGAGGTGTTTTATGGCATGACGGAAAAAGGCTTTTCCATTTCCAGCATTGCCCAGGAACTCAATCGCAAGATCAAACTGTTGCTCCCTACCGAACGTTTTGTAGCAGCCGTACTGGTTTCTCTCGACCTGTCCAAACACGCCATTCGCATCTGGAATGGCGGCGCACCTACTGCCTATTTCGTTGATTCAAGAGGAGCAATCCTAAATCGCTGGGAATCCAATCATCCCCCGCTTGGGATAATGGACTGTGAGAGTTTTGACGGAAAAACAGAAATTTACTACTGGCACGAAGAAGGACAACTGATCCTCACTTCCGACGGCGTGGTTGAGGCGGAAGATGACAGCGGTGAACGTTTCGGCTGTCAGCGGGTTAGGGAAGCGCTGGCCTGCGAAATAGGCGGTGATCGTTTCGACTGCCTGAAACAGGCTTTGGACAATTTTCTTGGCGACAAGCCCGGTCAAGACGACATTTCCATGGTCGGAGTCCGTTGTCCGCTGGAGTTTTCCGGGGAAACCATCACCCCGGAACACGTCGAAAAGGAGTTCAATTATCACCTTTCACCGGGACAATGGCGTCTCAACATCGAACTTAGCGCCGCTGAACTGAAATCCCTGGACGTTTTGCCGTTGCTGATGAATTGGTTGGGGCAGATTCGCCTGAGCCAAAAACAATGCCGGGAATTGTTCCTGGTAATCACCGAGTTGTACAACAATGCACTGGATCACGGCATACTCGGACTGGATTCCCGTTTGAAGTCCCAAGAGGACGGGTTCGACAAGTTCCTCACCTTGCGTGAAGAAAGATTGGCCGCCTTGCAGGAAGCATTGGTCATGGTCGAACTACAAAGAATGCGCCAGGGAAAGCAGGATTTTCTGATGTTGCGCATCAAGGACAGTGGCCCTGGATTCGATTTCAGCAAGGTCGCCAACTGCGACCTGAGCAGCAACCTAGGTTACGCCGGACGCGGCATTGCTCTGGTTAAATCGCTGTGCGCCAGACTTGATTACCTGAACGAGGGAAATGAAGTTATGGCAATCTACGATCTGGTCTGAGCAGGTGCGCTGACTTGACTTCTGCGCGCCTGCTTACAGCAGATCCTCGCATCCCACGCAACGATCCTTTCCTTCGGCTTTGGCGCGGTACATACGCTGATCTGCCAATTCAACCAAATGCGCGCCATCCTTGGCGCAATCCGCGACATTGGTCGCGACACCAAAGCTGGCAGTCTGCTGCGCACCATCCGGCCTGAGTCCCAGCCCCCTCGCCCGTAAACGCTCCACCATAGTAGCCGCCGCTTGGCAATTTGAATTGGGGAGCAGAATCAGGAATTCCTCCCCTCCCCAACGTATCAGGACATCTCCTCCACGCAGGGTCTCACGCATTGACTGCGTCGCCCCAATCAACACCTTGTCGCCGGAATCATGGCCAAATCCATCATTGATCTTCTTGAAGTTGTCCAGGTCAACAAAAACTACGCCGAGAGAAGACCCGTTGCGGTTAGCGATACGAAACTGGATGTTGAGCATTTCTTCACCACTTGCCCGACTGAAACACTGCGTCAGTGGATCGTGCGTCGCCTGTGAAACCAGCGCAGCCATAAACGCCAACTGGCTCATTCCGGATAATGTGGCGGTGGCCGTGATCAGCATCAGCAACCAGAACGCCCCCAGGTGGGAGCTCCACGTCAACATATCAAGCTGCATAAGCGCCACCCCTGCCTCGGCGCACAGCACCGGCAAGGCATAAAGAAAACCCTCCAGCGCAGTCAGCGGAAAAACACTCAGGCCCGCCACCATCACAAAAGGCAGGAACGCATAGCCGGCGGCAATCGCCGCAGCAGCACCGGTCAAGTGATAATGGGACAACAAGGGATGGGAATAGATAAAAAACAGCGTAGGAATCCCGAACATCACCGCCAATGCCCGGTAAGCATCGGACATTTTCTGGGAATTGCTGTACGCCACCGCCAGGGCGGCGAATCCGACACTGGTCAGAATACGCCCGATACCCAGCAATACGGCAACTTTTGCTTCAAACACCCACACGTCAACAATAATCCACAGCGGTGTGAGAACGGCAAACATTGCCGCCACCAGCCGCACCCGCGAGATAATCATCTCGGCGCGGCGACGCGCCAGCAAAGGTGGATGTTTTCCCGGCAACACCATACACGACAGGCTGTCGCAGGCAATGTCAGCGAGCAGCCGGGCCAGGATAGAATTGATGAATTGTTTGAATGCAAGCAGCACGGTTTTCTCCCGAAGAGGCAGCATTATCCGTCACCGCCGATATTTCTCGAACAGGTATTAACTAGCAACATTCAATCCAGGTCACACGACAGTCAATGCATTAGGGATTACAGGAGAAAATCTCGGGATACGCCCTTGCGTTTCAGGAGACGGCGCAAGGACTGCAAGGCTTCCAGTTGAATCTGGCGTACCCGCTCACGAGTAATCCCCAGCCCAACCGCCAATTCTTCAAGGGTCTCAATTTCAAGGCCATTCAGGCCAAAGCGGCGTTCAATCACCCAGCGTTGTTTGTCGGACAACTCCCCCATCCATTCATGGACATAGGCTTCCACTTCGGCATTTTGCAGAAGATTTTCCGGCAATTGTCCCTGTTCGTCGGGAATCGCTTCGCCAATCGACAAGCTGGGGTCAATGTCGAGCGGCGCATCGAGTGAAGCGATCCGTTCGTTCAACCCCAAGACATAGCGCACCTCATCGACCGGACGATCAAGCAGATGGGCAACATCTTCCGGGGTCGGCTCACGTTCCTTGTGAGCCTCCAGATGTCGCAACGCTCTCAGATAGATGTTCAGTTCCTTGACGATATGTACCGGCAATCGAATGGTGCGCGACTGGTTCATGATGGCGCGTTCGATATTCTGGCGTATCCACCAGGTCGCGTAGGTGGAAAACCGGTAGCCGCGTTCCGGGTCAAACTTCTCCAGTGCGTGCATCAATCCCATGTTGCCTTCCTCGATCAGATCGAGCAGAGCCAAGCCGCGATTGATGTAATGTTTGGCGATATTCACGACCAGGCGCAAGTTGCACTCGATCATGCGTTGACGCGCCTCAAAATCTCCCGTCTTAACCCGTCGCGCCAGGCTCACTTCCTCACTCGCGGTAAGCAGTGCATTCTGCCCGATTTCCCGCAGATAAATCAGCGTCGCATCTCCCTGAAACTCACTGGCCGGCTCCGTCGAAGCCGCTGCAGGTTCTTCTGCGGAAGTCTGGTCGCTCATTTCTACATCGTCGGAAAGATTTTCGTCGTTCATGCTGCTCCGTCGGCGGAAAGATATTTCATCGGATCGACCGGCTTGCCGAAGCGCCGGATTTCAAAATGCAGTTTGACGCGATCCGCATCGCTATCGCCCATTTCCGCAATTTTCTGGCCTTTCGTCACTACTTGCCCTTCCTTGACCAGAATCTGGCTGTTGTGCGCATAAGCGCTCAGATAGGTCTTGTTATGTTTGATGATGATCAACTTGCCATAGCCGCGCAAACCACTGCCGCTATACACCACCTTGCCGGCGGCACTCGCCACCACAGGCTGTCCATTTTTTCCCGCGATTTCAATACCCTTGGCGCTTCCACCGTCACTGAACTCACCGACCAACTTGCCATGCGAAGGCCAGCCCCAGTCAATCTTCTCCTCATCTTCAGGCAAACCATCCTTTTTTTCTTCCACCGACTTGAGTGGCGCTTTTTCCACCGCAACTTTTTCAACCGACGGCGGTGGTGCAGGCGGCGCAACGGGTGCTGGCGGCAAAACTTTGGGCGAGGCTTTCGCCTCCACTTGCAACGCCTGCTCGCTATAGGGCGTCTTGAGCGCCTTCGGTTCGCTTTTCACCCCCGAATCGCTGACCGCCGGCTTGGCATCAGCCGTGGCAAGGCCCTTTAACGGCGTCACCACCACTTGGGCGGCGCCTGCCCCTGAAGCGGCCTGGCCTACCTGCACAAAACGAATCTGTTGACCTGGACGGATAATGTAGGGCGGCTCGATGCCGTTCCACTCGGCAACTTCCCGATAATCAAATCCGTATTCGAAGGAAATACCGTACAAGGTATCCCCCTTTTGTACGGTATAGCTCTGGGGGCGGGTATCAGGCGTCCTGACTGGCCGCTGCGGATTCTTTTTGGGAGTAACGGCGGCAACTGGAGTAACCACTCGATCCACTACCGGCGCATGTTGGCTGGTGGAGGCGCATCCCGCCAATAATGCAACAACCAGAAACGACAGGAAAATGGTGAAGCGGCTACAACAAACTCCGCAAAGTGCCTCCCATGTTCCTGGGTCTTTCATACCAACCCCGGCAACAGCGGCACGAAGCGCACCGCTTCAAGCATGGTTTGCCGATAATCCTTACCGTCGAACTCCACCAGACACAGACGTTGCTCAGCGGTTCCCACCGGCATCACCAAACGTCCACCCGCCCCCATCTGAGCCAGCAACTCCGGCGGCACACGAGTTGCCGCCGCCGTCATGATGATGCCGTCGAACGGCCCCAGTTCGGGCAATCCCATAGTGCCGTCGGCATGGCGGGGGCGCACGTTGACGATACGTAATTCACGCAGGTGGGCGCGCGCCTTGGCGAGCAGCGGTGCAATCCGCTCCACCGTATAGACATCCTTGCAAAATCCAGCCAGCACCGACGACTGATAACCGCAGCCGGTGCCAATCTCCAGAACTTTGGTGAGCCTGCCGCCGGCCCGCAGCAGTTCAGACATACGCGCTACCGTGTAGGGACTGGAGATGGTTTGTCCGTATCCGATAGGCAGCGCATCATCATCGTAGGCGCGATGCGCCAGCGCTTCTTCGACAAATATGTGACGCGGTATGCTGCCCATGATTTCCAGCACCACCTCGTCCTTGATTCCCTGCCCGCGCAAGCGCTCCAGCATCCGCCCCCGGGTGCGCTGGGAAGTCATGCCAATACCGTGAATTTTGGTGTTCATGCCTTGAGCCAGGAATCCACAGAATCGACCTGAGCAAACTGGGTCAAATCAATTTGCAAGGGCGTAACGGAAACCTTGCCTACAGCAATCGCATGAAAATCCGTGCCCTCCCCGGCATCCTGAGCTGCCCCGGCGGCCCCGACCCAATACATCGTTTCGCCGCGAGGATTGACCATTTTCACGACGGGTTCAGCCTTGTGGCGCTTGCCGAGACGGGTTACCAGAGTTCCCTGCAATTCCTCATAGGGTACGTCGGGCACATTGACGTTCAACAGAATAGGCTGGGGAAAGGGATTGGCGCAATACCGTTCAGCGATTTCCTTCACCACTCGCGCAGCAGTCGGATAGTTACCTGCCGATTTGCTGGCCAGCGAAACCGCGATGGACGGTATCCCCAGCAGAAACCCCTCGGTGGCGGCCGCAACTGTGCCGGAATACAGGGTATCGTCGCCCATGTTGGCGCCATGATTGATCCCGGAAATCACCATATCGGGAAGTTCCGGCAACATCCCGGTAACCGCCAGATGGACACAATCGGTAGGTGTCCCGTTAACGTAATAGAAGCCGCTATGCGACTTGCGCAGGCTCAGGGGGCGATCCAGGGTGAGGGAATTGCTGGCACCGCTGCGGTCGCGTTCTGGAGCAACCACAATAACTTCGGCGATATCGGAAAGGGTTTCGGCTAGACAGGCAAGACCAGGCGCAAAGTAACCATCGTCGTTACTCAATAAAATCCGCATCAAACCCCCGCCTTGCTTCATTGTTTACGCCATAAAGGCAGGATTATGTGGCATGAGGGGGCACAAATCAAGGTAAGGGTTAAAGCGGGATTTAACGTCGCGATTTTGGTGTTTGTCAGATCCGCTGCAAGCCCTGTTTCGCAATTCACCCCACGAAACCCGGCGCTAAACACTGTTTTTTCCCTTGAGTGGATGTTTTGCCGATTCGATACAGATCATTTCATCAATCAGAGTCAAAATTTTTCCCGAAGTCATCTCGAAATCACCGAACACCTTCTGAACGGCAACGTTGTCCTGATTTGCCAATCCGACCTCCAGAATTTCGATCAGGGAATGCAGATGATCGTGAGTTTCCCCCAACGACTGGAAAACGTGATGGTCGTATCCGAGCTTCCGGCACCTATCCAGCCATTGACCAAGCCGGCATTCATGTGGATTAACCGGCACCGTCAGGGTGTCGCCACGCTTCACCGCCCCAACCAACTCTTCATACCAGACCCGGTGCGCATGGCGGGCGCGAAACAGGTCATAAAGCGACGGATGCCAGTTGGTATCCTGCCATCCAAACCAGTCAAGCGGGATGCGGAATGCACTCACCCAGTCCGGGATATTTTCCGCCGGCATCGGACGCCCTATGCCGAATCCCTGAGCAATCCGGCACCCCATACTCATCAGCAGGGTTGCATGATCCGCCGACTCAACGCCTTCCGCCACCACCTGCCTGCCAAACACCTCGGCAATCTGCACGATAGCCTCGATAATGGTTTGATCCTCGCGCCGCTCGAACATGTTGCGCACGAAACTCTGATCGATTTTGACGGTTGTCGTCGGCAACTGTCCCAAATACGCCAGTGACGAATAACCCGTGCCGAAATCATCGAGCGCAAACTGCACCCCCATACCCCGGCATTCCTCGATGACCTCCCGGACATGCGCAAAGTCGCTCAAAGTAGTGGATTCCAGGATTTCGATTTCCAGGCAGTCCGGCGTCGCACCGGGAACATCGCGCAACGCCAGACGAATACGTTCGACGAAATCCGGCAGCTGCAAATGGCGACCGGCGATATTCACGGAAACGCTGGTATTCAGCCCATCGCTGCGCCATGCCACCACTTGCCGCAAGGCCTCGCGCATCACCCATTCGCCGATATGCACGATCAAATCGCTATCCTCGACCACAGGCAGGAAATCGCCAGGCGGCACCATGCCACGTAGCGGGTCGAACCAGCGCAACAACGCCTCGAATCCCACCGTTTGCCCGGAAAACAGATCTACTTTGGGTTGGTAATACAGCCGCAATTCGCCTTGCGCCAGGGCGTTTTCGACCTGCCCCACCAATATGCGCCGCTCGCTGGCGCGCCGGTCGTGTTCCGCGTCAAAAAAACGAAATTTGCCGCGCGCTTCGTCCTTTGCCTGATGCATGGCTATCTGGGCATGGCGCATCAAACTGTCGGCGTCATCGGCATCCACCGGGTGTACCGCAACACCAACGCTGGCCGATATTTTCACTTTTTGTCCGGCAATCGGGAACGGCTCCTGATCCAGTTGCAGAACGTCGGAAACCCGCGCCTCGATACTTTCCCAGCCATGCAGGTTCGGCAGCAACAGGGCAAAATCGTCCCCCATCAGATGCGCCGCCATCTCGCCGGGACGCAGGCGACGCTCCAGACGCCGCGCGACTTCGTACAACAGGCGGTCGCCCATCTCCTGCCCGAAACGCGTATTGACCTTCTTGAAATCATCGATATCCAGATAAACCACCGCCAGCCAGGCGTTGCTACGGCGCACACCGATGAGCGCCTGGCGCACGGTATCGGAAAACAGCAGCGTATTGGGCAACTCGGTCAGTGCGTCGTAATACGCCATCCGTTCGAGGCGATGCTGGACTTCCTTCTCGTAACTGCGACATAACTTGATGGTTGTCGCAAGACGCGCCATGACCGGCGCAAACAGTTCGGTCAAGGGCAAATCGGTCGCAGGAAGCCGTTCCCCCAGCAGGAGTATCCGGCCATAACCCTCGACAGGTAGCCGCAGAAAAGCCTGACGAGGTTTGCGGGCGCCGAGAGAAGTCAGTAAATCGGGCGCCAGCGCGGCTTTTGCAGCCCCTTCGCAAAGTGCAGTCGGCAAACGCAGCCATTCCCCCTGGCGGCGCGCCAGCGCATAGTCGCCGATAGCTGTCTGCAAGCGCTGAATAGTCCATTCACCTTCAACACTTTTCCCTTCATCAACCAGAATAATCCCCACCGGAAATCCGGTGTGATACATCAGGCGCTGTACCGTTCGTATCAGCAAGGGCGCAACCGTGACCTCGCTGCCGATGGTCAGGGCAAGATCATAGAGAATTGCCAGCGCGTGTTCGCGGTTCAGGAGTTCGGCCACGGCGCCCCCACCAAAGTTGCGTTATGGAACAGCGGATATCCGCCACTTCGCGACTCGCCGATTTCCCCAAGCGACAGCGCGCCGGCCAGCCGACCACTACGCAAACGCATCAGTTCACGCAATTCATCGGCCATGCCGTCCCCCTTGTGCATCCGCCGTCCGGCGCAGTAGAACAACAGCAAATCGTCGGCTGGTCGTGCAGTGCGGGGCGCATCGAGATCGGCAATCAGCGCGGCAACCGCGCCGCTGCCGCCGCCCCGCGCATCAAGAAGCGCCAATACGGAATTGGGCGGAATCTCACCGACACAAACAATCCCCCCCGCCTCATCAAGCGCCACCGGAATACGCACCAGGACTTCGCCGTCGGCGCGGAGGATGCCAAAAGGAAAATGCACTGCGTGGGTGTAGAAATTATCCCGATTGATGGTTACGCCGTATTGCAGGCCCATCACCTCCCGATATACCTCCAACGCGGGTCGCCAGTCGATCTGGACAATCCGGTTGCCGTGTGAGGATGTCGCGGTAATAAAGCGGTTCGGCGCGGCATAGCCGTGCTCCAGGCAAGCCCCCGGATGATTGGGCAGGAGTTGGAACAAAACCGCATCGGCAAGAAACTGATCCTGATCGAAAAGGCAGGGGGCCGGGACAAAACGTTCATTACCGGCATTCACGCCGAAATAGCGGACACGATCCGCGAGGCGCAAATACAAGGCGTCGAGATGGGTGGCGATATTCGGCGTCAAAGCATCAAAAATGCAAAACAGCGCCGCCTCGTCAAACTCACCGAGGTGGCCTTCGACATAACGCGCCACCGGCTCGGTAGCGAGATGCGCCGCAATGCCGCCAACCAGCAAGGGGGGCGGGGCAGCATCGACACGCAGCAGCAACGCGCCGTTTTTCAACGGGGTATCCCCATCGATCAATTCTGGAAATATCGCCCCACCCAGCGAGATGCCGGCTTCCCGGCACAACTTCTGAAGCACCGGTACGCGAACAATCTCCGGCTCAGGCAAAAAAGCCAGGATATGAAAGGATTGTGCAGAATTGCGCCATTCACCAATAAGGGCGGCAAATTCGGACTCGCTGGGATGATGCAACAATTTCATTGGCATTCCGGTTAATTCCTGTTCGCAAGTAAAGCGGGATCGCAGGCGCACGGCACAGCCAGCGTAATCATTGCGCCGTCGCCGGCATTTCGCGCATCAACCCAGCCGCCCATGTGCTCCACGATCATTTTGGACATATAAAGGCCGATCCCGGTGCCTTTTTCCTTGGTCGTAAAATAGGGATCGAAAATTTTCGGCAACACTTCCTCGGGTATCCCGCCGGCGTTGTCGGCAATATCAATATAGGCCCACACACCATCGCAGCGGGTTGTCACAACGATACGCCCCGCGCCGATCAGCCGTTCCAGAAAAGCATCCTTGGCATTCATCAGAGCATTGAGCAAAACCTGGGAAAACTCATTGGCGGAAATTGTCAAGCTAGTTGTCGCCTGAATGCTTGCGTTCATGCTGCCATT
>CAYVIN010000106.1:0-13286 GCA_964451375.1 uncultured Sulfuricella sp.
ACATCTTTGTTCCAAATTTTGATACGGTGCAGGAAGCAAATTCAAACGACTTTCTTTGCACTTGGCAACACTTCCTCAAGCACTGGTCACCCTCTCCCCCGGCCCCTCTCCCATGTCCATGGGCGAGGGGAGTGTCCATGCGCTCAACCGTGGGGCGATCCGCGCTTTTCTCCCCTCTCCCACGCGAGTGCACCCTGAAGGGCATAAAGGAGCGGGGCTGGGGGAGAGGGCGGCGGTGCTGGATCAGCGGTGCGGCATGAGCGTTGTCGTGAAAATATGTGCATGGATTAGGGGGTGAAAAGCGCGACAAAGCACGGCTGGCGGTCGCTAACCTGTTACTTTTAACAGCTATCTTCCCGCGCCGGGGCCAGTTAGGATGGCGCTTTACCCCTGACTCCAGGACAGCCCGCCATGCCCAGCACCTTCGACCTCTTCGTTACCACCCACGACCATACTGCCGAATTCGCTCTTCACGATGCAAACGGCAACCAGCTTGCCTGGCACAACGCCGATTTCGCTGCGCTGCCGGCGGGACGATGGCGCAGCCTGTTCGACCTCGGCGGGTATCTCGACCTGTACGTCGAGCCGGATAACGAGGAAGCGGAAATCGCCGCCGTCGGGGTGTGTATTGCCGAAACGGTGCTGGGCGCAGACATCTTCCTCCACCTATGGCAGCCCGCCACCCCGCGCACCCTGCGCCTCGTCCTGCCCGGTGCGGCGGACGGGAACAGCCTGGCTGCGCTGCTCGCCAACATCCCCTGGGAAACCGCCCGCCCCAGCGCGGACAAATCCACCCTGGCCGAACGCAACCTGTTGCTGCGCATCGTCTACACCGCCGAAGCCCCCGCCGCCCAGCCGCTGGCGCTGAGCGCTAATGAACCGCTACGGGTGCTCTACGTGTTCGCCGAAGCGCGCGGCTCCACCCCGCTCGGCGCGCGCCGCGAACGCCTGAGCATGGCCGCCCTGTTCCGCGACGAAATCTACCCGCAGCGCCAGGTCACGGCGGACTTCCTCACCCACGGCGTGACCCGCGAGCGCCTGCTCGAACAGATCACCGAACAGGGCGGCTACCACGCGGTGCATTGGAGCGGCCACGGCAATCTCAACCTGCTCGAACTAGCCCGCTCCGACGGCAAGCAGGACACCCTATCCGGCGAGGATTTGCTGGCGCTCTTCAATGATGCCGGGGTGTGCCTGCCGCGCCTGTTTTTCCTCTCCGCCTGCCATTCCGGCCACGCCGAAATCCACGATTGGGAAGACTTCCGCGCCGTCGCCGCCGGGCGCACACCGGGGCGCAAACACGGCGAAGCGAGCCGCGACCTGAATATTCCCGAAGCACCGGGTTTCACCGGCACCGCCCACGCGCTGCTGCAAGGCGGCGTCCCGTCGGTGGTGGCGATGCGTTACGCGGTGGGCGACGACTACGCCCGCGAGCTGGCCGTCGCGTTCTACCGCGCGCTACTCGCCGACGCCCAGCCGAAAAACGCCGCCGCCGCGCTCAATCAGGCGCGCAAGGCGCTGCTCAGAGATACCGAGAGCGGGCATTTCTCTTACTGCGACCACGCCACCCCGCTGCTCTACGGCGCGGAACAGCCGGGCCTCATTCTCGCATTGGGCAAAAGCCCGGCAGCCGAGAGCCGCAATCCCTGCCTCACCCCCATCGCTGAGCTTTCCAGCATGGAGCACCACCACTTCGTCGGGCGCACCTGGGAACTCTCCGGCCTCGGCGCAGGCTTCATCGGCACCCGCAAGAGCGGTGCGACGGTCAAACCGGTCGCCCTGGTCACTGGGCTGGGCGGGATGGGCAAAACCGCGCTGGCCGCCGAAGCTCTCGCCCTCTGGCAAGCGCGTTTCGACTGGGCATTGCTCTACCAGGCGAAACCCAACCCGCTCGCCTTCGACGCCACGTTGCGCGACATCCATGTGAAGCTGATGAGCGAACTGGGCCGCTACCACGACCACGTCACAGCCCATCGCGGCGACGCGATCCACCGCGAGGCGAACGCGGAGATCGGCTTCACCGGCGAAACCCGCCGCAAAACCCTGATCCGCAACCTGGTGCGCGCGATGCAGGACGAAGCCATCCTGCTGGTGCTCGACAACTTCGAGACCCACCTCAAGCCCGATCCCCAAGCCGGTTCCAACCCGCCCGCCTGGGCCTGCCAGGACGACGCCTGGGATCAATTACTCACCACCTTGGCGCGTGATCTTGCCGGTTCGTCGTCGCGGGTGCTGGTCACCAGCCGCCGCCCCCTCACCGCGCTAATTGCAGCCCACCCCGTCCCTCTCGGCCCGCTCCCCGCCGCCGAAGCCGCGCTCTATCTGCGCGACCACCCCGCGCTGGATGCGCTGCTGTTCAGCACCGACGCCGATGAACAAACGCTGGCCTACCGGCTCCTCTACGCCAGCCGCTTCCACCCGCTGCTGATGGACCGGCTCGCCCGCCTCGTTGAGGCAGGACTGCGCGACGAACTCCAGCAAGCCCTCACCACGCTGGAAAGCAGCAAGGACTACAGCCACCTCCCCGAACTTTTCGCCTGCGGACGCGGCGACAACAATGAACTCACCTACCTCGACGACGCGCTGAAAACCTCGCTCGACCAGCTCATCGCCCACGCCGGGGCGGACGCCCGGCGGCTGTTGTGGATGATTGCGCTGGCGAATGAACCGGTGGCGCTGGGGTTGCTGAAAGGGGTGTGGAGCGGGGAGGATTTCGAGACCCAGCAGTTCCGCCAGATGAAACAGATGCTGGAGATGGCGCACCTGCTCACGCCCGAAGCACAGGAAAAGCTCAAGGCATTCGCGATGCCGGAAGTTCAGGCGCTGCTCGACGCGCTGCCCCCGGCATCGCCGCATCCCGACCCCGACCCGCTGCTCAACCATCTGACCAGCGTCGGCCTGGTCACATTGGAACCCGGCGCACCGGACAACCCCGACCTGACCTGCCACGAACTGGTGCGCGAGCGGATTTTTGCGTGGATGGCAGACCACCCCGAAGACCAGGCAGCGTGGAACGCCGCCGCGATCCGCCTCGCCTACGCCGAACGCCTGGAAGCGGTGTTCCAAGCGCTCCAGCACCAGGATATGAGCACCGCCCTCCAGGCCGGCAGCCGCGCGCTGGTCTATTGCGTCCAGGCGCAAGCCTGGGAACGCCTGGGCGGCTTTGCCGGCAGCATCGTCACCGGCACCGGCGACCCGCGCCTGCTCGGTGGGCTGCTCCCCCACCTCCACAGCGCCGCCGAGTCTGCGCCCGAGGGTAGGCCGCGCTGGTCGTGCCTGGGCTATCTCGCCGATGCGTTAGCAAGGGGAGGCCGCCCCGACGCCAGCCTGGCGTTTTATGAGCTGGCAGCAGCCTTATCCTTGGCCGCGGCCCAAGTCGGCGGCAGTATGGCCCAGCAGGCTTGGTCGGACTATGCCGCGATCACCGGCAACTGGGCGAATGCGTTGGGTGATGCAGGCAAACTCGATGCCGCGCGGCAACGCCAACTCGACAGCGCTGCGGCGGCCCAGCAAGCGGGAAGACCGGCCATCCAGGTTATCGGCAGAGAACTGGAAGCCCTGCGCATCGACATCAAGCAAGGCCAAGTCGAAACCGCGCTGCCGGAAGTCGAAAAACGCCTCACCCAGGTCGCCGCCTGGTGGGAACGGCAGCAGGCCGGGGAGCGCGTCGCGGAAGCCCCGGATCCCGAGTTTCTTGCCCGCGTTTACATCGGCGCGCTCGACATCGCGACGGACGCCGACTTTGCCCGCGAGGACTGGACAGCCGCGCTCGGGCATATCGACGCCAGCCTGGCGGTTAAACGCGCTTTGCAACGCCCGGAGCAGGAGATCGCCACTACCCGGATGAACCGCGCCAATGTGCTGGTGGAGTTCCCGGAACGCTACGGCGAAGCCCAGGCCGAACTGGAAGCCTGTCTCGCCTTGTTCCAGGACAAACCCGACTGGGCCGCCAAAGTACTCGGTTCCCTTGCCGACCTGTTCGCCCACCAAGGCGACTTGGCCCAGGCCATCGCCCAGCAGCGCCGCGCGCTGGCAATCTGCGAAACCTTGCCCGACCCCGCCGACCGCGCGATTTCCCACAATAATCTCGCCAACTATCTGGAACGGCGCGGCACACCAGCAGATGTGAGCGACTCCACCCGGCACCGACTCGCCGCGCTGGTTTACCACCTCGTCGCCGGGCTGGGGCAACACCTGCAAACCTCGCTACACAACTACGCCATCCGCTACGCCCAAGCCCACCAATCCGGCAGCGAACTGAGCGTTCCACGCATCGCCGACTTGCTCGCTGAACCGGCATTTGCGCCGTTGCGCGAATGGCTCGCCCAGCGGCAGGTGGATGGCGGCGAACTGCAACAAGCCGTCGATCACCTCCTCGCCCAGGCCCACCAGGCAGCGCTGGCCGCCCCCGCCGCGTAGGAACGGTCTCCCGACCGCGATGCGGTGGTGGGGTGGCGGCGCGATTTGGGGTTGCCGCAACATCGCCCAACCCCTTCGCGCCTGCGGCGCGGTCGCGGTCGGGAGACCGCTCCTACCTGTGTGTGGCGGAGAAACCCGCCGCCGCTGTGGGAGGGCCGCCCTCGGCGCGACGCGGTGGTTGGGCTGGAGACAATAGCCGCATCAGGAAACCCCGCTGGACACACCGCCTTTCGCGGCTTCGGTTTACACCGCGTCGCGCCGGGGCGGCCCTCCCCCAATGCTGTTGAGTTAAGCGCGACAGCGGTTCAATTGCTTGGAGCGCCGGCGTCTCGCCGGCCTGCCGGCAGGATGCCGGCGCTCCCGTTCGTTGCGCTACGGGCTTCACTCAACTGCATTGCGGCCCTCCCCCCTCCCGCAAACGCCGCGCCGGCGCTCCCTGGCTATGTCTGGCCGACACGCGGTGGTTTCACCCCACCGCTTCCGCTGCCGATAACTCGCCTTTTTCCAGATGGCGCACCAGGTGGGCGGCGTGGGCGGCGCGCTGGTCGTGGGTGACCATGACTATGGTTTTGCCCATTTCGCGGTTGAGGCGGTCGAGCAGGGCCAGCACTTCCTCGGCGGAGACCCGGTCAAGGTCGCCGGTGGGTTCGTCGGCGACGATCAGGGTGGGGTCGGTGACGATGGCGCGGGCGATGGCGACGCGCTGCTGCTGGCCGCCGGAGAGTTCCGATGGGGTGTGTTTGAGACGATCCGCGAGGCCGACCATTTCCAGCGCCAGTTCGGCGCGCTCGCGGCGTTCGCGGCGCGACAGCGGGGTGAGGAGCAGCGGCAGTTCGACGTTTTCCAGGGCGTCGAGCACCGGCATGAGGTTGTAAAACTGGAAGATGAATCCGATATTTTCGGCGCGCCAGGCGGCGAGTTCTCCTTCGCTTAATCGCCCGATGTCCACCCCGGCCACACTCAACGATCCGGCGCTGGGCCGGTCGATGCCGGCGATGAGGTTGAGCAGGGTGCTTTTGCCCGAGCCGGATGGCCCCATCAGGGCGAGAAATTCCCCCCGTGCGATGGTGAAACTGATGTCGGACAACACCGGGATATCCTGCCCGCCGCGCCGGTAGGATTTGGCGATGTTGCGCAGGCTGACCAGTGGCGCGCCGGACGGCTCACTCATGGTTTGACCGCGACGCTGACCCGCGCGCCGTTTTCCAGCTTGGCGGCGGGTTTGAGCACGACCTTGTCGCCGCTTTTCACTGCGCCGCTAACCACCTGGACATCCCCGAGTTTTTCGCCCAGCGCGACGAGAACCGCCACCACGTTATCCTTTTCCACGCGGAACAGGCGCGCCGATTTGTCCGGCGACACGAGCAACGCATCGGGATGCACCGCCAAGCGTGGTTCACGCTCGCCCGCCTTGAGCGGCCTGTCGAGAAAGGCGACCTTGGCGCTCATTTCGGGGAGGATGCGCGGGTCGCTTTCAACGAAGCGCACCTTGGCGATCACGGTAGCTTTGGCCCTGTCCACGGTGGGAACCAGGCGCGCCACTTCTCCCAGGAAACGCTGGCCGGGCAAGGCATCCAACTGGATTTCGCAGGGCTGGCCGGGTTTCACCTTGGCGAGGCTGGATTCCGATACGTCGGCTTCGACTTCCAGAGTGCTCATGTCGGCCATGGTCACCACGGCCCCCTTGGAATCGCTGGCGGCGGCAAATGGGGTGATGACATCGCCGACATTGGCCTGCTTGGTAAGGATCACGCCGTCGAAGGGGGCGCGGATGGCAGTGGCGTCGAGCGCCACTTCCGCCTCGCGCAACGCGGCCTGGCCGACCACGATGGCGGCCTTTTGCGCATTCACCCCGGCGCGCGCCTTGGCGAGACGGGCTTCGGCGCCATCCACGGCGGATTGGCTGATAAATCCCTTGCCGGCCAGATCGAGGGCGCGTCGGTATTCCCGCTCGGCGTTGAGCAATTCGGCCTGCACCTGCTCCAGGGTGGCGCGCGCCAACAGGATATTGGCCGCCGCCCGGTCGCGCGCCGCCGTTACGTCACGGTTTTCGAGACGCGCCACCACCTCGCCGGCTTTGACCACGCTGCCTTCACGCACCCCCAGCCATTCCAGGCGTCCGGTGGCTTTCGACGCGACCGCCGCCTTGCGCTGCGCCACCACGTAGCCGGTGGCGTTGAGCAGGGTCAGAGACTGGGAGGGATAGGCGAGCACCACGCCGGTGGTTTCCACGGTTTGCGCTCGGTTGCCGCCCGCCACCATCGCCCCCACGCCGCCCAGCACCACCAGCAACGCGACAACATACGGCCAGCGTTTATGCCGGGTGGGCGCGGCAGCGCCGCGCTGGATGTGTAATCTGGATAAATCGGTTTGAGCCAATCGGAACCTCGATTAAAATCAGTGTTGAGTGTTTAGTGCTTAGTGTTTAGTTGCGGTCGCCGCGCGGTGCGCGGCCTGGTCAGAAATCATGCGCAAAGCGCATTCCGTAACTAAACACTAAGCACTCAACACTCAAAACTCAACTATAGCGGAACCCCCACCATGCGCCCCAGCCAGAGACAACCCGACCAGTTACGCAACGTCGCCATCACCCGCAACTATACCAAGCACGCCGAAGGCTCGGTACTGGTTGAATTCGGCGACACCAAGGTGATATGCACCGCCAGCGTCGAAGAAAAAGTGCCGCCGTTTCTGCGCGGCAAGGGCCAGGGCTGGACGACCGCCGAATATGGCATGTTACCCCGTTCCACCGGCAGTCGTATGGATCGTGAGGCGGCCAAGGGTAAACAATCCGGGCGCACTCAGGAAATCCAGCGGCTGATCGGGCGTTCGATGCGCGCCGTGGTTGATTTGAAAGCTCTGGGCGAACGCACCATCCATCTTGACTGCGATGTGATCCAGGCCGATGGCGGCACCCGCACCGCCAGCATCACCGGCGCTTTCGTCGCTTTACACGATGCGGTGTCCCATCTGCTGCAAAAAAAGCTCATCAGCGTTTCGCCGATACGCGATTTCGTCGCCGCCATTTCGGTGGGCGTGTATCAGGGCGTTCCGGTGCTTGATCTGGATTATCATGAGGATTCCGACTGCGACACCGACATGAATATCGTCATGACCGGCAACGGCGGCTTCGTGGAAATCCAGGGCACTGCGGAAGGCGCGCCGTTTTCGCGCAACGAGATGGAAGCCATGCTCAACCTCGCCGAGAATGGTATCGCCCAACTCGTCGCAAAACAAAAATCCGCACTGGGCCTGGCCTGAATCCCCCACATAAATCGAACCATTGGAGCAACGCCATGACGGCACAGGACACCCCCAATCAGCGCCACTTTTCGCGCATCAACTTTTTTGCCGACGCCCGCGTTCAAATCGACGCAGCGCTGCATCCCTGCACCCTGCTGGATATCGCCCTCAAGGGCGCGTTGATCGAAATATCCGACGCCGATTCATATTCCCCAGGCGCCTCGTGCCGGCTGATGCTGCCGCTGGGCAACCAGGGCGGCAGACAAATCGTCATGGAAGGCGTCATCGTCCACCGCGAAGCCAGCCGGATCGGCATCGAATGCCGGTTTATCGACGTGGATAGCCTTACCGACCTGCGCCGTCTGGTGGAACTCAATCTCGGCAGCGACAGCTTTCTGGAGCGTGAATTACACGAGTTGTTGAAACCACCGGCGGCTTGATATACCTTGCCTCGTCGCGATTTGGCGATTTGACCGCGTCTGGCGGGATGCGATGCAAGGCGCAAATTGCGCGGTGTGGCCGTACCACACAAGCACAAGGAACGCAGCAGCGCGCCCGCCAGACGATGGACAAATCGGTAAATTGTAGCGAGGCAAGGTATACCCCCGCACAATCCGCGAAGCCGCCCAGGTTCCGGCGGCGGTTTCGTTATCCCGAAAATTTTGCCTCCCTCCTGACCGTTGATATCGACCTTCCAACCGGTCACCCCCGAAATAACCGGGTATAATCAGCGGCTTTTCATCCCCCGTAAAAATATTCGCAACATGGAACTCGCCAAAAGCTTCGAACCCCGCGCCATCGAGGCGCACTGGTACCCGATCTGGGAATCCAACGGCTACTTTAAAGCGGCCACGCATGAAGGCAAGGACGCCTACTGCATCATGCTGCCGCCGCCCAACGTCACCGGTACGCTGCACATGGGCCACGCCTTTCAGGACACCCTGATGGACACCCTGATCCGCTACCATCGCATGAAGGGCGAGAACACCCTGTGGCAGCCGGGCACCGATCACGCCGGCATCGCCACGCAGATCGTGGTGGAACGTCAGTTGGACGCCAAGGGCGTATCGCGCCACGACTTGGGCCGCGAGAAATTCCTCGAAAAAGTGTGGGACTGGAAGGAAGAATCCGGCTCGACGATCACCCGTCAGATGCGCCGCCTGGGGGCCTCCTGCGACTGGTCGCGGGAGCGTTTCACCATGGACGATGGGCTTTCCAAGGCGGTCAGCGAAGTCTTTGTCACCTTGTACAAGCAGGGCCTGATTTATCGCGGCAAGCGCCTGGTCAACTGGGATCCGGTGCTGCAAACGGCGGTCTCCGATCTCGAAGTGATCTCCGAGGAAGAAGACGGCTCCATGTGGCACATCCGCTACCCGGTGGAAGGCAGCGACGACGCGCTGGTCGTCGCCACCACCCGCCCGGAAACCATGCTGGGCGACATGGCGGTGGCGGTACACCCCGAAGACGAGCGCTACCAGCACCTGATCGGCAAACATGTGCGTCTGCCGTTGTGCGAGCGCACCATCCCGATCATCGCCGACGACTACGTGGACAAGGAATTCGGTACCGGTTGCGTGAAAATCACCCCGGCCCACGATTTCAACGATTATCAGGTCGGGCAGCGTCATCACCTCGAACCGCTGAGCATCCTCACGCTGGACGCGAAGATCAACGAACTGGCACCGACGCAGTACCAGGGCATGGATCGCTTCGAAGCGCGCAAGAAGATCGTCGCCGACTTGGAAGCCCAGGGCTATCTGGTCGAAATCAAGCCGCACAAGCTGATGGTGCCTCGCGGCGACCGCACCCATACCGTGATCGAGCCGATGCTCACCGACCAGTGGTACGTGGCGATGGATGGCATCGCCAAGCGCGCCCTGAAATCGGTGGCCGACGGCGAAGTGAAGTTCGTCCCGGACAACTGGACGCACGTCTACAACCAGTGGCTGGAAAACATCCAGGACTGGTGCATCTCCCGCCAGATCTGGTGGGGCCACCGGATTCCGGCATGGTACGACGAGGACGGTAACGTCTATGTCGCCCATAGCCTTGAAGAAGCCCAGCAACAGGCGGGCATCGAGAAAATCCTCAGCCAGGACGAAGATGTGCTCGACACCTGGTTCTCCTCCGCGTTGTGGCCGTTCTCCACCCTCGGCTGGCCGCAGCAGACGCCCGAACTGAAGACCTTCCTGCCCGGCTCGGTGCTGGTCACTGGCTTCGACATCATTTTCTTCTGGGTGGCCAGGATGATCATGATGTCGCTGCATTTCACCGACAAGGTGCCTTTCAAAGAGGTGTACGTCCACGGCCTGGTGCGCGACCAGCATGGCAACAAGATGTCGAAATCCAAGGGCAACGTGATCGACCCGATTGATCTGATCGACGGCATCACCCTGGAAGACCTGGTCACCAAGCGCACCAGCAATCTGATGAACCCCAAGCAGGCCGAGTCGATTGCCAAGCTCACCCGCAAGGATTTCCCGGATGGGATTCCCTCCTTCGGAACGGATGCAATCAGGTTCACTTTCGCCAGCCTGGCTTCACACGGGCGTGACATCAAGTTCGACTTCAAGCGCTGCGAAGGCTACCGCAACTTCTGCAACAAGCTGTGGAACGCCACCCGCTACGTGTTGATGAACCTGGAAGGCCAGGATTGCGGGCAGGACGACAGCGCCGCGTTTGAATACTCGGATGCCGACAAGTGGATCGTCACCCGTCTGCAACAGGCGGAAAAGGAAGTGACGGAAGGTTTCGACCACTACCGTTTCGACATGGCGGCGCGCGCCGTCTACGAATTCGTGTGGGACGAGTATTGCGACTGGTACGTGGAACTCGCCAAGGTGCAACTGCAAAACGGCAACGAGGCACAGCAACGCGCCACCCGCCGCACCCTGGCGCGGGTGCTGGGCGCGACATTGCGTCTGGCGCATCCGTTGATTCCCTTCATCACCGAGGAACTCTGGCAGAAGGTCGCCCCGCTCACTGGCGCAGCCAAGTGCGAACACGGCGGCAACGTGGCGTCAATCATGCTCGCGCCGTTCCCCCAGCCCAATCCCGCCAAGATCGACAATGCCGCCTATGCGCGGATCAGCACCCTCAAGGACATCGTCCACGCCTGCCGTAACCTGCGTGGTGAAATGAACCTTTCCCCGGCACAGAAAGTGCCGCTGATTGCGCTCGGCGACATCGCTCCTTACGTGCCCTATATTCAAGCTTTGGCGAGAATCTCCGATATTACCCTGGTCGAAGGCGAGCTGCCGCAAGCCGATGCGCCGGTGGCAGTGGTCGGTGAAGTGCGTTTGATGCTCAAGATCGAAATCGACAAGGATGCCGAAAAGGCGCGCCTGTCCAAGGAAATCGCCCGCCTCGAAGGGGAAATCGGCAAAGCGACCGCCAAGCTCGGCAACGAAAGTTTCGTGGCGCGTGCGCCGGCTACGGTAGTAGCACAGGAAAAGGAACGTCTGGCGAATTTCGCCGACACCCTCGCCAAACTCAAAGTCCAACTGGAGAAGCTTGCCGGTTGATCAGGGCTTACTGATATACTTAACCCAACAAAATCAAACGGGTATTTTTATGGAAAATTCGGCATTTGGCAGGAAACTGGCGGCGCTGGCCGTAACAAGCGCGTTTCTCCTCGGCGGTTGCGCCACCAATGGGGACAAACGTGATCCGCTGGAACCGATGAACCGGGGCGTCTATCAGTTCAACGATGTGGTTGACAAGGCCGTCATCAAACCGGTGGCGCAGGGCTACAAGGCAATCCTGCCGCAGCCGGTGCGCACCGGCGTAAGCAACTTCTTTTCCAATCTCGATGACGCCGTGGTGGTGGTCAACGACGTTCTGCAATTCAAGCTGGAGCGCTCGGTTACCGACCTTTTCCGGCTGATCACCAATACCACCATCGGCCTCGGCGGCCTGCTCGACATCGCCACGCCGATGGGGCTGGAAAAACACAACGAGGATTTCGGCCAGACTCTGGGTTATTGGGGAATCGGCAATGGCCCTTATCTGGTGCTGCCGTTCCTCGGCCCAAGTTCGTTCCGCGATGGCGTCGGACGTGCGGTGGATTGGCAATATGATCCGCTCAGCCAACACCCGCGCGAGCAGGAGCGTTATACCGGAATCGCCATTAAAGTTGAGAGTGTCCGTGCGCGTATGCTGGATACCGACAAGTTGCTCGACGACGCCGCGATTGATCCCTACGTATTCGTCCGCGACGCTTATTTGCAGCGCCGCAACAGCCTGGTTTATGACGGCAATCCGCCGCGCCGCAAATTCGACGACGACGAATAAATCCCCACCGGCGCGGTTTCGGGTATTCCGCCGCGCCGGCTACCCGCCCAGCAGTTCCTTCACCCCCCAGATCGATCCGATTCCCAGACCAATCAGCAAGGCCTGCTGAATCGTTGCGTGGATTTCCGCACGTTTGTGCAGACCCGGAATCAGATCAGCCACTGCCACATAAATCATGCTGGCGGCTGCGATGCTCAGGAAAAACGGCGTCCATTCCTGCAAGGATTGCAGCGTCAGATAAGCCAACACACCCCCCACCAGCGTTGCAAAGCTGGAAATCAGGTTGAGCATAAAAGCTTGCCGTTTACTATAGCCGGAATGCAACAGAATCAGGAAATCTCCCACTTCCTGGGGAATTTCATGAGCGATAATGGCCAGCGCCGTGGCCACGCCGACCTGAAAATCAGCAATAAAAGCCGCAGCAATAATCACCCCGTCAACAAAGTTGTGGAAGGTGTCGCCGACCATAATCATCATCCCGCTACGTCCGTGGTCGTGATCATGGGAATCCGGCGCATGAGCCTCGCAGTGGTCGGTATCGTGACAGTGCCGCCACAACACCAGCTTTTCCAGAATAAAGAACAGCAGAATACCGAACAATATCGTCGCGGTAGTGTGTTCGATATTCTTGGTCAGTTCAAAAGCGTGGGGAAGAATTTCCAGGAAAGCCGCGCCAAGCAGCGCGCCGATGGCATAACTCACCAGCATCGGCACCCATTCGGCGCGCGCCGAAAAGGCGAACAAACCCGCCACGGCTATGCTCAAAACGCCGCCCAGCAAGCTGGCGAGGATAATACCGGTCAATATGGACATGTCGCGGTGAAGTTCCTACCCTTTAAAAAGGGAACGAGCCGCAGACGAGCGGCTCGCTTACCTTCTGGAGTTTGGTGGGCCCGCACGGACTTGAACCGTGGACCAAAGGATTATGCGTTCTTTCAACAGGCCGCCATTGTAAATCTTTACCCGACATAATCAAGACTTACAAGACATCGCAACACTTTAACCTATATTCCTCAGTTGGACGGGTTGGAGTGTGCGGTTTTTGGGGTGCAGGGCATACCCAAAGGGCACAAGAGGCGCGACGACGAGTAATGGCTATTCCATTGCGAGGAGGAGCACCCGTAAAGGGCATCACCGCCATTGTATCCGGCTGAAGCCGGAACAATGGCGCGACAACGCAGCCATGCGCCCAAAAAACCGTGCAATCCGGCCCGTAGCGCTCTCACCAAACAGGTGAGCGCCAAATCACGTACAAAGTTGTTCCCCCGGTGTCAAGCTAGCCAGAATGTTGCGTAAAATTTCCCCAGCGGGATTTCACTGAGCCCCTACGA
>CAYVIN010000107.1:0-12828 GCA_964451375.1 uncultured Sulfuricella sp.
AGGTGCGTCGTGCAACCAACTGAGTCTATTCGGGTTTTAACCGGACACTAGTAATAAAATCTATGAGAACTCCCTCACAAAAACCAGCATGTTTTGTTGCGCCCTATTCGCCGGTCAAATAAACCCGGCAGGTCGGAACCATATTTATGGAAATGGGAAAGCCCCCTTCGAGCCTTCCCATCCTTCTACTTATAAAACATATTGTTGCACAACCGCGCCCGACTTACTTGAACTTTGCGTGGGCCTCGGCGAAACCCGCCTTCAGGTCTTCCCAGACCTGATCAGCGGTTATCTTGAGCTGCTCCCAAGCCTCCCCGCCGGCTTTTTCCAGCGCCTGCATTTTTTCCGATGCACCATGAAGTTTGGCGCGCAACGCCTGAAGCTCTTCCGCCTGCTTGACCTTCACGTCGGCCCCAGCATTCGCCGCCTTGGCTTCCAGCAGATCGAGCTGGGCGCTCCATTCCTTGAGTTGCGCGGCCAGTTTTTGTTTATACGCTTCTTGTAATTCCATCAATTTTCTCCTGAAAAAGCTGGCTGCTCGCCGACGTTATTTGGTTTTCAACACCAGCTGGTTTTGCACCATCGTGACGCCGGACACTGCGCCCGCCAGGCCTCTGACCATATCGCTGCTGGCCTGACTATCCACGGAACCACTCAACGTCACCACGCCTTTTACGGTATCAACACCAATTTGCAGCGACTTCAGGCCCGGCTCGGCAAAAATCGCACCTTTGATTTTCGAGGTGATTTCGGCGTCGTCAATAACAACACCGGCTTTCACGCCCTGCTCGCTGATTTTTTCACCGACTTTATCCGCCGCTTCACCAATTTTCTTGCCGGCGTTTTCCGCACTCTGGTCGATATTTTTGCCGGCGGATTCCGCCGGCCCCGGCCCGGGCTTGTCGCAAGCAGCCAAACCCACCACCAGCAACGCAACACCGATAACTTTAAAACTCTCAATTGTTTTCATTCGTTTTCCTTTCAAGGACATGTGTATCCGAAGGTGAATTCCCCACCGTCTTCCTACTATCGCACTTCATCGGGCAACACTCTGTACGGCAGCCCACACAGGGTGGAATCACGAGTTGCCGCGAAGTTTGCCTAGACCTTCCCCAGCAACAGCAAAATAATCAGGATCGTCAACACCAATCCCAGCCCGCCGCTGGGGCCGTACCCCCATCCCCGGCTGTGCGGCCAACTGGGGAATGCCCCGATCAACATCAAAATCAGAACAACCAGCAATATGGTTCCTAATGACATGTTTTTTCTCCTTGCATAATCCATCCATCTTCCCCGGCAAACCTGGCGGTCAGCCACGTTCAATTTGCCGGGCGCAGGCGTAAAGCGCCTATTTCACGAGGGTTAGGTCGATCCTTGGTAACTTCATCCTAAAAACCTCAGTTCAGAACCGCAAAGGCGCTAAGGCGCAAAGAAATCAAAAACATGCGGAATGTTCCGCTCTCACCCGGTGGGTGTACGATCCGACACGGGTAACCTTTTGTTTTTCCTCTGCGTCTTTGCGCCTTTGCGGTTCAAACTGCCTTTTCCAGGTTCATACAACTGAAGAAGTACACCGGCCACCACCGCACCCCGAGTCTACGTGGTCAAGAAAAGTGGTCTGTGCGCTGTCACACCCAATTTTCCGGCCCGGCATGAGTTCGCTGCCGCACAGACCACCGCGCGGGCGAGGCGCAGCATGACAAACAGTGGAAGCAGGTTTCGCCGATCCAGCCTCAATGGCGCAGCAATCCTCTCCACCCGACGCCCACTCCCCATTGATTTACAGCAGGAGGCATCATGAATACCAAACTGAACACCTCGGATCACCCGTTTGATGGAAAAAAGGAGAAACTCATGAAAGATTTAAAAAGCGTGGTCGTCGATGCCGACGATTTGCTCAAGCAGGTCGCCGATTCCACCGCCGAAGAGTTCGCTGCGGCGCGTTTGAAAATCGAAGATCGCCTGGACGACGCGAAAAACCGCCTCGACGACGTTCGCCATACTGCCGTCGTCAGAGTCAGGGGCGCTGCCGATGCAACTCACGAATATGTCATTGAAAATCCCTGGAAAATCCTGGGAGTCGGCGCAGCAGTGGGCGTTCTGGTGGCGTATCTGTTCAGCCGCCGCTGAGTTGCACAGCAGTGGCGGAGTCACTGACGGATGATTTGGTTCGGTCGAGAAAACTGCGTTCCAGAAAAAAACAAGGAGACTACCCATGCAAATAATCATTGTTGAGAAGGACGCCAACGGGCGGAACCTGCTGAACCGGACGCTCACCATGGAAGGTTACGACGTTTCCATCGCCGATTCCGGCAGTCAGGTGATCGACTTGCTGCGGGAGGTGAATACCAACGTGGTCTTCATGAACATTTTCCGCTGTTTGCTGGCGCTCCCCAAAACCGCTGAACCGTTACTCGTCGTCCGCCAGTTCGAAGCGCTCAAGCCGGTGCTGCTGGTGACCTGCAATATGGAAAACGCAGCCCCGGAATGCTGCGACACCAATTTCGACCTGCTTCCGACGAAAGTAAAAAGCCGCGTCATGAACAGCATACAAGGGATGTGCGCCGCGCTCCGGCACGGCAGGAGTCCTTTCGATAACGGCGAGGCGTTCAACCGGCAACGTTTTGGCAAGTTGATTGATATGCCCACCGACTTCCTGTTGCCGGCGGCGGCTCGCCCTGTGCCCATGCCGGTTTTTTGGTAACGGCTCACGGCGACGCCAAACCGCCGCCACACGCCCCTCGTCCGCAAGCGGGAGGGGCGAAAACCTCTTGAGCTGTTACCACCTCTGAAATCATTACAAGGAATACCCAATGAAAACAATACCGTTCACCCTGAGTCTGGTTGCCCTGGCCGTTTTGAGTTTGTCCGGTTTTGCCGCCGCCGATGAAATCAACAAGGAAGGTTATTTAACCGACACCCGCAACAACGTGGTCAGGAGCGGCTATGACCAGTGCTGGCGCACCGGGTTCTGGACGCCCGCGATGGCGATTGCGGAATGTGACGCGGACCTGGTGAAAAAGGCCGCGCCCGAAAAAGCGGTTGCCAAAGCGGCAACTCCGACGCCGCCGACAACCCCGGCAACCCCCGCCAGCGGCCCGGACAAACCGGCATTCGCGCCCCTCACCCTGCAAGCCCATGCCTTATTCGATTTCGACAAATCGACCATCCGCAGCGCCGGAACCAAGGAACTGGATGATCAGGTGGTGGCCCGGATGAAGGCGCAGCCGCAAGTTGAAACCATCCTGGTGAGTGGACACGCCGACCGTATCGGCAGCACTAGCTATAACCAGCAACTCTCCCAGCGCCGCGCCGCTGCGGTGAAGGCCTATCTGGTTGATCAAGGTATTGCCGGGCAGCGGATTGAGACGGCGGCCCTGGGCGAAACCCAGCCGGTGGTGTCGTGTGACAAGGTGAAAGGCCAGGCCAACGGGAAAAACCGCAAGCTGGTGGAATGCCTGCAACCCAACCGCCGCGTGGTCGTGGAAGTCACGGTTCAGGAACCCCAGCGGAAATAAGCGCTTTCGGCCAATGTGTAGCGCCGTACCGACGTGGACTGATCAAACGTTTAGCCTAATGTGGGCATCCTTGGTTTTCGCCAGCCGTTCGTTGCGCACAAGCACAAGAAGCGAAAGTCTGGTTAAAGCACAGGATGCACCAAACACGTTTTTCCAACTGCCGGATAACGAGCAAAAGGAGTTTTTTATGAACTGGAATATTCTGGAAGGCAACTGGAAGCAGTTGCAGGGCATCGCAAAAGCCCAGTGGGGCGACCTTACCGACAATCACCTCAAGGTAATCGCCGGCAAGCGCATCGAGTTATCCGGCAAGATTCAGGAGGCCTACGGCATTTCCCGCGACGAAGCCGAAAAACAGATCAAAAGTTTCGAAGAACGTAACAAGGACTTTCGTCCCAAAGCACCCTCCTGAACAAATCACACTTTTCACGCGCTGAATTTTGCACGGTGTGATCAACCTCATTTCTGAGCGCCGGGCATTTTACCCAGCGCGGGCTTGTCCAGCCCCGTTGCGCCTTCCGGCGTTGCGCATCAATCACCTGTCCCGGAAATATCGGAGAATAAAATGTCCAGCGTCGGTTATCACGAACCTATCGAAAAACTGTCCGCCCAATCGCGCGACATGCACCGCGCCATTATTTCACTCATGGAAGAACTGGAAGCCATCGACGCCTACAACCAGCGCGCCGATGTCTGCCAAAGCCCGGAACTCAAGGGGATTTTGCAGCACAACCGGGAGGAGGAAAAGGAACATGCGGCGATGTTGCTGGAATGGATCCGCCGCAACGATCAAAAATTTTCCGCCGAACTCATGAACTTCCTGTTTACCGAAAAACCGATTGTGGATCAGTGACAGCGGCTGACCGATAGCGCCGCCATCGCCATGAACGCGAACCCGACCGCCGTGCTCCTCGTCGAAGACAATCCGGGTGATGCCGAATTGATCCGGGAAGCCCTCGCGGGAAACGGGGAAACCCCATTTCACGTCGAATCCGTGATGCAGCTTGGCGCGGCCTGCGAGCGCCTGCGCCGGGGTGACATTGAGGTGGTGTTGCTTGACCTCACCCTGCCTGACGGCCACGGCCTGGCGGTATTTGAACAGGTATTTCTGGCCGCGCGGGGAGCGCTGATCCTGATTCTCTCTGCCGCCGGCGACGAAGACCTCGCGCGTCAGGCCGTGCAGCGCGGCGCTATCGATTATCTTGTCAAAGGCCATGTTGACGCCCACTGGCTGCCGCGCGCACTGCGTTATCTGATCGAACGTAAAACCACCCAGGACGCCCTGCGTAACAGCGAAGCGCGTTTTCGCGCCATCAGCGACGCTTCGCCGCTGGGGATTTTCGTTTCGGACATTCGCGGAAACTGCATTTATACCAACGCCGCCTATCACAAAATATCCGGGCTGACGCTGGAGCAAACTCTGGGCAGCAACTGGAGCCAAGCGATACATCCCGAGGATCGCCGGCGGGTTCTCGTGGAATGGCGGGCCGCAGCGGAAAACCATGTACCGTTTTTTACCGAATTCCGCTTCCTTCAGGAAGACGGCAGCGTGGTGTGGACGCGCGTCAACAGCGCCGCCATGCGCGACCGGATGGAAGCGCTCGGCCAGGTTCAGACGGTCGAGGACATCACGGTGCGGAAGGCGACCGAATTACGTTTGCGCACGGCGGAAGAAGCCTTGTTCGCTGAAAAGGAGCGCGCCCAGGTGACCCTCAATTCCATCGGTGACGCGGTGCTCGCGACCGACCTGCAAGGCAACGTGACTTATCTGAATCAGGTGGCGGAAGCCATGACCGGCTGGTCTTGTGCAGAAGCCCTGCACCAGCCGCTGAGCGAAGTATTCCAGATTATCCACAGTGCGACCCGGCAGCCCACCGCCAATCCCGCGCAACGCGCCATCGAAGCAAACAAGACCGTGGAATTGTCCATCGATTCCGTGCTGCTGCGCCGCGATGGGACGGAAGCCGCGATTGAGGATTCCGCAGCGCCCATCCATGACCGCGACGGCCAAGTCGCCGGTGCGGTGATCGTTTTCCACGACGTGAGTGAATCGCGGGCAATGGCGCAAAAGATGGCCTATCTGGCCCAACACGACTTTCTCACCGATTTGCCGAACCGGGTGCTGCTGACCGAACGCATCTCCCAGGCCATCCGTCTGGCGCGTCGCCATCGCAAACAGCTTGCCCTGCTTTTTCTCGATGTGGATTGTTTCAAACAAGTCAATGATTCACTGGGGCACGCCATCGGCGACAAGCTGCTCCAGTCGATTGCCGGTCGGCTGGTGGAGTGTGTCCGGGCCAGTGACACGGTATGCCGCCAGGGTGGCGACGAATTCGTGATCCTGTTGGCTGAAATCGAGCAGCCGCAGGATGCCTCCAACGTCGCAAAAAAGCTGCTTTCGGCGTTTGCCGCGCCGCACCTGGTGGGCAAACACAAACTTCACGTCACGCTGAGCATCGGCATCAGTTTCTATCCCGATGACGGGGCCAACGCCGACATGGTTTTGCAAAATGCCGACACCGCGATGTATCACGCCAAAGGCTGCGGTCGTAACAACTTCCAGTTTTTCCGGGCAGACATGGCGCCCCACGCCGAGCGCCGCTTGTTCGGCGAAACAAGCCATTGTTCCCTGTTAAGCGATAACGCCCCCCAAAATCATGAAAACTGATGAAAACAACCCGTCCCAACTGGGAACCCTGGCGATCAAGCCGGAAATCTGGCGTTATGTTTTTGACGCCAGCAACGACCTGGTGTTTCTCCACGATGTCCAGTTTCGCATCCTGAAGGCTAACCGCGCGTATTGCCACGCCGCCGGAAAAACCGAGGCGGAAGCCTTGGGCAAGCCCTATTGGGAGGTGTTTCCGCCAGCTGACGGGCCATTGCCGGACTGCAAGGCGGCGCTCGAAAGCCGGGATCGCGGCGACAGCGAGGAGGAATTCAGCGTTGGGAAAAAGCGCTTTCTCTCGAAAAGTTACATCGGTCGCGACGACCACGGCCAGGTTCTCTACGGCTTACACATCCTCAGCGACATCACCGTCCAGAAACGCGCTGAAACCACATTGGCGGAAAGCGAAGAACGTCTGCGCCACGCCATCGACGCCGCCCGCGACGCGATTATCACCATCGACGGGGCCAGCGCCGCAATCAGCGAATGGAATCCCGCCGCCGAAAACGTTTTCGGTTATGGACGGGAAGAAGCCATCGGGAGGGACATTCACGAGATATTGCCGTCGCTCGTTCTGGGCGACCCCGCCCTGCCGGGCACTGCGGATTTTGCCGCCGACGGGGAAGGCCCGATGATAGGCAAGACTCTGGAACTACCGGCCAAGCGCAAAAACGGGACGGATTTCTTCGTCGAACTGTCGCTGTCCGCCATGCAGATTCGCGACAAGTGGTACGCCACCGCGATTGCCCGCGACATTACCGAACGCAAACTGGCGCACGCTTCCGAGGAGCGCTACCGGCGGCTTTTCGAGTCCGCCAAGGACGGGATTCTGATCCTCGATGCCAAATCCGGGATGATCGTGGACGCCAACCCGTTCATCACGGAATTGCTCGGCTACTCGCTGGACGACATCCGCGAGAAATATATCTGGGACATGGGATTTCTGAAAAACGTCGCCGCCAACAAGGAAAAATTCGAGGAATTGCAGCGCCAGGATTACGTTCGTTATGACGACCTGCCGCTCGAAACCGTGCTGGGAAAAACCATCCATGTAGAGTTCGTCAGCAATGTTTATCTGGTCGGCGCCACCAAGGTGATTCAGTGCAACATTCGCGACATCACGCGGCGCTGGCAGGCCGAGGAAAAAAATCTGCGCCTCAGCCAGATGTACCGCACCATCAGCCGCTGCAATGAAACCCTGGTGCGCGCCACCGATGAACTGGCGCTGGCCCATGCGATGTGCAAGGTGCTGACCGAGGAGGGAAAATTCCGCATGGCCTGGGTGGGTTACGCCGAACATGGCGCGGACAAGCGGATTCGCACCATCGCTGCGACTGGCGTTGATGAAGCTTATCTGGAGAGTCTGAAACTGACCTGGGCCGACGAGCAACACGATCCGATGCCCGCCAACACCGCCATCCGCACCGGCCAGGCGGCTGTTTGCCACGACATCCGCAGCGCTGCGGCGGGTGTCGCCGACCGCGAACTGGCGGCGGCGCGCGGCTATGTCACGGTGGCCGCCATTCCGCTCAAGTTCGACCCGCATGGGCTGGGCGTCCTGGTCGTGTATGGCGCGACCGCCAACGAATTCAGCGAAGACATCATCAGCCTGCTGACCGAACTGGCCGAAGACCTCGCCTTCGGCATCAGCAATCTGCGCGCCAAGGCAGAACGCATGGGTATTCTGGAAAAACTCGAACACAGCCTCGACCACGCGGTGACCGCCATCGCCGCCACGGTGGAAATGCGCGACCCCTACACTGCCGGCCATCAGCGCCGTGTCGCCAAGCTCGCCGCCGCCATCGCCGTCGAAATGGGGGTGGTCGAGGATCATGTCAAAGGATTACACATGGCCGCCGTTGTCCACGACATCGGAAAAATTCACGTCCCTGCGGAAATCCTCTCCAGCCCGGCAAAACTCAGCGACGCCGAATTCGAGATCATCAAGACCCATCCCAAAATCGGCTGGGAAATCCTCAAAGGCATCGATTTTCCCTGGCCGGTTGCGGAGATGGTTTATCAGCACCACGAGAAACTCGATGGCTCCGGCTACCCGCGCGGCCTGAAAGGCGAGGAAATCCTCCTCGAAGCACGGATTCTTACCGTGGCCGACGTGGTTGAAGCGATGACCTCGCACCGCCCCTACCGGCCAGGATTCGGGGTATTCCCGGCATTGCAGGAAATTTCCCGGCAGAAAGGCAAACTCTATGATGCGGCAGTCGTCGAAGCCTGCCTGCGGATATTCATGGATAAGAATTACGAGTTGTAGTCCCTGCCGGCTTTCCCAGCAATACAATACAGATGTCCATTCCACGGGCATGTCCGGGTTACCAACCACTAACATTCAGGCTCCTGTCAGCCAAATGAGGCCCCAACATGCCAGGAATTGGTTTGCCATCAGGTTTTACAATAAATGGGTAATTTTACTTTGTCAGATTTCAGGACAAGTGGGTTAGTACGTCCCTTCCCCACACGGGGGAAGGACAGGATGGGGGCGAGCAAACTATTCAACCAATTAACTTTGAACGCCCCCACCCCAACCCTCCCCCGTTGGGCTAGCGTATGCACACAAGTCAAATCAAGCCGTTCGTGCTGAGCCCTTCGACTTCGCTCAGGAGAGCCTTGTCGAAGCATGAATGGCTTGATTTGACTTGGATTTTTAATCCGTTCATCCTTCGACAAGCTCAGGACGAACGGATTAAAAATCAGTAAGTTGGAAGATGTGTGCATACGGTAGCCCGTTGGGTGAGGGCGCTAAAACCGTAGCGCACCTATCTGACAAAGTAGAAGTAATGAAAATCCCCTCCCACTACCCATCCCTCATTACTCATCACCTTTTTTGTTCCGGCTCATCCGGCTTAGGGGCGCACGATGCGTCCGGGAGCGCCGGCATCCTGCCGGCAGGCTGGCGAGACGCTGGCGCTCCCAGGCAAAAACGGGCCGATACGCTTGAATTTAGCGGCATCGCGCCCTCACCCGTCATCCTCACCTATGTGGGACAGCGTACAGACCGCCACAACCGGGGCCACTATGCTGGCGCTTACAGATTCCGGCCCGGCGTTTGGGATAATCAACCGCTCGGGGTGGAATCGGGAAGTCCCTTTTTCAACTCTGGAGTATCAACCATGAAACAACTTGGCAAATATCTTTCCGCATTATTCCTGGCCGTTATGCTGGTCTCCACGGTAGGCTGTGCATCCACCCAAAAACAGGAAGGCACCGGCGAATACATCGACGACACCGTTATCACCACCAAGGTCAAGGCGGCGATTCTCAACGAAGCGACCCTGAAATCCGCCGAAATCAACGTCGAAACCTTCAAGGGTGTCGTGCAACTGAGCGGCTTCGTCAGCAGCAAAACCGCTGAAACCAAGGCCATTGAAGTGGCGCGCGGCGTCGGCGGCGTGAAGTCCGTGAAAAACGATATGCGCTTGAAGTAAGCGAATAACATTGCGGGGTTGGTGAGGTTTCTCTATACCAATCCCGTAATTCCTTGCGTCATGCCCCGCCGCTCAACCCGCCATTCCGTCGTTGCCCCCTCCCCCCAATCCCTACCGTATGCACACATCTTTGTTCCAAATTTTGATACGGCGCAGGAAGCAAATTCAAACGACTTTCTTTGCACTTGGCAACGCTTCCTCAAGCTCTGATCACCCCTCTCCCCCGGCCCCTCTCCCATGTCCATGGGCGAGGGGAGCGTCCATACACCCAGTTGTAGGGCAATCCGCGCTTTTCTCCCCTCTCCCACGCGAGTGCACCCTGAAGGGCATAAAGGAGAGGGGCGGGGGAGAGGGCAGCGGTGTATAAATTCAGACAAGCTGTTGTTTTTCGCCAACCTGGCAATCCGAAAAAGATGTGTGCATACGCTAGCCCCCAATCCGCCTGTTGCGAGAGTCTCATGTCCAGCCTGCCGATCCAAATCGAGGCAAAACCGCTTCCGCGCCGCACCGTGTCGCCATGAAACCCGTTTTTCGCAAAGTCTTCACCCTTCTCGCCCGCACCACGCCCCGTTGGGTAAAACGCCTGGGTACCGTTCTGATCGAATCGCTGATTTCCTGGATAGACCATCGCGCTTCAAGCAAAGGCGCTGCGCTGGCTTTCTACACCCTGTTTTCGATGACCCCGATTCTGGTGCTGGTTATCGCTGTCGCCGGTTATTTCTTTGGCGCACAAGCGGCCCAAGGCGAGATTGTCGCCCAGGTGCAAGGGCTGGTCGGGCCGAACGGGGCGCAGGCCATCCAGGCCTTGCTGGCCGCCGCCGGCGACCCCGCCTCGGGACTGGTGGCGACATTGGCGGCGAGTGTCCTGCTGCTGCTCGGCGCGACCAGCGTTTTTGCCGAATTGAAAGGTAGCCTGGATGAATTGTGGGGCGTCGGCAAACCCGCTCAATCGGCCATTGGCGAACTTCTGCGAACCCGCCTGCTGTCCTTCGGGCTGGTGCTGGTGCTGGCCTTTCTGCTGCTCGTTTCGCTGGTCGTCAGCGCCGCGCTGGCAATACTGGAACGTTATGCCGGGGGGTATTTCGGCAATTCCGCCGTATTGCTGGAGACGCTCTCCTCGCTGGTCTCATTCGGCGTCATCGCGGTTATGTTTGCGGTCATCTACAAAACCTTGCCGGATGCGCCGCTCTCCTGGCGCGACGTATGGATAGGCGCAGCCTTCACGGCAGGACTGTTCAGCATGGGGAAATACGCGATTGGGTTATATCTGGGCAACAGCGGCGTTGCATCGAGTTTCGGCGCAGCCGGATCGCTGATTGCATTACTCTTGTGGGTGTACTACTCGGCGCAGATTTTCTTTCTGGGCGCGGAATTCACCCGCCACTACGCATTATGGTTCGGCAGCCTGCAACACGAGCGCTTGTCTACCGAAAAAAACGACCGTCTGGCTGCGCAAGCCGAGGCAAAACGCGGCAGCGGAATGAACTGACGCCGGGGAATACTGCTGAAAATAGAGCCGCCATAGCCAATCGGCAATTGCCTGCCAAACCACACCTAGAGCCGGCTTTTTGGCCCTTTTCGGATTCCCGCCGGACATTTTTAGAAACACTCCAGCCGCATCACTCCTAATGTGTGTTGACGTACAGCGCCGCGACACACGCGCTGTCATATTGGACGTGACGCCACCACAGGCAACAGATTCAGGATGCCTGACACGTTTTTCCAGTTACCTTTGGATTTATTAACCTAAAAACATGAACAAAATTTATCTCGGGCGGTTATCCGCACCAACGAATGGCATGACGATGTTTATCGGGTGATCAGCAATCTATTGTCTTATCAGGGAATTTCTCTCGCCCCGAATTTACTCAAGGAGCGTTATTTCCAGATCATGAAGGAACAACGAAGCGCTTATGGCGAGCGCCATGCCGCCCGAAAAACTGGCGGAGTTGCCGAGATTTCTCGCCGAGGCGCACCGCGCTGCATCGCGTTTTCGCTTGCAGGCCTATCCAGGCGTGGAAGACACCATTCGGACATTGCAGAGCAAATATCATCTGGCAGTCATTTCCGACGGCCAGACGCCCTTTGCCGCGCCGGAATTAAACGCCGTCGGGTTATCCAGCTTTTTCGACCCGCTCATCGTCTCGGGCTATTTCGGCTACCGCAAACCTGATAAACGCTTGTTCGCCGCAGCTTTAAGCGACATGAAAATGACGCCGTCGGAGGTTTTGTTCGTGGGCAACGATATGTACCGCGATATTTTCGGCGCGCAGAATCTGGGGATGAAAGCGGTTTTTTTTAAATCCAATCAAGGCGCACAGGAGAAAGAAGGGGTCAAGCCGGACTACATCATTTACCGCTTCCCCGAACTGTTGAACGCCATCCGTTTTTTTGAGGAACAATGATCCTAGAAAAGGCAGTTTGAACCGCAAAGGCGCAAAGACGCAGAGGAAAAACAAAAGGTTACCGGCTTCAGATCGTTCACCCACCGGGTGAGCGCGGAGCATTCCGCATGTTTTTGATTTCTTTGCGCCTTAGCGCCTTTGCGGTTCCGAATTGAGGTTTTTAGGATGATGCAATCTCCCCAGGTTCTCTGGCCAAATTCAGCCCTTCAATTCCTTTTCAATGTGATCCAGCGCCTTGCGAATTTCCGCCAGGATAAGTTTGTCGGCGAGCTTCTGGTCAACCTCGGGCACATCCCAATCGAAGATGGTGCGGTACTTTTCGACCAGACGCTCCACGTCGGCGATGATTTCATCGCGATGATTTTCCAGCTCAAACTGTTCCATTTTTTTCATGATGTTTCTCCTTCTACTCAACATTGACAATATCTTGCACATTACGCTGCGGCCCTGGCCACGCCCGGCAGTGGTGCCCACACGTCAGGCTCTGCGCTGTACATCCGCACACAAACAAAGCAGTAAAGTACGACGTTAGATATACCCGCCGACATCCACCCGAGCATCACTGGTCTTCGCGAAATTCATTTACCGGGCGGGACTTCCGCGTGGGCGATTCGCACAATTTCCCGAGCGATATCCTCCGGCGACAGGACAAAATCGATACACCCACTCTCAATTGCGCTTTCCGGCATGTCCGGTTGAATCGCCGTATCAAGCTTTTGGGCGATGGTAATACCACCAATTTGTTTCCTGATTAGTTACATGGCTCAGTTGCGCGAATGGCATTTTCCGGGCAAGGCGCA
>CAYVIN010000108.1:0-12467 GCA_964451375.1 uncultured Sulfuricella sp.
CAAGTCGCCCAGCGCGTCGAACAGCAGGGCATCGAAGCCTGGTTCGGTCTGGATGCCGCCGAGTTGTTGGGAGATGAAGCGGCAGTCTATAAAAAAGCCAGCGACACCCTCGACGTATGGTTCGATTCCGGCTCCACCCATGCCTGCGTGTTGAAGCAGCGCGCCGATCTGGCGCACCCCGCCGATCTGTACCTGGAAGGTTCCGACCAGCATCGCGGCTGGTTCCAGTCGTCGTTGCTGACCGGCTGCGCCACCGATGGTTTTGCGCCCTACAAGGCGCTGCTGACCCACGGTTTCGTGGTGGATGGCAACGGCCACAAAATGAGCAAATCCAAGGGCAACGTGATCGCCCCGCAAAAGGTCGTGGATACGCTGGGCGCGGACATCCTGCGCCTGTGGACGGCCTCCACCGACTATTCCGGCGAACTGACGATTTCCGACGAAATCCTGAAGCGCGTCACCGACGGCTATCGGCGCATCCGCAACACCCTGCGCTTTCTGCTCGCCAACCTTGCCGATTTCGATCATGCCGTCCATGCGATGCCGGTAACCGAGTGGCTGGAAATCGACCGTTACGCGCTGGCGATGGGGCGTAGCTTCGAGCAGGCGGCAAAAGCCCATTATGCCGCCTACGAATTCCACCTGGTCGCGCAAAAGCTCACCGGTTTCTGTTCTGAGGAACTCGGCTCGTTCTACCTGGATATTCTCAAAGACCGCCTCTACACCGCCGGCAAGGATTCCCAGGCCCGCCGCGCCGCGCAGAATGCGCTGTATCACCTGACCCACAGCCTGTTACGCATCATGGCGCCGATTCTCTCCTTCACCGCCGAGGAAGCCTGGGCCGCCTTCACCGGAAAAGCCGACGACAGCATCATGCTGCACACCTGGAACGACGTATTGCCCAAGCAACCCGAAGAAGCGGTGATTACCGCGCGCTGGGAGCAATTACGCAAGCTGCGCGCGGATGTGCAAAAACGCCTCGAAGAAGTGCGCGTCGCCGGAGAAATCGGTTCGTCGCTGGCTGCCGAAGTGGACTTGTACGCCATCGGCGAAATCTACGACCTGCTTGCCTCGTTCGGCGATGACCTGCGTTTCGTCCTCATCACCTCGCAAGCCCGTCTGCACCAGGGCGAACACCCCGATGCGCCGGCAGGCGAGGAAGGCGTGGGTATCCGCGTCAGCGCCAGCACCCAGCAGAAGTGCGAGCGCTGCTGGCACTACCGCGCCGACGTGGGGGCAGACAAAGCCCACCCGACGCTGTGCGGGCGCTGCGTGAGTAACCTTTATGGCGACGGTGAGCCGCGCAGTTATGCGTAAGAATGGAGCGCCGGCGTCTCGCCGGCCTGCCGGCAGGATGCCGGCGCTCCCGCTTAAACAAGGCGGCCTTTGTGATTTTGGGAGCGACTGACATGACCAAACCCGCCCCCTGGTGGTCGTGGCTAGGCCTCAGCGCTCTCGTCATCGCCCTCGACCAGATCACCAAGCAATGGATCGTCCACACCTTTTCCTACCGCGAAGTGTTGCCGGTCATGCCCAGCTTCAATTTGACGCTGGCCTACAACCCCGGCGCGGCCTTCAGTTTCCTGGCCGGCGCGGGCGGCTGGCAGCGCCTGTTTTTTACCGGCATAGCCATCATCGCCTCGGTAGTGATTGTTTACCTGCTGCGCAAACACGCCACCGACAAACTGTTCAGTCTCGCGCTGAGCCTCATCCTCGGCGGTGCGCTGGGCAACTTGTGGGATCGCCTGAGCATCGGCCAGGTGGTGGATTTTCTCCAGTTCTACATCGGGGAATACTACTGGCCGTCCTTCAATGTCGCCGACTCGGCGATTACGGTTGGCGCTGCCTTGATGATCTGGGATGGATTCAGGAAGAAATGATCATACAACCCGGCGACACCCTCACCTTGCACTTTCGCCTTGCCTCGTTAAGCGGCAGGGAACTCGACAGCACCTTTGACAGCGAACCGGTTACCCTGCGTCTGGGCAGCGGCGAACTCGACTCCAACCTGGAAAAATGCCTGATCGGCATCGAAACCGGCATTCGTTACGAATTCACGCTGGAAGCACAGGATGCTTTCGGTTCAGCCGACCCGGCGCTGATCCGCGTCCTGCCGCGCAACGCCTTTCCCCAAGACCTGCCGCCGGTCGGCAGCCTGGTGGAATTCACCCAACCTGACGGCGTCGCCCTGCCGGGCTTGGTTACGGAAATCGCCGACGACAAAATTACCGTGGATTTCAATCACCCCCTGAGCGACTGCGCGGTGCGTTTCGAAGTGCTGGTGGTGGAACGTCAGCCCGCCACCCGCTGAATTTCTACTGCACTTCGAACTCGAAAGTTCCAGCCAGTTCTTCTTCCACCCACACGCGGATACGGTGTTTGCCCTTGGGGTCTCCCTGGGCCATTTCCCAGGAATTGGAGATGCGCCCGTCCTTGAGTTCGACTTCCTTGACCACGGTAGCCGTGCGGCCATCTTTTGAAATCGTCAGATAGTCCGCCGGATCGCCCCAGGTGGCGGGCTTCGCAGGCAGCGTCAACTCTTCCCGCCACTGCACTTTGGGTTTGTCGGTTTGTACTTCGATCATCCAGCCGAACGCCTCATTGGGCGTCAACGGAAAGACCGTGGTTTCCTCGAAAGTGCGCCTTCCCTGGTCGGCCTTGTGAAACAGACCAAATTGGGCGCTGACCACAGTTGTCGTCTTCCTCGCCGGCTGGGCGGATTCGGCGCGCGGCGCAGGGGAAGCCAGGCCAGGGTTGGCAAGGCAGGATAACGCGGCGCACAGCGCCAAGAGTAAAACAGAACGCTTCATGGAATCTCCCGGTGGAATAAAGGCAACGGATTTTAGCCTATATTGGTCGCCTGACTGTAGTTTCTACACAGTAGGACAGGGCAAACGCAGCCGATGGAGAACGACCTGTTTCAGACGCCCCCCTCCCGCTTTTTTTTGCGTTTCAGGAAGATATCAACCGGCCATACATGCGGACTGATTTTATTTCATCCAGACTGCAAAAACTTATTCCACCCTCCGTACTTTTTTATCTCTCCACCCCACCTTTCCGCCACAACACAGATGTGACATCACCGAATCCACAGCCGCCGGCGGCCTGAAACAATAGTGAAATAAACCCATATGGCTTATGTTATTGCAGGCGCTTCTGAATTATGCGATGACTTGAGTTTTTGTAATGTTTATTGCTCCTTGCGTACTTTTTTGCTTGGCTCTTCGCTTTCAATTTTTTTCATTCTAATTCCCTATGGAAATCGTAGTATGATTCCACCGTTCACCACCACAAAGGACGGTTATGGCACTCTATCTGAACAAGGAAAAACAATCCCGTTTCGATCAACTCATTCTGTTGTTGCGTAATGGCGAGATGACTGAGGAGCAGGAGGGGGAATTACTCGCGTTGCGCCGTGAGATGCAGAACAACAAGCAGGAGCGCGCCACGCGGGTGGCGGCGGTGAAAGAAACCGTTGTGGAATTGGGGATAAGCGTCGGCGAGTTGTTCAGCGCGGCAGAGATAAACGCAGCGCAACGCCCCCAGGCGATGGCGGCAAAAACCGGCGAGCGTAAGACCCGTCCCAGCGACGCCAACGAAGTGTTGTTATCTCTGCCCAAGGAGCCGGGGGTGAAGGGGCCGTCGGCGTGGGATTACCGACGGGGCCGGGTGTTCGAGCGCGGCAGCGGGACGACGCCCAAGCCCTGGCCGCTCAAGCTGCGCGCATTCCCCACCAAACTGCTGGCGCTGGGCGGCTCCGCCGAGTCGCTACGCCCCTATTTCACCCCCGCCGGGGAGGCGTATTTCGCAACCGCTGAAGGCCAGGCGGAATTGGACAAACTGGTGGAAACGGTCAAGGAAGCGCGACTGGGGTTGAAGTAAACTGATAGCTTTAACAGCTGTGTTTTGATTTCTACCGGTAACACTCAAACAGGTCATAACGAGGGATGCGCCGATACCAGTTGGCGCATCTTTTTTTTCACCCGCCGCCCGGCCCCCCGTCCATCCTTGCTCTCCAGCCATGTCACTGTCTCTTGGGCGTTACCGCGTAAGTGGACGCTCACATTTCAGGGAATTGTTGTACCACGCCGGGTTTGCTGGCATTTATCGGGATAGGTAAACAGCTTGCCTGCATCGCGCCGCCATCCTGACGGCAGGCCGGCGAGACTCCGGCGCTCCACCTGATTTCATCCTTCTTCACCGCCCTCCAGCGCCTTGCGGAATTCGCGCATTTTGTAGTCGTCGTACCCTTTGCGGCCCTGGCGGATGATCCAGGCGGTGTAGAACAGCAGTTCGACGATCAGAAATAACGTTCCCCAATTCAGCACTGCGCCGCTCTGGTAGCCCTGGCCGCGTCCCCAGGTGGTTTGCGGATCGATAAAACCAAAGACCAGCGGCCCCAGCCACGGCCCGATGAGGTAGGCGGCAAGTGCGAGGAGCAGCGCATGGAGCAGCACTTGGCGGGGAGTGGGCAAGGCGTTGCGGATGCTTTGTTCGAGGGTGGTGTCTTCGGTCATGGGATAAGTACGATTTTGCCGGTGGTGTGGCCGGTCTCGATGAGTTGATGGGCCTGGGCGGCTTGCGCCAGCGGCAGGGTTTGGCTGACCAGGATTTCCAGGCGGCCCTGGTCGAAAAGCGGGGTGGCGGATTCGAGGATTTTGCGCTGCTTGATCCGCGCCTCGGCCATGCCGAGGAACATCGGGGTCAACATGAGTTCGTAATGGATGCTCTGGTTGCGGGTGCGCGCTTGTTTCAGCGCGGCGGGGTCGCACTCGCTGTGCAGGAGAGTGACGATTTTTCCGTACACTTTGGCGGCGGCAAAGGCGGCGCAGAAGGTCGCGCCGGGCTGGGGCATCAGGATGGCTTTCATGATATTTCCTCGCTGGGTGGCATGGCTCGGCACAAGTATAATAATCCCGGTGACGACTTAGGGTGGCGGTGTTTTGCTCCTTCCCTCTTGGAGGGGGAAGGGACTGGTGCGGTGGTATGCCGCCTCCTCCTGAGTAGTTACTAATCCCGATTCAAACAGGAAACCGACCATGTCCACCCACAAATTCATTCCGATACATCCCGCCGAGCCCGACCCCAGCGAAATCGACGCCTGCGCAAGCGCCGAGCCGTATGCCCTGATGGTGCTGGGCGACGCGATGCTGCCCGAATTCGAGGATGGCGACATCATCGTCGTCGAACCGGAGGGCCTGACTCGCGACGGGTCTTTCGTGGTGGCCTTTCACAACAACGAATACACTTTCCGCCAACTGCGCATTATTGATGGCAAACATTACCTCGCCGCTCTCAACGATCTTTACCCCAGCGAGGAAATCTCCGGCGTGGAAGTGATCAAGGGGGTGGTGATCCAGAAGAAAAAACCGGGTAATCGCAAGAGCTTCAAGTCTTACGTGTAGTCCTGCTTCCATCACGCCGCCGCGCGCGCCGGCGGGAAAAAGTCTTCCGCCGGAACCGGCTTGCCGAACAGGTAACCCTGCGCATAACGGCATTCCAGGCTGTGCAGGAAAGCGCGCTGTTCCTCGGTTTCCACCCCTTCGGCAATCACTTCCAGCTTGAGATCCTGCGCCAGGCTGATGACGGCAGCGGCGATTGCCGCGTCGTTGCGGTCGCTGGTGATGTCGCGCACGAAGGAGCCGTCGATTTTCAGGTAATTGAGCGGGAATTGCTTGAGATAGCTGAGCGACGAATAACCGGTGCCGAAATCATCCACCGACAGCCGCAACCCCAGGGTATGCAGGCGTTTCAGGACGGCGATGGCTTCCGTGGGATTTTCCATCATCACGCTTTCGGTGATTTCCAGTTCCAGGAAACGTGCGTTGAGGCCGGTTTCTTCGAGGATACGCGCCACCATTTCGACCAGATCGGGCTGCCGCAATTGGCGCGCCGAGAGGTTCACCGCCACGCTCATGCCGGGATGCCCGGATTGCCGCCACAGGCGGTTCTGAATGCAGGCGGTGCGTAACACCCATTCGCCGATGGGCAGGATCAGGCCGGTGTTTTCCGCGAGCGGAATAAAATCCATCGGTGAAACCAGCCCCATTTCCGGGTGATTCCAGCGTAGCAGGGCTTCGCTGCCGATGATTTTGCCGCTGCCGGTTTCGACCTTGGGCTGGTAATACAACACCAGTTCATGGCGTTCCAGGGCGTGACGCAGGCTGTTTTCCATGGACAGATTTTTTTCCGCCGCGCGATTGAGTTCGCAGGTGAAAAACTGCACATTGTTGCGCCCTTTGTCCTTGGCGAGGTTCAAGGCGGTATCGGCGTTCATCATCAACATCCCCGCATCGGTGCCGTCGTTGGGGTAAAAACTCACGCCGATACTCGCGCCGACGCACAATTCCCGCCCGTCCAGTTCGAGCGGCTGGGAAATCAGATTGATGAGGCGTTGCGCAAGTTGCGTAGCGAGTTCGGGATTGCTGAGATTTTCCAGGATCACCGTGAATTCGTCGCCCCCCAGCCGCGCCACGGTGTCGCCTTCCTTGGCGGTGACGATCAGGCGCGCAGCGATGGTCTGGATCAGCCGGTCACCCATGGCGTGGCCGAGAGAGTCGTTGATTTTGCGGAAATGGTCGAGGTCGATCATCAGCACCGCCAGGCGGCCTTCATTCTGGCGGGCGCGCAGCACGGCCTGGGAAAGCCGTTCGTGGAACATCGCACGATTCGGCAATTGGGTGAGTGGATCATAGCTGGCGAGGTATTCGAGACGCCGCTCGGTTTCGCTCAATTCATTCTCCACCCGTTCGCGACGCGCCATCTGCTCGCGTAAACGCTGCGACAGCACCATCAGCCCGCCCAGACCGAATCCCCATAAAATCAGGTGCCCGGCAAATACCGCGACCAGCGCCCCGCGACTGGCTTGCCAGAGCGGTTCCATGGGAATCGCGACGCTGATGCCGCCGCGCACATCACCGGTTTTGTAGCCGTGTTTTTTGTGACACTTCATGCAGTGGTCGTCGGCGATCAGGGGACGCATGAAACGATAGTAGGTAATCCCTTTGCGCTCGGCCACCGAGGCGATTCCCTTGCCGCCTTTTTCAAAAGACTCCAGCGCATTGCGTTCCCACTCGTCCGGGCCGTTTTCGCCGCGCACCGGCTTGAGACTGGTGATGTGCGCCTTCGCGCCGAACATTTCATTCGCCATTTCGTGGACTTCGCGGGTCATGTAAGCGCCGTTCACCAGGGTCAGCAGCTTGCCGCCCGGCGTGGTGATGTCGCGCTCCTTGACATGATCGAGATAAGGATTGGGCGAGGTTTTATCGGCAGGCACGTAAACTCCGCCACGTTCCGCCACCCACAGGCGATACGCCACGTCTTTTTCAAATGAAGCCTGCGCCTGACCGTGTGCCACGTTAAGCACATTGCCCCGGATATTGTAGAAATTCCAGGCCAGCGACAGCACCACGGCAAGCGTCCAAAGCAACGCAATACGCAGGACGTAATGATGGATGGAGGTTTCAAACGCCGGTTTTGCGGGGGTGGACACTAAATATTCCCAATTTTTAAATGTTTGAAGTATAGCGCTGTTGAGCGCCTGCCATGCCAAAAGCAACTCAGATTGACAGCGACAATAAGTATTGACGTGCCCCACGCAAAAAAATAAAGTGCCCCATGCGCATCATCAATAAAGGAATTTCATGGGCGACCCTAATCATCCCATCGCGCGCAAGCGCGCCATAAATCTTTCAATCAACGCCGCTGTGCTTGATCAAGCCAAGGCGTTGGGATTGAATATTTCGCGTGTTCTGGAAGATGCCCTTGCGGAAAAGGCGCGCGTTGCAGCCGCAGAACGCTGGCGTACGGAAAACCGTGAGGCGCTGGCTTGGCACAATGCTTTGACTGCGCGCATGGGCGGCACCCTGCACGAACTCTTGGCTTCGAGCGAAACGGAAGCGGGCGGCGATGCAGTTTGACGTGTATTGCACCCCCGGTCGAGGACGCGAGATTTTCCCCTATCTGGTCGATGTCCAGAGCAATCTGGCGGACGAGTTCTCAACCCGGTTCGTGGTGCCGCTGATGCTTGCCGGTTCGGCGGTCATGGCCATGCAACGCGCCAATCCGCTGATCGAATTCGAGGGGCAATCCTATCTTTTCGTGGCGAACCAGTTGGCCAATATTTCCGCCAGCCGTCTCGGCAAACCGCTCGGCAACATCGACCGCTGGCGCGAGGAGATGGTCGCAGCCATTGATTTCATGATCACCGGAATCTGATGTCGGCTATCAATGTGTTTGGCGTTTAGTTGTGGAATGCGCTTCACGCCTGATTCAATCCCGACGCGCTTCGTGCGGCGACCTCAACCAAGCACTCAATACTCAACATTCAAAACTGTTTTTCACTTACAAACATCATGACTCAGGATTTCGCCGATCATTTCAGCACGGTTGCGAGCCATTACGCCGGATTTCGTCCCACCTACCCGGCGGCGCTGTTCGACTGGCTGGGGGAAATTGCACCGGATCGGGGGCTGGCCTGGGATTGCGCCGCCGGGAGCGGGCAGGCCTCGCATGATCTCGCCCAACGTTTCCGCCGGGTAATCGCCAGCGACGCCAGCGCTGCGCAAGTAGCCGCCGCCACACCACATCCCAACCTCGAATTCCGGGTGGCAAGCGCCGAAGCCAGCGGGCTGGACGACGCCTGCGTTGACCTGATCACGGTCGCGCAGGCCCTGCACTGGTTTGATATCCAGCTTTTTTACGCAGAAGCACGGCGCGTCCTCAAACCCGGCGGGGTTCTGGCGGTATGGTCATATGGCGTATTACACCTCGATGATCGCCAAATCGACGCCATCGCCCTGCACTTCTACGACGCGACGGTCGGCCCCTATTGGCCCGCGGAGCGTCGCCTGGTGGAGGAAGGTTACCGCAGCCTGCCCTTCCCTTTTGCCGAACTCACGACGCCGGCCTTTACTCTGGAAGCCGCCTGGACACTTGCGCAATTACTCGGCTATTTCAGCAGTTGGTCGGCCACCGCCCGCTATATCGCCGCCACCGGGCGCGACCCGGTCGCGGAAGTAGCGCAGGCGCTACGCCCCCTGTGGGGTGACCCGGACGCCCCGCGCCGGGTGCGCTGGCCGTTGGCATTGCGCGTCGGGAAAGTCGGCTGACGATGCTGGCGGAATGGATTACCTGGTTAACCACCTCCTGCCCTACCGCAGCGCGGCGCTACGGCTATTTGCGCGAAGCCATCGGCATCGCCGCCCGCCACCAGCGCTGCCGGGCGGGCTGGGAAACCCATCTGGCGAACAGCCGGGCGGCTTTGTTGAACTCGCTGGCGGAGTGCCGGGATTTTCGCATCGCGCTGGTGCTGGGTTCCGGGCTGCTGCTCGACGTGCCGTTAGCACAATTGGCGGCGCGTTTTCGCGAAGTATGGCTGGTTGATCTGGTGCATCTGCCGGCGGCGCGCCGCGCGGCGCGGTGTTATCCCAACGTGACGTGTATCGAGGCGGATATCGGCGGCGGGCTGGACAGGCTCGCGAGGGTTGCCGCCGACCGGCTCGACAGCTTGCTCGACGGCCCTTTGCCGTTTTGTGATCAGGGGGAAATCGACTGGGTCGCCTCGGTGAATCTGCTCTCGCAACTGCCGTTGTTGCCGCAAGCCAAACTGCGCCAACGTTTCCCGGAAATGCGTGAAGATCATCTGGAAAGCTGGGGAGACCGGCTGATGCGCCGCCATCTCGATTATCTGGCGGGATTCTCCACCCCGGTGTGTTTGCTCACGGATGTCGAGCAAATCACTTACGGTGCCAATGGGGAAATTTTCGATACTGTGGAATATCGCCGGCGTCTGGGGCTGACCGCGCCAATCCGGGCGTCATGGCGTTGGGACATCGCACCACCCGGTGAAATCGCTCCGGGGGTGGGGCGATTTCACCGGGTAGCGGCATTTCAACTCGGCTCGTAACCGAGACTTTTCAAGGCGCGTTCGTCGTCGGCCCAACCGCTTTTGACTTTCACCCACACTTCCAGATAAACCTTGCCGTCGAAGAGTTTTTCCATATCGAGGCGGGCCTGGGTGGAGATTTCCTTGAGCTTCGCGCCTTTTGCGCCGATCAGGATGGGTTTCTGGTTTTCCTTGTCTACGATGATGGCGACATAGATGCGCCGCAAGCCGTTGACGATCTCGAATTTCTCGATTTCGACGCTGACCGCGTAGGGAATTTCATCGCCGGACAGGCGGAAAACTTTTTCCCGGACGATTTCGGCAGCCAGGAAACGTTCGCTGCGGTCGGTGATTTCGTCCGCGCCAAAAATCGGCGCACCTACCGGCATCCGGCTGTGCAACGCCGCCACCAGTTGGTCGAGATGTTTGCCGCGCTGGGCGCTGACCGGCAGGATGGCGGCAAAGGAAAACCGCGCCGCCAGTTGTTCGATGAACGGCAACAAGCGGTTTTTTTCATCGACCCGGTCGATTTTGTTGACCACCAGAATCACCGGCCTGTCCTGCGGCAACATCGCCAGCACCTCTTCGTCGCGGCTGTCGAAACGCAGGGCTTCGACCACGAACAACACCGCATCGACATCCGCCAGCGACTGGGTGACGGTGCGGTTCATTACCCGGTTCAGGGCGTTCTGGTGCTGCAACTGGAACCCCGGCGTATCGACGAACACGTATTGGGCGTTTTCATCGGTGCGGATGCCGGTGATGCGATGCCGGGTGGTTTGCGCCTTGCGCGAGGTGATGCTGATTTTCTGCCCGACCAGATGGTTGAGCAGCGTCGATTTACCCACGTTGGGACGCCCGACGATGGCGATGTAACCGCTACGGAATTCTTCACTCATGACAGCATACCCAAGGCTTTTTGCGCCGCAGCCTGTTCGGCGCTGCGGCGGCTGCCGCCCTCGCCACAAGTGCGGATATCGAGGCTGGGAATCAGACACTCGACTTCAAAATGTTGTTCGTGTGCTTCGCCGGTGATGGCGATCACGTTGTATTGCGGCAACCCGGCCTTGCGCCCCTGCAAAAACTCCTGAAGCAGGGTTTTCGGGTCTTTGCCGAGGGTTTTCGGGTCGAGGGTCTGGATCAACGGTTCATAGAGATGGTTGATCACCCGCTCCACCTCGATGAATCCGGCATCCAGATAAATCGCGCCGAGTATCGCTTCCAGCCCGTCGGCGAGAATCGAGGGACGGCGGAATCCGCCGCTTTTCAATTCGCCTTCACCGAGGCGCAAATAGTCGCCGAGCTTGAGGGTGACGGCGATGTCGTTGAGGGTCGCTTCCTTCACCAGGTGGGCGCGCATCCGTGACAAATCCCCTTCCGCGACCTTGCCGTGGAGGTGATAAAGACGGGTTGCGGTAACACAGTTGAGAACGCTGTCGCCGAGGAATTCCAGGCGTTCGTTGTTGAGGCCCCCGCAACTGCGGTGGGTCAACGCCTGGTGCAGCAACTCGGGCTGGTTAAAACGATAGCCGAGTTGCCGGCACAGCGCGTCGGGGTTCATCGCAGGAGATCAGTCGCTTTTGGCGGCAGACGAAACACTGAAGTCGATCAACAGGCTGACGTTGCCGAACAAGGCGGTTTTTACGGTGTATTCCGCGCTGATGACCATGTTGCCGTCCGGCCCCTTGTTGATGAGCAGGTCATCCGAAGAAATGCTGCGAATATTGTCGATGCTGGCGCGCCGCGCGTAAGACATGCGCAAATCCTTGCTGCTCATGTTTTTCAACTCACCGGCGGCCTCCATGGAAGCGATCACCTTCTTGATGTTGAAATAATCGACATACGCCGGAACGGTTTTTGCGCCCACCAGACCCAGCAGGGCCAGCACCACCAACACAATAACCAGGCCGCTCAGACTCACACCACGTTGTTTGAACCGGTTCATGCCAAATCCCCCTTTATTTGATCGAAAGACCGATGCGTTTGAAGTCGTCGAAATTCCACCAGATCATGAACGCGCGCCCGACAATGTTGCGATCCGGGACAAAGCCCCAGTAACGGCTGTCGTTGCTGTCGTCGCGGTTGTCGCCCATCATGAAATAATGATCGGGCGGCACCGTGCAGGTGAAACCTTCTTCATTGTAATCACAGTTTTGCCGCATGGGAAACGTGCGCACTTCATGAAAACGGATGTTCGGCGAATCCGGCTGCACGAGGGTTTCGTGGATGTGTTCGCCGAGAGTTTCCAGGTATTGGGTGGCGGTCACGTAATTCAGCCCGCTCTTCACATAACTGTAATCGCCGACCTTTTCCATTTTCAAGGGTTGCCCGTTGATGGTGAGCTTCTTGTCGCGGTAGCTGATCTTGTCGCCGGGGATGCCGACGACCCGCTTGATGTAGTCCAGCGAGGTGTCTTCCGGGTAGCGGAACACCATCACTTCGCCGTTTTTCGGGTCATTCAGCGCGACGATCTTCTTATTGATCACCGGCAAACGAATGCCGTACTGATATTTGTTGACCAGGATGAAATCGCCGACCAGCAGCGTCGGGATCATCGAACCGGAAGGAATCTTGAACGGCT
>CAYVIN010000109.1:0-12398 GCA_964451375.1 uncultured Sulfuricella sp.
CGGCTATCGGCGCCGACTTGCCGGTGGCGGAAGCGACCGGCTCGATGGTGGTGGATATCGGCGGCGGCACTACCGAAGTCGGCGTGATTTCGCTGGGTGGTGTGGTTTACGCCTCATCGGTGCGGGTCGGCGGCGACAAGTTCGACGAAGCCATCATCAACTACATCCGCCGTAACTACGGGATGTTGATCGGTGACGCCACTGCCGAGAACATCAAGAAGGAAATCGGTTCGGCTTTCCCCGGCTCGGAAGTGCGCGAGATGGAAGTCAAGGGCCGCAATCTGGCGGAAGGCATTCCGCGCAGTTTCACCATTTCCAGCAACGAAATCCTCGAAGCGCTCACCGAACCTTTGAACTCCATTGTCAGTGCGGTGAAATCCGCTCTCGAACAGACCCCGCCGGAACTGGGCGCCGATATTGCCGAAAAGGGCATGGTGCTGACTGGTGGCGGCGCGTTGCTGCGCGACCTCGACCGTTTGCTGATGGAAGAGACCGGTCTGCCGGTGATTGTTGCCGACGATCCCCTGACTTGCGTGGTGCGTGGCTCAGGCCGGGCGCTGGAAGAAATGGACAAGCTGGCGACCGTCTTTACGAATGATTAACCGCAGGACTGAGGGCTCGGGACTGAGGACTGAGTTCCGCGTTTCCCAGCCTCAGCCCTCAGCCCTCAGCCCTCAGCCCTGTTCTTTGGGGGGCTGATGGAGCACGATACTCCCCCTTTTTTCAAGACCGGCCCCAGTCCGCAGGCGCGTTTCGCTTTTTTCGCTGTCCTCTCGATCATCTTCATGGTGGCTGATGTTTATCAAAGCTACCTCGGTATCTTGCGCCAGGGCGTGGCGGTGGTTGTGACGCCGTTGCAGCGGCTGGCCAACTTGCCGGCCACGTTGTCAGAGCGGATGGGCGAGTTCTTCATTTCCCAGTCACAATTGCAAAGCGAAAACGCCCGCCTGCAACAGCAGGATTTGCAGCTTTCCGCACAACTCCAGGGTTATCAGGCGATGCAGGCGGAAAACGCCTACCTGCGCAAGCTGCTCGACGCTCGCCAGCAATCATCGCAAACCCTGGTGATGGCGGAAATCCTGTATGCCGGACGTGATCCTTTTTCCCAGAAAATCATCGTTGACAGGGGTATGACCAGCGGTATCGCGGTTGGTCAGCCGGTGGTGGACGCCATTGGCGTGATTGGGCAAGTCACCCGCGCCTATCCTTTTAGTAGCGAAATCACCCTGCTTACCGACAAGGATCAGGCGATACCCATCGAAATCGTGCGCAACGGGATGCGCGCAGTAGCGTTCGGGCAAGGCCAGGACAATACCCTGAGTCTGGCGTTTATGCCGATGAACGCCGATGTGCAGCCCGGAGACGCCATCGTGACTTCGGGTATTGACGGCGTTTATCCGCCCGGTCTGCCGGTGGCGACAGTCTCGAAAATCGAGCGTAACGCCGCCGTGGCGTTTGCCCGCATCGTTTGTACGCCGAGCGCCGGGGTTGGGCAGCACAAACAGGTGCTGATCGTCACCAGCAGCCACCTCAAGGAAATCCAAACCCTGGCCGCGCCATTGCTCGCACCGCCGCCCAAGGAAACAACACCGAAAGGTAAACTGCGGCGGGGGAATCGTGCATCTCACTAACTCTCCGGAATTGCTAAAGCCCGCCAGCGGCCAATTCATGGCGTTCAGTGTGCTGGTCGCACTGATGTTCAATCTGCTGCCGTGGAACGGTATCTCGTTGATGCTGCGCCCTGACCTGCTGGCGCTGACCCTGCTCTACTGGAGCATCCGCGAGCCGCGCCGCTTGGGTATCGGAACCGCCTGGATGATGGGCCTGATGATCGATGTCGCGGATGGCGTGTTGTTCGGCCAGAATGCGCTGGCCTACGCGCTGGCGGTGTTCCTGGCGATATTTCTGCATCGCCGTATTTTGATGTTTTCGCCCTGGCAGCAAACCTTTTACGCCTTCCTGCTGCTGTTGCTTCTGCAAGCCATGACCTTCCTGATCCGCCTTGCTGCCGGCGCGCCGTTTAATGGATTGGGGTATTTCGCCTCCAGCGTAACCGGCGCGCTGGTGTGGCCGCTTCTGACCTTGCTGCTCCAGATCCCGCAAAAGGTCGAGCCAAAGCGGGATTAGGGGCGGGGCATGAATCAACGCGCCGAACTGCGTAACCACCATGAGGAACTGTATCGCTTCAAGCTGCGCCTGGCGATTGGCGTGGGTTTCGTGGTGGTGCTGTTTTCCCTGCTGGCGGCGCGATTCGTTTATTTGCAGGTGATCCAGCACGACCACTACGAAACGCTGGCGGAAAACAACCGGATTTCGATTATTCCCGTCGCGCCCAATCGCGGCCTGATTCTTGACCGCAATGGCGTAATCCTGGCCCACAACTATTCCGCCTACACCCTGGAAATCACCCCCAGCAAAGCCGGCAATCTGGAAGACACCATCAACGGACTGGCGGAAATCATCGATGTTGCCCCGCGTGACCGAAAACGTTTCAAAAAACTGCTGGAAGAAAGCCGCAATTTCGAAAGTTTGCCGATTCGCTCGCGTTTGAACGACGTGGAAGTCGCCAAATTCGCCGCCAACCGCTTCCGTTTTCCCGGCGTCGAAATCAAGGCCCGCTTGTTCCGCCACTATCCCCGCGCCGAACTGGCGTCCCACGCCATCGGACACATCGGACGGATCAACGATGCCGACCTGGAAAACCTCGAAGACGCAGGAGTGCTCGCCAATTACAAGGGCAGCGACCACGTCGGCAAACTCGGCATCGAGCAAAAATACGAAAAACACCTGCACGGCGAAACCGGTTTTCAGCAAGTGGAGATCGACGCAGGTGGCCGGGCGGTGCGGGTATTGAGCCAGCGCCCGCCGGTTTCCGGTAACAATCTCTATCTCACCCTCGACAGCCGCTTGCAGGAAGTGGCGGAAAAAGCCTTTGGCCAGTTTCGCGGGGCGCTGGTAGCCATCGAACCAAAAAGTGGCGAAGTGCTGGCTTTCGTCAGCAAACCGGGATTCGACCCCAACCTGTTCATTGACGGCATCGATCCCGTCAACTGGGATGCCCTCAACAATTCCCCGGACAAGCCGCTCAACAATCGCGCCCTGCGCGGCCAGTACCCGCCGGGTTCGACTTTCAAGCCTTTCATGGCGCTGGCTGGGCTGGAACTGGGCAAACGCACCCCCTCCTACACTATTTCCGATCCGGGATTTTTTACCCTGCCCGGCAATGCCCACCGCTATCGCGACTGGAAAGTCGGCGGCCATGGTTCGGTGGATTTGCACAAATCCATCGTGATTTCCTGCGACACCTACTATTACGGGCTGGCCAACGACTTGGGCCCGGACAATATCTTTAACTTCATCGGACGATTTGGTTTCGGCAAAAAAACCGGTATCGACATCGAAGGAGAAGTGACCGGCCTGCTGCCTTCACGGGAATGGAAGCAGAAACGTTACAAACAGAAATGGTATGCCGGCGACACCATCAGCGTCGGTATCGGGCAGGGCTACAACCTCGCCACTCCGGTTCAGCTTGCCTACGCCACGGCGATTCTCGCCAACGAAGGTATCGCCGTGCAGCCGCATCTGGTGCGCAGCATCCTTGACAATAAAACCAACCAGACCATCACCATGCCGCTCAAGATCGAAAGTGGTCAGCCTTTCAAGGCGGACAACCTGGAACGGGTGCGCCTGGCGATGATCGACGTTACCTTGCCGGGCGGTACGGCGGCGCGCGTCGGCGGGGGTGCGCCCTACAAGGTCGCCGGCAAGACCGGGACGGCCCAGGTGGTCGGCATCAAACAGAACGAAAAATACGTGGAAAGCCGAGTCGCCGAGCGGCATCGCGACCACGCCCTGTTCATCGCCTACGCCCCGGCGGATGATCCCAAGCTGGCGCTCGCCATTATCGTCGAAAACGGCGGTCATGGCGGCTCGACCGCCGGCCCGATTGCCCGCCAGGTGCTGGATTTCTACCTGCTCGGCAAGAAACCCCAGGGCGAAGCGGTAACCCCCGAAGACGCAGCAGCAGCGGAGGACGATCATGATTAGACGCATCTGGGAGCGTTTCATCCAGCATATCGACGTGCCGCTGCTGCTGGTTTTGATGCCTCTGCTCGCCACCGGGCTGATCGTCTTGTACAGCGCCTCCGGTCAGGATTCCGGCATGGTGATCAAACAGGCGGTGAACATGACTGTGGCGCTTTGCGTGATGTGGGTGGTCGCCAATGTGCCTCCCCAACATCTGGCCCGGCTGGCCTTGCCGATGTACGCTTTCGGGCTGTTGTTGCTGATTGGTGTGGCCCTGTTCGGCGAAGTCAGCCACGGCGCGCGGCGCTGGCTGCATGTCGGCGTGACGCGCATCCAGCCTTCCGAACTGATGAAAATCGCGATTCCCCTGATGCTCGCCTGGTTCCTGGAGAAACGCGAAAAAACCCTCAACCTCAAGGATTTCGTCACTGCCGCCGGGTTGTTGCTGGTGCCTTTGGGGCTGATCATCAAGCAGCCAGACCTGGGCACTGCGATCCTGATTCTGGCATCCGGCTTTTACGTATTGTTCCTGGCCGGATTGAGTTGGCGCGTCATGTTTGCGCTGTTTCTGGCCGGCGCGGGAAGCGCCCCGGTGTTATGGTCGTTGCTCCACGACTACCAGCGTCAGCGTATCCTGACCCTGCTTGACCCCACCACCGATCCGCTCGGGGCGGGTTACCACATCATCCAGTCCACCATTGCGCTGGGCTCCGGCGGATCATTCGGCAAAGGCTGGTTCAAAGGTTCGCAGGCGCATCTGGACTTTCTCCCGGAACGCACCACCGACTTTATCTTTGCGGTTTACGGCGAGGAATTCGGAATGCTTGGCAACTTCATCCTGCTGCTTTTCTACTTGCTGGTCATAGGGCGCGGCCTGATCATTGCGCTCAATGCGCCGACCTTGTTCAGCCGCCTGCTGGCGGGTAGCCTCACGTTGACCTTCTTTACCTACGCGTTCGTCAATATGGGTATGGTCAGCGGCATCCTGCCGGTGGTTGGCGTACCGTTGCCGCTGGTCAGTTACGGCGGAACATCGGTGGTGACTCTGCTATTGGGTTTCGGGATGTTGATGAGCATCAACACCCACCGGAAGCTGGTGCAGAGTTAAGTAAAGGCGGTTTTTAGTGTTGAGTGTTGAGTTGAAGGACGCCGGGAATTGAGGGGAAACTGTGATGATCGACCGCAACCGTAATGTCGTGCTGGTTAGCGCTGTACTGCTGGCGCTGGCCGGCTGTTCCAGCGTACCGCCCGCGCCGGTGGAAGGGCGCGGGGCAGAGCGCGTTACGCCACCCAAGGCGACGCCGCCCGACCGTGCGCCGATGAAATTCGGCGGCGGATACAAGGATGACGGGCCGGGCGACAATCCTCCCGCCGACCTGGACTCCATTCCCGACGCCATTCCGCGCGCCGAACCCTTGCACCGCTTCGCCAATAAGCCTTACGTGGCGCTCGGTCAAAGTTATACGCCGGATACCGAACTGAAATCCTACAAGGACAGCGGCCACGCTTCCTGGTACGGACGCCGCTACCACGGGCAACGCACCTCCAGCGGCGAATCCTATGACATGTACGGCATGACGGCGGCCCACCGTACCCTGCCGATTCCCAGCTACGCCCGCGTGACCAACCCGGTCACCCAGCGTTCGGTGGTGGTGCGGATCAATGACCGGGGGCCGTTCCACCCCGAGCGCATTATCGACGTTTCCTATACCGCCGCCCATAAACTGGGCATCCTGCAAGGCGGCAGCGGACGGGTGGTGGTGGAATCCATCGATCCGCGCAATTTCACCGCCGCGTCGCCGCTACCCGCCCCCGCGCCGCTAGCCGCGCCCAAACCCGAAAATCCGCCGCCGCCCGCGCCGCTCGCCGCCGCACCCGACGCCGGCGGTTTATACGTCCAGCTTGGCGCATTCAGCGTCCAGGACAATGCCGAGCAGTTTCGCTACAAATTGAAAATCGAGCTGACCCAACTCGCCGACAAATTGCAGGTTAGCCCGGCCAATGGCATGTTCAAGGTGCGCGCCGGCCCTTATGCCAGCCAGGTCGAAGCCAACCAGGTCGCCAGCGAGATTCGCAAAGCGCTCAGCATCAACGCCGTGGTGACAGCCCGGTAATGATAAAATCCCGCCTATCTTCCAACCGCGCTCCGTGCGCCCAGCCGTAAAGACACTCATGCGCCACCTGATCCTGATTTTTGCCTTGTTCTGCAGCGCCGCCATCGCCGGCGTACCGCAACCCCCGCCTGTCCCGGAAATCGCCGCGCGCGGCTACATTCTGGTGGATTTCAACAGCGGCCAGCCGATCGCCCAACGTAATGCGGTCGAACGCATGGAACCGGCCTCGTTGACCAAACTGATGACTGCCTACCTGACGTTTTCCGCGCTGCGCCAGGAGCATCTGAAACTCAAACAGACCCTCACCGTGTCCGAAAAAGCGTGGCGCGCCGAAGGTTCGCGGATGTTCGTCCAGCCCAACACCCCGGTGTTGGTGGACGACCTGATCAAGGGCATGATCGTCCAGTCCGGCAACGACGCCTGCATCGTCCTCGCCGAAGGCATCGCCGGCAGCGAAGAAGCTTTTGTTCAGCGCATGAACGAGCAGGCTCGCAAGCTGGGCATGAACGCTACCCATTTCATGAACGCCACCGGCCTGCCCCATCCCGACCACTACACCACGGCAAACGACCTGGCCCTGCTGGCGCGCGCCATCATCCGCGACTTCCCCGAGTATTACCCGCTCTATTCGCTAAAGGAATACAAATACAACAATATTTCCCAGCCCAACCGCAACCGCCTGCTGTGGATAGACCCCACCGTCGATGGCGTGAAAACCGGTCACACCGAAAGCGCCGGTTATTGCCTGATCGCCTCCGCCCACCGCGATGCGCGCCGCCTGCTGACCGTGGTGCTGGGCACTTCGTCGGAAAGCGCGCGCGCCATGGAAAGCCAGAAGCTGCTGAATTACGGCTTCCAGTTCTACGACACCCATCGCCTCTACGAAAAGAGCCAGACCATCGCCACCCTGCCGGTCTGGAAGGGTAGCGAAAACACCATCAAAACCGGCGTCGCGCAAGACCTCTACGTGACGTTGCCGAAAGGCCAATATTCCCTTCTCAAAGCCGTCATGGTCAGCAATCAGCCGTTGCTCGCCCCACTTGCTCAGGGCCAAGCAGTGGGGGTGATCAAACTGTCGGTGGAAGGCAAGGATTACGCGGAAATTCCTCTGGTCGCCCAGGAAAACGTCGCCATTGCCAATTTCTTCAAACGGGGCTGGGACAGCATCAAGCTGTGGTTCAAATGATCCTAAAAACCTCAGTTGAACGGGTTGGAGTGTGCGGTTTTGCGGGTGCAGGGCATACCCAACGGGCACAAGAGGCGCGACGACGAGTAATGGCTATTCCATTGCGAGGAGGAGTACCCGTAAAGGGCATCACCGCCATTGTAATCCGGCTAAAGCCGGAACAATGGCGCGACAACGCAGCCATGCGCCCGCAAAACCGTGCAATCCGACCCGTAGCGCTCTCACCAAACGGGTGAACGTTAAAACAATGGCAAAGTCATTTAGAACCAACACCGTAGGCGTCATGGCAAGCGGTCAACTGAGGTTTTTAGGATGATCTACCTCAACGGCGTTTTTATGCCCCTCGAAGAAGCCCGTGTACCCGTGCTGGATCGCGGTTTCATCTTCGGCGACGGGGTCTACGAAATGATTCCGGTGTATTCGCGCCACCCTTTCCGGCTCGCCGAACACCTCACCCGCCTGCAAGCCAGCCTGGACGGCATCCGCCTGCCTAATCCGCATACCCGGGCCGAATGGGAAAACCTCATCGGGGAACTGATCGCCCGTAATCCCGGCGAAGACTTGTCGTTGTATCTCCATGTCACGCGCGGCGTTGCGCCGCGCGACCACGCCTTTCCCAAGGACGTGCAACCGACCGTGTTTTTGATGGCCAATCCGCTCACCACGCCCTCCGCCGAGCAGGTGGAACAGGGCGTGACCGCGATTAGCGCCGCCGACAATCGTTGGTTGCGCTGCGACCTCAAGGCGATTTCGCTGCTCTCCAACGTTCTGCTGCGGCAACTCGCGGTCGATGCGGGCACAATGGAAACCCTGCTGTTGCGCGACGGATTTCTGATGGAAGGGGCGGCCACCAGCGTCTTCGTAGTCAGCAACGGCGTCCTGCTGGCCCCGCCCAAAAGTCACCTGATCCTGCCCGGCGTCACCTACGATGTAGTGCTCGAACTCGCCGCCGCCAACGCCATTCCCCATGAAGTGCGCGCCATCCCGGAAACCGAATTACGCGCCGCCTCGGAAATCTGGCTCACCTCGTCAACCAAGGAAGTCCTCGCGGTAGTCAGTCTTGACGGCCAGCGGGTCGGCAACGGCGTTCCCGGCCCGCTTTACCGGCGCGTGTATGGGTTGTACCAGGAATACAAACGGACAGTGATGAGGAAAAGCAGTGTTTAACGTTAAGTGCTTAGTGTTGAGTTGTGGAGTGCGCTTTGCGCACACGCTTTTCAACTAAACACTCAACACTAAAAACTAAAAACTGAACTATGGAAACTTCCCTACTCGAATTCCCCTGCGACTTTCCCATCAAGATCATGGGTGAAACCCAGGATGGTTTTGCCGACGCCATGCTCGCGCTGGTCAAGCGCCACGCCCCCGATTTCGACGCCGCCACCACGGAAATCCGCGCCAGCAAAGGGGGGCGTTACATCTCCCTGACCTGCACCGTGCGCGCCGTCTCGCAAGCCCAGCTCGACGCGCTGTACCGCGACATCACCGGTCACCCGATGGTGGTGATGGCTTTGTGAGCGCTGAGATGCGAGGACTGAGGAGTGAGGAGCGGGGCGATGAAGAGGCGCTTTTACTCAGTCCTCAGTCCTCAGTCCCCAGTCCTGTTATCAAACGTTTAGGCCTGGTCGAATATCTCCCCACTTGGGCAGCCATGCGCGACTTCACCGCCCAGCGCGGGCCGGATACCCCCGACGAACTCTGGGTGCTCCAGCATTTCCCGGTGTACACCCTGGGGCTCGCCGGCAAACCCGAACACCTCCTGCAGGAAACCACGATCCCCCTAGTCAAAACCGACCGGGGCGGGCAAATCACCTACCACGGGCCGGGGCAGATCATCGTTTATTTGCTGCTCGACCTCCAGCGCTGTAATCTCGGGGTAAAAGACCTGGTGCGGCGGCTGGAGCAGGCCGTCATCGACCTCCTCGCGGAATACCAGGTCACCGCCGAGCGCCGTGACAAAGCGCCGGGCGTGTACGTCGGGGGCGCAAAAATCGCCGCGCTGGGCCTCAAGGTAAAAAGCGCCGGCTGCTATCACGGCCTGTCGTTGAATGTGGATATGGATTTGCAGCCCTTCAACGCTATCAATCCCTGCGGCTATCCCGGTCTTGCCGTCACTCAGATCCGCTCGCTAGGGATCAGCGACCAAACCCAAGTCATCATGGAAAAATTGCTTTGCCAGGTTGTTCTCCAATTGGCGGAATAACTGGCGCAGTATTCTCCGGCGCTAAGCGCCGCCGCGAGCGCCGTTCGGGTGCGTCACGAGAAGGTTGCCGAACGATCGCAGACGGACTACTTCGTCCAGTACCAATCCGCTGCGAACAAGGAGGGTTTGCCATTCCGCCAGGGTGCGTTCGCGCCCCCGCGAACCCATAAACATCTGCATGTCGAATGAGGCTTCGGTCAGGCCGGCGCGGACTTCCGGCAGCACCATTTCCAACAGAGCGATGGGCGCGCCGGTTGAGCCGCTGGCGCGCGCGAGATTGCCGAAGGCGATGGCGGCATTGTCATCGTCGAAGCCATGCAGTACGGCGCACAGCAAATAGATGTCCCGGCTGTTGCGGGCGGCGGGGACAGCCTCCAGCAGGTTGCTGGCCTGAAAGGCGAGGCGCTCCACTCCAACGTCAGGGTGTGCTGTCCAATAGCACTGGGCCTCGGCAATAATTTGAGGACGATCCACAACCAGCGCGGTGAGGTGTGGGTGCCGTTTGAGAATTGCCAATGCCTTGACGCCGCGTGAGCCGCCCACGTCGATGATGCGGGCGAAGCGGCCCCACTCGAAATCACGGGCAAAGCTGTCGCCGGTCAGTGCTTCAACACTGGCCATGGCGGCGGAAAACAGTGCATCGAAATCTGCGTGACGATCCAGATAGGCATACAACTCCTCGCCGTGACTCAGGAAAAAAGGGGGTGTCCCTTCACGCACACCGTTTTCAAGTTGTTCATACCAGGGTCTGCTCATCGCCTCGGAATTGTGCATAAGGATCATGGCCCGTACACTTTGCGGATGATCCTGGCGCAAGAACGCGGATAGCTTGTTGTTGCGGTATGTACGCGGTGCGGTCTCGACGAAAACCTCCATGGCCGCCAAGAGACGTAGCAGCCGGGCTAGTGCGTCGGGGTGGGCCGCGATGCGGGCCGCCAGGGTGTCCACCCCGCATTCTTCGTCCCCCAAAGCGCTTGCGACATCCAGTTGCGCCGCGACATAGAGTACGCGCGATTGCCAGAAGGCCGAGCCGATCTGCATCAGGCGGAATGGCGGTGGAGTGAGTTTGGCGGGAAGGGATTGCAGCCAGGTGGCGAACTTCATTACCTTGGCGAAGCGCTGCACGGCGCATGGGTTCTTCTGATAGGGCATGGTGTGGGCTCCCTTCATTTTGGGGTAGCCGGGGGCAACCCCGCCGAAAACAGGTGGCCATTGAAATTTGCCAGTGTTTCGAGAAAGGCGCTATCCATCGGACGCCCCATTTGTTCCTCGAAAATATCCTTCAGTAGCATTGGCGTCATCGCCAGGCTGACGAAAGCCAGGCGCAGGATGTCGGGATCGATGCCCGGCGCGACCTGCCCAGATTCCTTCAATTCGGCCACCTTGCGCGCCCCACGGGTACGCCCGCGCTCCAGCAGTTGTTGAATGAAACGTCGCCCCGGCCCGTGGTTGAGGGCCAGCACCTTGAGGATCAGTTTTGGAAATTCGGGGCGCGCCGCCATGGCGTCGTAATAGAGGCGCAGGAAACCCGTAAATCCATCAACCGACCCTAACAACGGGCCGTCGCCAGCAAGGGATTCAGGGTCTCGCGGATCATTTCCTCGTAAAGCCCTTCCTTGTTGCCGAAGTAGTAACGGATCATCGAAACGTTGGCTCCCGCCTGTTCGGCGATCCGCCGGGTAGTGACGCGGTGATAATCGTCGGCAAGAAAACACGCCAGCGCCGCCTTGATAAGGCGCGCCCGGATCGGTTCCCCTTTGTCGCTTGCACTCATGACCGGCTCCCCAGATATCGATGCGATACAGGTTAGCATTGCGGCGCGCCGAGTCCGAAGCGCTTTCGTCAATCAAGATCGGGCGGTTGATTAAAGGCGAAGGATAAAACCGAGAAATGCGACAGAGAGGGGAAAGACCACTATCCCAACGGGGGAAGCGGGCGCTTATGCGGAGCACGAGGCGCGCCGCCAATATGTCATGAAAGCTAGGCTGGATAAGGACTTCCGGCCAGATTCGTCTGCAAGAACATCAACCCGCTGGTGCTTGTTCCGGGTGAACGCTCAGCGCGTCCATCCGGAATAAACGGCGGGGAGCTATACCTCAATCCCCTGACTATGCAAATAATCCTCATAGTTGCCGATGTGGTGCTTGAAGCCGCCGTTGCCGTCGAGTTCCAGGATCTGGGTGGCGAGCGAGGAGACGAACTGGCGGTCGTGGCTGACGAAAATCAGGGTGCCTTTGTATTGCTCCAGCGCCATGTTGAGGGCTTCGATGGTTTCCATGTCCATGTGGTTGGTGGGCTCGTCCATCACCAGCACATTGGGGCGTTCCAGCAATAGCTTGCCGTACAACATCCGGCCTTTTTCGCCGCCGGAGAGGACTTTTACCGATTTTTTCGAGTCGTCGCCGGAGAACAGCAGGCGGCCCAGCGTGGCGCGGATGATCTGGTCGTCGTCGCTCTTGCGCCCGTGCCGCTCCATCCAGTCGAACAGCGTCATGTCGTGCTCGAACTCGGCATGATGATCCTGGGCGAAGTAGCCGATTTTTGCCTTGTCCGCCCATTTCACGACGCCCTGGTCGGGTTCGATTTCGCCGACCAGGGTTTTGATCAGGGTGGTTTTACCCGAGCCGTTGGGGCCGATGATGGCGAGGCGCTGGCCGGCGTCGAGGAGCAGATTGAGGCTGTGGAACAAGACCTTGTCGTAACCCTTGGCGATATCGAGCAACTCGACGGCCTTGCGATGGAGCTTTTCCCGGTCGTCGGTTTCGAACCGGATATACGGGCTTTGGCGGCTCGACGGCTTGACCTCGACCACCGTGTCCTTGAGTTTGTCGGCCTGTTTGGCGCGGCTGGTGGCTTGGCGCGCCTTGGA
>CAYVIN010000110.1:0-12230 GCA_964451375.1 uncultured Sulfuricella sp.
GTGTTCAGGGCCGATGCTATCCCTCAACTTCCGTATCTTTTCCCAGAAGAGCCATTTTCCCGCCCCCATCCTGTCCTTCCCCCGTGGGGGGAAGGGACGTACTAACGGCCCTGGTCTTCAAATCTGACAAAGTAGAACTAACGGCCTGGGCACAAGCGCGATAAAGCCGCTAACCCAACCTCCATAGCTGAGCAGTTATGTTGTCCCTTGATAAACAACTTCAAGCATTGCGCAACACTTCCAGCGGCGGGTGAGCCAGCGCGCTGCGGCTGCCCAGCACCCCCACCACGCCGACCAGCAGGCTACCCCCCAGCGGCACGGCGAGCAACCAGAGATTGAGCGTATACGGCAACTGGAAAACTTTCACGCTCAGCACCCAGCCCAAGCCACCCGCGCCCAGCGCGGCGACGACTCCGGCGAGCAGGCCGATCCCGGCAAATTCGGCAAACTGGCTGGACAGGATCACCCGGCGCGGCGCACCCAGAGTGCGCATCACTGCCGCTTCGACCTCCCGTTCATCGTTGGTGGCGGCGATGGCGGCAAACAGCACCACAAAGCCCATCGCCCAGGTGAACAGGAACACGAATCCCAGCGTCGCCGCCAGTTGCGCCATGATGCGGCGCACCTCGTTCATCACTGCTTCCACGTCGATTACCGTGAAATTGGGGAATTCACGCACCATTTCGTCGAGCAGGGAAACACGCGCAGCAGGCAGATAGAAGCTGGTGATGCGGCTTGCCGGAAATTTTTCCAGCACACCCGGCGAGGCCATCACGAAAAAGTTCACCCGGAAGCTGTCCCACGCCACCTTGCGCAAGCTGGTCACCGGCGCGCTGAAGCGGCTGCCCGCCACCTCGTAGGTCAATTTATCGCCCAGCGCGATTCCCAGCGTCTTGGCGATCCCTTCCTCAACCGATAGCTGCGGCGTCGCGCCGCTCGTCCACCACTGACCGCTGAGGATACGGTTGTCGTCGGGCAATGCCGCCGCCCAGGACAAATTGAATTCCCGCTCGACCAGGCGTTGGGCGCGTTCGTCGGCGGGGTAATCCGCCGCACTCACCAGTTTATCGCCGATAGCCACCAGCCGCCCGCGCACCATCGGGTAAAGCGCCACGTCGGCGAGGCCGTTGCGCCGGAAAAACGCCTGTAGCGGTCTCACCTGATCGGGCTGGATGTTGATGACAAATCGATTCGGTGCGTCGCCGGGTAAAGCGTTCTGCCAGCTTTCCAGCAAATCGCCGCGCACCACCGAAAGCAGCAGCAACACGGTCAAGCCCACCCCGAAGGCTGCCGCCTGTACCGCGCTGCCCTGTCCCCGGCGCAGCAAGTTCGCCAGACCGAGACGCCACGCGCCGCGCCCTTCCAGAGGCAGTCGGGCAATCAGGCGCACCAGCGCAAAAGCCAGCAACCAGGCCAACGCCACCGCACCGCCCAAACCGGCCAGCACGTAGCCGCCCAGCTTGACATCACCGGCCTGCCAGAGCACCAGCGCGGCGATAGTTCCTATCCCGCCCGCCAATACCAACAGACCGGAATCGCGCGGCAGACCGATTTCCCGGCGCAGCACCCGCAATGCCGGGACGCGCTTCAACTGCATCAAGGGCGGCAGGGCCACGCCCAGCAATACCGCCATTCCGGCGGCCACGCCCTGCACGGCGGGCAATAGGGAAACGCTGGGCAATTCCAGCGCCAGCATTTCAGCCAGACGCGCCGCCAGAACCTGTTGGGCGGCATAACCCAGCAGGCAACCGGCAAGCGTCGCCACCAGCCCGAGCACCACAAATTGCCAGACGAACAGCTTTAACATTTGGCTCTGCGACGCCCCCAGGCAACGCATCACCGCGCAATTATCGAGATGGCGGCGCACGAAACGGCGCACCGCCAGGGCAATCGCCACCACCGCCAGCACCATCCCGGTCAACGCCGCCAGCCCGAGGAAACGCTCGGCGCGGGACAGTGCGGTGCGGATTTCGGGACGCGCGTCGGCAACGCTTTCCATCCGTTCACCGCGCCCCAGGCGCGAGGCCGCCCAATCGCGATAGCGGGTCACGGCAGCCTCATTACCGGCCAGCGAGAGCCGGTAGTTCACCCGGCTGCCTTCACGCAACAGGCCGGTCGCCGGCAAATCGACCAAATTCATCAACAGACGCGGCGCGATGTTGAAGAGACTGCCGGCCTGGTCCGGCTCGCGCGTCAGGGCCGCCGCCACGCTGAGGGTCTTTTCGCCCACCGTCACCGTATCGCCGGCCTTCAAACCAAGCTGGCCGAGCAGGCGGGGCGCCAGCCAGACCTGCCCCGGCGGCGGAATGGCGCGGGTTTCCCGCCCGTCGATTTCGACCCTTCCCCGCAGCGGATAACCCAGGCTGACCACCCGCACTTCGGCCAGGGCCGCCTTGCCGCCGCCCTGCACCATGCTCGGAAAACTTACCACGCAGTTGTGTTGCAGGCCGCGTTTCTGTGCTTCCAGGGGGAAAGCCACGTCCAGTTGATGATCGGCAAGTATCGCCAGATCGCCGCCGATCAGGAAATTCGCTTGGCGCGCCAGCCCGCGATTCACCCGGTCGGTGAAAAACCCGACCGAAGTCACGCTGCCCACCGCGATCAACAGCGCCAGCGCCAACACCCGCAATTCCCCGGCGCGCCAGTCGCGAGCCAGCAAACGCAGGGCGAGGTAAAACGTGCTCACGCCAGCGCCTCCAGCCTGCCGTTCAGCAAATGCAAACGCCGCCCGCAACGCCGCGCCAATTCCTCGTCGTGGGTAACCAGAATCAAGGTCGTGCCCTGCTCGCGGTTCAACTCGAACAACACCTCGATAACCCGCTCGCCGGTGGCGGTATCCAGGTTACCGGTCGGCTCGTCGGCCAGCAACAGCTTGGGGTGCATCACGAAAGCACGGGCAATCGCCACGCGCTGCTGCTCACCGCCGGACAGCCGCGACGGCAGATGGGTCAGCCGCCCGGCCAACCCCACCCGCGCCAGCACGGATTCGGCATGAGCGCGGGCATTGCTCAGCCCGGCCAGTTCCAGCGGCAGCATGACGTTTTCCAGCGCCGACAAGGCCGGCAGCAACTGGAAGGACTGGAACACGAAGCCCACCAGGCTGGCGCGCAAGGCGGCCCGGCCATCCTCGTCAACCGCGAAGATATCCGTGCCGTCCAGCATCACCTTGCCGGAACTGGGCAGATCCAGCCCCGCCAGCAAGCCCAGCAAGGTCGATTTCCCGGAACCGGAAGCGCCGAGGATGGCCAGCGATTCCCCCGCGCCGACCTGCATATCCAGGCCATCCAGTATCGTCAGCGGCACACCGCCGGATTCGACTTGCTTGCTTAAAGCCATTGCCTGCAAAATGGGCGTCGTCATGATTAAATTTTTGCTCTTTCTGGGATTACTGGGGATCACCGCCGCCGCTTGCGCCGCGCCGGTGATCCTGGTGTTCGGGGACAGCCTCGCGGCGGGTTACGGCCTGCCGCAACAAGCCGGCTGGGTGACGCTGCTGCAACAACGCCTGGACAAGGAGCAGCGCCATTATAGCGTGGTCAATGCCAGCATCAGCGGCGAAACCACCGCCGGGGGGCGCACCCGCATTGCCGCCGCGCTGACCGAACACCGCCCGGCCATCGTGATTCTCGAACTGGGCGCCAATGACGGGCTGCGCGGCCTGCCGCTTCAAGCCAGCCACGCCAACCTCGCCGCCATTCAACAAGCCTGCCGCGACCATCAGGCGCGGGTTCTGCTGGTAGGCATGAAAATGCCGCCCAACTACGGCCCGGCCTACACCCGCCAATTCGAGGAAATCTATCGGGAACTGGCAAGACAACCGCAAACCCGGCTGGTTCCCTTCCTGCTCGAAGGAATCGCGGATAAAAGGGAAATGTTCCAGGCCGATGGACTACATCCCACCGCTGCGGCGCAACCGGTGATTCTGGATAACCTCTGGAAAGAATTGAAACCGATGCTATTGAAATAAAACAGGGGCGAGTTCGGAATTCAACCCGGCGATTATCTGGAACTCAACATTTCCGGGGATCATATCGAATTACGCCCCTTGCCGCGTGATCCTATCGCAGCGTTTTGCGGCTCGCTGCCGCCCTCCGAAAGTTTGGCAGATAGCCAAATAGAAGAACATCGCCGTGAGGTTGAACACAATGGATGATGTCAAAATGAGCCGAATCGCCGTGTAACGCCTTACACCACCGTCACCCCCGCCCCTTCCGTCATTTCCCCAATCACGCAGGCGTATTCAAAACCCTCGCGCTTGAAGATTTCCAGGACTTCCCCGGCAGATTCCGGCGCACAGGCGACCAGCAGGCCGCCACTGGTTTGCGGATCGCAGAGCAGGTTTTGCCGCCATTGCGGCAAGTCTGCCGGCAGCGTCACTTCATGGCCGTAGCTCGCCCAGTTGCGGGCTGCCGCGCCGGGCGCGTAGCCCTTCTCGGCAAGCGATACTGCCGCTGGCAAAAGCGGCAGTTTGGCAAACTCGATGCGCGCACCGAGTTTGGAACCCCGGCAGATTTCCAGCAAATGGCCGAGCAGCGCAAAACCGGTCACGTCGGTCAGGGCATGGACATCCGGCAGCGCAGCGAGTTGTATCCCCGGAATATTGAGCTGGGTGGTGCTGGCGAGCATCTGGCGGTAGCCTTCCTCGGAAAGCTCGCCTTTTTTCATAGCCGCGCTCATGATGCCGATCCCCAAGCCCTTGCCGAGAATCAACACGTCACCAGCCTGGGCGCGGTCGTTGCGTTTGACGTGTGCCGGATGCACCAGGCCCAGCGCCACCAGGCCGTAAATCGGCTCGGGAGCGTCGATGGAATGCCCCCCGGCGATGGGAATACCGGCGGCGCGGCACACTGCTTCCCCGCCGGCGAGGATTTCGCGTATCACTTCCACCGGCAGTTTGTCGATGGGCATCCCCACCAGAGCCAGCGCCATGATCGGCTTGGCCCCCATGGCGTACACGTCGGAAATGGCGTTAGTCGCGGCGATGCGCCCGAAATCGAAAGGATCATCAACGATGGGCATGAAAAAATCGGTGGTGGCGACGATGGCCTGACTATCGTTGACGCGATACACCGCTGCGTCATCGCTGGATTCCGTGCCGACCAACAGGTCGGGATGGGAAAATTGCGGCGCACTCTTGAGGATTTCGCTCAGTACGCCGGGGGCAATTTTGCACCCGCAGCCGCCGCCGTGGGAGAATTGGGTTAATTTGATGTTGGACATAATTCCTGATGGATGACCTTAAGCTCAAAACGGCAGTAACCCTAGCATACCTTGCACAATTTGACGACATCATAGACGCCCGCTCGCCCGGCGAATTCGCCGAGGATCATATTCCCGGCGCACGTAATTTCCCGGTGCTCGACAACGACGAACGTGCGCGCGTCGGCACGATTTACAAGCAGGTTTCAGCGTTCGATGCAAAAAAGATCGGCGCAGCGCTGGTCGCGAGAAATATCGCCCGCTTTATCGAAGACAGCTTCGCTGCCCAGCCGAAAAGCTGGCATCCGCTGATCTACTGCTGGCGCGGCGGCAGCCGTAGCGGCGCGATGACACATATTTTCTCGAAAATCGGCTGGCGCGCCGAACAACTCGACGGCGGCTACAAGGCGTATCGTCGCAATGTTCTGGAGAGCCTGGAGGTTCTCCCGGATCGTCTGAACTACCGGGTAATCTGCGGCGCAACCGGCACCGGCAAAAGCCGCCTGCTCGCCGCCATTGCCCGTCATGGCGGACAGGTGCTTGATCTGGAAGGCCTGGCGTCACATCGCGGCTCCTTACTGGGCAGTCTGCCGGACGCCCCGCAGCCGTCCCAGAAATATTTTGAAAGCCTGCTGTGGGTCGAACTTCAGAAACTCGATCCCGCCAGACCGGTATTCGTCGAAGCGGAAAGCAAAAAAATCGGCAATCTGCGTGTCCCGGACGCCCTGCTTAACGCGATGTGGCGCAGCGTCTGCCTGCGTCTGGAAGCGGATATTTCACTGCGCGTCGCCCTGCTGATGGAGGAATATCAGCATTTCCTCGGCGCTCCCGAAGCGCTTAACGCCAAGCTGGCGTTCCTCGACAAGCTACACGGCAAGGAAACCATCGCCCGCTGGCAGGATGCCGCTTTACGCCGCGACTGGCCGCCGCTGGTGGAAGAATTGCTGGTACGCCACTACGACCCCTCGTACACCCGCGCCAGCCGGGGACATTACCCCGACTACGATATTTCCCGGACATTGAAGGTTCAGGCCATCAGCGACAACGATTACGACGAACTGGCCCGTGAGGCGCTGGCGATACCCTGATTTCCTGTACGTAGCGGCCAGCGCCCGACCACCTCATATGCCGCGCCGGCGGTGCTCAGGACAGAACGCACCAATACAAAATCCTGCACCCGCCAGTCAATTTCCACAGGGAAAAACGCCTGCTCCGCGCATTGGGCCTTGCGCAGCAACGTGACATGCGGCGCAAAGCCCCTGGTATCGAAAGCAAACCCACTTTCCCCAAGACGTTTGCGCATTTCGGCAACCAGTTCGTTTAATTCGGCGGGAATGTCCGCAGGCCCCGCCCAGGCAATCCGGTTGTGTTTCCACCACCCCAGGCGGACGATATTCAGTGCGAATCCCGCCCCACACAGCCCGCTCATCGCTTCCCGCAGTTCGTCGATCCGCGCCACCGGAATATCGCCGAGAAACACCAGAGTCAGATGGATGGTCTGCGCCCGCGTCAACTTACCGCCGCAACGGCGATGCAGCTTGTCGGCGACCTGCGCCAACGCGCCGCGTGTACGCCCCGCCGGCCAGAGGGCGAAAAACAGCCGGGCGGTGGGGTTATCGGTGGAATTCGTAGCCATGAAAGCCAGCTTGCCTTAACCGGGATTTTTGTCAACAATGCGCCTAGCCCGGATATTTCATAAATTCGCGCGCCCTCGCTGGTCTTTAATGTTTCTCAGGGAAATTTTGTTCAGTCGGGTGTATGAATCACTACACCGCTCCTTCACAAAATTCCCCTGAAAAACAAGCGGGGTAAGCAGGCATTTCGCCGATAGGCGAAAGCTCGCAAAATTCTGCGCGATCATCACGCGAATTTATGAAATATCCGAGCTAGAAAGGAACCCACATGCTCAACACCTCCGTCCCCGAACTCGAACTCCCCGCCACCTCCGGCAAAACCCTCAGCACCGCCCAGCGCGCCGGCAAGAAACTCGTGCTGTATTTCTACCCCAAGGATTCCACCCCCGGCTGCACCACCGAAGCCCAGCAGTTCCGTGACCTGCACAACGAATTCACCCAGGCCGGCTGCGAAGTTGTCGGCGTCTCGCGCGACAGCCTGAAATCACACGACAACTTCAAGACCAAACAGGAATTACCCTTCGAACTCGCCAGCGACCCCGAAGAAAAAGCCTGCGCGGCGTTTGAAGTCATCAAGATGAAAAACATGTACGGTAAACAGGTAAGGGGCATCGAGCGCAGCACCTTCGTCATCGATGCCAACGGCGTGGTGCGCGGCGAGTGGCGCAAGGTCAAGGCCGACGGCCACGCCCGAGAAGTGCTGGATTTCGTCAATTCACTCAAATAAAGGGAAACCCCATGGCGCGCAAAACCCGCCCCTTGACCAAGATTTTCGTCCTCGATACCAACGTCCTGATGCACGACCCGACCAGCTTGTTCCGCTTTGAGGAACACGATGTGTTCCTGCCGATGATCACGCTGGAAGAACTGGACAACAACAAGAAAGGCATGACCGAAGTGGCGCGCAATGCCCGCCAGGTCAGCCGTTTCCTCGACGAAATCGTCACCGGCGCACCGGAAGACATCGACAAGGGCTTTTCCCTGGCGCGCCGCGCCCAAAGCAGCAGCGGCAGGCTGTTCCTGCAAACCAAGGTGATGAGCGGCAATATTCCGGCGGCAATGCCCACCAGCAAGGCCGACAACCAGATCATCGGCGTCGTCATGCAGTTGCAGGAGGAATATCCCAAACGCCAGGTCACGCTGGTGTCGAAAGACATCAACATGCGCATCAAGGCGCGCGCCCTGGGCTTTGCGGCAGACGACTACTTCAACGACAAGGTTCTGGAAGACACCGACCTCCTCTACACCGGCCTCAAAGCCCTGCCCGCCGACTTCTGGGACTCCCACGGCAAGGGCATGGAGTCCTGGCAGGCGGGTGGCAATACTTTTTACCGGATACGCGGGCCGCTGTGCGCCGGCCTGCTGGTCAACCAGTTCCTCTTCTTCGAAAACGACCAGACCCTGTTCGCACTGGTCAAGGAAGTCGAAGGCAACACCGCCGTGATCCAGACCATCAAGGATTACGCCCACCAGAAAAACGCCGTATGGGGCATCCTGGCACGCAATCGCGAGCAGAACTTCGCGCTGAACCTGCTGATGAACCCGGATGTCGATTTCATCACCCTGCTCGGCCAGGCCGGCACCGGTAAAACCCTACTGACACTCGCCTCCGCGCTCACCCAGACCCTCGACCACAAAATCTACAACGAAATCATCATGACCCGCGTCACCGTACCGGTCGGCGAAGACATCGGCTTCCTGCCCGGCACCGAGGAAGAAAAAATGGCCCCGTGGATGGGCGCACTGGAAGACAACCTCGACGTGCTCAACAAAACCGACGACGAAGCCGGCGACTGGGGCCGCGCCGCGACGCAAGACCTGATCCGCTCACGGGTCAAGATCAAATCGCTGAATTTCATGCGCGGTCGGACTTTTTTGAAAAAGTTCCTGATCATCGACGAAGCGCAAAACCTCACACCGAAGCAGATGAAAACCCTCATCACCCGCGCCGGCCCAGGCACCAAGGTGGTCTGCCTGGGCAACATCGCGCAGATCGACACGCCTTACCTCACCGAAGGCAGCTCGGGTTTAACCTATGTGGTGGATCGTTTCAAGGGCTGGGAACACAGCGGGCACATCACGCTGATGCGCGGCGAACGTTCCAGGCTGGCGGATCATGCTGCGGAGGTGTTGTAGGACAAAATAACCTACTTGCCAAATTTAGACGCCAAGCTTATATTGCCTCATGGAAAAAGGGTCGCCCCATTGCAAGCTAGCGGTGGTGAAAACGCTTGTCGAGGCCGGCAAAGTTCGGATGACGGCAAGCGCCGTTGCCGGCGGTGAGCAGCTTGGTCTCGACAAGTCTGCAATCATTGAGATCGTCATGGCGCTGGTTCCCGCCGATTTCTACAAAAGCATGACGACCCATGCCGACCACAGGATTTGGCAAGACGTTTACCGCCCAAGTACGCCAGTCGGCGATGTCTATCTCAAACTCACTGTCGTGGAAGACGTGCTGATCGTCTCTTTCAAGGAGTTGTGAACATGAAATGCCCCGTCTGCGGAGCGGCTGAACTGGTGCATGACACCCGCAGCATGCCCTACATCTACAAAGGCGAAACGACCATCATCCCATCCGTCACCGGCGACTTCTGCCCGGCCTGCGCGGAAGTCGTGTTGGACATGACCGAAGCAGAGCGCTATGGGGGGCTGCTAAGAGAATTCCATAAGCAGGTAAACGCAGCATTCGTGCAGCCGGAATTCATCACCAGCGTCCGCAAAAAACTACACCTCGACCAGAAAGAAGCCGCCGAGATATTCGGCGGCGGGGTCAATGCCTTTTCACGCTACGAAAACGGCAAGACAAAACCGCCGCTGGCATTGGTGAAGCTGCTTAAAGTGCTGGATCGTCATCCCGATTTGCTGGATGAAGTGAAGGCCGCGTAAAGATGGGCTATTTTTCGCGGTGTTGGACGCATCAAATAAGCATTCGGCGCACTGCCCGATGGTTAGTGCGCCCTACGCGAGCTAGCTATAATGCATACAAGCTTTGATGCTACGAATCTAGACCTGACCCCAGGCTTCTGTTTGCATTTCAATCATGACGATAACCCAACCCAATAGAAGTTTAGGGGCTTTATTGGGGACTACTTTACGAAGATCACACAGGCCACGGTATGGCACACCTTCCATGTTTTGAATCCTCGCACCTTGAAGCTGCATGTCGCGTTCTCGCCGACACGGCGAACGGACTTACTGGAACCGAAATTCAGTACATCTTGGCCGAGCTTAAGATTCAAGACCCAAGTCCGACAATGACCAAGTGGAAGCGACTGTTCAACGCGCTCGCAGAAGCGCAGAACGAGTACAAAGTTGGCAATCATTTGATCCTGTTCATAAACAAGGCATTGTCCCCGGTACGCTACACCTCCAACCCTGAGCTGTTTGCTTGGCGGCAAGATGGACTGAACGTTGCTCTTGCGTTCGCAGGCTATGCAGTTAACTCGAAGGGGCAAGTCGTACACACGACGCCAGAATCTACAGTCGAAGGCGCTCTTGCTCGTGCCAAGCGACTGAATTCGGCACTCCAGAGTCGGGGAATTCACCGAGAAATATTCAAGTACTGCAAGTCAGAGCTGCTGCAAGACAACTACTTCCACGCGGTACTTGAAGCGGTCAAGGGAGTAGCCGAGCGGCTTCGGCAAATGTCGGGGCTTGGCACTGATGGTGCCGATCTCGTGAATGCCGTGTTCTCAGTCAAGAATCCGATCCTCGCGATCAACTCCTTGAAGACTGACACTGAGTTGAGCGAACAGAAAGGAATCGCCAATCTTTTGGTTGGCGTTTTCGGTGCAATACGCAATCCGACAGCACATGCACCAAAAGCTGTTTGGGCCATGCCAGAACAAGACGCGATTGATGTCTTAGGCATCCTGTCATACGTGCATCGCAAGCTAGACGGCGCTACAAAGGTCTAAAGCTCGCGTAGGGCGCAACAACTAGCGGGCATTGCGCCGGATGACTACATTCGGCGGATTACGCTACGCTAATCCGCCCTACGAACTGTGCCGGATTCTGGACCGTGACTTTGACCAGCCAGGGTGGACACAGCTTTATCGTGCCAACGCCGAGATCGTGCCAACGCCGAGGTTCGACAAAATGCTGGGCACAAAACCCGTGCCCACCCTACGATACTGTTTTAGCAAGAGGCTTGTTGAATGACTTTATTCCGTGGTGGCTGTCTATGTGGTGCCGTACGCTATGAAACGACCTCTGATCCTTTGAACCAGAGAATATGTCACTGTAGGGCTTGTCAAAAAGTTATCGGCGCAGCTTTCAATGCTCGCGTACTCATGCGCATCGAACATGTTGCCATCTCTGGCCCAATCAGCACATTTCACTCTTCAAAAACGCTTGAGCGCGGTTTTTGTTCGCATTGCGGTTCAAGCATTTTTTCGCGGCGTGTTTCTGGCGGCGTCATCGGTTTGACAGCCGGTAGCCTGGATGATCCGTCACTGTTCAAACCTGACATGCACTTTTGGGTATCTTCAAAGCAACCATGGCTAAAAATCACAGATAACCTACCTCAATATCCAGAGGACCCGCCATGTTTAGATTATTTGCCATGAACGCGTAACCCGCGTAGGGCACAATAGCGGGCATTGCGCCGGATGGCGCCATTCGGCGGATTACGCTACGCTAATCCGCCCTACGAACTGACCTACCCCCTATGAGCGCGTGATTCCTTCGGCGCTGCCCCCACATCCAACCTCGCAATGTACCGGAATAAACAAACAGGTGTGCAGGCCATTGATTATGAATCGGCGGCACCGGATCTGGTCAAGTCATCGCTACACCAGCTTGAAATTGTCTCAATACGCGATAACATGGGACTATGAAAATCATCAGCAACAGTGCGTTGCGGTCTTTCGCCGTCGGCCCCCCCCCCAAGCCAATGAGCCTTTGCAAGGTTGGCGAAGGGTAATTGAGAAAAACCGCTTCGCCAATTGGGCCGAGTTGAAAGCCACATTCAACACTATCGACAAAGTCGGCGAATTAGCGGTATTTGACATCGGAGGCAACAAATTCCGGCTGGTTACCTACATTCGATTCGAGAAACAAATCATTTACGTCAAGGCGGTTCTCACCCACCGAGACTATGCCAAAGGAGCATGGAAATCATGAACGCCCCGATCGCTATTGAACATCTACTCCCCGCTTGGGAAGCGTTTCGCCGCGCAACCGCTATCGCACCTATCCAGGACGAAGCCCACTATCGCCAAATGGTATCCACACTTGAAGCCTTGCTCGATGAAACCGGCGATGACGAAAACCATCCGGCTATGGGACTGGTGGATATCGTCGGGGACTTAATCGAAGACTACGAAGCGGAGCATTACCCGCAATGTTGTTGACTTAAGTGCAGCAATTCTATAACATATTGTTTGTTAATGATTA
>CAYVIN010000111.1:0-12164 GCA_964451375.1 uncultured Sulfuricella sp.
TCGTTGCCGGCGACGTGGTGGTGATCCGCTACGAAGGCCCGCGCGGCGGGCCGGGCATGCAGGAAATGCTCTATCCCACCAGCTATCTCAAGTCCAAGGGCTTGGGCAAGCAGTGCGCACTGTTGACCGATGGGCGCTTCTCCGGCGGCACCTCGGGTTTGAGTATCGGCCACGTCTCGCCGGAAGCGGCGGAGGGCGGCGCTATCGGGCTGGTTGAGGAAGGCGACAGCATCGAGATCGACATTCCCAACCGCACCATCCAACTCAAGGTATCCGACGAGGAACTTGCGAAGCGCCGCGCCGCCCGCGATGCGCAGGGATGGAAGCCGGAAAACCGCGACCGCCACGTCTCCGCCGCGCTGCAAGCCTACGCGGCGATGACCACCAGCGCCGCCAAGGGCGCGGTGCGGGATGTGTCGCAGGTAATGAAAGGCTGAACATGTCGCCCGGCAGCCACACTCCGCGCATCAACCGCAAGCTGGAACTCGGGGAGTTGCTGGAGTGGCTGGTTGCCGACGGGCTGGTTGATGCCGAAGCCGCCGACAAGCTGAAACTGACGCGCCGTGCGGTGGGCAAAAGTGAACTGCATCCGCTGGTCATTCTCGCCACGCAAAAGTGGAAAAGCCTGCTGCCACCCAATCCGCTGCTGGATCAGGAAGTCTTGTCGGAATGGCTGGCAAAGCGGGTTGGGCTGCCGTATTTCCACATCGACCCGCTGAAGGTCGATGTGGTGACCGCCACCAACGCGATGTCCCATGCCTATGCCGAGCGTTACCGGATTCTGCCGGTAGAGTTCAACACCCGCGAGGTGATCGTCGCCACTGCCGAGCCCAATGTTTTCGAGTGGCAAAAGGAGCTTGAACAGGCGCTGCACGTCACCGTCAAAACGGTCATTTCAAATCCGTCCGACATCACCCGCTATCTCGCCGAGTTCTACAACCTGGCGCGCTCGGTGAAAAAGGCGGTGCAATCGCACAGCCTCAGCGGATCATCCGGGATCACCAACTTCGAACAACTGGTCGAGTTGGGCAAGACCGGCAAACTCGACGCCAACGACCAGCATGTGGTGCAAATCGTCGACTGGTTGCTGCAATACGCTTTCGAGCAGCGTGCCAGCGACATCCATGTCGAACCGCGCCGCGAGTATGGCGATGTGCGCTTTCGCATCGACGGGGTGATGCATGCCGTTTACCAGATTCCCATCTCCGTGGTGAACGCCGTGACCAGCCGCGTCAAGGCGCTGGGACGCATGGACGTGGTGGAAAAACGCCGTCCTCAGGATGGGCGGATCAAGACCCGTTCACCAAGCGGGCAGGAAGTCGAACTGCGCCTCTCCACGATGCCCACCGCGTTCGGCGAGAAGTTGGTGATGCGGATTTTCGACCCGGACGTGCTGGTGCAGGATTTCAAGGAACTGGGTTTCGGCGAGGACGAGCTTGCCACCTGGAACCGCATGATTTCCCAGCCGCACGGCATCATCCTGGTGACCGGGCCGACCGGATCGGGCAAGACCACCACCCTCTACACCACCCTGAAACAGCTCGCCACCCCGGAGGTCAATGTCTGTACGGTGGAAGACCCCATCGAAATGGTGGTGCCGAATTTCAACCAGATGCAGGTGCAGCACAATATCGGCCTGGATTTCGCCAGCGGTGTGCGCACCCTGTTGCGCCAGGATCCTGACATCATCATGGTCGGCGAAATCCGCGACGCGGAAACCGCCGAAATGGCCATCCAGGCGGCGCTCACCGGCCATCTGGTGTTATCCACCCTGCATACCAACGACGCCCCGGCGGCGATCACCCGCCTGCTCGACATCGGTGTGCCGCCGTATCTGATCAACACTACCGTACTGGGGGTGCTCGGCCAGCGCCTGGTGCGCACCCTGTGCCCGCATTGCAAGGAACGCGGCGCGCTCGACGAGGATATGTGGAAGGCCCTGGTGGCGCCGTGGAAGTCCGCCCTGCCGCCGTCTGTCTATCAACCCAAGGGCTGCCTGGAATGCCGCATGACCGGCTACATGGGACGCATGGGCATCTATGAAATGTTGGTGATGACGCCCGCCCTGCGCCGCCTGATCATCGCCAACTGCGACCTCGCCGCGCTGCGTGAACAAGCCTACAAGGAAGGCATGAAGCCGCTGCGCATCAACGGCGCGCAGAAAGTCGCGAGCGGATTCACCACCATCGAAGAAGTTCTCAAGGTCGCTCCGCCGCAACTCAATTAGATGTTCGCCCCCCGGAATTTTTCCGCCCCATTACTTGACTAGAACAATCAGGAATAGGATGATTCCCCCACAGCCTAAATAGCGGAGGGCGTTCACTCACGGGGCTGGTCGTTGGTTTTCACTGGAGGACTTTAGCCATGCCCAACCATCTCGTTAACGAGACCAGTCCCTATTTGCGCCAACATGCGACAAATCCGGTGGATTGGCATCCCTGGAGCGCGGCGGTGTTTGCCGAGGCGCAACGCCTGAACAAACCGGTTTTGCTCTCCATCGGCTACTCGACTTGTCATTGGTGCCACGTGATGGCTGCCGAGTCGTTCGAGGACGAGGCCACCGCAACGCTGATGAATGCGTTGTTCATCAACATCAAGGTCGATCGCGAGGAACGCCCCGACCTCGACCAGATTTACCAGTCCGCCCACGCCATGCTCATCGGACGGCACGGCGGCTGGCCGCTGACGATGTTCCTGTGCCCGGATCAGACGCCTTATTTCGGCGGTACGTATTTCCCCAAACAGCCGCGCTACGGCCTGCCGTCGTTTACTGAGCTTTTGCATCAGGCAGCTGCCGCCTTCCGCCAAAATACTGCCGAAATCGATAAACAAAATATTTCCCTGCGCGCCATGCTGGACGATGCCCAGCCACGCCACGCCACTGCCAAAGCCCTGAATGAGCGCCCCCTGCGGATCGCCATGCGCAGCCTGGAGCAGGCTTTCGACGCGAGCGACGGGGGCTTCGGCCCGGCGCCAAAATTCCCCAAACCGGCTGAGTTGGCTTTTTGCCTGCGCCGTTACGCCGTGGCGGGCGACGATCAGGCCCTGGCGATGGCCTTGTTCACTTTGCATCGTTTGTGCGAAGGGGGTATCGCGGATCAGGCCGGCGGCGGCTTTTTCCGTTACAGCGTCGATAGCCACTGGATGATTCCGCATTTCGAAAAAATGCTCTACGACAACGCCCAACTCCTCGGGGTGCTTGCGGATGCCTGGTTTATCAGCCGCGATGAGCAACTGCTGCGCAGCGCCGCCGATCTGGTGGGCTGGCTGAGCCGGGAAATGCGCGCACCGGAAGGCGGCTTTTTCTCCGCGCTGGACGCCGATTCGGAACGTGAGGAGGGCAAGTTTTACGTCTGGACACCGGCTCAGATCGCCGCCCTGCTCGATCCCGAGGAAGCCGCCGTCGCAGTTCCCCATTACGGGTTCGAAAGACCTGCCAATTTCGAGGGCAAACACTGGCATTTACATGTTTTCACGCCCCTTGAAAAACTTGCACAGCAACTCGGCATCTCCATGAAAATCGCGCAGCGCCGCCTCGACAGCGCGCGCGCCAAACTTCTGGCGGCGCGCTCCCGGCGGGTGCGCCCGTCCTGTGACGACAAGCGGCTGACCGCGTGGAACGCCCTGACCGCCAAAGCCCTGGCTCACGCCGGGCGCATCTTCGGCAGGACGGACTGGGTGGAACTGGCGCGTCGCAACATTACCTTCCTGCGCGCCGCGATGTGGCGGGACGGTGTGCTTTACGCCAGCTATCGCGAAGGTCAAGCGCGTCTTTATGCCTATCTCGACGACCATGCGTTTTTGCTGGACGCCCTGCTCGCCCTGATGCAGGCTGATTTCCGTCGCGAAGACCTGGAATTCGCCCGCCTGGTTGGCGACGCCCTGCTGGATGAATTTGAAGATACCGAACAAGGCGGCTTCTACTTCACCGCGCATCGCCACGAAACCCTGATTTGCCGCCCCAAACCAGGTTTCGACAATGTCCTGCCGGCGGGCAACGCCGTTGCGGCGCTGAGTTTGCAACGCCTCGGCCATTTACTTGGCGAATCCCGCTATCTTGATGCGGCAGAACGTTGTTTGCGGCTTTTCTACCCGCAAATCACCGAGCAACCGGCGAGTTTCACGACCTTCCTGAGCGTCCTCGAAGAATCCCTGACACCACCCGCCATCATTATTTTGCGTGGCCCGGCGCGGGACATGCCGGCCTGGCGCGACACCCTCCTCTCCATGAGTGCGCCCAACTTGATCAGTCTGGTGCTGCCCAATGAATTAGGGGAATTGCCGGGGTGCCTGGACAAGCCACAAAGAGAGGTGGTCAACGCCTGGTTATGCCAGGGCGTTAATTGTCTGCCGCCACTCGCGAAACCCGAAGAACTTCAGCAGGTTTTCAAAGCCGGCAAACTTGGATAAGATGACGTTTTTTGTGTATGACTCAATTGAAGGAGCGTTAGATGAAAGCACGTTGGATGGGTGTGGTTGCTGCTGCAGGTTTGATGGTTGCCGGTTCTGCCGTTGCTGCTGATGAAACCGCCCTGGCGCAAAAGAGTGGTTGCATGGCTTGCCATCAAGTGGCTGCCAAGGTTGTTGGCCCGGCTTACAAGGATGTCGCCAAGAAATACGCTGCCGACAAAGCTGCGGTGGACAACCTGACCAAGAAGGTCATCGCTGGCGGTAAGGGCGTTTGGGGTGAAATCGCAATGCCGCCGAAGGGTGGCAATGCTGCAACCAAGGACGAAGACATCAAGAAGATCGTCGCCTGGATCATGACCCTCAAATAATCCGGCATTTCGCCCGATTAGAGAAAAAACCGGCTTCGCGCCGGTTTTTTCTTGAGCACAGGAAACGCTACGCCATATCGAGAAAGTGGGCTTTTGGGTAAGCTTCTTGTAAGATGCAAAATGCAGCACCGGTATTACAAGTACGTCCCGTCCGGGGTATTCAACCACAAGTGAAAAGGATATCGACAGTGAACGACAAACTTCAACCTACCCGCCGCCAATTTCTCAAGTTGGGTGGCGCAACCATCGCCCTGATTCCGGCCATCGCCCTGACCGGCAACGCCTTCGCCGCGACCAACGCGGGGATGCGCACTTCGATGAAGTATCAGGACACCCCGAACGGTGACAAGGACTGTTCCAACTGCGTTCAGTTTGTGCCGGGCAAAACGCCTAAAGACCTGGGTGGCTGCAAGATTTTCCCCGGCGACACGGAAATTTCGCCCAAGGCATATTGCGCCGCCTGGGCCGCCGCACCGAAAAAATAGAAATTTGGTTTTATACGACAAGGCGCCCTTGAGGCGCCTTGTTTATTTATGGCGCGCCAGTTTGCTATGACGGATTGAGTAGGTGAAATAGAAGATCAGCCCGAGCAGCAGCCACACCAGGAAACGCAGCCAGGTCATGGACGGCAGAAACGCCATCAGCGCAGCGCAGGAAAACGCGCCAAGCAGGGGGAAAAGTGGGTTTAGCGGATTCTTGAAAGGGCGGTGCAAATTCGGCTGGCGAATCCGTAGCACGATCACCCCCAGGCACACCAGGACAAATGCCGCCAGGGTGCCGATATTCACCAATTCGGCCAATTCTCCCAAGGGAAACATCCCGGCAATCAGCGCCATCACGATGCCGCTCAGCACAATCACCCGTACCGGAGTTTGGGTTTTCGGGTTGACCTGGGCGAAAAACGGCGACATCAAACCGTCGCGCGACATCGCAAAAAGTATCCGCGTCAATCCGTAATACAGCACCAGCATCACCGTGGTCAGCCCGGCGATGACGCCGGTAGAAACCAGAGCGGAAGCCCAGTGGTAGCCAAGCAGGGTCAGCGCATGAGCGACCGGTGAGGAAACGTTGAGCTGGGTATACGGCACCACGCCGGTCAACATCCCCGCCACCACGATGTAAATCACCGTGCAGAAAGCCAGCGAGGCGATGATCCCGATGGGCACGTCGCGCTGCGGATTGCGGGCTTCCTCGACAGCAGTGGAAACCGCATCGAAGCCGACGTAGGCGAAAAACACCAGCGACGCGCCGGCCAGCACCCCCACGGTCTTGCCGTCGGGGAGTGTCTGGAACCAGCCGAATGGCATGAAGGGCTGCCAGTTGAGCGGTTCGACGTTGAACGAGGCGATCCCGATGAACACCGCGATAGTCAGTATCTTGACCCCCACCAGGGCGGTGTTGAGCTGGGCGCTTTGTTTCGCCCCGGCAATCAGCATCCCCATCAACGCGAGGATGATTGCGGCGGCGGGCAGGTTGATGATGCCGCCCAACCCCGGCGCTTTGGTCAGTATCTCCGGCAGCCCCATGCCCATCGCCGTCATTGCGTTGTTGAAATAGCCCGACCAGCCATTGGCCACCGCCGCCACCGCCACGCTGTATTCGAGCAGCAATATCCAGCCGATCACCCACGCGACGATTTCGCCGAATGCCGCGTAGCTGTATCCGTAGGCGCTACCACAACCGCCCACTGCCGCAGCCAGTTCGGCGTAGGCGAGCGCCGCAAAGGCGCACGCAAATCCGGAAATGATGAAGGACAGGATAATCGCCGGGCCGGCCTGATTGGCGGCGGCAATACCGGTCAGTACGAAAATCCCGGTACCGATGATTGCGCCGATCCCCAGCAGGGTCAGGTCAAATGCCGACAGGCATTGTTTCAGACCGGTATCGCAGGTGTCCCTGGCGAGAACCGGTTTGGTGCGGAATATTTGCATGGCACTCCTCCTGGTCGATTTCCGTTCTATTAGCTGCGTAATACCCGCCCACTACTCAGATCGCGGATGGTGGAAGGCTTTTTACTGGTGCCGATTTTGCCCGGCGCGACCAATACCTGGCCGCCAAAGGCTTTGCGGCACGCAGCAGCCGTCTTGAGCGGCTTGCACCCGGCCCGGTTGGCGCTGGTCGAAACCAGCGGCGAATGGAGTATCCGGCACAGCGCCGCAGCGCCCGGATGAGCGGTGACGCGCACCGCCAGCTTGGCATGTTCGCCCCGCAGCCAGCGGCCCGCTTTGCGGGCAGCGGGCAACAGCCAGGTATTCGGCCCCGGCCAACTGTCGCCGATTTGTTGGCGCGCGTCGGCATCCAGTGGCACGACGTAGCCGCGCAACTGGCGCAGCGTCGCGGCAATCAGGATCAAGCCCTTGGCTTGGGGCCGGCCTTTCAGGCGCAGTATGCGGCGCACGGCCAGCGGATTGGCGGGGTCGCAGCCCAGCCCGAAACACGACTCGGTGGCATAGGCAATAATCCCTCCGTGGCGGAAATGGGCGCGCAAGCGCCGCAAAAAGAAGGCGGAAAACACCGGGGGAAGGAGGTAGTCAGCCCTTGAGCTTGTCCTGCAGGGCCTGATCCTTGGCCAGAATCTGCGCGGTGTTGACGGCGCGTTCGTCCTTGAGTTTCTGCGCCAGAGCGGGGTCGGCGAGGGCGAGGATTTGCGCGGCGAGGTAAGCGGCATTTTTCGCACCGGCCTTGCCGATGGCGACGGTCGCCACGGGGATTCCACCGGGCATTTGCACGGTGGAGAGCAGCGCATCGAAGCCGTTGAGCGGGCCGCCATCCATCGGCACGCCGATCACCGGGCAGGTGGTGTGGGCGGCCACGGTGCCGGCAAGATGCGCAGCCAGGCCGGCGGCGGCGATGAACACGCGGCAGCCGCGCGCTTCGGCGGATTTCACGTATTCCATGGTATTTGCGGGAGTGCGATGCGCGGAGGTGATCTTCACTTCCCACGCCACACCGAGGCTGGACAAGGTATCGAGAGTGGATTGCATGACCGGCAGGTCGGAATCGGAACCCATCAGTACGGCGACGAACGGTGCGCTCATTTCATATCCTCACAAGCAAAAGTCAAAATGCTATTTTACCGGAACTTCCAACTCGCCTTCGAACACCGTGGTCGCGGGGCCGGTCATCAGCACCGGCTGGCCCTCGCCGGCCCAGGCGATGGATAATTCCCCGCCGCGCGTGACCACCCGCACCGGGCTGTCGAGCAGGCCACGGGTGATCCCGGCGACCGCCGCTGCGCAGGCGCCGGTGCCGCAGGCCAGGGTTTCGCCGGACCCGCGCTCGAAGACGCGCAGCTTGATGGCGTGGCGCTCCAGCACTTGCAGGAAGCCGGCGTTGACCCGCGCCGGGAAGCGCGGGTGATTTTCGATTTGCGGGCCGTCCGCTTCGACCGGCCAGGCATCGGCATCCTCCACCACCGTCACCGCGTGGGGGTTCCCCATCGACACCGCGCTAATCTGCACGGTCTTGCTGGCGAGTTCGAGCGGATATGCGGTGGCGCGGCAATCCGCAATGAACGGAATCTGCGCCGGGTCAAAGCGCGGCGCGCCCATATCGACGGTCACTTTGCCGTCGGCTTCGAGGCGCGGGACGATGATGCCGGAAGCGGTCTCGACACGAATTTCACGCTTGCCGGTCAGGCCTTTTTCGTGGACGAAGCGCACGAAACAGCGCGCGCCGTTGCCGCATTGCTCGACCTCGCCACCATCGGCATTGAAGATGCGGTAGCGGAAATCCACGTCAGCGCGGGTGGGTTTCTCGACCAGCAAAATCTGGTCGCAGCCCACCCCGAAATGGCGGTCGGCAATAAAGCGGAATTGGGCCACAGACAAAGCGACGGCTTGCGAAATCGCGTCGAACACCACGAAGTCGTTGCCCAGCCCGTGCATTTTGGTGAATTTCAGGCGCATAGCGAAAGATAATCCTTGTAGATACAGCGATCCATCACCACCATGATACCCGCCTCACGCGCCCGCTGTGCGGCGCTTTCATTGACGATGCCTTCCTGTATCCACAGAGCGGGGAGTTTCAGCGCGATACATTCGTCGACCAGCGCGTCGAGATGCTCGGCGGCGCGGAAAGCATCGACCAGATCGATGGAGTCCGGTACATCGACCAGCTTGGCATGGGCTTTTTCGCCCAGGACTTCGGCGGTGGCGGGGCGCACCGGGACGATCCGGTAGCCGAATCCCTGCATGGCCTGCGCGACCTGGTAGCTGGGCCGTTCGGGCTTGGGCGACAGCCCCACCACGGCGATGGTTTTGACGCGCCGGAGCAGAGCGTGGATTTCCTGTGGCAGTGGATTGGTAAACATCAGATATTTCCCCAGATCAATACATGACGGTCGCTGATGGCGGCAACCTCAAAATGCGCCAACCCAGCGTCGGACAACTGGCTACGAATTTCCTCGGGACGGTAGGCGGCCAGCAGGGAATTGAAGAAATCACTGCGTAACACTTCGGGGGCGTCTGCCGCATAACATTCCGTCAGATGTTCCGCTGCGGCCCTTGATTCGGGGCGCAGCAAATCCATGACCGCCACCGCCGCGCCCGGTTTTGCTGCATGGCGGATGGTTTGCCACAACACGGCTGGGTCACCGAGATGGTGCAACAAACTGTTGCTGACCACCGCGTCGAAAAACGAATGCGGCAGCGTAACATCCGGCAGATAACGCTGTTCCAGTTCGATGCGCGTCCCCAGATCGTACTGCGCTACCGCCCGGCGGCCACGCTCCAGCATCGCACTTGCGCCATCGACACCGACAAAACGGGCCACCGGAAGAGCGCGCGCGAAACGCACGGTTACATCCGCCGGCCCACATCCCAGATCAAGTATCCGGCCCGTTGAAAACGCCGGAAACAGCCGTTGGAAGTGGCTGACGAACGCCTGGTGCGGTTCGCTAAAATCGGCGTCAGCATACGCCTGCGCCTGTTCGGCATCGTTCATCAGATCGGGTTCGGGGGTACGTGGCAACATGATTGGGAGGCGTTGGGTTGAAAAACAGCGATTTTAGATGTTGTTGGACTAATGCGCATAAAAATTGCCGCGATACACGCGGCAATTTTTGTCGCCAATGCCCGGCCAGGGGGCTTCGTCACACCTTGAAACGCTGCATTTGCTCACGCAGGGCCTCGGAGGTACGGCCTAGCTCCTCGGTGGCTTTCCAGGCTTTTTGCGCGGAATGGGTGTTTTCTTCGATCAAGGCGGAAATCTGCTCCATGTTTTTCGCCACGTCCTCGCTGGCAACGGACTGTTGTTTTGCGGCGGATGCAATATGCTGCGCCATTTCGGATACCTGGGTGCTGGTTTCGGTGATTTGGTCGAGATTTCGACCGCTGGCGGTCATCAGGAAAATTCCCTCCTCGAACTCCTTTACCGCCTGATTCATTGAAGTTACCGCCGTTTCAGCGGTGGACTGGATTTCGTTGACGGTGCGCGAGATATCGGTGGTGCTGGTGGCGGTGCGTTCCGCCAGTTTGCGCACTTCGTCCGCCACCACCGCAAATCCGCGCCCCTGCTCGCCGGCGCGGGCGGCCTCAATGGCGGCGTTGAGCGCCTGTTGATCAGATAGCGCCGCCAACCAGGATGATCTGGAGGGCAGCAACGGTCAAATATCGGAAAGTCGCTACGGTTTACTGGATTGGATGGGGCTGGAGTTCGACCCAAAAGGACGTACGACCAGCTTATTATTTTCAGCCCCCCCCCATAGACGCTCATTTGGCATTACTTCCGTAGCACCCTCTACTGCCCGGCTTTGCAGTTCCGAACCAAGCCAATGGTGGTCAAAAGTAATTGCGTGTGATCTGACACGAACACTACTGCCTTTCTTTGATTTAAGAGTTTATTGGTTCCGTGATTCGCGCTATTTGAGATTTTAACGGTTCGTTTTAGACTTTATTGCGAACAAACACGCTGTTGTTCCATGACATTAAAGTCAGGGACATTGCCCGTTGCATAATCAGACAGTTACTTCGCCGTTGCCCCAAGAAAAGTTGGGGACAATTAAATACAATAGGTTAGCAGTCACCATTTTTGTTACCCACTCGCCAGAAATCGCCAAGTAGTCAAAACCACCCGACATATCTATACTTCCCGGTTTGTTAATAGATAACAGCATGACCCGTTCCGAACTCATCCAGAAATTAACTGAGAAGCACCGGCATCTCACCCAAGGCGGTGTCGAAGTCATCGTCAAATCCATTCTGGAACATATTGGTGAACGCTTGGCATCCGGAGCTCGTATTGAATTCGGGGATTCGGCTCGTTTAGCCTCAACAGTCGCCCGCCACGGTTAGGACGAAACCCCAAGACAGGCGAAAGAGTTCAGGCACCGGAAAAGGGAGCCCCCACTTCAAAGCAGGTAAGGATTTGAAGGAACGGGTTGACGGCAATATTCGCTAGCCCCTCGGAGAGATATCGTGACAGACACTATTCGTGACATTTCCCAATCAGACATCGAGAAGGTCTTTAGCACCATAGACATTCCTACCTGTCCGGCCATGGTTGTTCAGGTCATGGCTGAAGCACAGAAGGAAGAGCCTGACATCAGAAAGCTGGCCAAATCCATCGCCAGCGATGTCGGCATGGCAGCCATTGCCATCAAGCTGGCTAATTCCCCTCTATTTCGCACCGGCAAACCTGTTAGTGACATTCCCAAGGCGCTTACTGCGCTGGGTATCCGTAACGTCGTCAGCATCGTGGTCACCGTCGCGCTTCGAGCCAGTATGTCAGGTCTGCCATCAAACTTGGTTGAGAAGTTCTGGAAGCGGACAACCTCCATTTCTATGGCTGCAGGTTTGATAGCTCGTAAACAATACGGCATATCACCTGACGCTGCGTACACCTATGCTTTGTTCCATGACGCAGCAATTCCTCTGATGATGCGCCGATTTCCAAATTACGTTCAGGTCTTGAAGGAATGTGAAGCGAACGGACGGTTGCTTATTGAAGCTGAATCAGAGTATTTCCCCTGTACCCACCCCATAGTTGGGTCGCTGCTGGTGAGGAATTGGGGCTTGCCGGGAATTGTCGGTACGGCGATTCGCTTTCACCATGACTCTGACCTGTACAACTTACCTGACAAAACGATTCCTGGCGGAGCCGTATCGTTGATTGCGGTAACTCAGGTTGCTGAACACCTTTCTGCTGAATCACATGGCGAGAAGGACCTGTACGCCGGTAATGAGCACTTCCAGAGGGCTGTGGCCCATCTTGGAATTAGTGAAAGTGAATTGGCGGATTTGCAGGAGAGTCTTATTGCCGCAATGGCAGAAGCTGAGCACTGAAAAGAAACAGGGTTAGGTCAAATCCATTCTGGAACATATGGCAGAGCATCTAGCAGCCTGTCGGACTTAAAGAACGGCAAATCCTCCGAGTCCCGGAGTTGCA
>CAYVIN010000112.1:0-12101 GCA_964451375.1 uncultured Sulfuricella sp.
TCCCAGTCTGGCACACACGATGCCGTAGGGGGGAGGAGTCCATTCCATTGGATGCAGCGCAGCGAAATCCGGGGGCGCCCGCCAGGACGCATGGTCAGCGGCGTGTCCAAGAATCCATTACACCTATAGGCAGCCCGGACTCCGCAAAGCTCCATCCGGGCTTGCTATCTGCGTGCGCCGTAGTGTATGCAGACGCCGGTAAAACTTGAGACCAGCCTAGTGTTTTGGCTCATCCAGGCAATTCCAATCGAACTTATTCAGCCAAGCTGATAATGTCCAGAACGGAAAAATGGTTGCGCCCCCAGATCAAAATTCATTTGAAATACATAACCAGGTTATATATATTTAACACGGGCAATACGATGACCTGAAAGATCAAGCGTGCGGATTTTCAAAAACAAGCGGTTTGCAAAATTTGCCAATGACGAAGGCATAAGCAATGAAAAGCTGTTTGCTGCGGTGAAAGATGTCGAGGCTGGATTGATTGATGCCGATTACGGCGGCGGAGTTATCAAGCAGAGAATTGCCCGCCTTAACGAAGGTAAATCAAGCGGCTACAGAACAGTAATTTTGTATTGTCGCGGTGATAAGGCTTTTTTCGTTTACGGGTTTTCCAAAAAAGACCGCGACAACATCAACAAGATTGAAGAACAGGAATTTAAGGAATTGGCGAAAATCACTTTTGCCCTTTCCGACGACCAGCTTGCAAAGCTGATTAATGACGGCGTTTTCAAGGAGATAAAATGACCAAAGCCAAAACATACAAGAGTGATGCGCTTGCCGCAATTCACGAAACAGTTTCCGACATGTTTGAATCCGGCGTCATCAGCAAACAAACGATGCGCCGTTTCGACGAGTCCTGCTTGACTCCGGTTCACGCCTTTAGCGCCGAGGAAATTAAAAGCTTGCGTGAACGCGAGGACGTGAGCCAAACCGTTTTTGCTCGTTATCTAAACGTAACGACAACATCGGTTAGCCAGTGGGAACTTGGGCGAAAGAAGCCCGCCGGCACAACGCTAAAACTTCTTTCTCTTATAGAGCGTGGCGGGCTTGCTGCCATTGCATAAATCTTATTTTGGGGGGCAAGCCCCGTTTTTTGCATCAAATTGACGAATTTGTAAGGGTTGAAGCCCCTTTAATTCGCGCAATTGAAAATCAATCGAGACTGACCCCATTGATCCGCGATCACGCGATCAATGGGGTCAGACTCGATTGGTTTTTGCGGCATCGACAGGCACAACGCGGCAACCGGCAATCAACTCCCTGGCAAGGGCGTGGCGGGTTGCCATGTCCATACCCAGCTTAACGCGACAGACGTTCAGAAATTCATTGACCACCTGCGCGCTGATGGTGGGTTTTCCGGTCAGCAGTTTTTCAGCGGCTGCGACTTTCGCCCCATCGTTGCCGAAGGCGTAAATCCCAATATTGGTGTCAACGAAGGCCGGCACGGTCGTAGAGCTCGTCACGGTTGAATTTGCCATCGTAGAGACCACGATATTGGCGGAACAGCGTCAAATCGATTTCGTGCTCGGGTTCGCTTGCCACTCCGCGCTCATAGCCTACGCTGAACCGGTTGAATTCGTTCATGTCCACCGTTGCCGCATTGGCCTGGGCGCGCTTGGCCTTGAGATAGCCGACAATGAGATCAATGGGGTCAGATCAATGGGGTCAGACTCGATTGATTGTGTTTGTAGCTCATGGAGGGTGCCCGCAAGTGTGGACTTCCCCCCAATGAATCCACTTAGGCCGCCATCGCCAGCGGCGTGACTTCATCCTCAATGCGCTGGTGCATCTCGCGCTCAGTGGTTTCCAGGTCGAACTGGGCTTGCAGGTTCATCCAGAAGGCCGCGTCAGTACCGAACAAGCGTGCCATGCGCAGGGCGGTATCCGCCGTAACGCTGCGCTGGCGTGCGCAGATTTCGTCGATACGCCGCTGCTGGACGCCCGCCAACTTTGCCACTTTGTAGCGCGTCAGTCCGAGCGGGACGATAAAGTCTTCCATCAGCACATCACCGGGATGAACGGGTTCCAGCCGCCCGCCAGCGGCGACATCAGAAAAATCGGTTTGCTTAAGCGCTTCGCGTGAGATAGCCATGATGCTCGATTCCTTTTAGTGGTAGTCCGCAATTTCCACATCGAACGCATCGCCGCCTTCCCAGCGAAAACAGATGCGCCACTGATCGTTGATCCGAATGCTCCATTGCCCGAGGCGATCACCTTTGAGGGATTCCAGGCGATTTCCCGGTGGGATGCGCAGCGCGTCGACCGTTGCGACCACGTCTATCTGCCTGAGCTTACGCCGGGCAGTCTGCTGGATTTCCGTAGGCAGCTTTCGCACGAAATATCCCTGGAAAATCGCAGCGGTTGGCTTGTCGGCGAAAGTCTTAATCATTGATAAGTATTATATCGCAATAGTATTGCGCCGCAATATCAAAGAATAGCTCGCGTAGCTGACTCACTTTGACCGCGAAACGGCATCAACGACGGTCGGCACGGTCGTAGAGCTGGTCACGGTTGAATCTGATCAATGGTTCCGCAAAAACTTGCTTTGCAAGTTATTGCTCCGGCATGATTTACACCTGAATCATGCCGGAGCAATATTTCGGGTTCCACCAGACAAGCCATGTCCGCCATCCAGTGTTTTCCCCCCATCGAAGATGCTGCTGCCCGCATCCTTGTCCTCGGAAGTATGCCAGGCAAGGAATCGCTGCGGGCGCAGCAATATTATGCGCATCCACGCAACGCTTTCTGGACGATATTGGGGAAACTGGTGGGCGCTACGCCTGCGCTGGCCTATGACGACCGCACTGCAGCGCTGAAGTCCGCCGGGATTGCGCTGTGGGATGTGCTGGCCTCGTGCACCCGCGACGGCAGCCTGGATTCGGCCATCGATGCGACCTCGACGACGCCCAACGATTTCGCGGCGTTTTTCCGGGCTCATCCGGGGATTACGCGGGTCTATTTCAACGGCGCGATGGCGGAGAGTTGCTTTCGCAAACTGGTGCTACCTTCGCAAACATTCCGGCCCCTGAATTACCAGCGTTTGCCGTCAACCAGCCCGGCCAACGCGGCCATTCCGTATCAACGAAAACTGGACGCCTGGCGGGTTTTGCTCGGGTAGGGCTTCAGCACCGACAAATCTGCCTGCCCCCCGGAAATCCGCGTCCCGCCTTGACCTTCAGAAAGGTCGCCATCCTACGGGAATTGCGGCGTAAGTAGTTACTAACTTTCATGCAGATCAACTCGCTACCCGAGGCGGGACAGCGGCACTCCTGATCAGAGGCTTATTCCATGCCATACCGCTTGAGTTTGCGCCATAAGAAGACCAGCCAGGGCTGCTAATTCGGCATTTTCGTGCGGATTGTGCCTTGGGTCTGGCGTAGCGCGAGGTAATAGGCTTCCTTGCCTTGTTCGATCACGCTTTCGAGCGAACCGTATGGCGCGTAGGCATATCCGGCTTGCAGTAACAGCAAGGTGGTCAGAACGCGGCTAAGGCGGCCATTTCCATCCTGAAAGGGGTGGATTTCCATGACCCCCCCCAGATGCCGATGAGCAGCAGCAGGTGAAAGCGGGCGGCGTCCCGCTCCGCGTTGAACCAGATCACCAGTTCGCTCATCAGGCGCGGCGTGTCGAAAGGTGTGGCGGTTTCAAAAACCACACCTGGTTGTTTGCCCGTCTCGTCAAAGGCGACCACGCTGTCGCCGGCGGTCATGTAGTTACCCCTGTGCCGGGCATCTTTCTCGCTGTAGGTGAGCAGGTCGCGGTGCAATTGCTCGATGTGGTTTTCACTCAAGGCGATGTCTTGCCACGAGGAGAACACCAGTTCCATGACCTCGGCGTAGCCCGCCCCCTCCTGTTCGTCGCGGGTGGTGAAGGATTTGATTTGCAGGTTGGAGAGCAGGCGCTCGACTTCGCGATCCGAGAGTTTGCTGCCGTCGATGCGCGTCGATGAACCGATGCTCTCAATGGTGGCGACCCGCCGCAGCGCTGACAGCCGATCCGGGGCCAGTGCGCCAGGCCCCCTTGAACTCATCGATTCCGGCGATGAAGGTGAGGATTTCCGGGCTTATCTGGATGGCATCGGTTTGGATCATGGTCGCCAATACCACATCCATTTACACCCATTGACCGACGCCTGCCGCTGTGGCTGGAACGAAGGGACGCGAGCGGTACTGTTGACGGCGGCTCGCTACAACATTGCGGTCTTCAATTGGTCGAAACATTGGGCCGACAAGCCGCCAGTGGCGGGGCTGGTTGCAACGGTTCGGCGCATGTCGGGAAGCGTAACCCGGTGCGCCCATCAGCCTATAGCAGGGGCAGGCGCTCAAGCACCATTCCACCCCGTTGGCGTTTCGCGGAAGTTATAAGTGAGTGACTGACTCCCGCCTCTGCCGTAATCTCACTTTCATCCGGTTTGAACGTCGAAATCCCGCTTGCCCCGCCCCAAACGCCACTAGCCGAATAATTACAGAGCATCCGCGCTGGAAAGGTCTAGTATTTCCCTATGGCCCCAGCCCTTTCCATAACCAGCAGCACATCCGTCCCGCATGGCGGCGTTTCGTTCCCGGCCCCATGCACCACCACCCGACAGGAGGTTAAACATGTTTGCCATCATTTCCCCGCGCCACACCCGCGTAGCGGTGTCCCTTGCCTTCGCGATGCTGTGTCTTGCCGCGCCGCCGGTCGAGGCGGCTACCGCCTGTGTGGATGCGGATTATTGCCCGATCAGGATCACCAATAACTCGACTGTCTTCAGCGCCGATCAGTTTCAGATTCTGGCCGCCGCCCAGGATGACACTTACGTCAATCCCTCGACCGGCAAGACCTGTCAGGGCGAAACCGCCGCCAGCCTGATTTGCCCGGCGTCTTACGTGAAATTCGACCAAAACGGGGTGGGCAAGCTGGAGACCGTAACGGTCGGCGGAACCTCGCTTCCCTATGCGAAGCGACTTTCCGATTTTCCCGCCGATCCGGCGCTGGCCAATACCTACGTCCTGCAAATGCCGCGCCACGGCTCGGGAAGAATCTACGTGACGCTGGGCGGGTCGATCACCACGTCCGTGACGGGCGCGACCAAGCCGCTCGCCATCAGCGACCCCAACATCAGTTCCCCGCAAGACCCGAATTTCTACAAAATCTACGACAAGTTCGAGACTTCGTTCCTGCACAAAAGCAAAGAACCGCTCTACATCAACACCACGTCGGTGGACTTTGTGAGTATTCCGCTGTCTCTCAGCCTGGAGATTCCCGACGTGACATCGAAAGTCGTCGGTTATCAGAAGAGCAGGAAAACCCTGTTCGACACGCTGACCACCAAGCTGAACGACGGCATCACGCAGGATTGGCAGAAGCTGGTGCAAACCGCTAACGGCGTTCCGCTACGGGTGGTCGCCCCCAACAAGGCCCTGCAAGCGCCCTATGCCTTCGATCCCGACTATTTCAAGGATTACATCCAGGCGGTCTGGGACAATTTTAAAAAGCCCGCCAACAGCATCACCGTTACCGCCACCGAAGTCCTTTCGGAAAAAGATCGCAACGCCGGAAAAACCCTCACCTATACCGCAAGCGTTGCCGACACCTGCTCGGTGGAGAGCGCCCCCACGCCGACCTGCGGCCCTTATGCGACCACTACCAGCGTCGCCAATGCGTTGTGTTTCAAACGTAACGGCACAGCCAGCTACGACGCGGCTCAGCCGGATACCATCCCGGTCAGCCTGCCAACCGGCTTTGACGTGATCGGCGCGGAAAACGCCCTCTGCGCGCCGAACAAGACCGCCCGCGCGATTATCGCCAGGGATGTTTCGGCGCTGCTGAACCGGGGCATCCTGCCCAACAGCGGGGCCATCACGCTCAACGATGCGGACAAGTCCGCCGATGGATTCTGGGGAAAACGCGCCGACCTGTACTACACCAACCAGGCAAGCAGCGGAAAACCCAACTTCAACCTGTTCGCCAAAGTCCTGCATACGCTTTCCAGCGGCGGGGTGTATGCCTTCGCCTTCGACGACGTGGGCGGCGCGGACAGCACCCTGGTGGATACCCGCGCCACGGCAGCCATCGTTACCATCAACGACCTGAGCGGAACCGCCATCCCCAACCCGGAAGCCGATGACGCAACCCTCTACAACGTCACTTTCGCATTTCCGGTCGGGACGTTGTCGATGGACGGCAAAGCCCTGAATAGCGGCGATTATCTGACCGGCCTGAAAGCCCCCTTCAATCTGGTATGGAGCGGACATCGCCTGGCGGTTTATCCGAAAACCGGGGTGATTTCGCCCGCTGCGCTGGGCGCGCGCAGCTACAACATTGCCATCACCCCCAACGGCGGCGACCCGACCAATCTGACCGTGGCCTTCCCCGGCATCCTGCCTGATCCCTGGCCGCATAGCGTGCCGCAATTGACGCTGGCGGCCAAAACGGGCAATTCGCCGGGCAGCGCCGAACTGACCCTCGGCATCGCGCCCAATGATTATATGAACGTCAATTCGGAGTGGTTCCTGGTCGCCAACAATGCGAAAGGAAACTGGGGGGACTGGTTCTGGTACAACAACAATACCTGGACAAGGGCGTCGGGGTATTCCGAATTGCGCCCCGCCTACGTCGGCCCGCTGACCAATATTTCCGGCGCGACATTTTCCATACCGGGCATCCCGACGGGAACCACAACCTTCTATGTCGGAGTCGATACCAGCGTCACCGGCGGTACGCTGGATTTCGGCACCCTCACCCTTGGTTCCGTGGAAGTGACGCTACGCTGAAGGAAAGCGCCGGGAGGTCGCCCAATCACGCCGCCTCCGGGCGGCGTTTTTTTGTAGCAGCGGGTATCAATTCACCAGCGGGATACGAAACGTTACAAATCTGACCGGCGAAATGTTCTTCCAGGTGGTTCAATCACAACAGGAATGGAAGTCGCTGATGTTCCCCCAAGGGGATCGGGATAATCGCGAGATATCCCGTCCCGCCGGAAGATGCGCCTTAATCCGGCATTTCCCGGACACCTGACATTGCCGTTTGCGGCAAAAATGGCGCTCGCAACACCATCGTCAAAAAGCCGTCGGCGCAGGGGACTCGGCGGGCACTCAAAACGCTCTGGCGGCGCTGCTCAAGGACTTGCAGCAAACCCTCGGGCAAACCCCGTCCAGCCAAAATTCCGTACAGGGAACCCAAGGTCGCCATCACCATCATCATCACCACCAGGTGGAAGCATCCTCACAAAACAGCGCTGCTAGCAACGCCACCAACGCTGCGGCAAGCACCACTGCCGCCGCCACTCAAAGCGCTTCCACCAGCAGTGCTGCTGCCGGCAGCAGCGTAGCGGCCACCACCAAAGCCTGATAAGGCGGCATCGGGAGGGTTTCCTCTCGATGCTGTGTGCGGTAGAAATTATCCTAAAACCCTCAGTTCAGAACCGCAAAGGCGCTAAGGCGCAAAGAAATCAAAAACATGCGGAATGTTCCGCTCTCACCCGGTGGGTGTACGATCCGACACGGGTAACCTTTTGTTTTTCCTCTGCGTCTTTGCGCCTTTGCGGTTCAAACTGCCGTTTCCAGGATTATTCATGTTCAGACGCCGGGATAGGGACGAAGCTGGAATGTCGGTGGGAGGCCCGCCTTCGGGACGATCACGGCATACGGTAGCCCTGTGGCGAGGGGGTGAGGGTAGCAGAGGTGGATCATCGGCTCGGCATGAGCGTTGTCGAGAAGATGCTTGCATGGATTAGCCCTTAAGGACAAAGCAATCAGCCCGGCATCTCGTCGAGCAGGACAATTCGACCGCGTGGCGCGGCCTCGGCATAGTAGCGGCGGTCGGCGGTGACGAGACGGGCGTTGGGCGTACACAGGGCGACGGCGTGGTAGAGGGTGTCGAAGAGGTGGTGATTGAGCGATACCGCCAGTTCACCGGCGGTTTGCCAGATTATCGGGGAATCGGCGATGGGAATCTGGAAAGACTGGAGGTCTTCGATGTCGTCGCGTAGCGTTGCCGGGGTAAGGCGCGCAAGTACGGCAGCCACCTCGGCCATCCAATGAACCGGTTGTATCAATGCGATTTCGCCGTGTTTATAGGCAAACAGCAGATCCAACGCCTGGGGAACGCCGTCTTCGTCATCGCGGCGGGGAACCAGCCATTTGACCGCGACGCTGGCGTCCGCCACCCACAGATTCACGGGCGACCTTCCTCACGAGCGGCGCGAATCTCCTCCTCGGTGAATGCCGGCTTGGTATCGCGCCTCGCCAGCAACCGGTCTATCGCCTCGGCGCGGCGGATTTTCTGTTCTTCACGTTCCACTGCTTCCATCATCAGGGCGGCGATGACGGCGCTTTTATTGTGGTGGGCGAATACGGCGTTGAAACGTTCCTTGACCTGCTCGGGAACGCTGAAGTTGACGGTGGACATGTTCCGGCTTTCCAAAAGTTGTTGAAATCTTCAACAACTATAGGCAAAACCCGATACCGGGGCAAGGACTCTTCACATCCCCGCACAAGCTTTATAAAGCGCCAGCGTTACACCCCTTGCCGCTGCATGATCCACCAGCGGGGCGGGATAGTCGCGCCCGATCTCCACCCCGCAACGCTGTTGTTCGGCGCTGGGCATCCGCCACGGGGCGTGTATCCACTTGTCCGGGCAATTGACCAACTCAGGCAGATAGCGGCGGATGAATTTCCCCTGCGGATCGAATTTTTCCGATTGGGTGATGGGGTTGAAGATGCGGAACCACGGCTGGGCATCGCAACCGGTCGAGGCCGACCATTGCCAGCCGCCGTTGTTGGCGGCAAGGTCGAAATCCACCAATTGCCTCGCGAACCAGGCTTCCCCCCAGCGCCAATCGATGTGCAGGTTTTTCACCAGAAAAGCGGCGCTCACCATACGCAGACGGTTGTGCATATAGCCGCTCGAATTAAGCTGGCGCATTGCCGCATCGATCAGCGGGTAGCCGGTGCGCGCTTCGCACCAGGCGGCGAATTTGGCGGGTTCACCGGGGAAAACCAGGTTCGCAAATTGCGGTTTGAAAGTCTGCCCGTGCGCCAGGTGTGGATGGTGGAACAGCAACATCTGGTAGAACTCGCGCCAGATCAATTCGGACAGCCAGGTTTCCGCGCCTGCGCCGCCCATCTGGTGGGCATAGGCGGCCAGGTAGCGAATCGATATCGTGCCGAAACGCAGATGAGTGGAAAGATACGATACCCCTTTGCGGGCGGGAAAGTCCCGTGTATTGCGATACTCCGCAATCCGCCCGGTGAAATCCTCGAAGAGCTGCGCAGCCCCCGATGCGCCGGGCGGCAAGGCGTTTGAGTCAAGCTTGCCCGGCGTAAATCCGAGCGCCGCCAAGTCCGGCACAGGGATGTCCGGGCCGGGAGCGAGCGCCGCAAAATAACCTTGGGTGGGATAGGCGCGCAGGTAAAACGCATCGAGTTTTTTCAGCCAGGCGTTTTTGTAGGCGGTGAATACGCGGTATGGCTGGGCGCTGCCGCTGAGGATTTCATCTTCCTCGAAAATCACCTGATCCTTGTAGTGATGAAAGCGGATTCCGGCGCGGCTTAGCGCCGTCTCCACCAGGCTATCGCGCAGCCGCGCCTGCGGCTCGTAATCGTGATTGCAGTAGACCGCCTGCACCCCCAGTTCCTGCGCCAGACGGGGAATAACCTGCGGCGCGCTGCCGTGCAACACCCGCAAGTGACCGCCCTTCCGCACCAGGTTTTCCTGTAATTCGCGCACACAATGCCAGATGAACTCCACCCGGCGATCCTGTTTATCCGCCAGTGGGTCGAGGATGTCGGTGTCGAATACGAAGACGCAATACACCGCGTCGCTGTGTTTTAGCGCGTGGTAGAGGGCGGCGTGATCGTAAAGACGCAGATCGCGGCGGAACCAGCACAGCGAGGCGGAATAATGAGACATCAGTCTGATAAGTGAGGTGGGCCGATGTGCCGCTCCACCAGTTCCTTGAGCATCAGGATTTCCAGTTCCAGTTCATCGACCCGTTGCTCCAGTTGCGCCAGACGCTCCGTTTTCGCCGCCGGCAGCGCGTCGTCACGCGGCTCATCGGCACCGGCGACATTCGCGACCGTGCCGCTGAAGAGGTGCATGTAACGTGATTCGCGCCGCCCCGGTTCACGCGCCAGACGCACGACAAACGGCCCATCGTCGCGTTCCATCAACTGCTGGAGAGTGGCTTCAACCTGCTGCACATCGCTGAACTGGCACAAGCGGTTGGTATGGGTGCGCAATTCGCCGGGTGTCTGCGGGCCGCGCAGGAACAACGCACAGACAATCCCCAATTCGCGTTCCGAAAATTTCAGCACCCCGAAATTGGTATTGCAAAAACGATGCTGGAATTTCGCCACGCGACTGCCGTACCCGGTTTGGGTGCTGACCAGGTGTTTTTTGACCAACTCGTCCACGGTTTCCTGAACCTGGCTTTCGTCCATATCCAGCACAGGATCACGGTTGCTTTTCTGGTTGCAGGCGTTGGTCAGCGCATTCAGCGACAGCGGATATTGCTCGGGAGTGGTGATTTCCTTCTCGATCAAAGCGCCGATGACGCGGGTTTCGTAGAGCGTGAGTTCGATGGTCAAAGCAGGTTCCTTTCGTTCCGGGAGGTACGGGGAAAACAAGGTGAACAGATCAGGCTGCCCAGTATAGGGAATTTGCACGGTTTCGGGGCAATCGGCGGCAGGAAACAAGCGCGTGGCGTGGGCGCAAGGGCATTTTTCCCGGATTTTCGAGGGGCAAAATTTATTTGTACAACCTGTTACTTTTCACAGGTGGCAAGCACCGAATTTGAAGTTAATCTAATACCCTTTCCAGGTAGGTATCGGGCCCCCCTTCAGGTATGATACCAACCCTTCGAATAGGGACTACTCAAGCCATGTTGAACAACTCCAGTCTGCGTTTCAAACTTGTCCTGCTTTCCGGGTTGGGTGTGGTGATGTTGTTGCTGATGGCGATTACCGGCACTTTGGGTATTCGCAACGGTATCGACGGGGTTCAGGAAATCGGGCGCAATCGCCTGCCGGCGGTGCTGGCGCTGCAAAAACTCCAGGAATTGCAGATCGGCCTGAAATCCAGCACTTTCGAGGTGGCGCTGTGGGAAAACGATCCCGAGGCGCAGGATATGTTCGGCGACATTGCCAAGGACAAAAAGCGCCTGTGGAAAAACGTGGACGACACCTGGCGCATGTATGAAAGTATTGCCAAGTCCGCCGAGGAAGCTGCGTTGTGGAGCGGTTTTTCCGCCGAATGGGGAACTTGGCGCAAAACCGATGAAGAAATCATCAAGCTGATTGACCAGCTCGCGGCCAACAAGGACGCCGCCAAACAAAAAACGCTGTTCCAGAAATATTACGAACTGGGCGGACAACAGCGCCAGTCTTATCTGAAAGCCGAAAAACTCCTCAAGGAAGTGGTCGATTTCAACGCCGGTAACGTCGAAAACGTGACCCAAAGCGCGGAATCGGCGACCCGTTTTGCGCAGAAACTGATGATCGGCGGGGCCGTCGTCGCCATTGTGTTGACCCTGGCGCTGGCGCTGTCCATCACCACCAGCATTTTGCGCCAGATGGGCGGCGAACCGTCCGAGGCGGTGGCGATTACCAAACGGATCGCCAACGGCGACCTGACTGTGGCGATACACGCGGCGCACGGCGATGAAAACAGCCTGCTGGGTTCGCTGGCGTCGATGCAGAACCATTTGCGCGACCTGATCCGGGGCGTCCTGGAAAGCGCCGACGAGTTGACCCGCAGCGCCCGCGCGCTTTCCAACGATGTTACCAGCGTCACCCGCAACGGACATGAGGAACGTTCGGCGGCCAACGAAACCGCCGGGGAAGTGCAAAACATCGCCAGCCGCGTCAGTCAGATGGGGGATTCGGCGGAAACCGCGCGGAGTCTTTCGGAGCGCGCCGGCAATTTGTCCAGCGCCGGGCAGGGGGTGATCAATTCGGCGGTGGGCGAAATGGGCGTGATTTCCGAAACCGTCGGTCATTCGGCGGAATTGATCCAGAACCTCGGCAGTTATTCCAGCCAGATCAGCAATATCGTCGGGGTGATCAAGGAAATCGCCGACCAGACCAATCTGCTCGCGTTAAATGCCGCCATCGAAG
>CAYVIN010000113.1:0-11727 GCA_964451375.1 uncultured Sulfuricella sp.
AACCACCGGGATGTCCACATGGAATCCATCCTCTCTATCGACATCGCCACGACTGTTTTGCAGGCGGTCGCCAGCATACTCGCCCTCTGCACGTTTTCCGGGCTGCTTGCGCAGAAGCTGAAGGTCCCGGACGTGGTGGTGTTCCTGCTGGTGGGGATGGGGGTTGGCCCCGGCGTGGCGGGGCTAATCGATATCAAGGCCGATTCGGCGCTTAACCAGCTCATCCTGATTTTCGGCTCGTGCTACATCCTCTTCGACGGCGGCGCGACCTTGCGCCTCAAGGTGCTCAAGGAGGTGTGGATTTCCATCGTCGCGCTGGCGACTGTCGGGGTGGTCATTTCCACCGTGATTACCGGGGTGGCGGCGTATTACATCCTGGGTGTGCCGGTGATCGTGGCGCTGCTGCTGGGTGCGACCATCGCGTCCACCGACCCGGCAACGCTGGTGCCGGTGTTCAAGCAAGTCCACATCAAGGACCGGGTGGCGCAGACGGTCATGAGCGAGTCGGCGTTCAACGATGCGATGGGGGCTATCGTCACTTTTGCAATTCTCGGCGTGGCGATGGGCAGCGGCGAGTTTTCCCTGTCTCACGCGCTACTCGACCTGCTCAAACAATCGTTGATCGGCGTCGTCATGGGGGGCATTTTGGGCTATCTCGCCGCGCTCTTGATCGCCCACGAGAAATTCGGCTTTCTTGCCGAATACGCCCCGGTGGTGTCGCTGATGGCGGTGATCGGCGCGTACATGGGCGCGGACGGCTTGCAGGCGAGCGGCTTCATGGCGGTGTTCGTGTTCGGGATCATCCTCGGCAACAAGGAAATCTTCGGTTTTGCGATGGAGGAAGGCGAGCAGGAACGGCTCGAAGAATACGTGATGACCACCGCGCTGATCATGCGCATGTTCATTTTCATCCTGCTCGGCAGCCAGGTCGATTTCGCGCTGATGAACCAGTATCTGGTGGGCGGCGGGCTGGTGGTGGCGATTTTCATGCTGGTGGGCCGCCCCGCCACGGTGTTCCTGTGCGCCGGGCCGGATCGCCGCACCAAATGGTCATTCAAGGAACTGCTGTTCATGTGCTGGACGCGCGAAACCGGGGTAATCCCCGGCGCGCTGGCCGGCCTGTTGCTGGGCATGAAAGCGCCGGGCGCGGAAATCATCGCCTCGATCACCTTCATCGCGATTCTCATGACCATCCTGATCCAGGCCACCACCACCAAATGGCTGGCGGGGAAACTGGGGTTGCTGGTGGAAAAAGCATAATCCTGGAAAAGGCAGTTTGAACCGCAAAGGCGCAAAGACGCGGAGGAAAAACAAAAGGTTACCCGTTTCGGATCGTTCACCCACTGAGTGAGTGCGGAACATTCCGCAGGTTATTGATTTCTTTGCGCCTTAGCGCCTTTGCGGTTCTAAACTGAGGTTTTTAGGATAATTCCAAGCGGGGAGTGCCTCAGTTTGAAAGCCGGCCCTGGTAGTCAGTCAAGCTGATTTGGCGAAATCCCAAAAATGTAGATGGGTGATACCCATCCTGCATCAAGGCGTTTCACGTTGACTGACTACTAGCGACGCGCCCCGACCCCGCCCGTCGATCCAGTTCTTCGCGGCGATCATCAGGCCCAGCCCGATAAAAGCGCCGGGCGGCAGGATGGCGATGAGAAAGCCCCGGTATTCGGGGATAACAGTGATCACCAGCGCTTTGGCGGATTCCCCCAGCGCCAGGTCGATGCCGGAAAACAGGGTGCCCGTCCCGAATATTTCGCGGAGCGCACCCAGCACGGCGAGCGTCAGGGTCAGCCCCAGCCCGACCATGAAACCATCGAGGGCGGAGGGCAACACCGGATTTTTCGAGGCGAAGGCTTCGGCGCGCCCGAGCACATTGCAATTCACCACAATCAGCGGCACGAAGATCCCCAGCACCAGGTACAAGGCCTGCAAATAGGCGTGCATCAGCAGTTCGACGACGGTGACCAGCACGGCGATGATGACGATGAATACCGGAATGCGGATTTCGTTGGGGATAAAGTTGCGCACCAGCGAAACCGCCGCGTTCGACAAAGCCATCACGATGGCGGTCGCCAGCCCCAGTCCGATGCCGTTGACCAGCGTCGAACTCACCGCCAGCAGCGGACACAAACCCAGCAGCGCAACGACGCCGGCATTGTTTTTCCACAAACCGTTCCACGCGATTTCCCGATAGTTTGTAGCTCTCATTTGCTTTTCTCCTGGTTAGGAAAAAACCGGGTGGGATGGGCTTGCGCATACAGCAGCGCCTTGTGTACAGCCTTGACGACGGCGCGCGGGGTGACGGTCGCCCCGCTGCGATGCGCGAATTTGCCGCCATCCTTTTTCACTTTCCAGTCGTTGGGCAAGGTTTTCGCCAGCGACAGTCCGTTGAACTGGGTGATCCAGGCATCCCTGGCGATTTCCACGTAATCGCCCAAGCCTGGTGTTTCGTGATGGCTGAGCACCCGCACCCCGGAAATTTCGCCGCTCGCCTTGAGGACGATGAGCAGCTTGATTTTGCCCGCATAACCATCCGGGGCGCTGGCCTCGAATACGGCGGCGACCGGCTGCCCGCCTTGGGTCGCGAGGTACAGGGGGGTGGCGTCGCGGTTGCCCAGCTCAATGGCGGGGGGTAATTCGCGGACTTCCTTGAGGATGTCGTTATCGTAGATTTCGCGCGGCAGAATCTGCCCGATCAACGCCAGCTTTGCCTGTTTTTCACTTTCCGCAATGCTGTCGCGGGTTGCGTAATGGGTGGCGCTCAGCAACGCGGTTCCGAATACCGCAAAAATCGCCAGCAGCGCAGCGGACTTGAGGGAATGGCGGATGATGGTGTTCATGATTTATGCCCGAACACTTTGGGCTGGGTATACGCATCAATCAGCGGTACTGCCGAATTCATGATCAGGACGGCGAAAGCCACGCCGTCGGGATAACCGCCGAAACTCCGAATGACGTACACCAGCAACCCGATGGCTGCGCCGAAGATCAGCTTGCCGCGCGGCGTGGTGGGCGCGGTGACGTAATCGGTGGCGATGAAAAACGCGCCCAGCAACGCGCCGCCGCTGAACAGATGAAACAGCGGCGTGGCGTGATGCGCCGGGTCGCTGCCGTGGAACAACGCCGCCAGCCCGCCCAGCGCGCCCAGAAAAGCAACCGGGATGTGCCAGGTGATGATGCGTTGTTGCAGGAGAAACAAGCCACCCAGCAAATACAGGGCCGCCACGACCTGGCTGCCGTAGCCGCCCAGCGCGCCGAAAATCGGCGTTGCGGCGCGTATTTCGGCGACGTTATGACCGAGCGAAATCTGGGTTTTCAGGGTGTCGAGCGGGGTCGCCATGGTGATGGCGTCGAGTTTCATACCCGGCGGCAGGGTTTCGCCGAAGATAACCCCGAGTTGCTGGGTCAGGCTCAATCCGTCGGGGACCAGCGCCAGCGGGGCCGGCCAATGCGTCATGTAGGACGGGAAGGAAATCATCAGCACCGCGAAACCCACCATGGCGGGATTGAAGATGTTTTGTCCCAGCCCGCCGTAGAGATGTTTGGCGAACACGATGGCGAAAATCACCCCGACCACCACCAGCCACCACGGGGCGAGCGCGGGTATCGACAAGGCCAGCAAGGTGGCGGTGAGCAACGCGCTGCCGTCGCTCAGGAAAAACTTCAGCGGATAACCGCGCAGCTTGAGCATCGCCCATTCCGCGCCCAGCGCGGTTGTCCAGGCCAGCGTGAGACTCACCAGAATCGCCGCGCCGAAGAAATACACATAGGCCGCCAGGGCCGGCAGCAAGGCGGCCAACACCCGCAGCATGATGGAGGAGACGCTGTTGGCAGGATGGGGTGAACTCATGTTTTCTCGCTCTCTTGCAACGCTGTCTGTCCGCCCTTGACCCGCGCCAGCGCCGCCTGAATCGCGGCTTTTTTGGCCTCGGCGTCGGGGTCGGCGGCAGCGGCGGCTTTGGCGGCGGCCTGTTTTTTCGCCAGCATTGCAGCGCGTTCGCGTTTTTCCCGCTCGACACGCTCCTGCTTGAATTGGTAGCGTTCCTTGGCAATTTCAGCGGCGCGCTGTTCGCGGTCGGTGGCGAGGATGGCGCTTTTTGCGTAGCGGTAAAACGACACCAGCGGAATCGCGCTGGGGCATACGTAGTTACAGCAGCCGCATTCGATGCAGTCGAAAATATGATAGGCGCGCGCTTTTTCCAGATTGCGGCTTTGCGCGAACCAGAACAATTCCTGGGGTTGCAGGTCGGCAGGGCAGGCGCGCGCGCATTGGCCGCAACGGATACACGGCGCAGCGGGAGGCGCGGGCGGAAACAGGGACGGCGCAGCGGCGATGATGCAGTTGATCGATTTCACCAGCGGCGCGCCCAGATCGCCCAGATCGAAGCCCATCATCGGCCCGCCGATGATGTAACGGCGCGTATCCGGGGTGGCCCCGCCGGCCAGCGCGAGTAATTCGCAAAGCGGCGTACCGATCAACACCTCGAAATTCTGTGGCCTGGCAACACTGCCGGTCACCGTCACCACCCGCGAAATCACCGCTTCGCCGTGATTCACGGCGCGATGTACGGTATAAGCGGTGCCGATATTGGAACAGGTGACGCCGATATGGATAGGCCGCTGACCGGAGGGCACTTCCTTGCCGGTCAATACCTTGATCAGTTGTTTTTCGCCGCCACCCGGATAAATGGTCGGCACCGCCACCACCTTGAATGGGGTTCCCGCACAGGCTGCGCTCATCGCGGCAATCGCTTCGGGCTTGTTGTCCTCAATGCCGATCAATACGGCGGCGGGCAACATCAGGTGGGCCAGGATTTTCACCCCCTCGATGATTTCCCCGGCGCGTTCGCGCATCGTCAGGTCGTCGGCGGTGATCCACGGTTCACATTCCGCGCCGTTGATCACCAGGGTGTCGATTTTTCGCGCCTGACCGGGATCGAGTTTGACGTAAGTGGGAAACACCGCCCCACCCAGCCCAACCACCCCGGCATCACGCAGACGCTCGCGGATGATGGCGGGATCAAGGTTGCGATAATCTATCGGGTGGCGCTCCACCCAGCGGTCTTCACCGTCGCTTTCGATCACCACGCAGATGTCCGGCAATCCCGACGGATGGGCGACTACGTGGTTCTCCACCGCCATTACCGTGCCTGAGGTGGGCGCATGGATGGCCGCCGACACATATCCGCCCGCCTTGCCTATCATCTGCCCTTTCAACACTTGCGCGCCGGGCGACACCAGCGCCTGCGCCGGTTCGCCCAGATGCTGGCGCAGCGGCACGATCAGCCGTTTGGGCAAGGGCGCGATTGCAATCGGCAGGTGATTGGATTCCTCCTTGTGTTGGGGAGGATGGACGCCGCCGTTGAAGTTAAATAAAGCGTTCACTCAGCCCGCCTTCTCAATCCGAAACACCGGGTAACGCCATTTCCAGGCTGTGATGTCTTCCTCGACCGGAACCATGCTGATGCAGTCCACGGGACAGGCCGGCACACACAATTCGCAGCCGGTGCAATATTTGATCAGGATGGTGTGCATCATTTTGTTGGCCCCGAGTATGGCGTCCTGCGGGCAGGGTTTCAGACAGGCGGTGCAGCCGATGCAGCGGTTTTCGTCGATAAAGGCCACCTGTTTCGGCTGCGGCCCGGCGTCGCCGCTGTCGCCGCCCACCGGCACAAATTCCTTCCCCAGCAGATCGGCAATCCCGTGCGCCACCGGATTGCCGCCCGGCACACACAAATTGGTCGCCGCCTGGCCCTGAGCAACGGCCTCCGCATACGGCGCGCAGCCGGGATATCCGCACTGCCCGCATTGGGTGTTGGGCAGAATAGCCGCGACCTTTTCGATCATCGGATTGCCCTCGACCTTGTAACGCAACGCGGCGTAACCGAGGATCGCGCCGAGCGCCAGCGCCAGAACAGCCATCACGATCACGGCAACCAGCATGGCGGGCCTACTTGATCAAGCCGGAAAAACCCATGAACGCCACCGACAGCAGCCCGGCGGTAATCATGGCAATCGGCGCACCCTTGAAAGGTTCGGGAATCGCCGCGCCTTCCATGCGTTCGCGCAGCGCGGCAAACAGGGTCAACACCAGCGCAAAGCCCACCGCCCCGCCGAAGCCGTATAACAACGATTCGACGAAGTTGTGATTTTCCTGGACGTTGAGCAGCGGGACGCCAAGCACCGCGCAATTGGTGGTGATCAGCGGCAGGTAGATACCCAGCGATTGATAAAGCTCGGGGCTGGATTTGCGAATGAACATTTCGGTGAATTGCACAATGGAAGCAATCACCACGATAAACGCCAAGGTGCGCAAATAGGTGATGTCGAAAGCCGCCAGCGCATAGGTCTCGACCAGGTAACTCAGCCCCGAGGCCAGCGTCAACACAAATGCAGTCGCCATGCCCATCCCCACCGCCGCATCGAGTTTTTTCGACACGCCCATGAAGGGGCACAAGCCCAGCACCTTGGCCAGCACGATGTTGTTGACCAGCACAGTGCCGACGAGAATCAGGAGGAAGTTTTCCATGTAACCAGCATCTCCGCTACGCGGTTTTGAGTTTGGCGAATAAGCGCCATTGTACTTCGCCGGATGCCCCAGCGATCCGGGAATATGACCGGCCCGCTACGGCGGCGTTCCATCTGCAGCGGCGCTGCACTGCGTAAGCGTGGCGAGCACACCGCTTAAGACCCATGTCGCCATGGTTAAGCGTACCGACCAGACTTTGTCTGGGAGCGCCGGCGTCTCGCCGGCCTGCCGGCAGGATGCCGGCGCTCCCGCCCGTATCCAACCCGGATATTTTGGTTTATCCACCTTTCGTCCCACATCCTAACCCTCCCCCTGCCAGGGCTAATCTATGCACACATCCTTATTTGGATTGCCCGGTTGGCGAAGAACAACAGCTTGCCTGAATTTGACCACCGCTGCCCTCTCCCCCGCCCCTCTCCCACTCGCGTGGGAGAGGGGAGAAAAGCGCGGATTGCCCCACAGTTGAGCCGCATGGATACTCCCCTCGCCCATGAACATGCACCCTGAAGGGCATAAAGGAGAGGGGCCGGGGGAGAGGGCTGCCGGCCCAACGCCAGCCCCAGCAATACCGCCCGTGTCTGCACATACCGGTAATACTCGCCACCCGACGCGGCGAACCGCAACACCGGCGGCGCCGGTCTGGGACTCTCCATCGCCCGCAACATCGCCGAAGCCCACGGCGGCCAGGTGGCGCTACGCAATCTTTCTAATGGCGGCCTGGAAGCGTTGCTGGTGCTGCCACGCTGCGATTGATGCGGCGAGTCCGGCAGGTTTTATCAAAAATTCTAATACGCAAACAAACAGAACCTGTTTGTGATTCGCGGCGCTTGGTGGGATATTCTTGGGCAGAATAAAACCAGTGTTTAGTGTTGAGTTGATGTCGTCGCGCGAAGCGCGCCGGGATCGATTCATGCGCGAAGCGTATTCCACAACTGAACACTAAACACTCACCCCTGTTATTTTGACGACTCGGAAAGCGACCCCATGAAACTCACTCCCCTGGCCGGCGCACTGGCTGTTGCCGCATTGATCTTCCCCACCGTTGCCACGGCGACCAACGGCTATTTCTCCCATGGTTACGGGATCAAATCCAAGGGCATGGGCGGTGCGGGCATTGCCTTGCCGCAGGACTCCCTGGCGGCGGCAATCAACCCCGCCGGGATGGCGCTGGTGGGCAGCCGTCTGGATGTGGGCGTGGATTGGTTCCACCCCGCGCGTGGTTCGGAAATCCGGGGCAACGCCTGGCCCGATGCGAACTACGACGCGAACGACAAGGAAGACTTTTTCATTCCCGAATTCGGTTACAACAAGATGCTCGACGAACGCACTTCGCTGGGTGTTTCGGTGTATGGCAACGGCGGGATGAATTCGGATTACAAGACCAATTCCTTCGAACGTTTCGGCGGAACCGGCTCGTCGGGCGTGAATCTCGAACAATTGTTCATCGCGCCGACATTGGCCTACAAAGTCACCCCCAGCCACAGCCTGGGCGTATCGCTGAATCTCGCCTATCAGCGTTTTTCCGCCAAGGGTCTCGGCCCCTTTGCGATGAGCGGCCCGCGCCAGGCTTCCGCCTCGCCGGACAACGTGACCAACAACGGCACTGCCGCCGCAACCGGCTGGGGAGTGCGGCTGGGCTGGATCGGCCAGCTCACCCCCGACCTCGCCGTCGGAGCGACCTGGCAGTCCAAAACCAGCATGTCCAAACTCGATAAATACCAGGGGTTGTTCGCCGAACAGGGCGGCATGGATATCCCGGAAAACTACGGCGTGGGCCTGGCTTTCAAGGCGACGCCGCAATTGACCGTGGCTGCCGATGTGGTGCGCATCAACTATTCCGCAATCAAATCCATCGGCAACGGCATCACCAACATGACCGTACTCGGCCAACCGCTGGGCGCAAACAACGGCCCCGGCTTCGGCTGGCAGGACATGACGGTGTACAAGCTGGGCGTGAGCTACGCGGCGAGCAACAACCTCACCCTGCGCGCCGGATACAACCACGGCAAACAGCCGATTCCGAGCAGCGAAACCTTCCTCAACATCCTCGCACCAGGGGTGGTGGAAGACCATCTGACGCTGGGCGCGACCTGGGCGCTGGATAACAAATCGGAGATTTCGGTGAGTTATATGTACGCCTTCAGGAAAACCGTGAATGGCGGCGCCGGCTCGATTCCCGCCAATTTCGGCGGCGGCAGCGCCAATCTTTACATGTCCCAGGATGCGCTGGGGATCGCTTATGGTTTGAAACTGTAGAAGGGGAAACCCCGGACTCCGAACCCACAATCAATTCGGAGTCCGCCGTCTTATTTGTTAAAATCCCAAACTTGTCATTTATGAATATAAAACCGTCGGATTCGCTGCCGGTTAAATTTGCAGGGCTGGTTTGATCAAGGGATAAATGATGTTCGGCTCCAGAAAATACCAACAGGAAATCGAAGAACTCAAAGCGCGTATCCGCCAACTCGAAGTCGAGCGCAACGAGGCGTGCACCCGGATTCAGGGCGAATGTGACAATTGCCTGCGGATCAAGGCCAGCCAGGAAAAACAGAACGAATTCGACAAAGGCATTTTCGAAAACGTGATGTTTTTCGGCGATACCCTGGTCGGTTTGCAGTCCACCATGGCTGTCCTGGCGAGCACCATGCACAAGGAAAGCGATGTCGTCGAAAACACCGCTGCCACGATGACGACCAATCTCTGGGCGGTGCGTAACCTCTCCAACAATGTCAACGACATGACGGAAAAAACCCGCGACGTCACCTCCTCGGTGGAGGCGCTGGCGACCAGCGCCGTGCAGATCGGCGGCATCGTCAATCTCATCAAGGAAATCGCCGACCAGACCAACCTGCTGGCGCTCAACGCCGCCATCGAAGCGGCGCGCGCCGGCGAACAGGGACGCGGTTTCGCGGTGGTCGCCGATGAAGTGCGCAAACTGGCGGAACGCACCGCCAAAGCCACCACCGAGATTTCCGGGCTGGTGAAAGGCATTCAGCACGAAACCGGAGTCGCCAAAACCAAAATCGACGTATCCCCGCAACTCGCCGCCAAATATGCGGACGACGCCGCCAACGCCAGCGCCAGCATCCAGAGTCTCCAGGACCTTTCCGAAACCACCCGTAGCGTGATCCGCTCGGCAACCCTGCGCACCTTCGCGGAACTCGCGAAACTCGATCACATCATATTCAAGTTCGGGGTTTACAAGGTATTGATGGGCCAGTCGGACAAAAAACCCCAGGAATTCGCCGCGCATACCGCCTGCCGTCTTGGACAATGGTATTTCGAGGGCGACGGCAAGAAGTTGTACAGCCACCTCCCCGCCTACCGCGACATGAACACCCCGCATCAGACCGTTCACACCTGCGGTCGCAACGCAGTGGAGCATTTCTACAGCGGCAATCAAGCCCAGGCTCTGAGCGCCGTTCACGACATGGAAAAAGCCAGCGCGCTGGTTCTCGAACGTCTCGAAGACCTCGCCCAGTCAGGCGAAGCGCCCTCCATCGAATTTTTCTGACCGCCGGGAAGGCTTCACGCCTTCCCGCGCGGCTATTTCTTCTCGAATAACTTGCGAAACTCCGCATAACCTTCCTTCTCCAAATCCTCTTTGGGGATAAACCGCAGCGACGCGGAATTCATGCAATAACGCTTGCCGGTGGGGGCCGGGCCATCGTCGAAAAGATGGCCGAGGTGGGAATTCCCCATCTTGCTGCGCACCTCCACGCGGCTCATGCCGTGGCTGCGGTCTTCCAGATTCACCACATGAGAATCATCCAGCGGCTTGGTAAAACTCGGCCAACCGGTGCCCGAGTCGAACTTGTCGAGTGAACTGAACAACGGCTCGCCGGACACCACATCCACATAGATGCCCTCCCGTTTCTCGTTCCAGTAGGCATTGCGGAACGCCCATTCGGTGCCGTTCTCCTGGGTAACGTGAAATTGTTCGGCGCTCAGGCGTTTCTTGATATCGCCGTTATCCGGCTTGCGAAACTGATTTTTGTCCCATGCCATGGCTTGGCCTCCTATCAAAATTCCGGTAATCAACACGATCAGCTTATTCATGCCACTCTCCTACGTACAAAGGTTCGAGTTGGACAGGGGGAAAGGATTATCCTAAAAACCTCAGTTGAACGGGTTGGAGTGTGCGGTTTATCGGGTGGAGTGCAAGGCGCGACGACGCGGAATGGCTATTCCATTCCAAGGAGTTGCACCCGTAAAGGGCATCACCGCCATTGTAGTCCGGCTAAAGCCGGAACAATGGCGCGACAACGCAGCCATGCGCCCGCAAAACCGTGCAATCCGACCCGTAGCGCTCTCACCAAACGGGTGAACGTTAAAACAATGGCAAAGTCATTTAGAACCAACACCGTAGGCTTCATTGCAAGCGGTCAACTGAGGTTTTTAGGATTATAGTTGGTGAAACCGCCGGGAATGGCAAGCCCGGCGAAACGGCCTATAATATAAGCATTCGCTAATCAATTGGAGAGCCGCATGAATACTGAAGAAAAGCAGGCCATCGCCGAACAGGCGTATGAAAAAGCCCTCAAATACGAACTCGACTACGGCTGCTGCCCGCAATGTGTATTGGCGACCATCCAGGAAACCGTAGGCGTCATCGACGACGCCACCATCAAGGCTAGCCACGGCCTTTCCGGCGGCGGCGGACTGGCCGGACTGGGCGCCTGTGGCGCACTCACCGGCGGCCTGATCGCACTCTCCGCCAAATACGGACGCGACCGCGACAAACTCGACAAAGGCCGCTTCATCAACAACTTCAAAAAAGGCAAGGAACTGGTGGAACGCTTCCGCGCCGAATTCGGCGGCGTCACCTGCGAAGAACTGCAACAGCAGTTCACCGGCAAAACCTACGACATGTGGAAAGCCGAGGAATACCTGGCCTTCGACAAGGCGCGCGGTAAAAAATGCGCCCACGCCACCGGCACGGTGACCAAGTGGGTGATCGAGATGTTATGACGTGAGGCTCGCGTCGCGAGCCTTCGTTCCCTTCACCCGCCGCGAGGTTCCGTATACACCACGCTGTTGTAGCCTGGGTGAAGCTTTGCGGAATCCGGGAGCGCCCGGCAGGGCGCGCAGTAGCGGCAATCCAAGCACCGCTTCCGCCTCTCGGCGGCCCTGGATTCCGCGATGTGAGGTAAGCTGAAAAGAATGGACACCAACGTTTTGTTAAACTTGAGACGGAG
>CAYVIN010000114.1:0-11290 GCA_964451375.1 uncultured Sulfuricella sp.
GCCCGTAGCGCTCTCACCAAACGGGTGAGCGTAAAATTGCGACAAAAGTTGTTTATAACCAAAACCCTATACCTCATGGCAAGCGGTCAACTGAGGTTTCTAGGTTTAATGTCCTTGTCGCAGAGGGAGGCGGCATTCTGCCGACAGGCCGGCGAGACGCCGGCGCTCCGAATATTCTTCATGATCCATTTTCCATTACCGTTTCGGCGAGCGCCAGGCGGATGCGGAAGCAGGTTCCCGTTCCGGGTGCGCTGTTGACTTCGATGGCCCCGCCCATCCGCTCCACGAAATTTTTGACGATGGTCAGGCCCAGCCCGGTGCCGGCCACGCCGTCAGCGCGGCGGCTGAAGAAGGGATCGAAAATCCGGGTGGTGAATTCGGGTTCCATGCCCAGGCCAGTGTCGGTGATTTCGATCCATGCCTGGCCGTTGTCCTCACTCAGGCGGGCGCTCAGCGTACCGCCGTCCGCCATGGCGTGATGGGCGTTTTGAACCAGGTTGAGGAAAATCATGCGCACTTCCGCTTCGTCGGCGAGCACCCGCAGCGGGTTTTCCGGCGCCTCAAGGTGTTGCACGATGCCGTGGCTGTGCGCGTCGAACTCCAGCAACAGCAAGGTGTCGCCCAGCGCTTCGTTGAGCACCACCAGTTGCAGGCTGTTGGTGGGCGGCCTGGCAAGCAATAGCAGGCGGCGCGTAACGGCGATGCAGTGGTCGATTTCCTGATCGATGAGTTCCATGTAATCGATGATCTGTTCCGGTTTGCAGCGCCCTTCCCGCACCTCCCGCATCAGCCCCTGCACCCCGAGGCGTACCGAACCCAGCGGATTGTGGATTTCATGGGCGATGCCGGCGGCCAGCAGGCCCAGTTCGGAGAGGCGTTGCTCGTGGGAAATCCGGGTGATTTGCCCGAGGTCGCGCACCGATTCGACCACGTAGCGCTCCTTGCCCGCCGCGCCGTCGATTTCGACCAGCACCGCATGGATTTCCGCCGGGAACAGGCTGCCGTCGCTGCGGCGCAGGTGCTGGTTGACCTTGATGAAATCGCCGATCTCGCGCAATTCGGCCAGCGGGCAGACGTGCAGCGTGGCGATGCACGCCTCACTACGGCCATGGCTGTATTGGTAACAGGGATGGTTGAGAATGACTTGTGCCGTTTCGCCGATTTGCTGGCAGAAAGTGTGATTGGCCAGCACCACCTGCATGTCGGATACGCGGATCAGGCGGATGCCGTCGGGCAGCCCGTCCAGCAGGGTCTGGAGGAAGCGTTGCTGGGATTCGGCGAGCGAAATCTGCTGCGCCAGACGTTCCGCCATGTGATTGAAACCGGCGGCGGTGCGCCCGATTTCATCGTCGCTGACCAGCGGTGCGCGCACATTCAGCGCGCCGCCGGCCAATGCGCGGGTGGCCGCGTCGAGTCCGGCGAGCGGCGCGATGACGTGGCGGCGCAGCAGCAGCCACAGGGTGAGCAACATCAGCGCCAACACGCCGCTGCCCGCCGCCATCAGCAGCACCGCACTGCGCAAAGCGCTATCGCGAATCGGCGCGGCGTCGTAGTCGATCACCAGCACGCCGTTGACCGGATGGGTCGCCACCGGGCCATGGCAGGGCGTACACGCTTCGCGGTTGGGCACCGGGTTGATGGAGCGCAGTACTTCACCGCCGCCAAGACTTTCAAAACTGCTGAGGGGATTGCCGGCGGTGGTGGCGCGCGCCACATCCGGCAGGCGCTGTCCCAGCTTGGCCGGGTCGGAAGCGAACCGCACCTCGCCGCCGGGGGCCAGGATCAACACGTCGCGTATCCCCGCCAGCCCGCCGAGCCTTGCCACGATGTCGCGCAGACCGTCCACGTCGCGTTTCAGCATGGCGTTTTCCCAGGTCACCTGGAGCATCCGGTTGAGTTGCAGGGAAATTTCGGCGCGTTCCTGCACCAACTGATTGCGGTACAGGCCGAGGAACAACAACCCCAGCGCCAGCGAGGCGCATCCGGCGACCAGTAGGACGCCGCGTAACAGGCGGTGGCTCAGGTGGTGAACGCGAGGGGTCATGGGGTCGTGGTAGCGGAACGTGAGATGGTCTGGTCACCAATGTTAGTGTTTACTGTCGCCGTAACGCCCGTGGGGCGGCGACATGCTTTAAAAGCCAATAGGGGCGCGGCGTTCCGGGGCATCCTCCTCAAAACCCCAGTGTTTCCACTGTCGCCACCAGATCGGCGAAACTCGCCGCCTCCAGTTTCGCCGCCAGGGCTTCCTTGTCGAGCGCGGGAATTTCCACACCGCAAAAGCGCACTTCGTCGGGTAATTCGCGGATTTCCTCGGGGGCCATGAAGCCGACGCCGCAAATTTGGGTAAGGCAATCGCGCTCCGCCTCGTTCAGTTCAAGTCCATGATACTTCAAAATTTCCAGGTAGCGTTCCGCCGTGCGGTTAACCTTGCCGCTGATTTCCAGGGTGTTGTTCTGGGCAGCGGTCAACAAGGCCAGCGGCGGCCCGAAAAACAGGTGGGTTTTGCGATTCACGATAATCCTAAGCTTACGTCAATCCCAAGCAATTCCACCTCGTTCCCACGCGGCGCGTGGGAACGAGTAAAAAAGCGGGGTGTCGTTACGCGATACCATCGCCCAACGCTGCTAAGTTAAGCGTGTCGGCCAGCCTTTTGCCTGGGAGCGCCGGCGTCTCGCCGGCCTGCCGGCAGGATGCCGGCGCTCCCACCCGTGTCGGGCCAAAGCTCAACTTGGCGACATGAATGCCATCACTCATCCCCCTCAATGCCCAACCCCATGCCTCTCATGATTGGCGTTTTTCAACCCTTTCGGAAGCTGTGGAGCGGGTTCCGGCTGATGTTGGGCGAATCCTCTGTTACGGCTGCCTTGCTGTACGTCGTGGGGGTTATGGCACTCGGTGCAGACGAACCAGCGTTTCACGCCGTTGCTGGCCCATTCGCCGATACGTTTGCCGTGGATGCCTTCGCGCCAGTCGCGGTATACGTCGCCATGGCATTTGCCGCAGAGGATTTGCGGCTGATCGAAGGAAACCGGCGCGCCCTGATTGTCGATCAGCTTGTTGCGTTGGGTGGGATGGTGGCAATCCAGACACCATACGCCGCCCCGTCCGTGAGGCATTTTCGCGGTGTCCTGCACCAACCCCTGGTGCATGGTCAGTTGGCGCGGACTCTTGTTTTTCGGAAAGCCCGGCGGAACCACGCCGTTATGGCAGTTCACCCCACACAGCGGGAGCAGGCCGAGTTTTTCGGAACGCGGCTTGACCAGCGCCTTGCCGCGCGAATAATCGGCTTCGCCGACCGGCATCTGCCCCATCGGCACGGTGCCCTCTAAGGGGTCGCCCCACCACAACACCGCGCCGGTGGTGGGGGAGCATTTCACGTTGGGCAGTTCTTCGCGCAGCAAGTGCCGGGTGATTTCCGATGCGCCTTTGCGGCTTTCGAAACAGGTCGTGGTTTCGCCCCACGCGGAGGTTAGTCCGCCCCAGCACAACACCAGGAACAGCGAAACGATGGCAAATTTCCTCATGACTTTCCCTTCAGGCTGATTCGGGCAGGGCCGCGCTTGCCGGGGTCGGCTGCGCGGCGCGGGCATATTGCACTTCTCCCAACAACACGCCGATAGCGCCTTTGAGCAGCACCGTGAGGATCAGGAATCCCGCCGCCCAGTTGCCCAGGGTGACGAAAATTTCCAGCGTGGTGGGGAAATACTGGGTGAATTCACCGATCGGCGAGGGGATGAAACCGGGGATCAACAGCCCCATGCCTTTTTCCACCCAGATGCCGGAAAACGCCAGTACGCAGGCAATCGGCAGAACGCGGTGGTTTTTCCGCCAGCGCGGGGTGAGCAGTATCGCGAAAGCCGTCAGATTGGCGAGCAGCGAACCCCAGTACCAGGGCACCAGGTCGTTCAGCCCGTGTACGCCGAACATCAGGTATTGCAGGCCCAGCGCGTGTTCGGTGTTGGCGTAGAGTTCGGTGACCACTTCCGAAAGGGTGAGGAACAACGCCAGCCCCAGACAGTAGGTGACGATATGCGAAAGGGTGTCGATGGCTTCATCGTCTATCCACAGCCGGGTGTTTTTGCGTATCACCAGGAAGATCAAAATAATCAGCGACGGCCCGGCGGCGAAGGCGGTGGAAATGAAGCGGATCGGCATCATGTCGTGGTGCCACATGGGACGCGCCGGCATGGTGTTGAGCAGGAACGCGGTGACGGTGTGGATGCTCAGCGCCCAGACGATGGAGAGGTAGACCAGCGGCAGATAGAAACGCTCGTTGAGCGGCTCGCCTAAGTATTTGCGATACAGGAAATAAAACCCGCCGGCGAAATTGAGCAGCAGATAGCCGACCAGCACCAGGGTGTCCCAGGCCAGCATCGAATTGGGAATGTTGTAGATGCCGATCAACGGAACCATGTGCCACAGCCGGTCGGGGCGGCCCATGTGGGAGATGATGAAGAGGATGCACATGATGACCGCCGCAATCGCCAGCATTTCGCCGAGCACCGCGACCTTGTGCAAGGCCTTGTGGTGATAGACGTAGGCCGGGAAAACGATGGTTACCGCCCCGGCGGCGATCCCCACCAGAAACACGAAATTGGCCAGATACAAGCCGTCGTGCGCCTGACTGGTCAGGCCGGTGTAGCCCAAGCCCTCCGTGGCGTGGGTATAAGTGCCGAACAGCAGGGCGGCGATGGGCAGGCAGAGGAAGGCGATCCAGGCGTAGAACGCCGGGCCGCCTTTGACCACGTAGCCCAGGTAGTCGAGCGCGAAGCGGATGAGTTTGTTCATGACGATGCGCCTCAATCCATGAAATAGAAAAATTTCGGGAAGGTGTTAAGTTCCGCCTTCAGGCGAAACACCTTTTTCCGGTCGATGATGCGGCTCACCTCGCTGTTCGGATCAAGCAGGTTGCCGAATTTGCGCGCCCCCACCGGACACACCTCGACGCAGGCGGGATAACGGCCCTGGCGGGTGCGCTGGATGCAGAACGTGCATTTTTCCACCACCCCCTTCATGCGCGGGCGGTTGCCGAGATAATGGGTGACCGGATTCATCGCCTCTTTCGGCAGGTTCGGGTCATTCCAGTTGAAACGCCGCGCCCAGTAGGGACAGGCGTTCATACACATGCGGCAGCCGATGCACCAGTTGTAGTCGATGACCACCGGGCCATCGGCTTCGCGATAGGTGGTGCGCACCGGGCAGACCTTCACGCAGGGTGGCTTTTCGCACTGCATACAGGCGATGGGCATGTAAAAGGCGTTTTTTTCGGGAACCAACTCAGGCTGGTAATAATGTTCGCCTTCCAGCCCTACCCCGGCGGGAGCGTAGGCGTTGCCGCCGACCTGGATGCCGGCGGGATCGGGATAACCCTGGTTCATTTTTTCCGGCGTGAATTCGCCCTTTTCCATCTTGAGGACGCGGATCCATTCGATTTCCTGATCCGGGCCGCGCGACTGGTTGTTTTCTTCCACGCAGGCTTTCACGCAGCGTCGGCAGCCAATGCACTTTTTGATATTCAGCGCATAACCCATCAACACGCCCTCCAGCGCCGGCGTACCGTCCACCGTGACGCGTTTGCCGTATTCCGCCGAATAACGCCGCTCCAGGCGGGCGCGCGCTGCGGCTTTTTCGGCGTCGCTCATCAGCCGGTAATTGCCCTGAAACCATTCGGCCCATTCGACTTTCGCCGCCGCCTCGTCGGAATGGGTCATCAGCGCCGCCGCCCCCAGCAGGGAGCTGATGCTCAGCGCGCCCGCGCCTTTCAGAAAACCCCGGCGGGAAGCCAACGGCGTATCCGGCGTGGCGTTTTCCGGCTCGGTTTGCGGGGCTACGTCACCTGTCTCTTCTTGCGTCACGGTTTACCTCCTGAACAGCGGGGCGGAGCGCCGGCATCCTGCCGGCAGGCCGGAGTGACGCCGGCGCTCCAGGGCTTGAGTTTGTTTTCATTTTTCATGATTGACCTACCAGCTCGGCCCGGCGGCGCCGGGCATGAAATGGCAGGGTTCCGCCGTTGCTGCGGTGTTATGCCGGGTAAGCAGGCCGGCCTCGATTTCCTCTTGGCGGGGCCGCGCCTCGCCCAGATGGTTGGCGACAAAATCGCGCAACTGCTGGCACCAGGCATCGCTGAGCAGCGCCAGCGCCGCGTAGAACGGGGTGTCGCAACGGGTCGCGACACGTCCCGCGAAATCCGCCAGCCAGCGCAGCAGGTGAAAGTCGAGAAATCCCGCGAGGGCCCGCCAGTCGCCGTCGGTTTGAACTTCCCGCAGACGGCTGGCGAGAAACTGGAGTTGGAAAACCAGATGGTCGTCGGAACGTTTGCGCCAGTCCGGAACGACCAGCCCGGCGGCGGCGTACAACTCGCGCACGTCGAACATGGCTTGCTGGCACACCAGATGGTCGTCGGAAACCCAAAACGATTCGCACGGCGACGCGCCGAAAGCGCCGGTCAGATAAATGGCCGCGTAGTCCGCCGCCAGATCGTCCATCAATCGGGCATCAGGCGTATCGGGCAACTCGCGCAGTATCTGAAACATCATTGCAAAGCTCGCCAGACTGGGTTCTCCGATTGGAATAAAACCAAGATTGGCGGGAAAGTCGAGGCGTTTCAGTTCCACCAGCACTTCTGCCGATAATTCCCTGTCGTGCAGCAGCGCCAGAGTGGCGGCATCGTCGGCAAGCACGGCGGCGGTTTCGCGGGTCAGCATCATTCGACCTTTCCCTTGCGGTGCGGCACGAAGGCGATGGAAGGTTTGGTGAGGGCCGGACTGGCCATGTTTTTTACTTGCCGCACCGGTTTGTCGTGCGGGCCGATAGCCAAGGTGGGGTGGGTGGCGTTCCACAACTTGTCGATGGGGCCGATGTCCAGCACCCGCATCATGCAGGCCATCACGCAATAGGGTTTGCGCCCGGCGTCGATTTCATCGACGCACATATTGCATTTCTGGATCACCTGGGCCTGCACGTTCCACTGTGGCGCACCGTAGGGACAGGCGGCTTCGCAGCGCCGGCAGCCGATGCACAGCGTCGAGTCGATATCGACGATGCCGTCTTTCTCGCGTTTCCAGATCGCCCCGGTCGGGCAGGTGGGCAGGCAGGCCGGTTCGGCGCAATGGTTGCAGGACATGTTCACCTTGTAGGCGAATACCTCCGGGAACGTCCCGCCTTCGATATACATCACCCGCCGGAAACGCGGGCCGGGCGGCAGGCCGTTTTTGTCTTTGCAGGCGATTTCGCAGGCGCGGCAGCCGATGCAATCGACGTTATTGTGGACGAAGCCGAATTGCTGGGCGGGTTTCACCGGATGGTAGGTCTGCTCCACCTTGCGTTTGAGCGCGACCTTGACGTTTTTCATGTCGAGTTTTTGGGTCATGACCGGTTCCTCAGGCGTCGCGCCGGAAAACAATAGACCGCGAAGTCGCTTCGCTATCCCAGCCGGGGCGGTGGTCGAGAGCGGTCTTTTTCAGGTTTACCAGGATGGTGTTGTAGGCGAAAGCGCCCGCCGGGCTGGGGTCGTCCTTGGTCAGGAAATCGGGATTGCCGGAGCGGTCTATGCCCTGTTTGTCGCGATCCATCCACGAGCCTTCGTACACCACTACTACACCGGGCAGGCAACGTTCGGTGACGTACACCGGCACGACGATTTTGCCGCGCGCGTTCCACACCTCGACGATGTCGCCGGTGATCACCCCCAATTTGCGGGCGTCGGCGGCGTTGATGGTGATTTCCTGCTGGAAGGTTTCGCGCAGCCACGGGATGTTGTGAAAAATCGAGTGGGTGCGATGGCGCGGATGCGGGGTAATCATGTGGAACGGGTATTCCTTGGTCAGCGGATGCCCCATCCACTCGAACGGCTCGATCCATTTGGGGATGGCCGGAATCGGATAACCCCATTGGGTTTTCTTCCAGTCCGTGACCTTGGCGAGCGTGGTGGAGAGGATTTCGATTTTCCCCGAGGGGGTCTCGAACGGCGCACCGTTTTCGATCTGCTCACGGAAGGCCACGTGGGGTTTGTCGAAGGTGAATTTGTAAACGCCGTGGCGCTTGAACTCTTCCCAGGACATTTTCACGCCCTGATGATGCTGGACGTTTTTCCACCAGGCGGTCAGATAGGCCTCGTCCACGGCGTCGGGATTTTTGAAATAGCTGCGCTCGGCGCGCGGGTTGTAGCGTTTGCCGAAGTTTTTGAGGGTCGGATCGAGTTTTTCGAGGCGATACGCCAGTTCCGTGTAAACCTGGAAATCGGTCTTTGATTCGCCCATCGGCTCGATCACCTTGGGGCGATGGATGTAATAGTGCCCCTTGTACCAGGGCAGGCCCACGTCGTGGCGCTCGAAATGGGTGGCGATGGGCAAGAGCACGTCCGCCCACAATCCCGAGGGGGTGATGGTGGAATCCGAACACACCACCAGTTCGAGCTTTTTGACCGCCTCGATTTCCTTGTTGATGTTGGTGAGTTGGTTGAACCAGTCGGAGCCGTGCCAGAAAATCGCCTTGATGTTGGGGATTTTGCCGTCGAGTTCGTCGTCGCGCGGCCAGCAGCCGATTTCCTCGCGCTTCACGTTGGGGTAGTTGAGCACACAATGCGCCCAGCGGTCGGATTTGATCGAAGCCCACCACAGGTTGGCGTTGTCGTCGTAGGGGTAGGCCACCGATTCGGCGTGCCAGCCCTTGCCCACGCCTTCCGCGCAGCCGCCGAGGACGCCGATGTTGCCGGTCATCGCCTGGAGCGCGGCGGCCATGCGGTTGTATTGTTCGCCATAGGCGTTGCGCCCCGGCCCCCAGGAAGCCTTGAGCGCCGCCGGCTTGGTGCGGGCGTACATGTCGGCGAGTTTTCGGATGTCGGCTGCCGCTACGCCGCAAATCTTTTCCGCCCATTCCGGGGTTTTCGGGGTTTTGTCGTTTTTGCCGAGGATGTAGTCCTTGAAACTTTCCTGGCCCTTCGCCCACTCCGGCATGGTTCCGGCGTCCATGCCCTGCACGAATTTGTCGATGAAGACCTGGTCGTGGAGATTGTTGGTAAAAATGTAATGCGCCATCCCGGCCAGCATCGCCGCGTCGGTATTGGGGCGGATGGGGATCCACCAGGCGTCGTATGCAGCGGCGGAGTCGGTGTATTGCGGATCGACCACGACGAATTTGCAGCCGTTTTGCTTGGCCATCCGCATGTAGTAGAAGGTGTTGCCGCCGTGGAAGGTATAGGCGGGGTTCCAGCCCCACATGATGATGAGCTTGCTGTGCGCGAAAGCGTCGTCCTCGTTGCCGTCCTGGATGGTGCCGAAGGTCATGTTCGAGGAAAAAGTGGTGCCCTGATAGCTGGGCACCGACCAGGAATTGGTGCGGCAACCGAACATGCCCAGGAAACGCGCCAGCAGCCCTTCGATCTGGTCGGATTTGTGTAATACGCCGTAGGAAGACCCGGCGTAAGCCTGGTCGAGAATCGCGGTCGGCCCGTATTTCTGCTTGAGTTCGACCATCTTGCGGGCAATGTGGTCGAGCGCTTCGTCCCAGGAAACCCGCTTGAATTTGCCTTCGCCGCGCTCACCCACGCGCATCATCGGATACAGCAGGCGCTCCGCCGAATACAGGCGGGAGCGGTAGGAACGCCCGCGCAGACAGGCGCGCAATTGCGGCTCGGCGAAGGTGTCCTTGCCGAACGCGCCACCCGCCTGATAACGCCCGTCGTCGCTGGACAGCCGCACGATCACATTGCCTTTCTTGTGGGCCACCAGCATGTGGCGCGAGCCGCAGTTGTGGTCGCAGGAGGTCACCACGGTGGTCAACTCGTCGTCGCGCGGATAGGGTTCGTAGGCGAAGGCGTTGGCGTCCTTGTGGTTCAGCGCCAGTTCCAGCAGGCCGCTGGTTGCTGCAAGGACAGTACCGGCGGCGCTGGTTTTCAGGAAACTGCGGCGCGCCGGATTGAGAATGTTGGTGGGGAATTTGCTCATAATTTCGGCTCGGCCTTCAGGAAACGCGATTCGGAGTGCGTGGGCCGCGTTTTCGCCCATTCGGGTGTGCCGTCGGGCATTTCCGGCCAGGCATTGCGGGCGTAGGGATAGGCGATGCGATACCAGGCGCGCCCGCCATGACAGCCGTAACATACGTCGCCGCCGTTCATGTCGCGTTTGCCGGCCTGGGCGGAGGCTTCGATAGCGGCGGCGTTGAGATAGTTGACCTGATGGCGGTTGGTGCGGGTCGAGGCGTGACAGGTCAGGCAGTCGTTGCGAAACAGATGTTTGACTTCGCTCCATGGGCCGGGCAGGCCCATGATTTCCCGTTCACTCATCTGTCCATGGCATTTCAGGCAGGTGGTTTCCGGGTTGACCTGCTTGCGCAGGGTGAAGCCGGTTTCGTCCTGGGGTGCGCCGTCGGCGGACGAGCCGGGCGCTTCTTCGCGCGGATCGTGGCCCTGGTGGCAGGTGTTGCATTTGAGGTTCATCAGGTTGCGCGCCAGCGGCGTAACCATATGGCGGCGGTGGAAGGTTTCCTGGTCGCCGCTGTAGGTGCTGGTGCGCTGATACCAGGCGAGGCTGTCCGCTGCGGCGACCCCGGCGGGAGAGCTGGGACGCACCAGGTCTTCGAGAATTTCCTTGTGGCAGCCCAGACATTGGTTGTCGCTAGCGGATTCGATGGCCGGCTTGAAATGCAGCGGGCTGTATGCGGCGCGCAACAGATTGGGGTTTGCCGCGCCGGACGGGACGTTTACCCTGACTGATTGTGTGGGGACGCCGGTCGGGTCGCCACACGCCGAGAGCAACACCAGCAGGGCGGCGAGAAACAATGTGGTCGGGATGTTCATGTTGTTAGCGGCTCGCATTGTTGGGGACGATGGCTTCGCCGCGCCAGTTGCGCAGATCGTAGTAGCCCGGCATTCCCGGCTGGGTGAACGGGGTGTACCAGGCGCCCTGCTGGTTCAGAAAGTCGAGGCTGGCGGGGATCGGTTCGCTGATGCCGGTCAGAGCGCGGGCGCGCCACGCTGCGCCGGGAGAGAAAACCCGAATGACGGGGGCGTTCGCGGGGCGCTGATTCGGGGTCACACCAGCCACCCATTGGGGGGCGTCGTTGCGGGCCGTTGCGGCTCCCTGGGCGAGCGGCGACTGCACCGCGATCAACGGCGGAACCAGCATCGCGACAGTTTTCAGGAACTGGAATTTCATCGGGGGCTTTCATGAAAATGGAACGCGGACGAAAGGGGGGCCCCTCGTCCGTGTTTAACCCGGATATTTCATAAATTGCGCACGCCCTCGCTGGTCTTTTGTTCCATATGCAAATTTCGCTCAGTCGGGCGTATGAA
>CAYVIN010000115.1:0-11118 GCA_964451375.1 uncultured Sulfuricella sp.
TTTAATGTCGAAATAGTGGACTACCACTAGGAGTAATAACATGATCTACAACGGGTTAACACCTATTCATCCCGGCGAGTACCTCGCTGAAATCCTTGAAGAACTAAATATCTCCCAAGCCTTGTTTGCTCGCACCATTGGTGTGTCGCCCATGCGCATTTCCCATATCGTTAAAGGCAAGCGACCGGTTACGGCTGAACTGGCATTGCTGTTTGCTAAAGCTTTTGAGCAAACGCCTCAGTATTGGCTGAATTTGCAGGCTGGCTATGATCTGAAAAATGCCGAGAAAAACATCGCTAATCGGCTTTTCTCCATACATAGCTTGGCTCACGCTTAATTGATGTCTCGATAAACACCGGCCAATATCTGCGCTTCGTAGCGAGTCGCCGGATATTATCTTCCCCGGTTGACCAGTCGTTGATCAATACGCCACCCGCTCCGGGTGTAAATGCACGGCCAGCCAGAGCGCGCCCTCGGAAACCTGTTCCACCGTATGCGGCGTCCCCGCCGCGAGAAACAGGTGATCTCCCGGCTTGAGTAAAACCAACTCCCCCGCGACTTGCAGGGTGGCTTCACCTTGCACCAGCACCACCCATTCATCCTGCGGCTGCACGTATTCGCACGGCGTAATCGCTGCCGAACTGATGATCCGCTCGATGACCAGATTGCGGTGGCTCAGCAGCGTTTCAAAACGCTCGCCGTCCGGGGGCGGGGCGGCGTCGGCAAAAAGATTTCCGGTTCGCATGGTTTCACTTTCATAGTAATCAGCGCCCCTTCGCCTCCACCGTGCCTGGCAGTTTGCTGTCGAGCATGGCCTGGCGGACTACGTCGATCACCTTGAGGCGCGGGAAACTGGTGCGCCACGCCAGGCCGACGCGGCGCGTCGGGTCGGGCGGGGAAAAGGGCAGGACGCGCAGCAGGGCATCGTCGGGCAGGAGATTATCCACGGCGCTGGAGGGCATCACGGTGATGCCGATGCCGCCGGCGACCATGTAACGGATGGTTTCCAGCGAGCCGCCTTCGAGGAGTTGCGGAGATTTGCCGGATTTGGCGTGGGCGCACAAATCCAGCACCTGGTCGCGGAAGCAGTTGCCCGCGCCGAGCATCAGCAGCGGTTCGTCGAGCAGCCAGGCCGGGTCGATTTCCTTTTCGCGCGTCCAGGCGTGACCGACCGGCACCAGCGCACGGAAGGCTTCGTCATAGACGGCTTGCGAGGCGAGACTGGGTTCCTCGTGGGGCAGGGCGATGACAATCAGGTCGAGTTCGCCGCGTTTCAGTGATTCGACGAGGCGCACCGTGAAATTTTCCTGGATCACCAGCGGCATGTTGGGGGCGCGCTCATGCAGGATAGGCACCAGGCGCGGCAATAAATACGGGCCGATGGTGTAGATCACGCCGAGCCGCAACGGGCCGCTCAGCGGGTCTTTGCCTTGCTGGGCGATTTCCTTGACGCGCGCCGCTTCGGCGAGCACCCGTTCGGCCTGGGCGACCAATTGCGCCCCGACCGAGGTGACGCGGACTTCGCCGGCGCTGCGCTCAAAAATGGGAATGCCCAGTTCTTCTTCGAGTTTTTTGACGGCGACTGAAAGGGTAGGCTGGGAGACGAAACATTTTTCGGCGGCGCGTCCGAAGTGGCGCTCGCGGGCGAGGGTGGCGATGTAACGCAGGTCGGTAAGGGTCATCGGTCTTTCACGGAAAACGCGGGGCAAGGAAACCGCCGCCACACGGGCGGCGGGGCCAGGTTTAGTCTTCGAGCAGGCTGCGTAACATCCAGGCGTTTTTTTCATGAATCTGCATACGCTGGGTGAGCAGATCGAGAGTGGGTTGGTCGCTGACCTTGTCCGCCACCGGGAAAATTTCGCGGGCGGTGCGCACCACGGTTTCCTGGCCTTCGATCATCTGGCGCAGCATTTCCTTGGCTTTGGGATGGCCTTCGCTGTCGGGAATCGAGGTCAACGCGGCGAATTCCTGATAACTGCCCGGCGCATGGAAGCCCAGCGCGCGGATACGTTCGGCGATCAGGTCAACCGCCATCCACTGTTCGTTGTACAAGTCCATGAACATCAGGTGCAGGGTCTGGAACATCGGCCCGGTGACGTTCCAATGGAAATTGTGGGTTTTCAGGTACAGGGTGTAGGTGTCGGCGAGCAGGCGATTCAAGCCGGCGACAATTTTTTCCCGGTCTTTTTCGGATATGCCGATGTCCATTACTGTTGGCGTGGATTTTTTTGCGCTGCTCATTTTCATTCTCCTTTTCAGTCGGTTAAGTCCATTTGCGGCATTGGTTTTCGCAACGGAACGATAGCGTTTTTGGCAGGTTGAGGTCTCGTCCCCGGCCCTTTCCTGATACCTGTCATGTGGGGTGGAGCCGGGCTTTTCCCAAGCTGGCAATACCATTGTAGGACTGTTGAAAACATTGTTGAAATGAATTAAAGCAAATTCTGCAATAGCAAATAACTATCACTGGATAAGCTGATCCAGCAATTGTCCAAGACCATCGACAATTTCCGCGACTATTTCCGTTCCGATCTGGAGCTCGCCCCGTTCAAGCTGGGGGACACCGTCGCAACGGTCTTGAACATCCTCGGCCCGACCCTGGAAAACAGCCGGATCAAGGTCGTCTACAGGGCCGCGACGAGCATCGTCGTGCGCGGCTATTTGAATGAACTTACCCAGAGCATCCTCAACATCGTGAATAACGCCAAGGATGTGATTCTCGACCAAAACCTGCCTGAAGGACGCATCACCATCAGCGCCGGCGGCAACGGCGCAAACGCCTGGCTGAAAATAGCCGACAACGGCGGCGGCATTCCCCCCCAAGTCCTGCAAAAAATATTCGACCCGTATTTCACCACCAAAACGCAAGGCACGGGATTGGGCCTGTACATGTCAAAAATGCTCATGCGCCACATGAGCGCCGCCCCGTCTTCCCAAGCCAAGTAAGGCGGGCAGGGCGCTAACGCTTCCGCGCCCCACTCCCGACCGTGTGGGCGCGTGTGTTGTCCACCCTACGATACTCAGCAAGCGCAGGCTGGGGTTCCATCAGCCTGTCATGCCGGTACGCGAGTACGCAGTGATATAGGCGTAACAAATGCGAGCATCTTCAGCGAGATCAAGAAAAGTGATGGTACGGCGTTGCCATTCATTGAATTTGGGGACATCCTGCTCTGCCGTCAGATCACGCAGCACCATGCCCCAGTCTGCGAAAACCCGGTGCCTGGCAGGCCCCTCAATGACGATGTGCACGTTGTGGTGGCGAGGGTCGGCTTTGATTTTATCCATCAGGGCGAACAAGACTTCACGCGGCCCTTCCAGCATCTGCATGAAGTAGCCGTCCTGACAGACAACACAACCAGAGATACCCATGGAAAGGTTGAATTCCCGCGACTTTTTCTGGAGGGTGTCGAGTTCTTGCGCAGACATCGGTTGGGTGGACTGGCTTACGTAGATCAGGAAGTGCAAGGAAGCGGTCGAAGCGGACACACCGATCTGAAGTCCCTGCCCCACTGTCTCAACAAAAGTCTTTTCATCGAGCGGGCGGTGAAAATAATATCCCTGGATGAAATCGCAACCATAGGCGCAAAGTTCGCGTTGCTGAGCGCTATCCTCGACCCCTTCCGCCACCATTTTCAAACCGAGCGCACGACCCAATCCGATTACGGCGCGGATAACGGTGCGGTTCTCTTCGCTCTTGTCGATACCATCGACGAAGGCCCGGTCAATCTTCAATACATTGACCGGTAAACGGGTTAATTGCGCCAGCGAAGAATAACCCGTGCCGAAATCGTCCACGGCAACCCGTAGCCCGAGATCTGCCAGGCGGCGCAGTACGCGCAGATTGGTTTCAACATCGGCCATCAGGGATGTTTCGGTGATTTCCAGTAACAAACGCCCCGGATTGGCGCCTGTTTCGCCAAGCATCCGGGCAAAGTCGTCGGCCAGGAACTCCTCGCTCAACTGACGCGCGGAGACGTTCACCGATACATAAGGGGCATGCTCGCCCCAACGCCCTCGCCAGTCGGCTTCGGCCCGACACGCCTGAAGGAATACCCAGGCGCCGATGGCTACGATAGAACCCGTCATCTCGGCAATTGGAATGAATACCGAAGGGGACACCTCGCCTCCCGGCGGATACCAGCGCAGCAACAGTTCCGCGCCAACGATGCGGCCATTCTCGGCGACCACAATGGGCTGAAAACGTGGTGAAAGTTCGTTGCGCTCAATCGCCGTGCGCAGGCCGTTGGTGATGACCAGCCGCTGCTTTGCCTGATCGTGCAGGTTCTCACTAAAAAACTGCCAGCTGTCGCGCCCTTTTTCCTTTACCGCATACATCGCCGTATCAGCATGGCGCAACAAGTCGTCGGCGGAATGGATGCTACCGCTGCCGATGGCGACGCCAATGCTGGCGGTGACAAACAGCGGCAGACCGTTGAATTCAAATCGCGCTCTCAGGGCGTCGTTGATCCGCTCGGCCAGAATGGACATCGCTGCCGGTTGCTCGACCTGTTCGCAAAGGACGACAAACTCGTCTCCCGCGAGGCGCGCCACCGTGTCTCCGGGCCGCACCTGATCAATCAGTCGGCCAGCCACGGTCACCAATAGCGCGTCGCCGGCCTCATGGCCGTGGGTGTCGTTAATCAACTTGAATCCGTCAAGATCGACGAACAACAGCGCCACGCTGGTTCCGCTGCGCTTTGATCGCTGCAAGGCATTAGTGAGCCTCTCGCGGATCAGTGCGCGGTTAGGCAAACCGGTGAGTGGGTCGTGGGTGGCTCGCCGCGTCAGATCATCCTCGGCCTTCTTGCGGTCAGTGATGTCGCGCATGGTGACCACCAGCAGCCATTCTTCGCCATTTTTAAATTTGGCGATGGACGCTTCGAGCGGAAAGAAACTGCCATCTTTGCGATATCCCATCACCTCGCCGCGCGTCGACATGCGGCGCTCAGTTTCCTCACCCTCCACGAAGAGCCTCACCAGTTCAACATGCCGTTGCCGGAGATGAGGGGGCAACAGCAAATGTATCGACATGCCCAGCAGTTCTTCCTCGCTGTAGCCGAATATTTGGCAAGCGTTACGATTGGTTTCGGTGATAGCACCCTCCGCATTTGCCGCCAGGATCGCCATGTCCGCGATGGACAATATCTGCTGCGCAGTGCCGATCTTGCGCATGGCGGCGCCAACTTCCGCCGCCAGTCTGGCCGCCACCTCGGGGGATGATGGCGATTCATGCAAACGGGCTGCCTGGGCTTGCTCACGGTAACGTTCGGGAATCTGGGGCGGAATGCGGCCGAAGCTCTCGACGATGCTGAAGGTGCCATCGGCATTGCAGCGCGACAGGTAAGTATTGACGCAGGCATGGTGGGTGGCCGCATCCATTTCGACGACGCCTTGAGGGCCGGCAACATGAACTTTTTCCAGCGCGTCGACCAGCGCCTCGGCGTCGGTCGTACCTGCCGCTTCAAGCGCTTTGGCGAAGGCATGAACACACAGGTAGGCGCCCTCACCAAAATTCGTCAGTACGCCATTGCCGTGGGGCCATATGCCGCGAATGCCTTCCTGACGAACCAATCGTTGCAAATAGCGCCGATTCTCCGCAGTGTCGAGAGACATGAAGTAGGTATTGCTGGAATAGAAACCCTCGCGTATGTATGGCTGTAACTGACTCACCATCATTTCGTCATAATGTCCCATGACCACAGCCATGTGCTTCTTAAGGCCCATTTCGGTAAAGTGGGTAAGCAGGGTAATCTGATCGCTCCCCGCGAAATAGGGCACAAACACGTCAGCACCGGAACGCGCTACTTGTGCGAGCAACCGGTCAACATCTGCGGGATCTGCGCCGATGTCGATATATTCCTCGCCGACCATGTCGCCATCGAGACGCTGCAAGGCGCGTTTGGCGGCATCAATCGAGCCACGCGGCCATTCATAATTGTTTCCGGCAAAGAACATCTTTAGGCCGAAGCGCTTTGCCATGTAGGGAATCATCTTGTCGATCTGCTGGTTGGGCAATGCGGCAAAATGGAAAAAGTAGCGACCGGCAATGCTACCTTCGTAGAACGAGAAGTTGAGATAGGGAATCCGCTTCGGCTCGGCGACCTGCGCGGCAACGGCGATGCGTGAGTTGGACAGCAGGTTGCCGATAATCGCCACGCAGCCATGTTCATCAATCAGTCGCTCAGCGGCAGCAATCGCCGTAGGCGGAAGACTGCCGTCATCTTCAATGATGAGTTCTAGTTGGCGGCCAAGTACACCGCCGCGTTCATTGATCTCGTCGCAAGCGATGCGGGCAGCCCAAACGATCTCCGGGCCGTAAATTTCGACCAGGCCGGTCAGCGGTGGCATCAGTCCCAGGCGGATTGCGTCAGTCATGATTGTTGTTCCTGTTGTAGCAGCGGCAAGGGGCCATATTAACCCGGATATTTCTCAAATTCGCGCGACGATCGCGCAGGATTTTGTTTCTCAGGCGAATTTCGCGATGGAACAGCAGACAAACGAGGGCGCGCGCAATTTACTTGTGCCCTTTGGGTATGTGGCGTAGAGATGTGGCGCGGTTACCGCTTCTTCAGGTTGCTTTCAGAACCGTTTACACCAGCAGCTTCAGACGTTTCGTTACCTACACGTCTGCTCCGATTGCCAGCGGCTGGAGCGACAGTTGCCGGACGGGTTTTGAACCCGCTGAAAAACAGCGCCTTTGCACAGCGCACGAAATTTCCGGGTTAACACCTTTGCGCTGAGATAAGCGACACCGCCCTGCTTTTCCAGCGCCCGCCAAGTCAGGATTATTTGGCAAGCGGGGGGGAGTGGGTGATAATTGAAGATGCTGATGTCCTGAAAGGGACGTCCCGACCGGGGAAATGAATCAGGAAATTTCGTAAAGTTGCGCGCCGGTCGCACAGAATTTTGTTTCATAGGCGAATTCCGCGTGGTCTGGCGCACCTGTCACTCCGCCCTTCCGAAATTCGCCTATGAAACAGTATGCCGGCGAGTGAGCGCGCAATTTATGGAGCATCCAGAGTATGGGGTCGGGAGACTTCTCGGCAGGGGATACTAACCGGTCATCAGGTCGGCGCCGTATTTGCCGTTGTTCTTCTTTGCCAAGGAATGTATATGGCTGGCGTATCACACGAACTGCCTGTCTTTGTCTGGGACGCGCGCTATGAAACCGGAATTGATCAGGTCGATAATCAGCACAAGCGACTGGTCAGCCTGTTAAACACGCTGGGCGAACTCTATGCGCGAGGCGCTACAGAGGCGCTGGTGAAGCGTGTTTTTGAGGCGCTCGCGGCTTATGCCGTGTACCACTTTCGCGAGGAAGAGGCCATCATGGCCAGCTATCCCATCGACGCAGAGCACGCGACGGCGCATAAGGCGAGCCACGCGGCGTTTGGCGAACAGGTGCAGGCGGCTCTGGAAAAAGCCGGTAAAAAACCGATGCAGGTGGCCGGCGAGTTGCTGACTTTCCTGACCAAGTGGCTGATTTTTCATATTCTGGGCACTGACCAGCGGTTGGCTGCGGAGATTCTTGCGCTTCGCAGTGGCTTTTCTCCAGAACGCGCTCGCGAAATCGCCGAAACCGCGATGGGCGAATCCAATCAGGTGTTGCTGGTCGCCCTGAACCAGCTTTATGAAAATCTCTCGGCTCGCACCCATGCTTATTGGGACGCCGCGCATCGTCTGAAATCCGAGGTCGCGGCGCGCAAGCGCACCGAGGAAGAGTTGGCGGAACGGCTGCGAGAGTTGTCCTGCCTTTCGGTGATTTCGGTGGTGATGGAAAATCGTGGCCACGGCTTGAGTCACACCCTGGCGGAAATCGTCGCCTTGCTCCCGGAAGCATGGAGTACGGCGGTCGGAGTGGAATTGGATTGCCCGTTCGGACGGTTCGCGTCATGGGACGGCCAGGCTGGCGAAATGCGCGCACGGGTAGGATTGATGGTCGAAGGCGCCACCTACGGACAACTATCCGTCTATGCACTGGGAGGGGAACTCCCGGAAACCGGGATGGCGCAGCGGGCCGCTCGGGACATGGCGCTTCTCGAAACATTCAGCGAACGGATTTCCAGCTACATTTCCCGCTGGCTGGCGCAGGATGCGCGCCGCAAGCTGTCGCAGGCGGTGGATCAGAGTCCGGTTTCGATCATCATTACCGATCGCCGGGGCGTGATCGAATACGCCAATCTTTATTTCACGACACTGACCGGCTATTCGCTGGTGGAAGTAATCGGAAAAAAACCCAATCTGCTCAAATCCGGCCATACCACGCCCGAGGAGTACAGCGACTTGTGGCGCCGGATACTCAAAGGCGAAACCTGGGTGGGCGAATTCTATAACCGCAAAAAAAACGGCGAGTTGTATTGGGAATCGGCGCACATTTCGCCGATTCTCGGCGAAGGGGACGAAATCACCCATTTCCTGGCGGTCAAGCAGGATATCACCGAGCGTCGGATGGCCGAGTTGAATCTGCGGGCCAGTCATTCGCAACTCTCGATCTCGCTCGAAACACTGCAGGATCATGCGCGGCAAATGCAGGTTATTCGCCGCATGACCGACCTGATCCAGACTTGCCTGGGCCAAGCGGAAGCCTACCGCGTCATCGAAGATGCCGCCAACCAGTTATTTTGTGGATTAGGCGGTTCCCTGGCCTTGAAAAGCAGCCACGAAGGCTGCCTCGAAACGGTGGTGACCTGGGGGGAAGGCTACGAAGCGGAAAGCCTGTTTAGCTACGACGACTGCTGGGGCATGCGCCAAGGCCAGCCGCACGACATCGAAGCAGGCAATCTTGCGGTGCGTTGCCGCCACATCGTCGACAAGGAAAATGGCGCTTATCTGTGCTTGCCAATGAGCGTGACCGGAGAAACGCTGGGCTTGGTAACGCTCAAGCGTCCAGTGCTGGACATCGATTGGCCGGCGGGAGACTGGCGCCAGTTGGCGATGACCTTCGCCGATGCGATCAAGATGTCGCTTTCCAATCTGAAATTGCGCGAAGCGCTACGCGAGCAGGCCATCCGCGACCCGTTAACCGGCCTGTATAACCGTCGCTACCTGGAAAACGTGCTGCCCCGCGAATTAAACCGTTCGGTGCGAGTGCAGCGACCAATGTCCATTGCCTTGCTCGATATTGACCATTTCAAGCGCTTTAACGATACCTATGGACACAAGGCCGGCGATCTGGTGCTGCAGGCGGTCGCTCATAACATGGTGGATTTGCTGCGCAACAGCGATCTCGCCTGCCGCTACGGCGGTGAGGAATATGTGCTGCTGTTCTTCGAAATGGATGGGGAAGCGGCGCAGCAACGGGTGCAGCAGCTCTTGGCGCGCGTCTCGGCGATGAAGATCGAAATCGAAGGCGCCGCCTTGCCGGCCATCACTTTTTCTGCGGGAGTGGCTAGTTGCCCCATCCATGCAACCCAGCAGGAACAATTGCTTGGGCTGGCTGACGCCGCCATGTACGCAGCCAAGGAAGCCGGGCGGAACTGCGTGAAGTTGTGCGCGCTCCCGGCGTAGGAGTCACTCAACGTATAACGCCCCCATCAAACAGAATAATGTTGGTTTTCCATTTGATGGGTGCGCTATCGTTCTTTTGCCCTTTGGGAAGGTGTTCAAGTCCGACGCGATTGATATCGACAAGGTCACCAAGGCCATTGCCGCTTTTGAAGACACTTTGGTCACGCCCAATTCGCGTTTCGACAAGTGGCTGAAAGGCGACAAAAAAGCCCTGAGCGCCGACGAAAAAGCCGGCTACAAACTCTTCAAGGACAGCGGCTGCGTAGCCTGCCACAACGGCCCGGCGGAAGGCCGTGTAGGCGTCACCGGCAAGGACGCCGACCGCTTCAACTTCAAGGCGCCGACCCTGCGCAACGTGGAAATGACCTATCCCGACTTCCACGACGGCGCAGCCGACACCCTGCCGGAAGCCGTGGACACCATGGCGCGTGTACAGTTGGGCAAGAAGTTCTCCCGTGAGAAAAATGCCCAAATCGTCGCCTTCCTGAAATCCCTGACCGGCGACCAGCCGAAGTTCCAGATGCCGACCCTGCCGCCCTCCAGCGACTCGACCCCGCGTCCCAAGCCGTTCGAGAAGTAAGAGCGACGCCGGCCAGGAAAAAAGCGGGGGAGTTTTCCCCCGCTTTTCTTCGCCCGCTCACCACGCCGGTCAGACAAGTCATACTCGGAGCAAATGCTGGCGCTAAAATCCCAATTGTCTGGGCTATAATCTCTTTTCCCATGAATCTTGATCCTTCCCTCCAACAGCTTGCTTCCGATGCGACCGCCCAACCGGCTGGCGCGGCGATTCGTTGCGCCGCCGCCAACTTCCGCTGGGAGCGCGCCGTTTCCGATGCCCGCGCGGTCGAATACAACGCCTATGTCGGGGATGCCGCCACGCATAAGGATTGGAAGGCGGAACACAAAGGCTACGTGACGTCATTCGTCCACGTTGCCAAGGATTTGCCGAGAAGTTCGGAATGCTTCATGGCTATCAACGGTCAGGCGCATTTGAACGGACTGGACAACACCTATTTGCTGCGCCTGGAGTCGCTGGACGGGTTGTTCAACACGCCTCTGGTATCCGCCATCGCCGACGCTTTTTGGCAGCGCTTTTTCCGCTCGCAAAAGGATTTACGCAAGGACAAACTATCCGACAGCGACGAGGCGTTGCGCGCCGAGTTCGTCACACAATGGAACGCCCACCGCACCCAGTCCCGCCCCTTGTTCGCCACTTTTCTCAACGAGTTCGGCGGCAATCTGGATGCCTTGGCGAAAGACGACTGGCCGCATCTCCTGCGCGACCGTCTGGGTTTGACGCATTGGTCGAGCACGGCAGGCAAGTCCCTGCCGGTTGCCCTGATGTGCTACACGGTGGACGAGGTGCGCGAGGCGCGTTTATTGGCGGCCCGCAAAGGCGCGGTCGCCGGGTTTGCCCGCCCCACCGTGCTGGACGCTGAGATGTCCCCCGCATTTATCCCAGCGCCGCTGCTGCCTGGCGGCGAAAGCTACGGCTACACGCTGGATTTGGGCGCAACCGGGATTCCCGCTAGTTTCACCCCGGAGTTGCTGACTTCCCCCCTAGCAGCCTGTCGGACTTCCCCCGTGAAAATCGCCAAGACCCAGTCTGCTCGT
>CAYVIN010000116.1:0-10729 GCA_964451375.1 uncultured Sulfuricella sp.
GGCCCTTGGAGGCGAAGTAGTCGAGGAATTTCTTGCGGATTTCGGCTGAGGTCATAGTTTCAATACACGCCCGTAGGGTAAAACATCAAAAAAACGAAAATTATAAACAGCAACTTCACTTTGAGTCGCCAAAAATCAATGGGGACTCGAATTTTATCCAAGATGGAAGAAAATCATGTCAAGGAATACAAGCGGCTTCGGCCCTCAAATTTAAGTTAAGAGGCCATGAAGTAATAACCAACCGGCGTTGCGCCCCGTGCTTCCATGACGCATACAGCTATGCCAAAGCTTGCTCATGCAGCCTGACGGCCAAACTTAAGCCGTAGCGCATCGGCGCAAAAATCAACCTTGTCGTTCCAAACAAGCGAGCGTCCCCGCGCGCCAATCCGGACTGAACCAAACACTGCCGGGTCGCGCAGGGCAGCCATTACGCCGCCCGTTTCCAACAAGAAACTAAAATCGGCAACAATGGTTTCACCGTCGGCATAAGTGATCTCTACCGTGTAATTGGCAGGTTCAGACCGAATGGATGTAATTGTCCACATGCTCTCACTCCAGTGGTTCAATCGGCTTGGGCTCACGCAGAGCTTTGCACAATTCCCAATCCGCCAACAATTCTTCCTGATGCAACGCCGCCCATTCAAGCACCATGGATTGCACCCGCTTCGGCGCTTCACCGCGCACCACCTTGATCGGCGAAACATTTACTACCAATTCATACTTTGCGTATTCCGCGTGGAAGTGGGGAGGAGCATGATCGTCGAAAAACATCTTGATCAAAATTCCATAAAAAATGGAAATGGTCGGCACACCTATTTACCCCTTCGAATTCAGTATCTTCCAGACAACTTCCTGCCCAAACCCCCGGCTCGCCAGGAAACGCATCTGCTTGGCCTTTTCCTGAGCGTCTACTGGCGGACGCCCGAATTTCTTGGCCCACACCACACGGGCGTTTTCCAGATCGCTATCCTGAACCGCCGCGAGCGCCACGCCTATCGCCTCATCGCTCACGCCCTTTTCGCGCAGTTCATGGGCGATGCGGCGACTGCCGTATTTGCCCTGGCGCGCGCTGACCAGCATGTCGGCGTAGCGTTCTTCGGAAAGCCAACCGTGGCGGGTGAAATCGTCAAGGAGCGCGTCGATTTCATCGCGCTCCTCGCAGTAAGGCGCGAGCTTGCGCGCCAGTTCCGCACGGCTGTGTTCGCGCCGCGCCAGATAGGCCAAAGCGCGTTCACGCAAGGGCTTCTCAGGCATCCCCGGCGCTGGGGTCCACGGTGGTAGGCAGGCCGTTTACGCCCAAGGCGGCGCGCACCTTGTTCTCGATTTCGGTGGCGATGTCCTTGTGTTCGCGCAGGTATTCGCGGGCGTTGTCCTTGCCCTGGCCGATCTTCTCGCCGTTGTAGGCGTACCAGGCGCCGGACTTGTCCACCAGCTTTTGCGCGACGCCCAGTTCGATGATCTCGCCTTCGCGGGAGATGCCTTCGCCGTAGAGAATGTCGAATTCGGCCTGTTTGAAGGGCGGGGCGACCTTGTTCTTGACCACCTTGACCTTGGTTTCCGAGCCGATGACTTCCTCGCCTTTTTTGATCGCGCCGGTACGGCGGATGTCGAGACGCACGGAGGCATAGAACTTGAGCGCATTGCCGCCGGTGGTGGTTTCCGGGTTGCCAAACATCACGCCGATCTTCATGCGAATCTGGTTGATGAAAATCACCAGGGTGTTGGTGCGCTTGATGTTGGCGGTGAGTTTGCGCAGCGCCTGCGACATCAGGCGGGCTTGCAGGCCCATGTGCGAGTCGCCCATTTCGCCTTCGATTTCGGCCTTCGGCGTGAGCGCCGCCACCGAGTCGATGACCACGATGTCCACCGAACCGGAACGCACCAGCATGTCGGCGATTTCCAGCGCCTGTTCGCCGGTGTCGGGCTGGGAAATCAGCAGGTCGGCAACCTGGACGCCGAGTTTATGCGCGTATTGCGGGTCGAGCGCGTGTTCCGCGTCGATGAAAGCCGCCGTGCCGCCGAGCTTCTGCATTTCGGCGATGACTTGCAGGGTCAGCGTGGTTTTACCCGACGATTCCGGGCCGAAAATCTCCACCACCCGACCACGCGGCAAACCGCCGACGCCCAGGGCGATGTCCAGCCCCAGCGAACCGGTGGAAACCACCTGGATATCCTGCAACGCAGCATGGTCGCCGAGGCGCATGATGGAGCCTTTGCCGAACTGCTTTTCGATCTGGCTCAAGGCCGCCGCGAGGGCCTTGCTTTTGTTTTCGTCCATGTTTTTTCCTCTTATGTAGGATGGGGGAAGCGTAACGCGCCCATCGGTTGATTATTTGTGCTGCTGTTGTTTGATGGGTGCGCTATCGTGACTTTTGCGCAGTCCGGCTTGAGCGTAAGGTTAGACGCGTATTGCATCAACGAAAAGCTCCCCATCGTGTACTGAAACTTCAACCCCAGCCTCTCCTTGCTTTGGAATAAGCGCAAGGTACACAAGTACCCCATCAAAGGAAAACACACCTTCAGGGTTGTCTCCTAATAATTGCAATTCACCAATATAAGCCTGCCATGGATGCGGACGCTCGACGTTCCAGTGAGCCTCACCTGTACTTGTCCGCGTTAGGTCACCACGCGGCCCTTGACGATGAATCATAAGTCCCGGCTTTGCGAAGTCCTCACATGCGAGTTGCTCCGCGATTTTGGCCTTTGCTTCTTGAGTAAATAGGACTGTGAACATGGCGTCTAACCCTCAGAATTATGTCATATCTCCACCAGCGCTAAAACACCTTCCAGCGCCATCGTTACGGCTTGCCGGCGCACCTCGCGGCGGTCGCCGGGGAACAGGTATTTTTCGCTGTAGAGTTTGCCGTTTTTGTCGGCCCAGGCGAAACACACTGTGCCGACCGGTTTTTCCTTTGATCCGCCAGTCGGGCCGGCGACGCCGCTGATTGCCACGGATACGTCGGCATGGCTGCGGGTCAAGGCGCCCTGCGCCATTTCACGCACGGTGGCTTCACTTACTGCGCCGTGGGCGGCCAGGGTTTCCGGGCTTACGCCGAGCATTTCCTGTTTGGAGAGATTGGTGTAGGTGATGAAACCCCGCTCATACCATTGCGAACTGCCGGAAATCGCGGTGACCGCTTCACCGACCCAGCCGCCGGTGCAGGATTCCGCGCTGGCGAGCATCCATTTGCGCGCTTTGAGGGCGGCACCGACACGGGCCGCCAGTTCGTCGAGTTCGTCATCCATGGAATATCACCATCAAACAAATAATCGAATAAAGCGCCGCCAGCAGATCGTCGAACATCACCCCGAAGCCGTTTTTCAGACGGCGGTCGAACCAGCGGATGGGGAAGGGTTTCCAGATGTCGAAGAGACGGAACAGGGCAAACGCCGCCACCGCGCCAACCAGGGTGGGCGGCGCGAAATACAGGGTGAGCAGCATCGCGACGATTTCGTCCCAGACGATGCCGCCGTGGTCGGGGACGCCCAGCGCCTTGCCGGTGACTTCGCAAAAATAAATGCCGATCAAAAACAGAACCGCGCACAACCCCAGATAAGCCCCGCCGGGCAGCCCCTGCATGGCCCAGAACAGCGGAAACGCCGCCAGGGTGCCGAACGTACCGGGCGCTTTGGGCGCGAGTCCGCTGCCGAATCCGAACGCCAGGAAATAGGCGGGACGGCGAATGATGAAGCGCCACTCAGGCGAAATGGTCGAATCCGCTTCTGCCAAGATGAATCTCCTTGCCGCTTTCGTCGCGCACCCGGATTCCGTGGCTGAAGCCGACCATGCCGATGCGGGTCAACGGCAGGCCGAGTTCCTGTCCGAGGTCGCGGATCTCGGCGCGCTGTTCCGGGGGCGCGGTAAAACACAGTTCATAATCATCGCCGCCTGCCAGCAGGCATTCGATGGCGATGTCGTCGCCGAGTTGGCGGGTCAGGGTGTCAGACGCCGGCAAATTGACGAATTCGATTTCCGCGCCGAGTTTCGAGGCGCTCAGGATGTGCCCGAGGTCGGCGAGTAACCCGTCGGAAATGTCGATGGCGGCATGGGCGATCCCCAGCAGCGCCTGCCCCAACGCGACGCGCGGTTTGGGATTGAGGAGCGCCGGCAATAGACCGTCGGCTTCGCGCGGGGCGAGGTGAATGCGCCCTTCAAGGTGGGCGAGCGCCAGCGCGGCGTTGCCGAGCCGCCCGGATACCCAGATGTCGTCGCCGGCCTGCGCCGCAGCGCGGCGCAAGGCCCGTCCGGCGGGGACTTCGCCCAGAATCGTGACGCTGATGTTGAGCGGCCCGGCGGTGGTGTCGCCGCCCACCAGATCAACCTCGAACGCCTCGGCCATGCTGAAAAAGCCCTCCGCAAACGCCGCCAGCCAGGCTTCGTCGGCATTCGGCAGGGCCAGCGCGAGGGTCGCCCAGCGTGGCGTCGCGCCCATCGCCGCCATATCGGAGAGATTTACCGCCAGCGCCTTGCGGCCCAGCAGGCGCGGATCGGCATCGGCGAAAAAATGTCTGCCGGAAACCAGCATGTCGCTGGAAACGGCCAGTTCCATGCCCGCCGCGACAGCCAGCAACGCGGCGTCGTCGCCCACGCCCAGCACGGCGCGGGGCGCGGGTTTGGTGAAAAATTTGCGGATCAAATCGAATTCGGAGGACATGGGGGGCTATCGTAGCACAGGGGGGTGAGCGGGCCGGGTCAACTGTCGGTAAAACGCACGATGTGGCGGCGGTCGCGTTTGGTGGGACGGCCCTTGCGTTCGCCCAGCGCGGCATTTTCGGCTTTCAGTTGCAGCGCCAGTTCCTCGCGGGCGGCGCGGCTTTCCGCGCTTTCGGCATACAGCTTCGCCGCTTCCGGGGCCGGGCCACGGCGGTTGGAGAGCGCCAGCACGGTCACCACGAATTCAAAACGCTCGCGGCGGATGTGCAGCACATCCCCGACGTTGACCGCCTTGGCCGGTTTCACGCGCTGCTCGTTGAGGCGCACCTTGCCGCCATCCACCGCGTCGGAAGCCAGCGCGCGGGTCTTGAAAAAACGCGCCGCCCACAGCCATTTGTCGATGCGCACCTTGTCGTCGTGGTCTTGATTATCCGGTTTCATTTTCCCTGTTCCTGTAAAGCCTCGGCGGCGATTTCGCGGACTTCCGGGTCGGCGTCTTGCAGGCAGGCGCGGAATAGCGGCAGGGTTTCCGGGCCGCCGATCAGACTCAGGAAATAACAGGCGTCGGCGCGGCTGCGCGGGTCGCCGTAACGCGCCAGTTCGCCGAGTTCAGCGACGATGCCGCGCGCCACCGGGCTGCCCTGGAATTCCTCCAGCACCGCGCCAATACCCAGGCGCACCGCCATACTCGCCTCGGGGTCGCGCAGCAGGCGCGGAAAAGCGCTGCAAAAACGTGGCTCGCGGCGCAGCAGGTCCTCCACGCGGTGGCGCTGCCCGCTGATCAGCAAATCGTGAATATGCCGCGCCACCAGTTCCTCGTCTTCCGCGCCCAGCGCCCAGCGGCGCAATTCGCCGGGGGATGTTGCGCCTTCCGCTTCAAACGGCCCGAGGCGCAGCCACGGGACGCTTTTGACGCCCAGTTCAGCAGCGGCAGCCGGATGGGCGGCGAGATTGACGACTTCCAGCCGACCCAGCAGACCTTCCTTGAGAAGTTCGGTCAACCCCGCCAGCACAGCGGGGCAATGCGGACAGGCCGGAGAAATGAACAACAGGGCGTCGGGCGGTGAAGTTTGCATGGCGGCATTTTATCAGACCAGCAGGCTTGTCCCGGTGTTGCGCACATTGCAACTTTCGGGATGTTAGTAATTACTTACTTGGAGAAGCAGGTGGGACGGCGATATGCCCTGAGAGAAAGGAATGGCGCGGTGTTCCGGGCAGGAGGCAAGGCGCCGCGCTGAATTTGTTGAAATTCCACGAGAATGCTACAGTTCCAGAATATTATTGATTTCTGAACAACCCTCTTTTACCCAACCGGAGTATTGTCCATGGCGACCCTTGATCTTCACGAAGAAAATTTCGAATCCACCGTTACCGGCAACGACATCGTTATCGTTGATTTCTGGGCGCCCTGGTGCGGGCCATGCCGTTCGTTTGCGCCGACTTACGAGGAGATTTCGGAGAAACACGCGGATATCGTGTTCGCCAAGGTGAATACCGAAGAGCAGCAGAATCTGGCCGGTTATTTCGGCATTCGTTCGATTCCCACGCTGATGGTGTTCCGTGAAAACGTGATCATTTTTTCCGAGCCGGGCGCGCTGCCGGGTTCCGGGCTGGAACTGCTGATCGAGCAGGTGCGCGCCATCGATATGGCGGAAGTGCATCGCCAGATCGCCGAATCCGCTGAACAGCCGGCTCCCCAGGCTTCCTGATCTTTCCCGGCAGGGAGCGCCGCCCTCCCGGCGGCAGGCCGGCGAGACGCCGGCGCTCCCGTCCCTACGCCGCCGTCAGCGGCAACTCAACAATGAATTCCGCGCCATCCGGGGTGTTGCGCGCCCGGATGCCGCCGTGCAGGTTCTGTTCAATAATTTTTTTGCTCATGTACAGCCCGATCCCCGAGGACTTTTCCTTGGTGGTGAAATAGGGATCGAATATCTTGCCGAGGATGTTTTCCGGGATGCCGCCGCCGTTGTCGGCGATGGCGATGCAGGCGTGGTCGTTTTCCCGGTAGACGCGGATCTGGATGCGCCCCGCCGCGACCTTGCGCTCAAGCAGGACTTCCTTGGCGTTGTTGAGGATGTTGAGGATGATCTGGGCCAGTTCGTTGGGGTGGCCGAGCACCGTGACTTCTTCGGGACAGTCGATTTCGGTCTGGATATTGTTGCTCCGCAAGTCCTGTTCAACCAGCGAAAGCGCCTGTTCGGCTGAGGTTTTGAGACGGAACAACACCTGGCTGCTGTCCGGCTGGAAGATTTTGCGGAAGGTGTCGATCACCCCCGACATCCGGGTCGCCACCCCGTAACCTTCGGAAACCGCCTTGTCCAGATAGGCGTCGTCGAGTTCGCCGTGGTCGGCGGCATCCTTGATGTTGGCGAGGATCAGGGTCAGGGTGTTGAGCGGTTGCCTCCAGTGGTGGGCGATGTTGCGCAGGATTTCGCCGAGTGCTGCGTGGCGCGCCTGTTCGATGAGCAGGTGATCCTTGTCGCGGTTTTTGGCGATTTCGTCTTCCACCCGCTGTTCCAGGGTTTCATTGAGCTGACGCAGGTTTTCTTCGAGGCGTTTGCGTTCGTTGATGTCGCGATTGAGCGCTGCCGCCATTTGCGCAAAATCGCGGGTCAGCCGGGAAACCTCGTCGCGCCCCTGGTAATCCGGCAAATCGACTTGCAGGTTGCCGGCGGCGATGGTGTCGGCGGCGCGCGATAACTGGGTGAGGCGCTGGGTCATGGTGCGCACCAGCAGCCAGGCGGCGAGCGCCCCGAGGAGAATCGCGGTGGCGGTGTAAATCAGGCCTTTTTCGGTGATTGCATCGAGTTCCTTCTGGACTTGGGCGGCGTCCAGGAGAATCCGGGTGTAACCGATGCGGGTGTTGTTGGAAATGATTTCGGCGAGGCTGTCGACCATCCCGTCGTGCCAGAGTTGGCTGGTATCCGCGCCGTTGCCGTCATGCAGGTTTTTCAGCAGGTAAATGCTGGGCGGATCGTCGAGGCGCAGGCCGAACAGCGCCGGGTCGGACGAGGCGATGACTTTGCCGTCGTGGTCGAGGATCAGGGCGAGCTTGAGGGCGTTGACTTCCTTGAGGCTTTGCAGGAGTTCGTCGAGTCCGTTGAGATCGCGGCTCAACACCCAGGAAGGCGCGTTGGCTGCGAGGGTAATCGCCAGGCTGCGCCCCTCGTCGGCGATTTGTTTTTGCATGAACTCCTGCTGGCGGGTGGACATGTCGTACACCACCATCCCCATCAAAACCGCGTGCAGCACTACGACGCCGAGAATAATTCGGCCCCGGATGCTGTGCAGGAGGGTGTCGAGGAAGTTCTTCATTTGCCCTGGATTCTATCGGCCAGCCGGGGCCTGCGCCAGCAATTCACGCAGCAGCGGCACACTCACCGGGCGCTGACGTTCCAGAGAATAGCGGTCGAGCGCGTCAAGCGCGGCCATCAGGGCGGGCAGGTCGCGGCGATGGTGGCGCAACAGCCAGGCGGAGATTTCCGGGGGCAGGGTAAATCCGCGCTGGTGGGCGTGAGATTCCAGTGCAGCGGTTTTTTCCTCGTCGCTTAGGGATTGGATGCGAAACACCAGCCCCCACCCCAGGCGGGTCGCGAGTTCCGGGCGAATCGCCAATTGCGCGGGCGGGGCGCTGCCGGCGGCGAGCAGGCAGCCGCCTTCGTCGCGCAGCCGGTTGTAAAGACCAAACAGCGCGACCTGCCCAGCGTCATCGAGGTTTTCCACATCGTCAAAAAATACCGGGGTACCGCCATCCCAGCCCGGCGCTGCGCCGCTGTAGGGCAAATAGCCGAGACTCCGGGCCGCCGCCGCGCAGGCCGCGAGCAGGTGGCTTTTGCCGCTGCCGGCTTCGCCCCACAAATAAATGAAACGTTCGCCGGATTGGCCCTGGGCAAACGCGCGCAAGGTGGCCAGCGCTTCGTGATTACGCCCGGTGACGAAGTTGTCCAAAGTGGGAACCGGCTGGGGGGAGATGGCGAGAAGAAGTTGTCGCATGGCAATGTTGAATTGTTAATGCTTAATTCTTAATGCCTTTTGAATTCGCGCCAACGGCGCTCATCCATTAAGAATTAAGCATTAAAAATTGGGTTTTAGATTTCCAGGACGCCCTGTTTGGCGCGGGCTTCGGCGAGTTTGCGGGATTCGGCGAGGAGCCATTTGTCAGCTTCGCTAAGGCCCATGTCTTTGGCGATACGCAGGTATTCGCCGATGCGGGTGTCAAAAATTTCCTGCGATTCCGCCGGATACTGGCTGATTTCCGAGGCCAACGGGGTTAGCGACGGTTCCGCCGGGGGGGCTGGGGCATTCGCCGGTTCGACCCGCGCGCCGCGTTTGTTGCGCGATGGGGGGAGCGGCGGCATCCACACATCCTCGTCGGCGAGCGCTTCCTGCGAGGGGGCGAGGCGGCGCAGTTTCTGGATTTGCAGGAGATGACGATCCTGCAAGGCCTGGATCTGATCAATGTTCTCCTGCTGGACTTCCTCGATCTGGCGACGCCGTTCCTCTTGCAGCAACTGGATTTCGCGCATGTGTTTCTGCTTGATTTCCTGGGTCTGCTCCAGAAAGTCCTGCTGCATGTCCTGGATTTGCCGGGTGAATTCGAGTTCCTGGGCGAGCAAGGCGGCATTCTGCTGCTTGAGCAATTCGCCGCGCAGGTTGGAATCGCTGCTTTCCGCGTGTTCCTTCCACTGGTCGCGGGATTTCCGGGCCTGCTCCAGTTCCTCGGCAAGTTTGTTGCGTTCCTGTTCCGCCGCCTGCATCCGCGAGGCGAACAGGCGTACTTCGTCTTCGGTCTGCTGCTGTTTGGCGGCGGCGGCGTTGAGTTTGTCGCGGGCGCTGAGCAACAGGTTCTGGGTGTCGCCCAGCCTTTTCAGGGTGGCCTCGAAAGCCTGTACCGTAAGGCGCAACTTGTCGTGGGTGGGCTGGCGTTCCCAGTCGGTGGGGCGGGCCGGCCAGGCGAGTTTGTTGAGCGTTTCGGCGGCGTCGCGCAGCAGGCCTTCGAGATCGGCCTTGTGTTGTTCGAGGAGGACGATACGTTGCGCCTGACGCTGGCGTTCCTCGTTGTCGATGATCGCTTCGGTAAGCTGGCGCACTTGTTGTTCGAGTTTTTCCCGTTCACCGCGCACCGCGCCGAGCATGTCCGCCACCGGGGTAATCAGCGGATGCGGCGGGGCGGGCGGGGGCGGCGGTTCGGCTTCGCGCAGCGGGGCGGTTTGCGGCACCGCGTAGGGTTTGACGGAAAGTTCGGCGAGTTCCACGCCGACTCGCGCCAGGGCCTTGCGCAATACGTCGAGGTCTTTGTTGCGTTCCGCACCATCAAGCAGGGTGATCGGGCGGCAGCTTTCCAGATCGGGGCGCGGGTAATGATGTAAATCGACGCGAATCGCCCAGGCGTCACCCAGATCGTCCCATTCCTGCACGGTGGCCAGCCGCGCGCCTTCCTTGCCGGGCAGCCAAGATTCACGCGCCCAGGCGGCGACGGTATCCCAGATTTTCTGGCGGTGCGGGGCTTTGCCGGCCTCCTCGTGGCTGAACACCAGGTCGTAGCTGGTGTATTGCAGGCTCCGCCCGCTTTCGCGGATCGGCCAGATTTCCTTGAGTTCGCTGTTGACCTTGCTGATGCCCACCCGTATCGCGGTTTTCAGGGTGGTTGCGGCAATCCCCCGGCGTTTCAGTTCGGCGCTGACGCTGTCGAGATCGGCCCCGGCAAAACGCGGGTCGCCGGCTGCGCCGAATTGCTGGAGCACGTGGCGGCGCACCAGCGCATCGTGCAGGCTGTCGCGCTGCGCGAGCATGGCCTCCATCTCGAAGTGCATCAGATGATCCTGAATCTCGATCACGAATTCGGCATACGCCTTCCCGGCGGCGGAAACCACGTAGTCCTGACCGTCGGGCGTGAAAACGTGAAGAGCCTGCTTCTGATAAAGGTTGTAGGCGGCGCTTTGTTGCTGGAAATAGGGCGTAGCCATTGCGTTTCGACCCAAGTATTCAGTTCCACCAAAACGATGACATTAAACGGCGTCTTTTTCCGCCATGCGTCGTTGCATCCCCTTGCCGTATACCCCATACGGCGGCGGG
>CAYVIN010000117.1:0-10566 GCA_964451375.1 uncultured Sulfuricella sp.
TGCATGATTTTAAATCGCCCCCACCCCAACCCTCCCCCGTTGGGGGAGGGAGCCAAACCACTGTTGGCGTAATCTGACAAAGTAGAAAACTAAACCTTGACTTAGTGACATGAGGGTTAGGGGGATTTCGACGGTGCTGGAATCTTTACCACTGCTAAAATCCCCCTCAATCCCCCTTTTACAAAGGGGGATGTGTTTCGTCGCAACTTCATCCTTTATGCGATTCACCGTGACGGACTGTTAATACCCCGCCGCTTTCGCCTGCGCCAGATAGTCTTCCAGCGCGCCCACGTCGCTGATCTGATCTTCGGTCAGACGCCCCAGGTAATACACCCGTCCCGCTTTGGCGGCGAGATAGCAGTTTTGCGTGGCGTAGTAGCGGTACTCATATCCCATCTCCGTCCGGGTCGTGGCTTTCGCCGGGGCAAACAGTTGCGGATAAGCGTATTCCGCCCAATCGAATACCCGCTCGATATCACTGGGCAACACCACGATGTTGACGCTGGCTTGCGCGACCGCGCCGCTTTGGCTGACACACGAGATTGTCGCCTCGCCAGCGCCCGTTACGCCGCTCGCCAGGCTGGCGGCGGTCAACCCGCCGCTATTGACCAGCGGATCGGGAATCAGCGCGGCGTTGCTCGAAGTACACGAGCGGAGGATGCCGTGTTGCGCCGCCCAGATCAGGGTGTCGCCCGGCGCGGCGCGGAGCTTGTCCGGGGTGATCGAAAAAGCCGTGGGGGCGGCTTTGACGGTGATCATCCAGGTCGCCATCCGGCTCACATCTCCTTCCGCATAGCTGGCGGTCACCGTCAGCGGGGTATCCGTTGCCACCACAGCCGCAGTGAGCGCACCGTTTTCGTCAATGACCGCGACGGCGGCGTCACTCACCCCCCAGAGCGGTTTAACCGTTGCCGAATAACCGTTGGCATAGGTCGCGGTTCCCTTCAGGGGCAAGCTTTCCCCGGACATCACGCTGTCACCGCCGGAAATCCGCAGGCCGTCCAGCGGGCCTTGGTCGTATTTGACGCGAACGGTGGTAGAAGCACTTTTGGTCATGCCGTCTTCGCCGTAACTCGCGCTGATGCTCACCCCCGTATCGGCGGCCACCACCCCGGCGGACAACAGGCCGGCGGCATTCACGTTTAACGCGGCGGCATTCGAGGAGTTCCACAACGGCTGAACCGTCCGGGTTGCGCCATTGCCGTAAACCGCAGCGGCGCTGCACCAGGCGGTGGTTCCCGCCGTCAGGCTGTCCGGGCAGGTCAAGGTTAATGCGGCGAGGGTGCGCTTTTTCAGCTTCAGCGTGGCGGTCGCACTTTTTGCCGTGACACCCTCGCCATAGGTGGCGCTCAGTGTGAGCGGGGTATCTGCCGGCACTTCGGTAGTCACAAACGAACCGTCGCCGTTCATACTCAGCAGCGCCGGATCGGAAACCGCCCATTGCGGGGTGACGGTTTTGCCGGTGAAGTCGCTGAAGGTCGCAGCGGCGCTGCACAAGCCGCTCGCGCCGCCTTCCAGCGCCGCCGGACAAGTTACCGTCAGGGACAAGGGGTTTACCGGCGGGGCCGGAGAAATCGCCCTGAGCGACGCGCCGCGCACCAGCAGAACAGCGTTGGCAAGCGAGGTTTTGGCGATGTTGCCGACCGTCCCGTAAACACTGTTCAGATAATAGGCGGAAGTGGTGGCGGAAATCACTTGCACCGGTTTACCCAGCACGTTGTACGTCGAACTGGCCGAAACCTGATCGACACTCCACAAATTGGGCAGCGCCGGGAATAGCGCGGTATTCGCCGCCGGGCCGCGCGCCGCGTATTCGACGATGGATTTCAGTTCAATAGCGGTAGGCAGCCGCCAATCGGCGTAACCGCCAAAATCCGCCGTGTAGGCCAGCGCGCTGCTCCAGTTCATATACTGGCTGGTTCCCGAACATGTCGAACCCGTCCATTTTTTGCCGACGCTGCAACGCATCCAGGTCAACCCGGTTTTTTGGTGTGTCACCGTACCGTCGCCGTTGTCCTGAAAATCAGCGCTCGGAGTGGACGCCGCCGTCGCCTCAAGCGGCGCGCCGCGCACCAGACGCAGGGCGTAACTCGCCCGCCCCGAAGCATCGCCGCCATTGGCGAAATTAAGCGTCCAGAAATAACCGGATAACTGGTAAGCCGGGGTGGCCGACAAAAAGCTTTCCGCCGGCGGGTTGGGGAAAACCGTGGCGTTGATGGTCGGGCTTCCGCCTTCCCGCTCGACAATGGCGTTCAATTCGGTGATCGATGGCAAGCGCCAATCGCCGTAACCGGCAAACGACAGGGCGGAAATTGCCGTCCCGGCGGCAGAAGGCGTATACGTCGCGGCGCTGCCGGTACAGGTAGAACCCGTCCAGGCTTGCCCGACCGCACAGCGCATCCAGGTCAAACCACTGACCAGATGAGTAGTCGTACCGTCGCCGTTATCCACAAAATCGCTGGTCGGCGCGGAAGGTGTCGCCGCCGCCACGCCGGGCAGACTCAATAGCCCGGCGCTCAAAACCGCCAGGAAAAACCGCATCAATACGTTGGACATCATGGTGTTGCCTCTTTCCGAAATGTGCTGAGCGATTCCACGGTATACCTTGCCTCGTCGCGATTTGGCGATTTAGCCACGCCTGGCGGGATGCGACGCAAGTCGCAAATTGGGCGGTGTTGACCGTACCACACCAGCGATTTGCAACGCAGCAGCGCTGCCCGCCAGACGATGGATAAATCGGTAAATTGTCGCGAGGCAAGGTTTAGATACCGTAGCAGTGAAGATATCCGCATGAACCATACCAGCAGGACAAAAACCGGGGATATGCGGATTCAACTCGACGCTTAATTCTATTTTGTCAGATTACCTTGCCACGCTTTCCGGCTCTTTCCCCAACTGGCTACTAAGCACACATCTTCTTCACAACGCTCATGCCGCGCCGATGATCCACCACCGCTTCCCTCCCCCCAACCCCGTCAAGGGAAGGGGTTGGGGGCGGAAATGAAGGGGGGCGGCATGGCTCAACGGGTGCGGAGTAACCCCGCAACGCAACAAATCTTAGCGGAACCAACAAAGGCAAAGTCAGACGCCAATGCCAAATCTGCGTCCCTTCTCCCGTCAAGGGAGAGGGAAAAATCCAGGCTTCTCCGCGCGTTACGAAAAAGTGTTGGCTATCCCGACTTGACCAGAGCGAAAAAAAGCCGGGCAGTTGCCGCCCGGCTGAGTTTCTCCGTTTGGGTTCAGGCGGAGGTGGAGAGCACATTGGTCGAGGCGCTTTGTCCGCTGCCGCCATAGGCGTGGATGAGCTGCATGATGCGCATCATCACGGTGGCGTCGGTGTTGCTCGTTGTCGTGGCGGAGGTGCTTGATGTGGCGCTGTCCGTGCTGGTCGTGGTGGAACTGGTTTTGCTGGCCTCTTCGTAACTCATGGCTTCCTTGCGGGTGACTTTGCCGTCGCCATCGGCGTCGGCCTTGTCGAAGTTGGCGGCGACGCTTTTCAGCAATTCCGAGCGCTGGGTGTCGGTCGAGCCGATTTCTTCGGCCATGCTGGTCAATTGATCCTGGGTGAGGCCACTGTCTTCACCGTCCTGCCCTTGCGGCGGCGGGGGCGGCGGCATTCCGCCGGGGCCGCCTGGCCCGCCCTGGCCGCCTGCGCCGTTCATCCGCATGTTGTTGAACTGGGTATCGAGTTGATCGGCGATGCTTTTGAGGGCGCTGCTCAATTCATCTTTGGTGACTTTGCCGTCGCTGTCGGAATCGAGTTGCGAGAAAACATCGTCAACATTGGTGGCGCTGGAACTGCTGGCGCCGCCGGTGGATGAGGCGATGCTGTCGAATGCCGATTGCAGGTCGCTTTTTTCGATATAACCCTGTCCCTTGGTGTCGAGTTGGGAGAACAGGTTTTCCGCCATTTTGGCGGGGTCGGGGCGTTTCATTTCGCGGGCGTTGCCCATGCTGCTCATCGAGGCATATCCCGAGTTGCTACCGATGCTGCTGATCATGATCGTTCCTTTCGTTTTTTCCTGGTTGCGTTGATCGGCCCGTGGGCCGTGTTTCCTGGGAGGGAGATGCCGCTGCGTCTCCGGTAACTCCCCTTATGCAAGTTAACGGCCTGAAAGTCATTGAATTAGCGGTGTTTTGTGTAAACATGGGTAAAGAGTTGTTAAGTCCTCATGGCGCTGTGTTGCAGTTTCCAGGGAAATTTCGGGGGAAAACGCGAAATTTCCCTGTATAGCCTGCATGGGCGGCAAGAAACGCCGCTGCGGCGGTTGTTGCCGGTGCCATTGTTGTTATTTCTTTACATCGTAACTTGTTGAAATTACGTTCAACTATTTCATTGTTTGTAACCGTGACGGGCCATTGAATATTTCTGCCGCTTTAACCACTCTGGAGGCGCTGATGGTATGCGGCAAAAAAACGCCGCCCTGGCGGCGGCGTGGAATTGCCGGCAGGGGGCCGGCGTATTAGCGGGGCGAAAAATCCCGGTTGAAATGGGCGTCCAGGCGGGCTTTCATGTCGGCCATCTGTTGGCGTTGTTCGGCGCTCAGCAAGGCGATCATTTGCTGGTCGGCGCGGCTGTGCAGGAGCGTGGTTTCGACCAGCGCGCGCGCCCCCGTTTCGGCCAGCGCTTTGGCTTTTTCGTCGTCGAATTTTCCCGAGAAGGCGAGGCTGCGCAATTCTTCCATGGCTTTGCGGGCGGCTTTAGCGTTTTCACGCAGACGCGGCATCTGTTCATACTGGATGGCGAAAATCCGGTCGCGCTGTTCTTCGCTGAGTTTGAGGCCGTGCAGGAACGGCGGCAGGGGCGCGTCGCCGGGCGTCAACGCGGCGCCGAATGGGGGCGGTGGGGGGGAACCGATGTCGCAACCCGGTGCGCCATGGCGGGACGGCGCGTCGTTTTTGGCGTGGCCGGGGTGCGCCGCCACAGCAGCGAAAGGCGCGGCGAGTCCGGCCAGCAGCAGGACGCGGATCAGGGTATAACGAATGGATAACATCTTGGGACTCCTTGGGTTGGGTGAAACTCGTATGGGGGAAGTCGCGCCGGGTGGGTGACGACCATGGGGAAAATTGTAGGGGAAGCCGCCGTAAAATCGGGTTAGGCGAGTGTAAAGACAGGTAAAAGTCGGAGGCTACGCTGTTGCGTGACAGGTCGGGGCGGTATGATTCGACCCGGATATTTCACTAATTGTGCTCGTATAGGCGAGTGGGAGCGCCGGCATCCTGCCGGCAAGTCGGCGAGACGCCGGCGCTCCAACGCTGAGACTTACGCAACTATTCAGGAGGTGGTGGTGCGGCTTCGATCAATCGTACCTTAATGCCGCCGCCCTCTCCCCAACCCCTCTCCCGCCTGCGGGCGAGGAGCTTTAAATTCCGCCGTTTGGTGCGGTACTGAGTAGTTACTCGCGTCTTACATTTGATCTGGAGATTTATGTCCAACATCTTGCTGGTGGATGACGATATCGAGCTGGTTGCCTTGCTCAAGGAATATCTGGAACAGGAAGGTTATGCGGTGACGGCGGCGCATGACGGGGTGGCGGGCGTCGCCGAGGCTTTGTCGGGGCGTTACGATCTGGCGGTGCTGGATGTGATGATGCCGCGCATGAACGGCATCGAGGCGTTGCGTAATATCCGCCAGAGTTGTCGGATGCCGGTGCTGATGCTCACCGCGATGGGTGATGATACCGATGTGATCGTCGGCCTGGAGCTGGGGGCGGATGATTACGTCGCCAAACCCTGTACGCCGCGCGAATTGCTGGCGCGGATTCGCGCTATCCTGCGTCGCGCCCGTCACGAGCCGGGGGAGAATGACGCTCCCCAGGTGTTTGAAGCCGGCGCGTTGAAGATGTGGCCGGAACAGCGGCGCTGCGAATGGGCGGGGCAAACCGTGGAGCTTTCCGGCACTGAATACAATATTCTCGACGTGTTGATGCGCAACGCGGGGCGTCCGGTGAACAAGGGCGATCTCTCCGAACAGGCGCTGGGGCGTCCGCTGGCGCGTTTCGACCGCAGCATCGATGTGCATATCAGCAGCATCCGCCACAAACTGGGACAGTTGCCCGACGGACGTTCGTGCATCCAGACCGTACACCGGCTGGGTTATCAGCTTTTGCGGGAGTAGGGTTTGGGCCGCCTGTTCTGGAAATTCTTCTTTTTCATCTGGCTGGCCCAGATGACCGCCATCGTTGGGGTGGGCGCTACTTTCTGGCTGGAGAACCGCGCCCGCAGCCGGCACCTGGAAAACATCGACCGCAGTCCACCCGCCGGAACCCTGGTGGAAAGCGCCGCTGCAGTGTTGCGCCATGGCGGCCCGGCGGTGTTGCGCAAGCTGCTTGGCGATGCACCCCATTCGCTGGTTTATGTGGTGGATGAAAACGACCGCGAGTTGCTTGGGCGGGCGGTGGCGGACAGCCTGATCAAGCAGGCGCGTAGCGTATTGGCCGATGTTGACGCGCCCCAGGCGGTGCGTCAGGTAAAGGGTGAAGATGGGGTGACCTGGCTGCTGTTTCTGCCCAACAACGGCGCGCAGGGCGGCCCGCCGCACGGTAAACATCCTCATCCGGGCGGGCCGCGTCTACCGATGGAGCCGCTGATTGCGGCGATGCTGGTCAGCCTGATATTTGCAGTGTTTCTGGCGCGCTATTTTTCCAAACCGATTCATATCCTGCGCCACGCATTCGAGGCCGCCGCCGCCGGCGATCTGGAGGTCAAGCCGAGTCTGGAAATGGGCAAACGGCGCGATGAACTGGCTGGTCTGGGGCGCGATTTCGAGCGTATGGCGGGCCGTTTGCTCGCTCTTCTGGAGGGTCAGCGCCGTCTGCTCCACGACGTATCCCATGAGTTGCGCTCACCGCTGGCGCGTCTCCAGGCCGCCGTGGGGCTGGCGCGTCAACAACCGGATAAATTTGAAGCGTCGATGGCGCGCCTCGAACTCGAAGCGCAACGTATCGATAAACTGGTCGGCGAACTCCTCACCTTGTCGCGCCTGGATGCGGGGGTGATTTGCGGCGGGGAGGAAGAAATTGCGCTCGACGAGTTGCTCGGCGACATTGCCGAAGACGCCCGTTTCGAGGCGGAAGGACAAGGACGCCGCGTCGAACTTGCCGCAAGCTGCGCGGCGTTGCTGCGTGGTCGGGCCGAGTTGCTGCATCGCGCCATCGAAAATGTGGTGCGCAACGCCTTGCGCCATACCCCGCCGGATAGCGCCGTGTGTATCGAGTCCCGTCTTGCCGCCGACGGCGAGACGGTGATTGTCGCTATCCTCGACGAAGGGCCGGGTGTTGCGGAAGCGGAACTGGAAAAAATCTTCGAACCGTTTTTTCGCGGCTCTCATCCCCCTAACCGCGATGGTCACGGTCTCGGCTTGGCTATCGCGCGCCGCGTGATCGAATCCCACGGTGGCGTGATCCGCGCCGTCAATCGTGAAAGCGGCGGATTGCGCGTCGAAATGGTGTTGCCGCTAAAGTAAAAGCAGTTTTTAGTGTTTAGTGCTTGGTTATGGTGGGCTTTACGCCTGATTCAATCCCGACGCGCTTCGCGCGGCGACCTCAACTAAACATTCAAAACTGCTTTTGTTTTTTCTCCCGCAAGGTCTGATTCCACGCCGTTTATGGGCTTCGCGCCGGGAGTTGGCTGCGCAAGCGACTTTTAGACTTGATCTTGCTGCTGAGTTGCTTTACGGTAGTGTCTTTTCAGACATTCCAGCGCCGCTTTTTAATACCCGCCAAATGAAGATAGTGTTGCCGACCACGCCGATTTCCCTCCTGCCAGGACATCAAATTCGTCAACGAACCGCCGAATCCGTAGCCTGCCATCCATGAGTAACTTCGCCAATTTTCGCAGGAGTTGGGAATGCTGCGGGCGGCGTTAAAACGCCTCGCCCTCATCCTGACCGGCGGCGCGCTGGTGGGGCTTTGCGTCTTGTCGGCAGGTGCTGCGGGGGCGCTTTCGCCGCAAAAAATCGCCGTTATTTACCCGGATGTTGCAGAACCCTACCGCAGCGCTTTTTCGCTCATCATCGACGGTATAGAAGACACGGTTAGGAGCCGCGTCGCGAGTTTTCCGGTGGGAGCTGACGTTAATCCCAAGGTGCTCGCCGATGAATTGCGCCGCCGCGAAATCCGCGTGGTTATTACGCTGGGGCGCAATAGTCTGAAGTTGCTCTCGGGTTTGGAAAGTGAACTGGGCGTGGTCGCCGGCGGCGTGGTGAACTTGCCTGAAGCAGAGGCGCGCAACCTTTCGGTGTTCAGCTTGTCGCCTGATCCCGCGTTGCTGTTCGACCGGCTCAAGGTGCTGCTCCCCCACGCCAAGAAGGTGTACGTGGTTTACGATCCGCGCCAGAACGCCTGGTTGATAAGGCTGGCGAGTGACGCGGCAAAAAGCCGGGGGCTGGAACTGGTGGCGCTGGAAGCGTCGGATATTAAAACGGCGGCGCGCTATTATCAGGAGTATTTCGCCAGCGCCGACCCGAAAAAGGATGCGTTGTGGCTGCCCCAGGACGCTACAACGGTCGAGGAAACCTCGATATTGCCGATGATCCTCGATGAAGGCTGGAAACGCGCCTTCCCGATATTTTCCAGCAATCTCGCCCATGTGCGGCGCGGCGCGTTATTCGCGCTGTATCCCAATAATTTCCAGCTTGGGCGCAGTCTGGCCGGCGCGGCGCTGGGCAAGGGGAGCGCCAATGCGGAATCCAGAACGGCCCCGTTGCGGGATGTGCTTTCCGCGATCAACGTGCGCACTGCCGACCATCTCGGCATCGCCTACAAATCGCAACAGGGTTTCGATACCACCTTCCCCACCCCGTAAGCGTTTCGCGCCATCAGCCATTACGGGCTGATTTGCAGTCCGGCGATTTCTTCCGCAACTTTTTCCGCAGTCAGTTTTTCCAGACAATCGAAATGTCCTAGCGGACACTTGCGCTTGAAACAAGGACTGCATGGCAGATTGAGGCTGACCACTTTGGCCTTGTCCGACAGCGGCGGGGTAAAACCGGGGCTGGAGGAACCGTAAAGCGCAATCATCGGTTTGTCGAGCGCGGCGGCGATGTGCATCAGCCCGGAATCGTTGCATACCGCGAGCGCTACCGCAGAAACCAGATCAACCGCCTGCCCGAGATCGGTCAGGCCACACAGGTTGTGTGCGAGGCCGAGGCTGGCTTGTTCGATTTCCGCGCCAAGCGGAGCGTCCTTGTGCGAGCCGAGCAGCCAGATATCGTAATCCGCCGCCAGAAGTTGCGCGAGGCGGGCGAAATGACGTACCGGCCAGCGTTTCGCCGGGCCATATTCCGCGCCGATACACAAAGCCGCAACGGGTTTCGTCGGAGCCAGTCCGAGCTTGTCGAGAGTTGCGCGCTGCTGCGCCGGATCAACGACCAGGACGGGATGGGGAAGCGGTCGTTGCAGCGGTGCGCCGGGGCGTTCCGCGAGTGCGGCGAAGCGCTCCACCATCAGCGGCAGGGCGGTTTTGTCGAGCCGCCGGGCGTCATTGAGAAGGCCATAGCGGAACTCGCCGACATAACCGGTGCGCAGGCGTATCCGGGCGAAAAAGGGGAGTAACGCAGCCTTCAACGAGTTGGGTAACACCACGGCATGATCATAGCCGGTGAGGCTGCGCCCCAGTTCCCAGCGAACCTTCAGGCGTAATTCACCGTGGGCGAAGGGGTTGATGATGACGCGCGATATTTCCGGCATCCGTTCCAGCACCGGCGCAACCCAGGCCGGCGCAAAAGCGTGGATTTCCAGGGCGGGATTACGTTCCCGCAGGCGGCGAAACAACGGTTGCGCCATGACGGCGTCGCCTACCCAGGAGGGGGCGATGATGAGGGCTTTGAACGACAATTTTTGATGTTGAATTTTTAATATTTAGCGCCGAGCGTTTAGTTCGATGTTGCAGCGCCAAGTGCGTCGGTACTGGATCCAGGCGCAAAGCGCCTTAGACAATTAAACACTCAGCATTCAACACTAAACACTGTTTTCAGTGATGCCCTTTCGGCAAATTACCTTTCAATTTGTAGTGAGTGCCGCAGTAGGGGCACACGACTTCGCCGCTTTTGGCGACATCCAGGAAAACGCGCGGATGTGCGTTCCACAAGGACATCGAGGGTGTCGGGCAATGCAGGGGCAAGTCCTTGGCGCTGACTTCGTAGTAGCGGGATTTGATGTCGCCGGATGGCATAAGGAACTCCTTACTTAATGTTTAGCGCTTAATTGTTAATGTTTAATTGGTGGCGCGCCTCGCGGCGCAACCACGTCAATTAAACATTAAACATTCAAAACCAAACCTTGCTTTTTATACCAGGGTGAGCCAGTCCAGGTGTTTTGCCGACTTGCCGGTTACACAGTCGAAGAACATGGTTTGCAGTTTTTCGGTGACCGCACCGCGTTTGCCGATACCGATGGTGCGGTTGTCGAGTTCGCGAATCGGCGTGACTTCGGCGGCAGTGCCGGTGAAAAAGGCTTCGTCGGCGCAATAGACTTCGTCGCGGGTGATGCGTTTTTCGATCACCGGGATGCCCAGTTCGCCCGCCAGTTCGATGATTGAGGCGCGGGTGATGCCTTCCAGGCAGGA
>CAYVIN010000118.1:0-10436 GCA_964451375.1 uncultured Sulfuricella sp.
CCAGTTCGCCCGCCAGTTCGATGATTGAGGCGCGGGTGATGCCTTCCAGGCAGGAAGTCAGGTCGGGGGTGAACAGTTTGCCGCTTTTGACGATGAACAGGTTCTCGCCGGCGCCTTCCGCCACGTAGCCGTCCACATCGAGCAGCAGGGCTTCGTCATAGCCGTCATGAGCGGCTTCCTGATGCGCGAGGATCGAGTTGGTGTAGGTCGATACCGATTTGGCGCGGCACATGTTGACGTTCACGTGATGGCGGGTGAACGACGAGGTTTTTACGCGGATACCTTTTTCCAGGGCTTCCGCGCCCAGATAGGTTCCCCACGACCAGGCCGCCACGGCGACGTGGGTGGAAAGTGTGGTGGCGGCGATGCCCATGGCTTCCGAACCGTAGAACACGATGGGGCGGATGTAGCCGGATTCGAGTTTGTTGCCGCGCACAACGTCGAGTTGCGCCTGCATCAGGGTGGCCTTGTCCCACGGCATTTTCATGCCGAAGATGTGCGCTGAGTTGAACAGGCGGTCGGTATGATCCTGAAGGCGGAAAATCGCCGTGCCTTTGTCGGTCTTGTAAGCGCGCACGCCTTCAAAGACGCCCATGCCGTAATGCAGGGTGTGGGTGAGGACGTGGGTGGTGGCGCTGCGCCATTCCACCATCTTGCCGTCGTGCCAGATCAGGCCGTCGCGGTCGGACATAGACATGAGAAAAACTCCGCAAAATCGAAAAAAATTGATTGTATCGTAAAACTCACCCTTGCAGGCCCTTCAGCCAGCGGCTGTACACCGTGGCGGCAGCCTGGTTGAGGGTGGCGATACGCGCGCCGAGATTTTCCTGCATGGCCGCCGGGGTCTGAACGGCGGGGCTGGCTGCGGCGGCGGCGACTTCGTCCGCACCGTTTTGACACCAGCGTTCCACCATTTCAGCAGTCATTTCAATGTGGCATTGCATCCCCAGGTGAATGCCGTCAAGCAGATAGGCCTGATTGCGGCAATAGGGGCTGGACAGGAGGAGTTGCGCACCTTCCGGCAGGGTGAAGGTTTCGCCATGCCAGTGGAAGACGGTAAATTTGTTTGCGTCGCCCAGCCACTCGCGGGCGACCGGACTATCCGCAACTTCGACTTCGCCCCAGCCGATTTCCTTGATGGGATTGCGCCCCACGCTGCCGCCCAGGGCTTTGGCCATCAACTGTCCGCCCAGGCAATGGCCGAGCAGCGGAATCCCGGCTTCGCGGGCCTCGCGAATCAGCGCCAGGGTCGCGGGTATCCACGCCAGGTCGTCATTGACACTCATCGGGCCGCCCATGAAAACCAGCCCGGAAAAAGCGCGGGCGCTGGGGGGGGCGGCTTCCCCCGCGTCGGTTATAAAGAGCTGCCAGGGAATGGAGTGTTGTTCGAGGAATGTGGCAAAATAACCTGGCCCCTCGGTGGGGGCGTGGCGGAAAATCGCAACCGGTTTCATTCGGGGAGGCCTTGATGATGAAAACAATTCATTCTATTTCAACCCTGCTGCTTTGCCTATGTGCGGTCGCGGCGGAGGCAACCGAGGTCAATGTGGTGGCCCTGTTCAACGACAAGGCGATGGTGTCGATAGACGGTGGACGCCAGCAAATGCTCAAACTTGGTCAGACTACAGCGGAAGGGGTGAAACTCATCAGTTCCGATTCGCAGCAGGCGGTGCTGGAAATCGACGGCAAACGCCGCACTCTGGGCATGGGCCAATCGCTCGGCTATGCCGCGTCGGCGTCCGGCGGGGGAGGTGGGGGCGGCGGTAATTCGGTGGTGTTGACTGCCGATGTCCGTGGACATTTCATTACGCGCGGCAGTATCAACGGTTTTCCCACCCGCTTCATGGTGGATACCGGGGCGAGTTTTGTGTCGATGGACGTTGGAGAGGCGCGGCGGATCGGCATCGACTACAAACGCGGCGAACGTGGCGTGATGAATACCGCCAACGGGCAGATGGTGGCTTACAAGGTGCGCCTGGATAACGTCAAGGTCGGCGACATCAGCCTGAATTTCATCGACGCCACAGTCAGCGAAGCCTCGATGGGCGGCGTCACGCTGTTGGGGATGAGTTTCCTGAATCGGGTCGAAATGAACCGCGCCGACGGCAAAATGACGTTGACGCGGAAATATTGAACTGCACACTCAGTTGCCGACGAATGTCGGTTTTGTTACAAAATTACTATCCAAGTTGATGTGCATTGACCTGTTTCTCCCGTATTTGGTCTATCCTATAGAAGATAAAAGACCTAAATAAGGGAGTTTCCCCGTCATGCCCAAGCGCGAGACGTTTTACGACGCCTTTTCCCAACGTGGCGTTACGCGCCGTGATTTCCTCGGTTTCTGTGCTGTTATGGCTGCTACGCTGGGCCTCGGCCCCAAAGGCGCGGGTATCGTTGCCCACGCCATGGAGAGCAAGCCACGTATTCCGGTGTTGTGGCTGCATGGCCTGGAATGCACCTGCTGTTCCGAGAGTTTCCTGCGTTCCAGCCATCCCCAGGCGAGCGATATCGTCACCACCATGATTTCGCTGGATTACGACGATACCATCATGGCTGCGGCGGGCGATCAGGCCGAGGAAATCATCCACGATATCATCCGCGACTATCGCGGCGCTTATTTGCTTGCTGTGGAAGGCAACGTCCCGCTGGCCAATGATGGGATGTGCTGCATCGTTGGTGGACGGCCATTCCGCAAACAATTCGACGAAGCCGCCAAACACGCCAAGGCCATCATCGCCTGGGGCACCTGCGCGTCGTCCGGCTGCGTACAGGCGGCCAAGCCCAACCCCACCAAGGCCACGCCCATCCACAAGCTGGTCGAGCACACCCCGGTCATCAACGTGCCGGGTTGCCCGCCGATAGCCGAGGTGATGACCGGGGTCATCAGCTACCTGCTTACTTACGACCGACTGCCGGAGCTCGACAACCAGCTCCGCCCGAAGATGTTCTATTCCCAGCGCGTTCACGACAAATGCTACCGGCGCGCCCATTTCGACGCCGGTCAGTTCGTCGAGAGTTGGGACGACGACGGTGCGCGCCAGGGCTGGTGTTTGTACAAGATGGGCTGTCGCGGGCCGACCACATACAACGCCTGCGCGTCGATGGGCTGGAACGATGGCGTGAGCTTCCCGATCAAGTCCGGGCATGGCTGCATCGGCTGCTCCGAGGAAGGTTTCTGGGATCGTGGCTCGTTTTATGAGCGCCTGCCGGATATGCAGCAATGGGGCATCGAATCGAATGCCGACAAGGTTGCGCTGGCGGGTGCGGCGGTGCTGGGTGGCGCCATCGCCATCCAGACTGCCGCGACGGTGGTGAAGAACGTGCTGAGCCGCAAAGACGATAAAAAAGAGAATACGGAGAATGACGCATGACCCAGACCACCACGCCAAACGGTTTCAAACTCGACGATAGCGGGCGGCGCGTTGCGATAGACCCGATCAGCCGTATCGAGGGGCATCTGCGTATCGAAGTGAACGTGGACGGCAACAACGTGATCCGCAATGCGGTATCCGTCGGCACTATGTGGCGTGGTCTGGAGCCTATTCTCAAGGGCCGCGATCCGCGCGATGCGTGGGCTTTCGTGCAACGCATCTGCGGCGTGTGTACCGGCGTTCATGCGCTGGCTTCGGTGCGCTCGGTCGAGGATGCCCTGTCCATCCAGATTCCCGCCAACGCCAACACCATCCGCAACATCATGCACCTGACCTTGTTCGTCCACGACCATCTGGTGCATTTTTACCATCTCCACGCGCTGGATTGGGTGGACGTGGTGTCGGCCCTGTCGGCTTCGCCCAAGGGAACTTCCGATCTGGCGCAGTCGATTTCGCGCTGGCCCAATTCCTCGCCCGGCTATTTCAGCGATGTGCAGGCGCGGCTGAAGAAAATGGTCGGTTCCGGTCAACTCGGGCCGTTCCGCAACGGTTACTGGGGGCATCCCGCCTACAAGTTGCCGCCCGAGGCCAACCTGATGGCGGTCGCGCATTACATCGAAGCGCTCAATTTTCAGCGTGAAATCGTCAAAATCCAGGCGGTGTTCGGCGGCAAGAATCCCCACCCCATGTGGCTGGTCGGTGGCGTACCGTCAGCGATCAATGTCCATGGTGCGGGCGCAGTGGGGGCGGTGAACGTCGAGCGCTTGAATCTGGTGGTCGATATTGCCGACCGCACCCTGGAATTCATCTCGCAGGTGTATATCCCCGATCTGCTCGCCATCGCCTCGTTCTACAAGGACTGGTTCAAGCTGGGCGGCGGCCTGGCGGGCAAGAATCTGTTGAGTTACGGCGAATTCCCGCGCCGCGCCAACGACGAAAGCAACGCCAGCCTGATGATTCCGCGCGGCGCGATCCTCGACGGCAATCTCACCCAGCTTCACGAGGTCAATCTCAAAGACCCGGCTCAGGTGCAGGAATTTGCCCAACATTCCTGGTTCAAATATCCCGACGAAAAAGCCGGGTTGCATCCCTGGGATGGGATCACCGAAATGGACTTCCGCCTCGGCCCCAAGACCCGTGGCGGCAAGGACGGACAGAAGATAGACGCCTTCGACGAAGCCGACAAATACAGCTATGTCAAAGCTCCGCGCTGGAAGGGCCACGCCATGGAAACCGGGCCGCTGGCGCGGATGGTGATTGCCTACGCGGCGGGCGACCAGCGCGTCAAGGAACTGGTGGACGGCGCGCTGAAAAAGCTCGATTTACCCCTGCCGGCGCTGTTTTCCACGCTGGGGCGTACTGCCGCGCGCGGTTTGGAAGGCTTGTGGGCGGCGGAAAAACTCAAGGAGGAAATTGCCACCCTCCAGACCGCCATCAAGTCCGGCAATTCCTCCACCGCCAACACCGACAAATGGGATCCCAAGACCTGGCCTGCCGAGGCCAAGGGGGCGGGCTTCTGCGAAGCGCCGCGCGGGGCGCTGGGGCACTGGATCAAGATCAAGGACGGCAAGATCGACAACTACCAGTGCGTGGTGCCGACCACCTGGAACGCCAGTCCGCGCGACCCGGCGGGCAATATTGGCGCTTACGAGGCGTCACTGCTTGACGTGCCGATGGTCAATCCTTCCAAGCCTTTGGAAATCCTCCGGGTAGTGCATAGCTTCGATCCCTGCCTGGCGTGCGCGACCCACGTCATCGGGCCGGATGGCGCGGAGCTGACCCAGGTTACGGTGCAGTAGGAGGCGGGCATGTCCGAATTCATTCCCTATCACCGTATGCCGGAAACCGGGTTGGTGCCGCCGGTAAAAATTTACGGGCCTGGCCTGCGCCTGTGGCATTGGGCGAATGCTTTTTCCATCCTGGTGTTGGTGATCACCGGCTATTTCATCGGGGTGCCGCCGCCTTCGGCGATTGGTGATACTTCGACGCTTTACGTAATGGGCTGGATACGCTTTTTCCACTTGGCGTTCGGCTATGTATTCGGGTTGTTGAGCATCTGGCGGTTATGGCTGGTGTTTGCCGAAAAAGGCATCAGCCATCACCTTTTCCTGCCCGCCATCTGGCGCAAGGTGTGGCTGGAGGGTTTTCTGCTCCAGCTCAAATGGAATTTCCTGGTGGGCAAACCGGTTCGCTACGTCGGGCTGAATCCGCTGGGCAACGTCACCATGCTGCTGATGTTTGTGATCCCCGGCGCGCTCATTATTCTCACCGGCTTCGCCATGTATGCCGAAGTGGCCGGTCATGATAGCTGGCAATACCTGCTGTTCGGCTGGCTCACCGCGATTTTCGGCAACACCCTCGACCTGCACATCCTCCATCGCCTGGCGATGTGGGTGATTGTGTGGTTTTCCATGGTGCATATCTACATCGCGTTGCGCGAGGACATCATGTCGCGCCAGACGGTGGTGAGCACCATGCTGTCGGGTGAGCGGCAGTTCCGCGAATGAACGGCACACTGGTGCTCGGCATCGGCAATACCCTGTGGGCCGATGAAGGTTTTGGCCCAGCGGTCGTGGCGCGCCTGGCGGCGCAGAAACTGCCGGCGGATGTCGAGGTAATCGACGGCGGCACTCAGGGGTTATACCTGCTGCCGCTGGTGCAGGAAGCGCGCCGCCTGCTGGTTTTCGATGCGGTGGATTTTGGCTGTGCGCCCGGCGAGGTGATGGTGCTGCGCGATGCACAGATTCCCGCCTTTTTTGGACAACGTCCGTTGAGCCTGCACCAGACCGCGTTTACCGACGTGCTGGCGGCGGCCCAGTTGACCGAGCGGATGCCCGAAGCGGTGACGCTGGTGGGGGTGCAACTGGCGGATATCGAAGATTGGGGCGGCGCTTTGACCGCGCCGGTGGCGGCGGCTTTGGACGAGGCAATCCGCATCGGGATGGCGGAATTGGCATCATGGAGCGCCGGCATCCCGCCGGCCTGCCGGCAGGATGCCGGCGCTCCCAGCGGGGATTGCTGAAAAACACAGCGAGGATTTGGGGAACAAATATGAACAACACCAACACCTACGACGATTCCGACCTCAACGCCCTCGGCCAATTTGTCGTGGGGCTGTTCCGTGCGGTGGACAACGTGCGGATGAACAAGGTCGGTCACGCGATTACCGTCATGACGCTGTTTCTGCTGGTTGCCGGGGTGGGTGCGACGATGCTCACCTTCAAATCAGTGTGGGAAATCTCCGGGGTATGGCGCGATTTCGACTCGGGCCTGGCGCGCCGTATCGACCTGCTCGGGGATTTCGAGCATCACCTCGGTTACGCGGGGCTCGCGCAGCACTGGCCGGCAGCGCAGGCCGGCGATGCCGCCGCGAAACAGGCGGTGACGGGGGACATCGCGAAAGTGCGCGAAGGCATCCCGGCATTCCTGTCAGCCAAGGCCATTGACCGCGAAAAAGCCGATCTGGCGGCGCTTGATCAAGCTCTGGGCGCTTATGAGCGGGCGCTGGTTAGCGGCGAAAAAGTTGACCCCAGCGCCGCAGCCACAGCGCTCAGCAACATCAAGCTGTCCCTCCAGGAACAACGCAAATCCGGCGCCGATGCGGTGGAAAACGCCATCTGGACGCTCTCCGCGACAGTCGGCGGGGTAATGTTCCTGGCCTGTTTGTTTCTTATCGTATTCGGCTTGTTTTCCTTCTGGTTCATTCGCTTTCGCGTCGCCAAACCACTGATTGCGATCAACGCCACAATGAGCGGGCTATCGCGAGGCGATACCAAAGTCGATGTGCCGTTTACCCGCAAGGAAGATGAAGTCGGTGAAATGGCGCGCGCCGTGCAGGTCTTCAAGGACAACGCCATCGTCAAGCAACGCATGGAAGTACAAAAGGAACAGGTCACCACCAGTGTGCGCCAGACCACCGGCGAACTGGCGCAGTTGACCAACATCGTGCGCCAGGCCATGACTGAACAATCCCACGCCGCAGCCAGCATGTCGCAGGCAGCCGAAGAACTGTCGGTGAGCATCGACCAGGTCGCGCAAAATGCCGGCGACGCCATGAACATGACGCGCCAGACCAGCGAAGCCGTCACATTGGGTTTCGACGCCGTGCAGCAAACCATCGTGGCGATGGGAGAAACTTCGCAATTGGTGGTGCAGGTGGCGGAAAAAATTCAGTTGCTCGGCAGCCAGAGCGAAAAAATCCAGAAAATTGTCGAAACCATCCAAGGCATCGCCCAGCAAACCGACCTGCTGGCGCTGAACGCCACCATCGAAGCGGCGCGCGCCGGCGAAACCGGGCGCGGCTTCGCGGTGGTTGCCGACAGCGTGCGGCAACTTGCGGAAGAATCCAACACCTCCGCCCACGACATCAACACCATCCTCTCGGCGATACGCCAGAGCGTCGGCCAGGTTTCCTCAGACGTACAAATCGCCTCGACCAAAGCCCAGGGTAGCGCCGTCAAATCCCGCGAAGTGGAAGGCGCATTGCAGCGCATCCGCAAATGCTCCGAACAAGTCGCAGGCGCAGTCAACGACATCGCCAACGCCGCTCAGGAACAAAGCGTAGCGGGCCGCGAAATCGCCCGTGAAGTGGAAACCGTCGCCGAACTCTCGCAAAGCACCCGCGAACAAGTCGGCAAAGTTGATGTGCTGGCCAACGACCTCAGCAAAAACGTCTCGATGCTGGCAGGATAAAACGGCGGGCAGCGCGGCGCGCTGCGGTATTGAGGGGGCGCTCCTGTTCCCGAATAGCCTACGGTAATACGTCCCGTCATTCCCCGCCGGGAATCTCGAACTCATCGTCCCACGCCCAATTTTCCGGGTATATCCCCTCCGCCGCGTAACGGTGGAAACTTGAATGGGGCCAATCCGCCACCCGCTTCGCCCAGCCGTGTTTCACCGGATTCCAGTGGATGTAATCGACATGGCGGTTGAAATCCTCCTGATCGCGCAACAGATGATCCCAAAACCGGCGTTGCCACACGCCCCGCTCGCGGCGTTTGGCGCGGCTGTGCGAAATATGTTCGGTCTTGTCGAGGGCGCGCGAAACCTGCCCCTTGATCAATTTCCAGCGGGTCGAATAATCCGTATCGTCGGGCGGCAACGTCCAGATGCAATGCAGGTGATCGGGCAAAATCACCACCGCATCCATCCGGTAGGGCCAGTTCGCCTTCACGTCGCGGAAAGCCTCGCGCAACAGGTCGATTTTTTCGACCAGCAAACGATTGCTGCGGCGCTGGGCGAGATTCACCGTAAAAAACCAGGAAGCACCGGGAACGTAAACGCGGCGGTAGTCGGTCATGGTCAGCCTCGCGAGCAAGTCGGAACCCAAGTAATGTGCATGAAATCAAACCCAATTTCCACCCCCAACGTAGGATGTGCCGACGATAGGAGGCGCATCGGTCGCGGGGTGGCGCGGCGTTGCGCGAGTGATGCGCCTCGTTCCTCGGCACATCCTACGGCTTTTGTGATCGCGCCGAATAATCCGCACCCCGGACGGCGGCGCACCCGCAATTTCCTGGAAATCGGGCAAGTTTCCACCCCAGACGTAGGATGTGCCGACGCGAGGAGGCGCATCGGTCGCGATGCTCACGCGCCATGCGCGATTGATGCGCCTCGTTCCTCGGCACATCCTACGGCCTTGGTGATCGCCTCGAATAATCCGCACCCCGGACGGCGGCGCACCCGCAATGTCCAGGAAATCGGGCAGGTTTCCACCCCAGACGTAGGATGTGCCGACGCGAGGAGGCGCATCGGTCGCGATGCTCACGCGCCATGCGCGATTGATGCGCCTCGTTCCTCGGCACATCCTACGGCCTTGGTGATCGCCTCGAATAATCCGCACCCCGGACGGCGGCGCACCCGCAATGTCCAGGAAATCGGGCAGGTTTCCACCCCAGACGTAGGATGTGCCGACGCGAGGAGGCGCATCGGTCGCGAAGCTCACGTGCCATACGCGAGCGATGCGCCTCGTCCTCGGCACATCCTACGATCCTCGGGGAATCAGAGTATCGGAGTCCAGAGTGACAGAGGGCAGAGGGGCTAAACAGGGGGGGAACGCAACACCGCACGAAAACCCAGAACATCGAATCGATCATCCGGCAAAGAATAGCTACGAAAGGCACAGCGTGCGTCGACTATAAGGCTATTCCAACACCCGCCATGTACCACCCTTTTGCCTTTCACGTCCGATTTTTCGCGCCCGTCACCAACATCATAGGGATAATCCTGGTAAAGACTGGATGTTCGTTCGAAGACATTGCCGCTCATGTCGTACAGGCCGAAGCCGTTGGCGGCGAAGCAACCGACCGCCGAAGTGTCGTTGATGCCCGTGCCTTCAACATTGGCGCGGTTGACATCCGCGTCGTCGCCCCACGGGTAGCGCTGGTCAGGCAGCCCGCCGCGCGCGGCTTTCTCCCATTCGAGTTCGCTGGGCAGGGTGATACACCAGCCATCCTTTACCAGCCGGGCGATCTGGTTATCCGGCAAGTTGTCGATTTGATCGTGCAGCCAATCGCAATATTCCCTTGCCTCTTGCCAGCTTACCCGCGTCACCGGGCGGTTGTCCGGGGCGTGCAAGGCCGCTTCGTTGCCCAATGCTTTGGCAGTCGCCACGGCGAATTCCCGGAACTGGGCAACCGTGACCGGATAGCGGGCGATGTAGAAATCCAGGGTGGGGGTGGGCCGGTCATTGAATTCAGTGTTGCTCGTATTCACCTTGCGCGTGCCGATACAAAATTCCGGATCGGCGGGGATAAGCTCGAAGCCCAGGCTATCGTCGTTCGGCAAGTTCAAGCGCTGCGGGTCGAAGCGCGGGTCGCCGAGCGCCGCCAGCACGTCACCCATTTGCGCGCGCTGGACGGCCTCTGCGCCCCCCTCATCCGGGTGCAGCGGCAGCCCGGCCACCAGCCAGCCGGTGACGCGCCGGGCGATGGCGCGGGTGCGTTCGTCCTTATTGAGGGTGCCCAAGCCGATTTCCAGCAATTGCTTGCCCGCCAGCAACACACAGGCCCAATCAACCTAAATCCGGCAGTTGCCTGAGCGGACGCCGATCAACGGGAGAAATTC
>CAYVIN010000119.1:0-10429 GCA_964451375.1 uncultured Sulfuricella sp.
TTAATCTGCCTGACTTCGCGAAAGATTTCATCTCTTCAACTGCGGTTTCTAGGTTCATTTAACCCCAATCAGCCCCGCCAACCCCGCCGCATCCATCACCCGCATCCGCCCGCGCCCGGTTTCCACCAGCCCGGTGGCGACCAGTTCGCCGATCAGGCGCGCCACCACTTCGCGGGTGGTGCCGAGGTGTTGGGCGATTTGCTGCTGGGTCATGCGTAATTGACCTTCCGCCGAGGCGTGGACGAGGATCAGGTTGGCGAGGCGTTGTTCGAGTTTGTAGGAATGGATTTGTTCGAGTTCGGCCATCAGGCGGAACACCAGGGTGGACAAGGCGCGCACGGTGATGTCCTGGATCGCCGGTTCGCGGGTGAACAGTTCGCGGAAGACGTTGCCGGGAATCAGCGCGACGGTGGTGTCGCTTTCGGCTTGCACCCAGGCGGGATACAGCAGGTCGTTGAAGAGGCTGTTCAGCGCGAATACGCAGGTTTCGCCGGGGTCGATGAAATACAGCGTGGCTTCATTACCGCTGGGGGATAACGAATACACGCGCAGCCGGCCCCGCACCACGAAATACGCGCCGGATATCCGCTGGCCCTTGTGTAAGATCGGCCCGGACGATCCGGCCACCTCACTGACCCGCGCCTGATGTAGAAGTTGTTTGCCCACCGCGCTCAGGTTGCGGAACGGGCCGAGATTTTCCAGCGTTATCATGATTTTCCCCTGCTACGTGCGACGAAGACGCCAGCATAGCCTTTCGCCGCGCGGCGGGGAATCGTCAGTTCAGCGCATAGTCACGCTGCGTCAACCGCTCGCTGCTGAGCGCCTGCAGAAATGCGACGATGTCGGCCACGTCGCTTGCGCCGACGCTGCGCCGTTCCACCCGTTTCAACACCCGTTCTTGCGCCGACCAGTGCAGCGCGCCGCCGGGACGCTGCGCACCGTCCACACTCGCGCCGAGTTGGGCGCTGGCCATGATGCGCACTGCGTCTTCCAGCTTTTCCACCGCGCCGTTGTGAAAATACGGGGCGGTCAGGGCGACGTTGCGCAGCGAGGGTATCCGCCACACGCCGCGCTCCAGGCCGGCGGCGCGGCCATTCGGGGTGAGGTCGAAACGGTTTTCCAGCTCGCCCGGCAGAGCCGGAAATATCCGCCGGGGCGACTGTCCGCCAAGTTGGCTGGCGTCGCTGAAATTCGCCCCGCTGTGACAGGTGATGCAGCCCAGCGCCTCGAAACGCGCCATGCCACGCAATTGCTGCGCCGAAAGGGCCGTCCGCTCGCCGCGCACGAAGCGGTCGTAAGGGGTATCCGGGGTGATCAAGGTGCGCTCGTAAGCGGCGATGGCGGCGGCAATCCGCTCGAAAGTGATGTCTTCACCGGGGCCGAAGGCTTGCGCGAAGGCTTGCCGGTAACCGGGCAAGGCGCGTATCCGCGCTGCGGCGGCAGCGGGTGAGGACATCCCCATTTCCTGCGGATTGAGGATCGGCCCCTGCGCCTGTTCCTCCAGCGAGGCGGCGCGCCCGTCCCAGAACAATACGGACTGGAAGGCGGCATTCCAGACGGTGGGGGTATTGCGTCCGCCGATCTGCCCGGCAATGCCTTGCGCGGTGCGGCGTCCGTCGCCGCCGGCCTTGGCCGTAAGGTCGTGGCAGGAAGCGCAGGAGAGTTTGCCGTCGGCGGACAGCGCGGTTTCGTTGAACAGGCGTTTTCCCAGCGCGACCTTCGCCGGGGTGGAGGGATTACCGGCATGTTCCGGGGCAACCGTCGGCAGCGCTTGCCAGACGTAGGATACGCCCTGCCGCGCTACGCCATTGTAGGCCAGCACCCGTGCAGCCAGTTCTGACGGGGCTTCCAGCGGCGGCGCGGCGGACGTGGAGATCAGCCGCTCCGGCATTCGCGTGACGGCGACGGCCACCGACACTTTGAGGGCAAAGGCCAGGACACCCAGCCCGAAAGCCCCGCTCAACAGCCACTTGCCGCCCGCCGACAGGCCGCTGAAAGGGCCGAGTTCGCGCATCACCATCGAGACGATTGCCACCACGCCCAGCACTATCGCGGGAATGGCAATCCAGAGTAAATCGTGGATTCCGCTTTGCATGACGATCTCCAAAAAACACTGCGGGATGCAGTGAGGAGAAATCTACGCCCGCCATGTCGCGGCTTCCGTAACAATTGCTACACACAAAGAAAAACCGGGTCAAAAGACCCGGCTGAACATTCTTTTGTTGCGATATTAACGCGGCGGCATGGTTTCCATATAAGCCGGGCGCTTTTCCATGCGCTCCTCGAACTTGGCGAGGTTGGGGTAGGTCGCGCGCCAGTCGATTTCCGGGAAACGCAGGTCGAGGTATCCAAGTGCGCTGCCGATGGCGATGTCGGCGAGGCTGTAGGTTTCGCCCATATACCATTTCTTTTCGCCGAAATCGTCGGCCAGGGCTTTCAGGCCCAGATCAATGGCGCGCTGCTGGAGGACGATCCAGTCCAGGCTGCGTTGCGCTTCGGGGCGTTTGCCTTCCAGGTAAATCGTCGCGGCGGCTTCCGAAATCCCGTCGGCAAGGGCTTCGCCGCGCCGCACCTGGATGCGCTGGCGGACGCTTTCCGGGATCAGTCTGTGCACCGGGGAAACCATGTCGAGATATTCGACGATGACGCGCGAATCGAATACACAGGTGCCGTCATCCATCACCAAAACCGGCACTTTGCCGAGCGGGTTGAAATTGGTAACGCTGGTATCGGGAAGCCAGGGGTTTTCCACCTGGGCTTCGTATTCGATCCTTTTTTCCGCCATGACAATACGGACTTTACGGGCGAAAGGGCTGGTCAGCGTAAGGATAAGCTTCATTGTTTCCTGAAACGTTTAAATAGGTTAGTGAATAATTATATCACGCGCGGCGCGCTGATTTGTTCCAATGGCCAGCGCGGCGTCACCGTGAATGCGCCATTTTGTGCGCCTTCGCCGTGTTTCAGACGCATCGCCCCAGCAAAAGCGATCATCGCGCCGTTATCGGTGCAGAATTCGAGTTTCGGGTAAAACACCTTGAAGCCCCGTTTGGCTGCCCGTGCGCTCATGGCGTCGCGCAACTGGCGGTTCGCGCCGACCCCGCCCGCCACCACCAGCCGTTCCATGCGAGTGGCCGCCAACGCCGCGACCGATTTACTCACCAGCACTTCGACGATGGCATCCTGGAAGGCTCGGGCGATGTCGGCGACGGTCTGGGGCGTCAATTCCTGATTGTTGGCCAGCGTCAGCACCGCAGTTTTCAGGCCGCTGAAACTGAAATTCAGGTCGCCGCTATTCAACATCGGGCGGGGCAACTTGAAACGCCCCGGCTGGCCGGTTTCGGCAAGTTTCGACAAGGCCGGGCCGCCCGGATAACCCAGACCAAGCAGCTTGGCGGTTTTGTCGAAGGCTTCCCCGGCGGCATCATCCAGGGTTTCGCCGAGCGTTTCATACTCACCGATCCCGGACACCCGCATCAATTGGCTGTGCCCGCCGGAAACCAGCAGGGCGACGAAGGGAAATTCCGGCGGATGGGCTTCCAGCAGCGGCGCGAGCAGATGGCCTTCGAGATGGTGCACACCCAGCGTCGGCACTTTCAGCGCATAGCCCAGCGCGGCGGCGATGCTCGCGCCGACCAGCAGCGCCCCGGCCAAGCCCGGCCCCTGGGTATAGGCGATGGCCTGGATATCGGAAATTTGGCAGCTGGCTTCGCCGAGAATTTTGCGGGTGAGCGGCAAGACCCGGCGGATGTGGTCGCGCGACGCCAGTTCCGGCACCACCCCGCCATATTCGGCGTGCATCGCCACCTGCGAATGCAGGGCGTGAGCCAGCAGGCCGCGCTCCGTGTGATAGAGCGCAACGCCGCTTTCGTCGCAGGAGGTTTCGATGCCGAGGACTAGCATGGGGCGCAACTTTACACGATTCACGGATAAAATGGGACGCATGGACACCCCCAGATATCGCGGACGTTTCGCCCCCTCCCCCACCGGCCCGCTGCATTTCGGCTCGCTGGTTGCGGCAGTGGGCAGCTTTCTCGACGCCCGCGCGCAGGGCGGCGAATGGCTGGTGCGCATCGACGATCTCGACACCCCGCGCTGTGTGCCGGGCGCTGCCGACGACATCCTGCGCACCCTGGAAGCTTTCGGCCTGGAGTGGGACGGCGAGGTGGTCTACCAAAGCCGGCGCAGCGAACATTACCGCGCAGCACTTACGGAACTGGAACACCTCGGCGTCGCCTACCCGTGCGCCTGCACCCGCCGCGAAATCGCCGATTCGGCGCTCGGGCCGGACGGCGCGGTGATTTATCCGGGTGCCTGCCGCAGCGGCCTCGCGCCGGGGCGCAGCCCGCGCGCCGTGCGCCTGCGCGTCGAAGGCCCTCCACTGGAATTCGCCGACGCCATCCAGGGCCGGATGATCCAGGACATGGCCCGCGAAGTCGGCGATTTCGTGATCCGCCGCGCCGACGGGCTGTTCGCCTACCAACTGGCGACCGCCGTGGACGATGCCGAACAAGGTTTTACCCAGGTAGTGCGCGGCTGCGACCTGATCGACTCCACGCCGCGCCAGATCTACCTGCAACGCCTGCTCGGCCTGCCCACCCCAGCCTATGCGCATCTGCCGGTGGCGGTCAATGCGTACGGCGAAAAGCTCAGCAAGCAGACCCTCGCCCCCGCTGTGTCGGCGGATAAGCCCGTGCTAGTATTGCGCGACGTGCTGGGTTTCCTCGGCCAGGACTTGCCTGAGGAAGCCCGCGACGCCAGCCTCGCCGACCTGTTACGGCTGGCCGTGACCCAGTGGCGGCGTGTAACGATCCCGCCGGTCAAGACGATTACCCTCAAGTGAGAAATATCCATGCCTTATTTCGTATATAAAATCATCCCGCCCTTCAAGCAACTCGAACAACTCCAGGCGTTCGAGACCTTCAAGGAAGCCAGCGCCTTTTCAAAAACCCAGCGCGCGGCAATGCAACCCGGCGACAAGTACAGCGTCAAAGTGGTATTCGCCGACGATGCTTTCAAGGCGGAAATGCTGCTGACCGAGGAACGTGAACCGGAACCGATGGTCGGGGATGATTATTGAATCCGCCGCACCTTAAAAAACATGGATGAAAACGCTTACCGGGAAACCTACAACGCGCTGAACCGCAACGAATGTCCGTTCGAGAAAGCGCTGATCATCTGCCGCAACGGCTGCCGCAATGCGCGACGCATCGGCATCGGCGAGCGGGTGGCGATAGGCTGCATGGAACCGGCGGCACAGGCGGAATGCAAGGAATTGCTGGCCCTGCTCCATGAAAACGCCGCTTTCGCGCTGCACGTCACCGAAGTCACCGTCCTTCCCCACGCCAAGGAGCTAAAAGTCCAGTGCGGCGGCCTGCGCGGCCTGTTTCGCGCAGTCGAACCGGATGCCAACGAAAATGCCCCGATTGAAGACATCGCCGACCTGGTCGCCCAGGCGCGGGACGATTTCGAAGGCCTGGCGAATCTGCCCTACAGCGAAATCATGCGCGCAGTCGCGCATTTCGAGGCGCGCAAGAAGCGGGGGTAATTACCCTCTCTGCCCTCCCCTTTTATCACGGGAGATAACCCTATTGCCAGGGGTTGAAGGTGTTTGCGCCGCGACTCCGGAAGTCCTCGATGTTGCGGGTGACGAGCGTGAGATTATGGGCCAGCGCGGTTGCCGCGATCAGGCTGTCGATCACCGGCAGCGGCGTTCCCTGCGCTTCCGCCTGTCCGGTAAGGTCGCCCCAGATCGTGAGAACGCGCAAGTCAAGCGGCAGAATGTAATCTCTTTTGGCGGCGGCAAGTTGCTCGAACCAATCATTCAACCGGTCGTTGCGCTGCCCGGTTTTGGATTCGAGTTTGGCGATGCCTTTGCGGATTTCGCCCAAGCTCAGAATGCTGACGACACTTTCGCTGTCGTGCTGGTTCAGCCAGGCCATCACCTCGGCGTTCGGCTGCGCCTTGCAGGCCTCCGAAAGCACACAGGTGTCGAGCAGGTATTTCATAGTTCGATGCTTCTACCACTATCCCGGCTGCGCGACAGATCGAGTTCGATCCCGGTCTGCGCCATTTCGCCGAGCAATTCCGCCCAGGTTTTGCGCGGCTGGGTGAGCTTCTGATAATCGTCGAAACTCAGCACCACGGCTTCTTCCTTGCCACGCAGAGTAATCAGTTGCGGCCCCTGGTGGGCGTGGCGAACCACTTCGCTCAGGCGGTTCTTGGCTTCCTGTAGTTGCCATGTCTGCATGGTGGCCTCCCGATTAACTAGACAGTCTGGCTATTGTAGGCAAACAGGGAAATATTTACCAATTTCCAATCGACTGCAATCCCCAGGCCGGTCGGGATATGCGTGACCGCCATCCGTTTCTTGTCCTGTCTTCCCGTGTTTTTAATGAACGCACATCCCTGGTCATCGGCTTGCCCATGACAACGGCGGAATACAACGCCGACAATCCCTTCACAGTAGCGCTGGGTTCGGTAAAAAGCGCCGGCGAGGACAAAACCGGTTACGTATTGTGCCACCAGCCCAAATCCTTTGACTGGCGTATCCGCGATGCCGCGCCCCATGAAACGGCTGACGGACGCCCGGTTTGCGGAGGTTTGCGGTGTTTTGAATCAGATTGTTCAATTGACGTAGCGCTACGCCAAATCACTTTTTCAGATATCGCAGGGTTTGTCGTACACCGCCATGATGGCCTGCAATTCGTGGAGTACGGCGGCGTGTTCTTCGGGGGTCAGAGCGGCGGTTTCGGGGAGCGTTTCGTGGCGTTCCATGATGCCGATGGTGCGGGTGACTTCGCGGCAGCCTCTGTTGCACAGCGCTTCGATGCAGTGGTCGATTTTTTCCTTGTCCATTCGGCAGGCGGAAATGAAATGGTAATATTCCATTTTACTCCTTTTGGGGAAGCCCATGACGACCATCGTCGTCGTTAGAAAGAACGGTATCGCGGCTATCGCCGCCGATAGTCTCACCACTTTCGGGGACATGCGTTTGTCTTCGGATTTCGATGTCGCCCACGACAAAATCATGTCCTGCGGCGATTCCCACATCGGCTTGGCGGGCAGCGCGGCCACCCAGTTGGTGCTGGAAAACCTGATCGCCCGCAATACCAAGATGAAGCTCCACAACCGCGCCGACATTTACGAAAGTTTTCGCCGCATTCATCCACTGCTCAAGGAAGAGTGTTTCCTCAACCCCAAGGAAGAAGAGGAAGACCCTTACGAATCGAGCCAGATCACCGCGTTGATCGCCAATCCCGCCGGGATATTCGGCATCTATTCGATGCGCGAGGTGTTCGAATACAAGAAATTCTGGGCCATCGGCTCGGGACGCGAATACGCGCTGGGCGCGATGTTCACCGTCTACGACCAGGAAAACATGAGCGCCGAAGACATCGCCCGGGTGGGCATTGCCGCCGGGGTGGCTTTCGACATCAACAGCGCGCTTCCCGAGAGCCTCTACACCGTAAAACTCAAGAAAAAATAATGGAACCACGTGACGCGTTACACCGCTTTCTCTTTGAAAATACCGCTGTGCGCGGTGAATTCGTGCAACTCGACAACACCTGGCGGGCTGTCCTGGAACGCCATGATTATCCGCCGGCGGTGCGCCGGGTGCTGGGTGAACTGATGGCGGCGGCGGCGTTGCTGTCGGCAACCCTCAAGTTTTCCGGCGCGATGATCATGCAGGTGCAGGGCAGCGGGCCGCTGCGCCTGCTGGTGGTGGAATGCGGCGCAGACCTGGCGATGCGCGCCACAGCGAAATGGGATGATGCGATTCCCGCTACGGCGACGCTGGCGGAACTGGTCGGTGATGGCCATTTCGTCATCACCCTCGATCCGGGCGACGGGAAAAGCCCTTACCAGGGCATCGTTGCGCTGGAAGGCGAGAGCATCGCCGCCGTGCTGGAAAACTACATGCAGCGCTCCGAACAGCTCGATACCCGCCTGATCCTCGCCGCCGACGACTGGAGCGCCGCCGGGATGCTCCTGCAAAAACTGCCGGGTGTGACGGAACACGATCTCGATGCGTGGAATCGCATTGCGCAACTGGGCGCTACGTTGAAGTCCGAGGAACTGTTGGGATTGCCGGTTTATTCACTGCTGCGGCGTCTTTTCGGCGAAGAAAATGTCCGTTTGTTCGATCCTGCGCCGGTGTGTTTCCGCTGCTCCTGCTCCCCGGAACGGGTTGGCGCGATGCTGCGCATGGTGGGGCGCGACGAGGTTTTCGCGGTGCTTGAGGAAAAAACCGAAGTGGAAGTGCGCTGCGAGTTTTGCAATCAGGTTTACCGCTACGACAGAATCGACGCCGAACAGATATTTTCGGCAGAAATCACGACGCCGGCGGGAGCAACCCTGCATTGAAATACTTCATTCTGGCAGTTCTGGCGCTGGCGCTGAGCGCCTGCGCAGCGCCGGCGCGGCGGCCCGACGGCAGCCGTTTTGCCCCGGATTTCAGTTTTTCCGCCTTTGCCAAAACCGATATCGACATCGTCGCGGAAATTCACTACCGCGAGACTTTTACGGTATTGCGCCATCTGATGGAAAAGCTGTACCGGCGCAATCCCCGCGAATGGCGTAAAACCGGGCAGCCCAGCCCGGAAGCCATTACTGCGCTGTTGTTCGACCGACCGCACGACTGGGGTTTTCGCGAGCTTGATTACCGGCGCGGCGCACAGGCGCTGCAACTGGCTTTCAGCGAAGATTACAGCGGCGACCGGGTGCTCGCCTACATGGTTGGCCTGGTCACCATGACCCAGGCTGCCTACAACGACAAAATCGAGATTTTCGCCTTCGAAGAACTGGTTCCACAAAAACTCTACAACTGCGCGCGCAATTACGAAACCGCCGCCTGGAAGCTCAACCACGACCGCAATTCACGCGGCGAACCGTTCCTGTTGGGCAACGAAACCGAGGGTTCGGTAAAAAACCTCAGCTTCGAGCGGGAATTCGGCAAGCTGGTTGCCCATCAGGACACCCTGGCGCGCATCGCGGCGGAAAAAAACCACCGCACTCTGGTGCGGGTGTTACAAAGCGTGGCGACGGTGGTGTTTTTGCCGATTTAGGCTCTTAGCCCATTGAGAGGATTTCGGCCCGACAAAAGTTCGTCACGATGTTGAACCTAAAAACCTCAGTTGACCGCTTGCCATGAAGCATAGGGTGTTGGCTCTAAACAACTTTGCCCCTGATTTGGCGCTCACCCGTTTGGTGAGAGCGCTACGGGCTGGATTGCACGGTTTTGCGGGCGCATGGCTGCGTTACTCCTCCTCGCAATGGAATAGCCATTACTCGTCGTCGCGCCTTGCTTGCGCCCCGAAGGGAAGTGCCCTTGGGGTACACCCGCAAAACCGCACACTCCAACCCGTTCAACTGAGGTTTTTAGGTTGAACCCGCCCTTCACTCCGCCACCGTCAACCCAAACACCTCGCGCAGCACGGTCGCCACGTCTTCCGCAGGAATCTCGCGGGTGGCGGTTGCGCCGCGCGTGACGGTTTTCAGGCGGTCGCCGAGGAGGATGGCGCGCCCTTCGGGGTTGTGCAGGACGACCAGGAGTTTCTGCACGAAAATGGCGTCGGGATGGGTGGAATTGAGGTAATTGGCGGGGACGAAATCTATCCATTCCTGATAGGAAAGATCAAAGCCGTATTGGTTGGCCCATTGACCGTCCACGCGGGCTTGCAGCAGATATTCGCGGTCATTGGGACGGCTCAGCAAATAAGTGTCGTGATCCTGCTGCACCGCGCCGTCGCCGTTGAGACGCAACGGCGCGCGAATGCCATAGCTGCCGAAACCCAGGTCGATCAGCCATTGCCCGCCGTCGATTTCCGCCACCAGCGCCATGTGGGTGCGCGGGCGACGCACCGGGTAAAACATCGGGCGGGCAGCAACCAAGCGGTAGGGTACGCCGAGTGTTTCCAGCGCCATCGCAAACAGGCCATTGACCTCGTAACAATAGCCGCCGCGCCGCTGACCGACGATTTTGGCGACGATATCCTCGGGCGCGAGGGAAACGATTTTGCCGGCCTGCACATCGAGATTTTCAAACGGCACACTGAACAGTTGGCAGCGCATCAACTCGCTGATGCCGGCGAGGTCGGCGCGCGCTTCACCGGCGTAACCGATACGGGCAAAATAGTCCGGGAGGTTAAAGTTCGCAGCCTGCATGACGTTTCTCCAAAACACGAAATAGGGCAAGGATTCATGAGGTTTTCTCCCCTCGTCCACGCAAGTGGGCCATGGGAAAAGAATGGTGCGACTTCGACCAACTTCACCTCTATGCCGCCGCGCTCTCCCCAACCCCTCTCCCGCCTGCGGGCTACCGTATGCACACATCTTTTTCCGAATTGCCGGGTTGGCGAAATAAATCACCGTTTTCCTGAATTCGAGCACCGCTGCCCTCTCCCCCGCCCCTCTCCTTTATGCCCTTCAG